>JAOUNS010000031.1 GCA_029880855.1 Gammaproteobacteria bacterium
GGCCAAACAAAAGGTTTACTTGTAGAAAAAATGTGTGTATACATGAGAATCAAGTTTAGTTGTGTTAAAAAGATAAACATGTTTTTTGTTTTGGGTATTAAACTAGAAAAATATAGAATTGTTTATGGAAAAAGGAAAGAAATATTAGACAGATAGAAAATTAAACAAACTTATGAATGGGGGCTCTGCGCCGCCAAGAGGTCGTCCATGACGGAGTCCGCCGAAAACAGGCCGGAAAATGTGATTTCCGGCTCCGCCTCAGACGACCCCTCAGAACGGTACCTGTTTCTCGGGAGAGGAGTAATCTCCTCCCCCGAGCCACAGGCCCTCATAACGCAGCCCCCCCTCCCTTCACTAGACCGACTGCGGGACCTCCGTCGTCCCCTCACCTCAACCCACTCCATGTCACTCTCAGAAGTGTCCGACTCAGCGTCTCTCTCCGCCTCCTCCTTCTCAGCAGCTGGCGTCGCCGTCCCAGGGGCCGTCTCCACAGGGGCCGTCTCCGCAGGGGCCGCCGCCGCCGGGGCCGTCTCCGCAGGGGCCGCGGCCGCAGGGGCCGCCGCCGTCGGGGCCGTCACCGCAGGGGCCGTCTCCGCCGGGGCCGTCGCCAGCCGCAGGGGCCGCCACCGCAGCCGCCGTCGCCGCAAGGGCCGCCACCACAGGGGCCGTCTCCACGGGGGCCACCTCCACACGCCGAGGAGCCGCCACCGGGACATCAGCCGCTCTCTGGGCCCGCACCTCCGCCACCCTCGCTGCCTCTGGGATAGAATTTAAAGGCGGACAGGCCTGGCGAACATGCCCGACCTCGCCACACCGCAAACACAGTGGGGCGCGACCGGACATGGTCACCAGGGCCTTCAAACCATCAGCAAACTGTAAAAGGTGTGGCAGCTCGAGCCTCTCGGCTACCGACACCTCCATGTATACACGTCGCACACCATTCTCGTAGTCCCCCTGCTTCTCAAAATCCACCTTTGTAACCTTACCGAAGGAGCCAAAGACCTCGTGCAAAATGTCATTGTTCATTATGACCGGAAGCCAATGAACCCTTAGGCAAACATTTTGTTTTCCAAAATAGGATACCGAATACGTCTTTCCACGTACCTGGAAGGGGAGGTCAGTTGAGGCCCGGAAGCGCTCAACTGCCTCCCCGGCCCGTAGAACGACCTCGACCCGGAACCGGTCGACCTTCACCACTCGCTGTATCTCTGCCGCCTCCACGTCATATTTCCGTAGCAGTCGAATGGCCTCTGCTACGGAGACGTCTCTTGCGTTGATGGTAAGGCTCCTGGCGGCCACGTAATCGTCCACATCTGTCGAGCGCATTCCATGGATCTTATAAATGACCGGCATCTTGACATCTGCGCTGAAAGCTGATATAATATGGCGAAAGATTTATTCGTGACTGTAGTGAAATCAAAGTTATTAGTCACCAGATTACCATGTAGGTATAGAAGGAACATTTAACGGAATCCTTCGCCTAAATCGCCGGTGTGCGTACATCGGGCGTACTTCCGTAATAGCAGACCTACTCCTGCTTCTCCTCTTGCCACGTTATTCTTTCCATCTTTCCATTCTGCTTCCATCTGATCACCCGACTGCGTTGTCTGCTCTTCCTATACTTCCCTCGGCTAAACCGGGGTGGCCTCTACCCGAACATCATCCGCTGCCGCTGACGAAACACCGGGTTCCCCAGGGGCAGCAACGACCGACACGCCATCCTCCTGCGGTCCCTGTGTTGCCGGTCCCAGAATGGCCTGCCTTGCGGACGACGATACTGGCGAACATGCCCGACCTCTGCACACCTAAAACAGAGTGGGGGACGGCCAGACATGGTCACAAGTGCCTTCACACCATCCGCAAATTGCCAAAAAATGTGGAATTACTACCTTGATAGCGAATGAAGCTTCCAAAAAACACTCTCTTGACACTGTTTCAAAGTCACCTTGTTTCTAATATTCTACCATTTTAACATTTCCAAACTCAGAAAACACCTCGTACAAAAAGTCATTATTCATAATGACAGGAAGCCAGTGCACTCTTGCACAAATACTATGTTTGCCGAAGTATGAAACTTACGTCCTGTTACGTACCTGAAAGGTGAAGTCAGTCGATACCCGAAAGAGCTCAACTGCCTTTCCCGACCGTAGCACGTCTTCTATCCTGTCCACCTTGACGATCCGCTGGATCTCGGCCGCTTCCACATCGTACTTGTTGAGATGAACGGAGCGGTAGCGTCTCTTGCGCTGACCGACATGCTTCTTTCTGCCACGTAATCGTCTATATCCGTCGCTCATAATCTGTGAAGCTTGTAAACAACTGGCATAGTAGTATAATCTGTTATTTATTTTCATTTTGATAATTAATTTAGCATCAAATTACATGTATAGAAATGTGTGGTAATGTGTAAAGCACCCTACCCGCTTTTCATGTAAGAAATTTGTTTGAGTGTTTGCTGGGTCATAAGCTCAAGCCTCTTTAGTCTGTCACAAAGCCTCTGGGTCCTCGGGGGTCCTCATAAGAATGGCCCTAGTGTCTCTTTATGACTTAAAATTACACAAATGCCAGCACATTGTGACGAAACACTCAAACTACAAAAAAGATTAGCTAAATTATTTTCAATTTGATAAGCTTAAGTCATCGTGGGTTTCTTGTATATTACAAAGTATATCTACTTTATTTGTTCTTATAAAATCTAAGACCTTTAATTTTTGTGCTATGAATATAAGTGTATTGGCCATTATGTAACTATGTTAAATTTTTAACCTAAAGATAAAGAAAGAAAACTGTGGAGACATCTTTCCCGCCGACTGCCACGCTCCTCTCCATAATGTCTCGGTCTACATCCCCAACGCTGAATCCTGGCAATCTGACTACCACCGCCATCGTTTAATCGATTTTTAGCAGGAAGCGTTAGCTTCCTGCTATAGTTATATAGTGCGTTTTCAGAAAGACTGATCGAGGAACTACTTAAAGTTATGCAATATTACGTCATTTTTACTGCTTTTTCACCGTTTTCCTCATACGCTTAATAGTGCCGAGGCTTGCAGCGGTGTTTATGTTAATTTACCTTATAAGAGACAACTGTCACACATAGTTGCATAAAAGGGATGGAAATGCGTGATATGGTGGTATTTATTGATGTTAATTTCATTCCAAGAAGATCTTAACAAGAATACAAGTGAATAACAAATTAGCAGTAATGAGCAAATGAAGGGAGCTGCATTCCTCTGAGATCCGCTGAGATCCGACAATTTATGAATGTTTTGTTTGCATTTTTCTGTGGAGGAAGGTATCTAACATGACCAAAATGCATTTATAATTATGTTAATTTAACACATTCAACGTTTTATTGAAGGTTAATCATTTTTGTTGTGAAATGTTTCTTTTCGAATTTGACATATTACTCCATTACGTCCTCCACGCTTAATCCGGCAGGCAATTGTGACCTAGATTTCATCAGCAGAGAAAGACATTAAAATTTAGCGAAGAGATGCGAATTATATCAAATATCATCGTATTACGTGAGTTGATTTATTTGTTGGTATGACAGGCAGTGTTTTTATGGTTTCTTTTGGTCTTTTTTAAATAGTACATATATACTTAGATCGTACATGAAGTGGCATTTGATGGGATCTAAATTGGTGTGTAAAGCAATTGCGCAGTAAAGAAATGCGGCCATCTTGTCAATAATCATGGTTTACTTTTTCACGTGAGTCGATTTGTATTTGTGTTGCAAACTAAGTTATGTGAACATTTTATTGAAGAGCGTGTTACTGCAATCGAACATTGAAATGTATATAATGACATTGTTTGTTGTTATGGATGCACTCTAGCAGAAATAACAATCAAAATTTGACCTAAATTAGCAAAGAAATAGTTTTTGCGCATTACACGTTCCTTTTCCTTTAGAACTGTTGAGAATGTGAGGCTCTCATCGGGATAGTTAACAACATTAATGGATCTCCTAGGAGGCCGTTTTCAAACTGGTTTTGTTTAAGCCCGTTTGTAAGCGGCCGTTTTTGGCTACCT
>JAOUNS010000013.1 GCA_029880855.1 Gammaproteobacteria bacterium
TCATTGGCAGAAGGGGCGTCCTGCCCCTCTGCCAATGCGCGGCATCCCTGCCGCGATTATTTGATGATGAAATGCATCTCAACCACTCGCCGATGATGGGGCCGATCCTTGCGGCAAGATTCTTGTTATCACAAACCCTGCTTTAAACATAATATTCGAGGGCGGGATCATTCCCCTTTACAGGCATGTTGTGAACAATGACTTCGAAATCGATCAGTGCGCCACAGGAAGTGGCGCTGACCGGCAGCGGTACAGGGAAGTACCGTTGCCGGGCAACAGACCGAAGTCGATGGTCACAACAGTCTTGCCTGTGGGGGAAACATTTTTGGTGACTTTTGATGTTTCAAAAGTCACTCGCTCCCGTAAGGGAGTGAAACCATAGCGACATCTGACAATATGATCAGGGTTCGATTCCTTCGAAAGCACAAAAGCAGTAACAGGGAGTATGAAATCAGGGATAAAAAAATGGTGGCCAGGGACGGAATCGAACCGCCGACACGGGGATTTTCAATCCCCTGCTCTACCAACTGAGCTACCTGGCCAGGGTGGGTTTCGGCCCGCTTGGGCCTGCCCGTTGCGGGCTGAGCGGCGTATTAAACCGGGTCAGCCCCTTTGAGTCAAGCACTTGGATGAATTCGGGTTATTTCTCGGGCGGTGTGTAGCCTTCCGGCATGGCCGTGCCCTCACCAAAGAAGAAATTCTCCATTTCCTTTTCCAGAAAGGCGCGGTGTTCCGGGTTGACGGGGGTGAGGCGGTGTTCGTTGATGAGGATGGTCTGTTGGCCCATCCATTGCTGCCAGGCCTGTTTGGAGACGTTGTCGAAGATGCGTTGCCCCAGTTCGCCGGGGTAGGTGGGGCGTTCCAGCCCTTCCGCTTCTTTATGCAGTTTTACGCAGTGGACCATTCGGGTCATGGGTTTTCCTCATGTTTGTGGCTCGGTGAGTCCTTTCAGCAGGCGTTTGACGGGGGTGGGCAGGCCGCGGGCGTCAGGCTGGGCGCAGTTATACCAGACTGTGTTACCGGCTTCCATGAGGTGTTCCGTGTGGTTATTGCGCTTGCCGTTTGAAAGCGTGGCGTAGACCGGCTGGATGTCCAGGTGGAAGTGGCTGAAGGTATGACGCAGGTTGTCACCGCGCCGGGTTGTTTCAATCTGCAGGCCGAGCTGGTCGCGGCACCATTGGTTGATGTCCGTGTCGGCCGGGCATTCGGGCAGGCTCCACAAACCGCCCCAGATCCCGGTGGGGGGACGCTGTTGCAGCAGGATGTAGCCGGCGGGGTTTTCCAGCAGCAACATTTGTGTGGTGCGCACCGGTAGTTCCTTGCGTGCTTTCGGGGTCGGGTAGGCGGTGGGGTCGCCTTCCTGCAGGGCGGCGCAATCATGGCGAAAGGGGCAGCGGCGGCAGTCCGGTCGGCGGCTGCACAGGGTGGCGCCCAGATCCATGATCGCCTGGGTGTAGTCGGCCAACCGGGTATGTGGCGTGTAGTGCTCCGCCAGCTCCCACAGTTGATTTTCCACCTTCTTTTGGCCGGGCGGGCCGACAATGGCATGCAGGCGAGTGAGTACTCGCTTTACGTTGCCGTCCAGGATGGGGTGGCGTTGTTCCAGTGACTGGGCCAGGATGGCCCCGGCGGTGGAGCGACCCACGCCGGGCAGTGCCATCACGGTCTCGATATCCTGCGGGAAGTCGCCGCCATGTTCCGTGTGGATGATTTGCGCCGCCTTGTGCAGGTTGCGGGCGCGGGCGTAGTAGCCGAGGCCGGTCCACAGGTGTAATACCGTGTCCAGCGGGGCCAGGGCCAGATCGCTGATGGTGGGGAAGGTGTCGATGAAACGGAGATAATAGGGGATCACCGTCGTCACCTGGGTCTGTTGCAGCATGATCTCTGACAACCAGACAGTGTACGGGGTGCGCTGTTGCTGCCAGGGCAAGTCGTGCCGGCCGTGACTGTCATACCAGTCGAGCAGGGTCTGGGCGAATTGTTCGGGCTTCATTCGTCGGTTGCGCGCCTTTCTATGCCATAGATGGTTTTTTTGCCTTCTTCCAGCAGGCGTTTTTTCATCAGCCAGGGGCCAATCAGGGGTGGTACCCAGAAATCGGGGACAAAATCGGCCCTGTAGCTGATGATGCTCTCGTCGTCCCGTTCGCGAATATGCCAGAGGGTACGGCCAAATTTCAAATCACTTTGTTCGGGAATGGTTTCGGAGAGGAGGTGACGATCCGGCTGTTCGGTGATTTTCTGCGTTTGGCGCACGGCGCGACAGAAGATCCAGATGCAGCCTTCGGTCTGAATATAGACCTTGTGCACCTTGTCTTTGCTTTCCAGCAACTTGCTTTGTTTGATGGTGTCGTTGAGGGTGTAGATGTAATTGAAATCCACCAGCACATCATAGACCGCATCGGCATCGGCGCGGACTTGCATTTCCAGTTGCAGCAGGTAATGGCCGTCACGGTATTCAACGTGGGAATACACCACATTTCCGGCGCTTGCCGGCGAGACAAAGATCCAGAGACCTGTCAGGAAAAGTCCTTTGATGAGGTGGTGTAACATACCCGTCGTCCATTCAGTGTGAAGGTGGTATGCAGGAAAAATGGAGCGGGTGATGGGAATCGAACCCACGTATTCAGCTTGGGAAGCTGAAGTTCTACCATTGAACTACACCCGCATTGTGTCGTGTCAGCCTGATTGTCGCACTAACCCATCCCTGGTGGGCCGCCCGGCTCGACATCCTGTCTCGCGTTCGTCGCGCTGCGTTATGACATTTAGTCATAACGGTCGCTCCTCACCCATTGAACTACACCCGCATTTTGCAGTGACAGAAAGAGCGTCACTTCAACCGTCCCTGGTCTTCTCGACCGAATGTGTCAGCGTTCCGTTCCCTGGGCCGCAAGTTGCTGCTAACTATACATGCTCTCAATGGCGTTTTGGTACTGGTTGATGACCAGGGCGCGTTTTATTTTCAGGGTCGGGGTGAGCAGACCGTTTTCCACTGTCCAGGGTTCCAGTACGGGGGTAACGCGGCGGATCTTGGCGTAGCCGGGGAAATCTTTCAGGCAGTCACTCACCTTCTTTTGCAATGATTTCTTCAGTGCGTCATTGTCCAGCGGGTTTTGCGCCTGCGGGTCGATGCCATGGGCCTGAGCCAGTTCATGCCATTTTTCCGGATTAATGACCACCAGTGCACTGAGGTAGGGACGTGCCTCACCTATGACCAGGGCCTGCTCGATATAGGGATTGAGCATGATGGCTTGCTCCATATCGCCGGGCGGGATCTTTTCCCCGTTGGAGAGGACCAGAATATCCTTGATGCGACCGGTGATATGCACGAAACCTTCTTTGGTGATGCGTGCCTTGTCGCCGGTGCGCAACCAGCCATCATTAGTGAGTACATCCCGGGTGGCGGTTTCATTGTTCCAGTAACCCATCATCCGTCCGGGTGAGCTGACTTCCAGCTCATCATTTTCACCAAGGCGAACCTGTACCCCGGGCAGGGTCATGCCCACACTTTGGGGATCATTGCAGTCTGTAGTATTGGCGCAAACCACCGGGGCGCATTCCGTCATGCCATAGCCCTGGATCAGCGTCACGCCCAAACCAAGGAAGAGTTTGGCGATGGGGAATGGCAGGGCGGCGCCACCGCTGACGGCCAGCTGCATGCGTCCACCCAGCCGCTCATGAATTTTGCCGGCCACCAGTTTGTTGAGTACAGGCCAGAGTAATTGTGACGGGCCGAACCAGGCGCGGCCCTGCTGGATCTGGAAGCGTTTCCAGCCCACGTTGACCGCCAGATTGAACAGGCTGCGTTTGATGGGCGAGCTTTTGCTCAATTGATCATTGAGGCGGTCATAAATGCGTTCAAAGATGCGCGGAACGGCGATCAGCACGGTCGGTTTCAGGTGCTGGATATCATCCGCCAACGTCTGGACCGAGCGGGCGTAGGCGACTGTGGAGCCATTCATCATCGGCGCATAGTAGCCGCAAGATCGCTCAAAGGTATGGGAGAGGGGCAGGAAGGAGAGAAACAGGTGGTTGTCATAGATCTTCAGGCATTGATAGGCGCCGGCGGCAATGCTGAGCATATTGTGGTGGCTGAGCATCACACCCTTGGAACGGCCGGTGGTGCCTGAGGTATAAACAATACTGGCCAGTTTGTGAGGATCGCCGTCCCGATCCTGCAGGGGCCCTGCCTCTTTGGGCAGCCACTTGCACGCCGCTACAACGCGGTCGTCTGCATAGGGCAATTCATCTTCGCCATTCCAGTCGAGAATGACGAAGCGCTTGATGCCGGTCAGTTCCGATTTGAGCGGGGCCAGGGATTTCCACTGCGCGGTGTCTTGCAGGACCAGCACCTTGGCGCCGGAATCCTGCAGGATGTAGGCAATGTTGTCGGGGCGGTCATCGGTATAGAGAGGAACGTCTGCCATACCCAGGCTGAGGGTGGCAATGTCCACCGCAACCCAGTCCGGGCTGTTTTTCAGTATCAGGGCGACGCGGTCTCCTTCCTCCACGCCCACACTTGCCAGGGCGGACTGCCAGCGGGCTGCCAGGGCGGACATGTCCCGCCAGCTCAGGTCGAGCCATTTTTTTTCCTGCCGGTCGTAATAGCGGTAGGCCGCCATATCCGGGCTGAGTCGGACACGTTCTCTGAACAATCCGTCCAGGGTTTTTGCGGTTGCGACATCGATGCTGAGATTGTTTGCGGCCGACATGATTCCTCCCATTCTTCCTTCAATAAAAACCCGGCACATTAATGGTGCATTCTGCCAAGATGGCAATTGACTGTCGAGGGGAGCCTCCGTAATCTACGCCCATGGAAATCATAGTTAATGGTGAAAAACAGTCGGTAACCGAGGGTTACACGGCGGCGCAACTGGTCAGCGACATGGGACTGACGGGGCGGCGGGTGGCCATGGAGGTTAATCTGGAAATTGTGCCGCGCAGTACCTATGGGCAGCACACCTTGCAAGCCGGTGATCGAATTGAAATCGTTCATGCCGTGGGTGGCGGCTGAACAGCCCGGCAGCAGACGAGTCGGATTGGGTATTTCTGCACAGGAACCCGGCCCCGGGAACAACAATAACCAAACACCCCTTTTGTAAAATTTACCGAACCGCAGTGCCGGTTCAGCCGCACAGAGTCCAGCCCGAATATGAATAAACTCGAGTACGTTATCCCCGTTTATAACGAAGAAAAGTGCCTGCCGGAATTGATGTCACGGCTGGAAAACGTCCGGAACAAACTCACCGAACTGGATGTACATATCCTGTTTATCAACGATGGCTCCGCTGATCGCAGCCGTGAACAACTGATCGAGTTCACCCGGCGATATGATTATGTGCGGGTGATCGACCTGAGTCGAAATTTCGGCCATCAGTATGCCCTGACCGCCGGGCTGGATTTTTGCGACGCGGACTACATTTGTATTATTGATGGCGACATGCAGGACCCGCCGGAGTTGGTCAGTGAGATGCTGGCCAAGCTGCAAAAAGAATCCCTGAACATTGTTTATGGCAAGCGCCGCCAAAGACAGGGTGAGACACTTTTCAAGAAAGTTACAGCCAATGCGTACTATCGCTTGTTAAATCGCATGTGCCAGTTGGAAATACCACGCGATACCGGTGATTTCAGGTTGATTGACCGGAAAGTGGTTGATGCCTTGCGGGAAATGAAAGAGACGCATCGGTTTATTCGTGGCATGGTGCCCTGGCTCGGTTTCAAGAGCGCTCCCTTTTTGTATGACCGCGATGCCCGGTTTGCCGGTGATACCAAATATACACTGCGTAAAATGTTACGCCTCGCCTTTGATGGCATGTTTTCCTTTTCCCGCAAACCGCTGCGGGTGGCGAGTTATGTGGGTGTCGTTGTTGCGCTGGGTGGTTTTGTCGGTCTGGCGTATATGATTTTTCTCAAACTGTTTACTGACGATGTCGTACCGGGGATTACCGTCATTCTGACTGCCATTTCTATCCTCGGTGGCGTGCAACTGTTGATGCTCGGTGTAGTGGGTGAGTACCTGGGGCGTGTGTTTGAACAAACCAAACAGCGTCCTCTCTATATTATTGACAACATCTATGCCGGTGAGAGTGACGAGCGATAGTGAGCACATCGCCCATGGCTGATGGCATCAAACAGGCGCTGAAAGTCGCGGTCAGTCTCGGCTGTTTTGCCGCTGTCTTTTATATGATTAACATGGAAGAGTTGTTGGCCCAGTTGCGTAAGGTGGCAGTGATGGATTTGTTGCCGGCGGCCGGTCTGTTGTTATTTGGCCATGTCGCCAATGGCTGGCGTTTCCATTTTACCATTAATCGTCTGGGGCGCAGGCTGACCGCGGCAGAGGCGATCAAGACCAGTTTTGTTGCACTCTGGTTTAATCAAATCCTGCCGACCGGCAGCGGTGGTGATGTGGTGCGTGGCTTTATGCTTGCGGAGCGCTGTGGTGTGCTTCGGTCAGTATATGCCATTCTTGCGGATCGTGTGCTGGGTCTGAGCTGGATGCTGCTGATGGTGACCATCTTCCTGCCACTGGTGTTTTATCAGCGACTGGGGCATTCAACGACTGTGTTTGTGACTGTGTTGTTTGGGCTGGCTTTTTTCGCGACATTATTGCCAGTATTAATAAGGAAAAATCTTTGTCGGCTTTTTTCCCTTTCGATACTCTATCGGATTTGCCGTTATGTCATGCTGTTTGGCCACATGGCTCGACTGATCCTGCAACCGGCGACGTTGCACAAATTTATTTGGTTGCTGTGTCTGTCATTTTTCCCCTATGTGTTTGCGGTTGCAGTGATCGGTAATGCATTCGGACTGGGGCTGTCCTTGCATGTTTATATCGCGCTCGCTCCGATTTTGTTTATTGCGATGAATTTTCCTGTCTCTGTTGGTGGTTGGGGGGTTCGTGAGCTAACATCCATATATGTTTTTTCCCATGTCGGCATGTCGGAAGAAGTGGCGATCATTATTTCCATGTTGTATGGGCTGGGATTGATAGTCACCAGTGTGCCGGGGAATCTGGTTTGGTTAAAACAAAAAACCGCATGACGGACAGTGTCCGGTCAATCAGTGTTGTTGGAAATTAATCGTGGTGTGTAATGAGTGATAAAAGCGAGATTCTGAAACGGGAAGAGGACTTTCATGACGAATGGGCCGGTACCATTGACCCGCAAGAGGTCAAGGTCGACGAGTCCTTTACCGGTTCCACCTCACCGGAAGGCGCCTGGATAATAGAGCAATTGGGTGATCTGAAAGGCAAAAAGGTGCTCGAGTTGGGCAGCGGGGCCGGTGAAGGGGCCGTTTTCATGGCCAAGCAGGGCGCCGATGTCACCGCCACGGATCTCTCATCCGGTATGCTGGAGGTGGTAAAAAAGGTCGCCGCCCTGCATGGTGTCAGCGTCAAAACCGCTGTCGCATCAGCGGATGATTTATCCCAATTCGGCAACGAGTCATTTGATGTGGTCTATGCCGCCAACCTGTTACACCATGTGGATATTGCCCGTTGTCTGGATGCAGTAAAAGCCGTTTTAAAACCCGGCGGTACAGCCGCCTTCTGGGATCCGGTGGCGCATAACCCGGCGATCAATGTCTATCGACGTATGGCGATGGATGTGCGTACTCCCGATGAGCATCCCATCCGCCGCGCCGATATGAAACTGTTCAGAGAAAGATTTTCCGGTCTGAACTATAAATTTTTCTGGCTGGCCTCTTTGCTTGTGTTTGTGCGGTTCTGGCTTGTTGATCGCATTCATCCCTCTGCGGACAGATACTGGAAACTGATTATTACCCGTGAGCGGGAACTACGGCCGATGGTTTCAAAGTTAATGTGGCTGGATAAAATGATTCTGAAAGTTGTTCCTTTTCTGGGATGGTGGTGCTGGAATATTGCCATCATCGTACGCAAGTAGGATATAAACAATGGGTTTTTTTGAAGGTGGCGTCAGCAAGCTGGCTTTGTCGGCTTTAACCAAGGACTATCCTGCCTATGTGCAGTTCTATGTTACGGCCAGATGTAATCTGACCTGTGAACAGTGCAATGTCATTTATGCCAATGCGGACCAGCAGGAATGCACGACGGAACAGGCGATGCAGATTGCGGAGAATCTTGCAGCAATCGGGACGTCAGTGGTGTTGTTGACCGGCGGTGAGCCCTTTGTCAGACGCGATATCGTCACCATTGCCAAAGCCATGATGGATAACGGCATTCATCCGCGCCTGCAAACCAACGGACTGGCTTCGCGCAAACAGCTGGAAGAGATGGTGAAGATCGGCTCGCATGATATTTCCATCTCGCTGGACAGTATCGTCCCTGACTTGCAGGATGAGATTAATGGCGGCTTCAACAAATCTTGGGAGCGGGCCATTAACACCATCAGTCTGGTGAATAATATTTTTCCCATCAATTCGTTTTGTGTATTTGGTACGGTACTCGCGCCAAAGAATATCGATCAGATCACCGGTGTGATTAAATTCGCCACCGCCATCGGCTGGTGGGTGTCACTGGTCCCTGCGCACCAGACACCAACATCCGAGCCACGCAGCTTTAGTACTTTTGATATCGAGTTGTGTTTTACACCGGACCAGTACGCCCGGGTTGCCGAGGTGCTGGAAGAAGTCAAACACCTGCGTAATTCCGGTTATAACGTCTATGATTCGGATGAATATCTGGATGACATCTACCGTTTTATCACCCGACAACCCATTGGGTGGCGGCGCAGGAATGGCGGTGTTTGTGACAGTCCCAATCTCTATTTTGCCATCCAGCCCAATGGCGATATGGCGGTGTGTTGTGATTATCGTTTGCCTCAGTCTGTCCCGGTCTATGATTCAGAATTCCCTGCCTTGTATCGATCGGAACAGATTCGGGAGCAGGTGTTCAATGTCACCAGTGGTTGCAGTGGCTGCATGTACGGCAGTTTTCCCGAAATTTCCATCTCGACCCGGTTTTTTGTGCCCATGTTCAGACGTGCAAGGTTGTTCCTGTTTGACGGTGTGGATCGACAGTTAAAGCGCTTGTCCAAGGAAGAAATTATGGCGGTTGCCAACCAGGTTGCGCACGAGTCCGGGTTGATATAAGCAATGAAAGAACAAGCCCTGTACCATTTAATGCAGTTACGTGCCCGACAATTACAGGAGTCACTGACGTCCGGGCAGCGTGATGCATTGTCTGAAATCCGTGAAAGTCTGCATATCGAACGTTCTGAAGGCGGTTATTTGCTGCGCTGGCGGCTGGCCGGTATAGATTACCGCTACCGGCCGGAGCATGATAATTTCAGTTTCTATATCAAGGGTGACGGGAAAAAATCCTCAGCCGAGACGGCGGATATGAGTGGTTACCGCGAGGTGAACTGGCGTGCAGCCTACAGCCTGTGGCTGGAAATATATAAAATCAGCGGCCTGGACGTCGATATTCTGCATGAGAGTGACGCGCTTGCTTTCAGCAAAAGAACAGCACTGCCGGATCGAAAAACGCTCTCTATCGATTTAATCGCAGCCGCTTTGTTTGCGGCAGCGGCCGGCCTGTATGTGGACATCAATACCGGTTTACAGGTGCTGCTGTGCACTTTCATTATGCTCAGACTGGCAGGCTGTTTTGAACATGTTCACTTGCGCCATCGAACCCGATTGTCGGAAAAGGTCATCATTGCGGCAGGTACACTGACACCGATTTTGTTTGGAGCCGGGCTGATCGGATTGATCCCGCTTTTGCTCGCCATGTATCTGGTCTGTCTGGCGGAGCGCAGCGGTAATACTTACTGGTTTATTGGCAGCGGTGTGGTATTTGCGCTTGCCATACCTTATCTGCTATGGGTTGCCGCAACGATTTTTATCTGCTTGCTGGTATTAATGCGGTTGTTGACGTTGGTGGACAAACAGCGGTTGCGGCTGAATTCGGTATATTCATTCAGTTTTGGTTTTATTGTGGTTCTGTTGGTCCTGACGGCACTGGTTAACCAGCAATGGATCATGATACCCAATACTGCGCCGCCAATGCTGCATACTGAACTGTCGTCTCTACTCGGTTTGTCGTTACTTGGTTTATCAGGGTTGATTGCCATGGCATGGTGGATCTCCGGCGTGCAGTATTACCTGGCGCCGTGGTTTGTGTTGATTGCCCTGTTTGTGGGGCAGTTCGTCCTGTTGTTGAGCGGCCATCAAACAGAGGTTGTGAGCCTGACTGCCTTGTCCGGCTTGCAGTTGTTTTTGTTATTCAGAGTGCTGGCCGGTTTTATACCGGGCAGGGCGTCAACTGGTAAAGAATAATTCCCCGGCGGAAAGGCTGAAACATGCGGTTATTTTACGGCTTTGTAGCCATGCTGTTGTTGAGTTACCCCTTTGCCAGATGGTATCTGGCAAAGTATGCCAGGATACCCAACTTTCTTAACGTCAATACCTCGCTGCTCATCCTTGTTCCCGTCTGCTATCTGCTGACCATGTTGCTGCACCTGTGGCTGCCTACCTTCCGCGAGCACATGGAGCCGGTTTTGACGGAGATCAGCCTTATGTATCTGGCTGGATATCCGCTCTATTCCACGCTGGATGAACCCAATATATACAGTATGATTTATGGGCCATCGACACTGTTATTGCAGGCACAATTTCTCAGGCTGATTAACGATCCGGTCTTCGCTGTCAAGCTGTACGGCGTGAGTTGTGTTCTGTTGGGTGTGGCTGTGTTGTACATAGCCATGCGTCGCAAGTTCGGCAGCAGGCTCGCCGCATTGGGTATCTTTTATTATGCGGCAATGGCCATGTTATTTGCCCAGGTCAGTTTTCGAAATCATTCCGACTGCGCCATGTTCCTCGGTGCCTCCCTGGGGGTGGCATCACTGCTGTTACCATCTTCCTGGCGCAGCGTTTTGTTGCTGGCGACGGGTGGTGCGCTGGCCGTCAATGCAAAATTTCACAGTGCCGCCTTTATCTTTCCGTTATTGGTGCTGTTTTATCGGCAGCATGGCATGGTCAAACTGGGATGGACCATCGTGTTGGCCTGCGGAATGATTATTCTTCCCTTCACCCTGCCGGGTGTCAGTATTTCCGGTTATCTGGCGCTTATCTCTGCCTACTCCGGGCTGTGGGTACATCCGCTGGCGATTACTCACAATATCTGGATGACACTAACCATGCTGGTGCCGGTCTTGTACTTGCTCTATGTGGATAAAAAAACGGCACCGGACGGGCGATTGGACCGCGATCTGTTTTGGACCCTGTTGCTGACTCTGGCCATGGTATTTGGGGTTGGCGTGCTTGGTGCGGTGGATGGTGCGGGTATCTATCACATGGCGCCATTCGCGCCGTTATTTTCCGTACTGTTTGTCATTCTTTATGATCGCAATAAGGACAGGTTGCCCACCTTTATGGATGGCTTTGACAAGCAGGCCAGGGCGTTGTATCTGGCGGTGTTCGTGGCCTGGTTTGCCTCCATGGCCTTTTTCACCAGCAGCGCGCAGAAAAAGGTCCTGAATTATGCATGGGACAATCACTCTGTCGAACTGCGGGATGAGGTGTTGTCGATCCGTGATTTCCTGCAGGGCAGATATCAGCAGGTACTCATCGGGTATACAGATCACCCCAACCACAAGTTGACGTATGTTCGGTCCTGGCTCTGGCCGGTGGTGAAGGGGAATGTTGTTGATCCGGTTGTGTTTGCGGGGCGTCAGGCGGTTGGGCTGGACTTGCCTGAGGCGACACTCAAGCGATTCGGCCAACAGTATTACGACGTCATCATCATGCCCGGGGAGGGTGAACCGTACAGTATGGATAACTGGCATAACCGTAAATTACTGGTGTTTGGTGAACAGCTGCCGGTATTGTTCCGCCAGAACTACGTGGTCTGGAAAACCTGGCCCCATTTCACGCTGTGGCGGGCAAAACGCCACGGCTGAAGAATTGCACAGACCGGGAAATTCTCGCCGGAGGAGGGCGGCCTGACCATTATTTTCAGGTATAATGCCGCGTTCCCGATTTTGACAAATTTCGAACTTCAGTCCGTTTCAGGGCAGTTTATCGGTTAGGAATATTCATGACAGAGACAATGCAAGACACTCCGCTGGTGATCGCCGGCAAGGAATATCATTCCCGCCTGTTGGTGGGTTCCGGCAAGTACAAGGATCTGGAAGAAACCCGTTTGGCGACCGAGGCCAGCGGTGCCGAAATTATTACCGTGGCGGTGCGCCGTTCCAATATCGGGCAGAATCCCAATGAACCCAATCTGTTGGATGCCATTCCGCCGGATAAATACACCATCCTGCCCAATACCGCCGGTTGTTATAACGCCGATGACGCTGTACGCACCTGTCGACTGGCCCGCGAACTGCTGGATGGCCACGATCTGGTCAAGCTGGAGGTGTTGGGTGATGAAAAGACCCTGTTTCCCGATGTTCTGCAGACTCTCAAGGCTGCCGAGACCCTGATCAAGGATGGCTTCAAAGTCATGGTCTACACCTCTGACGACCTGATCATTGCCAAAGAACTGGAAGCCATGGGTTGTGTGGCGGTAATGCCGCTGGCGGCGCCCATCGGCTCCGGGCTGGGGATCCGCAATCCCTACAATATCCGCTTCATCATCGAAGAGCTGAAAGTACCCGTTCTGGTGGATGCCGGGGTGGGCACGGCCTCTGATGCGGCGGTGGCGATGGAACTGGGTTGTGCCGGTGTTTTGATGAATACCGCAATTGCGGCGGCAAAAAACCCGATCTTGATGGCATCTGCGATGAAAAAGGCGATTGAGGCCGGTCGTGAGGCCTGGCTGGCCGGACGTATGCCACGCAAGCGGTACGCCAGCGCCTCTTCACCCCTGGATGGAACCTTTTTTTAATCAAGGTTTTTCACTTTTAACCGATGTAGGTCCTGAGCATGGCCGAGCAGCCCCCTCTCAGACGTATCCGCAGCTTTGTCCGCCGGGAAGGCCGCTTGACCACAGGTCAGGAGCGGGCGCTGGAGCGACTCTTTCCCGTCTATGGGCTGGAGCAGACCGGACAACCGCTGGATTTTCAGGCGCTGTTTGGGCGGGACGCCCCGGTGGTCGTGGAAATCGGTTTTGGTAACGGGGTCTCATTGGCGGCCATGGCCGCTGCGCAGCCGGAGCGGAATTTTCTCGGTATTGAGGTACATCGGCCTGGGGTGGGTGGTCTGCTGCAATTGGTAGAACAACAGGACCTGCAGAATGTCCGGGTTATCTGTGCCGATGCTGTGGAGGTCTTACAGACAATGATCCCGGATCAGTCACTGGATATGGTCTGTTTATACTTTCCGGATCCGTGGCCCAAAAAGCGTCACCATAAAAGACGTATTTTACAGCCGGGTTTTGTGCAGTTATTAAGGTCTAAACTAAGAATGGCCGCTATCTTTCATTGTGCGACTGATTGGCAAAACTACGCCGAGCAGATGCTGGATGTCATGACAGATGCAGAGGGTTTTACCAATACCGTAACAGACGGGGAGTATGCATCGAGACCGGATTGGCGACCGCTGACCAAATTTGAGCAGCGCGGGCAACGACTGGGGCATGGTGTGTGGGACCTGTTATTCAGAAAAACAGGCTGAAGACGACGCAAAAAACAGAAAACTATGAAGCAAAATTTAAAAGATTTATTACTACCCATTGTTAACTGGTACACCGGTTCCACCGCAGTGGAAGTCAGTTCGTTGAGCAAGTTTTCCCAGCAGGAAGCGCAACTCGAAGAACTCAAGCTGTTTCTGGATATCATGTTTGATGCGGAGGATCTCGATCAGCATTTCAAACCCAAGGAAATCCAGGCTATCCGCCATTTTTATCGTCACGTGGATGAACTTGATCTGTGGCATGTCATGACCAATCCCAAATCGGTCAAGAGCATCGCCACAAGTGAGAACATTGATCTGAAAAAACTGAAAGCAATGGCCAAGGAACTGCTGGATCTGCTCAAGGGCAAGATCGTCTAGCCGCACTGTCGCTTACAGTTTTTCCGCTATCTGATATGTCTGCCGGTCGGCATTGATAATATCCTGTTTGGCTTCATCCATCGCGCCGGGCACGGTGGAGGCTTTCAGCAGGGTGCTTTGTGCGTTATTCAGTGCATCTCTGGCACGGTCCTGAATACTTTGGTCCAGCTCCAGATTTTTGGCCTTGGCCACGGCCTCTGACGCCTTCATAACATTGTAGGCCGCCTGGGCCAACAGGCCCTTGGCGCCTGCCTGTGCGGCACCTGCCAGCAGGTTGATAACCGCAAAAATATCTTCGTGTGAGTGTGTCTCGCTCATAGCGCTCTCCCGGTGTCAAACGTGTGCAGCACGACGAGCATGGCAATCTATCAGCGAGACAAAACCATGCAGTCCGGCGCCAATAAAAAATACCCGAAGCGATCAATTAGCCGCAATTACTATTAAAAAGATGGGTGATTATTTAATTATCATACATATTTCACTTTATTACATAACGGACAAAATAAAAAAAAGTGAAGCCGGGCAGGGTCAGGCCTTGAAATATTAGAAATTGCTAATATACTTGGCACTGATTCGATTTTTTGGAGAGACACTATGTTTTCAAATATCAAGGAGTTAGAGGCTTCCCAGTTGGCGGAAATGCTGAATAACAAAGCCGATGTTCAGGTTGTGGATATTCGCCAGCCAGCTGAAGTGGCCGCCGGCACCGTACCCGGAGCCGAGATGATGCCGATGCACACTATCCCCTTGCGTATACAGGAAATCAAACAGGACAAGCCGGTGGTGCTGGTGTGCCGAAGCGGCGCCCGTTCTGCACAAGCTTGCATGTTCCTTGCCCAACAGGGCTTTGAAAATGTCTTTAACCTGCGCGGTGGAATGATGGGTTGGGCCGGCAGTGGTTTGCAAATCGGCTTGCCACAAGCGGTTTGAACCAAACCCCAGGTAATATGAAGCCCGGCTCAGGCCGGGTTTTTTTATGCGGGACAAAAAAGTATGCAACCCGGCAGCAGTGGATCGACAGGCAGCTGCCGCGAATGGGCTCAGCCCTGACTGACGTGTTGTGGAAAGATGTCCTGTTCAATGCGCCGCAAGGTGACCAAAAGCCGGCTGAGATTGATCGGTTTGGTCAGGTAGTCGTAAAAGTCCACCTTGCGGGCTGTTTTCAGATCCTCTTCGGTGGCATTGGCGGAGATGGCCAGTACCGGGATGTGTCTGGTTGTCGGTGAGGATTTCAACTCTGACAAGACCTCGTAGCCGGACATATCCGGTAATGTGATATCCAGCAGCACCAGATCAGGCAAGGTCCGATTGATCAAGGCTAAACCGTCCATTCCGTTGCCTGCAATCTGCAGACTGTGTCTGGTTCGGCCGGAGATAATGGATTGGATCAGTTTTTGGTTTTGTTTGTTGTCTTCGATATAAACAATTGACAGACTTTTACCGGACAGGGATTGTCCCGGGATTGTACTGCCGGATTGCAGGGATACATCGGCGGCAAGCAGGGATGAGACATTTCCGGCCAATGGTATGGTGATCCAGAATGTTGATCCGATCCCCGGAATACTGAGGACACCGATATTGCCCTGCATCAGTTCCACCAGTTGTTTGGATAAGGCAAGACCCAGCCCCGTACCTTCGACGTCAGTTCTCTCGGCACCAACCCGCTCGAAAGGGGTGAACAGGTTATTTACTTGTGTCTGATCCAGACCATTGCCGGTGTCTGCGATTTCGATGCGCAGGTTTTGTTCATTCAGGATAAACGCAGTGAGAGCAACCTTGCCATCGGGCCGGTTGTATTTAACTGCATTACTCAGCAGATTGAGTAAAACCTGGGTGAGGCGCGTTTTGTCCGTCTGTACCAGGATATTCTCATCGGGAATAGACAGGCTGAATTTGATATTCTGAGCTTGCATCATGGGCGTGAGCAGGGTCTGGCAATCACTGGCAATACTGCTTAATTGGACGGGTTCCAGCAATAGATCAATCTTGCCGGCTTCAATACGGGAAATATCCAGGATGTCGTTAATCAGTGACAAGAGGTGATCGCCGGCGCTAAGGATTTCCTGGGCCAGGGTGGAATCACTTTGGTCATCAGCGATAAGCAGTTGCGAAAATCCCATGATGGCATTCAGCGGTGTGCGCAATTCGTGACTCATGTTGGAGAGAAATTTGTTTTTCTCAATGTTGGCGGCTGCCACATCTTCCATGGCCTGTTGCAGCAGGCGTTCATTTTCCTTGCGACTGGTGATTTCCCGAATGATGATCAGTGCGTCGTTTTCACTTTTTTTCGAAAAGCGAGCCTCATAATATAGGGTCTTGTTATCGAAGGAATGGTTTTCATATTCATAGATATAAACTCTGCCGGTCTGGATTGTGTCGGCCAGATATTCCGGCACCAGTGCGGCGAAATCAGCGGGGAAAAAATCACTTAAATATACCGTTGCCTTGTGGTCGTCGGTTTGTGCACCATTATGCGTCAGAAACTTTTTAAGTTCACCATTGCGTGAGATTTGCAAAATCGTATCGGGCAGGGCATTGATGATAGCGCGTGTTTCTTCCCTGCTGTTTTCCAGATTGTGTTCCGTTTCAACACGGTTACTGACATCCAGCAAATAGCCGGTATAACCAATCACATTGCCCAGCGCGTTACGCAGGATACTGACATAGGCGTCCACCCAGATAATGCGCGAATCCCTGTGCCGCAGCGGGAAGACATCCAACTGGATACTTTCAAGGACATGTTCCCTGGCCCGTTTGATTTTGTGATCTATCTGCGTGAGTGTCTCTTCGGCAAGCAAGTCAAAGAAACTGATTGACTCGGCGGTAAATTCCGCGGCAGGGAACCCGGTCAGGACCTGGATGTTGTCTGATGCGTATTCAATGGGCCAACCGGCTGTATTCTTCCATTTGATAATGGTGAACGGCCCGGATTCTATAATTTTCCTGTGATCAATCATAAATTCATAGACAAAAAATAAGGCAAAGCCGGGAGCATGGATTAATACAATAGTTTATGACCAATCACCCGCCTCTGCAGCCAAGTCACAGGTTAAAGTTATACATTTTGTGAATTAATGTGCCGCTCAAGTGGAACATCCTGCAAGTCTGAATATAGTTAGATGATGAGCATTTTACAGGATAGCCTTTTTATCGGACGCCAACAGCAATTGGGGATGCTGGATGAGGTCTTTGACAAGAATAACCTGACAATCCCACAGTTTATTTTGGTCGGTGGAGTGGCAGGTGTTGGCAAGACCGGTCTGGTGGAACACTTTCTGTCAAACAGACTGTCAAATGCCGACAAATTGTTATACGGCAAGTATGTGGAGGAGCAGTCCACTATTCCGTATCTGGGGATAGTGCGTGCCTTGCAAAGTTATATTGAATCACTGGCAAATCTGCCGACGGAACAAAAACAGGCATTTGTCGATCATGTTACCGGCATGTTGAGCAATAACCTTGGTGTCTTGCAACAACAATTCAGCAGTCTTGTTGAAATAACCGGGATTTCAGAGTCAGTGCATGATCTGCAGGCGAATGAATCACGCAATCGTTATTTATTGGTGATGAATAAATTCATGCAGGTTATCTGTGAAAACTATCGCAAGACGGTGCTGTTTCTCGATGACCTGCACTGGGCCGATAGTGAGACAATGTTATTGCTGGAGTCGCTGCTGGAGAATGAGGCGCTTCACTCACTGATTATCATCGGTACTTATCGTATCGAAGATGTCGGCGTCAGTCACTCTCTGTCAAAAACACTCCGTGCTCTGAAAAAGGCCGGTGGAAATATCCATCGTATTGATCTGCAGGAAATGGATCTGCGGGAAACCCGGCAGATTGTTCACGCATACACCGGGTTGCAGAACAGTGAATGTAATGGATTTACCGAGTATTTGCAGGAAAAAACCAGCGGTAATCCACTGTATATACGTGAGTTGCTTGATAGTATCATGGATGAAAACCGAAATATGCCCAGGGGTGAAACCTGCCATATAGACCTGAGCAGTGTACGGGAAGCAGATGCATCCAATAATGTTGTTGATCTGTTGATTTTGCGACTGAATAAAATGTCTCCGGAGGCACAAATTGTGCTGAAGGTTGCCGCCTGTGTCGGCTCGATTTTTGATTCGCGCTTGTTGGCGCAAGTATGCAGAAAGAGTATTGAATATATCGAAAAGGCATTACTGCACAGTATCGATTATGGTTTTATTCGTTATGCTGATACAGGCAATGGTTTTCAGGTTTACTATTTCACCCATGACCGGGTGAGGGAATCCGCCTACGAACAACTGGATGATAAAACACAGATCCACCTGAAAATCGGGCGTTTTCTCTCTGAAAAGTTTGACAGTGTCTCGATCGGCGATGTGGTGTTCCATTACAACCTCGGTCTGGAACACCTGATCGATCCGGAAGAGAAATACAAACTGTGTGAATTGAATTTACAGGCGGCAACAGTCGCCAGGAACAGCGGCGCCTATTCCTCCGCTGTCAGCAATCTGCATGCAGCGCGCAAGCTGCTGCCGGTTGACGGTTGGACCAGATATCATGAAATGACTTATCAGGTTTATCGCAATCTGACGGAATGCCACTATTTAAACGGTGACTTTGATGAAGCCGAGCAGTTGTGTCACATCTGCCTGGAACGAGTGACAACAAAGCGGGAATTGGCCGAGATCTATAAACTGAAGGTCGTGCAATTAACCAATCTGGGTAAATGGGCGGATGCCGTTGCCTTTGGCGCGGAGGGTTTGCGTGTATTCGATATTGACTTTGAAGACAGCAGTCAGGTTGAGGCGATCAGACAGAGTATCAGCGATGTTTCGCAATCAGATCTGCAGCAACTGAACGATTGTCTTGATCTGGATGTTATTGCGCTGGAACAGCTCATGTCGACGCTGGTTTCACCTGTTTATGTTTTGCGACCGGACTTGCTTGAGCCGCTGATTTCAAAAATGGTGCTGTTGTCTATTGAGTATGGCAGGTCGGTGGAATCTGTTTATGCTTTCCTGATGTTTGGTTTCTTTCTTTCCGCCCGGGGAGAGTATCGCAAGGGTAATGAGTTTGCTGAATATTCACTGAGTATTCTGCAAAAAGATCAGTATTTTGCCATACGCAGCAAGGTGAAACTGACCTTTGTAACCAATATCAGCCCTTGGGTAAATAAACTTAGCGACGGGTTTGATATGCTGGAACAGAGCGCAGGTGAGGGAGTTGAAGCCGGTGATATTATCACTGCCGGATATTGTCTGGTATCAAAGGGCATGCAATTATTTTCCGCTGGTCAGAATCTTGTGGAAATCAAGACTTATATTGATGCAAAGCTGCCGTTTTTACAAAAAACCAGTAACCCGGTTATTTCATTAGTGACAATTATCCGGCAGATGATCCTCAATCTGATCGGTCGAACAGATAGTATCAATTCGATATCCACCGCCGATTATTCGGCAGCAGACGCACTGAATGCAATGCAAGAGGCCGGCTTCCAGCATGGTATACACTGGTATGGCGTCAATAGAATGTTATTGGCGATTATCAATGATGATATGCAGGGCGTGGACGAGTATATCGGGGCCGCCAAAAGCGCGGCAACGGGTGCTGTGGGACAGTTTTCGCTGGCTGAACTGAATTTTTATGACTCGTTGCTCATGACCCGGCGCTATCAGACGGCAAGCCCGGCACAACAGACCGAATATGCGTCTGCATTATCAGCGAATCAGGCGCAAATGGAAATTTGGGCGGCGCATTGTCCTGAAAATTTCCGACACAAGTATCTGCTGGTCGAAGCCGAACGTGCTGCTGTCACAGGTGCGGAACAACAGGCACTCAACCTGTATCGGGAGGCAAGAGTGACGGCAGAGCGACATGGCTTTGTTCAGGATGCCGCAATCACCTGTGAACGTTGCGCCGGCTTTTGCAAGGTGAGTCAGGGTATGCAGGGAGAAGTGACTGACTGGTTGCAAGCGGCGGGACGCTATTATCAAACCTGGGGGGCAAGCAGAAAAGCACCGCTGTTGAACGGACAATAATCCCCGGTTTCATCTGGATCTGGACCGTGTTTAATACGCGCTTCACCGCGTGTCGGCCGCATTTACATAAATTCCCAATGGCTTAAATTATATCCAAAAAAATCATTATGTTGTGGTTTGGCACAGAATTTGTATTGTTGTGTGTAGACAATACTTTATTCCCCCCCTATTGGAGATGTTGAAATGAAAAAACTGGTGTTAGCTGTATTGGCGCTGGTATTAATGGCCGGCAACGCCAATGCATCCGTCGTTTCCTTCGACCTGAATTATGAATTCAGTGGTGCCACTGCACCCGCCGGTACAGGTCCCTGGTTGACGGCAACGTTTGATGACGGCGGTACCGCGGGCTCTGTCATGTTGACCCTGGAATCCCATCTGAATGATCCCGGCGGTTTCTTCGGTGGCGTATATTTCAATCTCGATCCCACCATGAATGCCGCGCTGATTGGTATCGGCAGCGGAACAGATACCGGCTGGAGCAGCTTTATTCGTGGTAATGATTGCTGTCAGGCGGATGGCAGTGGTCGTTATGATCTGAATATCAACTTCGGCGCCAATTTCTTCGGTGGTTCTGATGTATTTCATTTTGAACTGACAGGCGCGAACCTGACTGCTGATATGTTCAACTACCTGAACACCCCGGTTGGTGGTAATGGCACTTACCATGTCGCTGCCCATGTACAGGGCTTGGGTCCAAACGCTGCATACAGCGGCTGGATCGGTGACACCACTGCACCTGTGCCGGAACCCGCCGGTATCCTGTTGCTGGCCATGGGTCTGTTGGGTCTGGGTGTTGCGAAACGTAAAGCGGCATAAGCCCGGTCTGACAAGAAAACGAGAAAGCGGCCTGCAGGCCGCTTTTTTATTGCCGGCAATTCTCCGGCAGGCTTTGCGGGAACTGATGCCGACCCATCACGGTGGTGAGCAGATTGTTAAATCTTTCGTCATCACCGCTGGTCCAGTAGTCGATCCCGCCATTGTCGACTCGCGTATTCAGTAAACCGGCTTCCTGCAATCGGCGCCGGAGTTGGTTGGCCACGGCCGGGCCGGTGTCGATGAGGGTGACACCCGGACCGGCAAATTCAGCGATCAGATCTTTGATCAACGGGTAGTGAGTGCAACCCAATACAATGGTATCCGCCCCGGCATCAATGAGCGGTGTGACATATTGCTGTACCAGCTGCCGTAGATGTGGTGTGGAAAATCCCCCGCTCTCAATTTCATCCACCAGTCCCGGGCAGGGCTGACTGAGTACTTTCACATCGGCGCCGTAGCGTTGTACCAATTGTGTAAACTGATTGCTGAGTACGGTATTTTGCGTCGCCAGCACACCCACAACACCATTACGCGTCGCGGCAATCGCCGGTTTGACACCGGGCTCCATGCCGATAACCGGCAGGCTGGTGAGTTGTCTAATCTCCGTAATGGCCGCTGCGGTGGCGGTATTACACGCAACGACCAGCGCCTTAGCTCCCCGTTCCAGCAAAAAATGTGTCAAGAGATCGCAGCGTTGCCTGATATACGAGACCGGTTTGTTGCCATAAGGGGCAAAACCGGAGTCAGCGATATAGATCAGGTTTTCATTCGGTAACAAAGAAATTATTTCCTTTGTTACCGAGAGCCCGCCGATACCGGAGTCAAACACACCTATTGGAGCAAAATTATTCATACTGTAATTTTTATCAGCAGTGATAAGTCGTTTTTTGCTGTTGGGAAAATTTCAGAGAATTGTATACAAAATTTAACGATCTTGTCCTCTGACATTTTGCGCAAATATTAACTAATGTTAATAAATTACCGGTATGAATAACCAGATGGATATCCATGGAATTATACTACGCAAAAGAAAACAACTTTCTTTTCAGCGACAGAACACACTGGATGCTGATGCTGGAACATATCCCGGCTGCCATTGCCGTGTTCGACAATGATATGAAATATATCGCTGTGACACAGCGGTGGATAAAGGATTACCAGTTGGAAGGTGAACAAATTCTGGGACGTAGTCACTATGATCTGTTTCCGGATGTGCCGCAACGCTGGAAAGACATCCATCAATACTGTCTGCAGGGCAATGTACAAACCTGTGAAGAAGATCCCTTCGTTCGTGATGATGGCAGCACGGTCTGGATCAAATGGGAGATCCACCCCTGGTTAAAATCGCAGCAGCGTATTGGCGGCATAGTGATGTTCACGGAAGTAATCACACACAGAAAGGCTTTGCAACAACTCAATATTGACCTGGAACAGCGCGTCAATGAACGCACTATTGAGTTATCTGTGGCCAGGGACAAGGCCGAGGCAGCCAGCCGGGCCAAGTCTGAATTTCTCTCTCTCATGAGCCACGAGCTGCGCACGCCGTTGAACGCCATTCTTGGCTTTGGCCAGGTGCTGGAATCCGATCCGGCCAACCCGTTAAATGGAGCACAAAAGGAGAGTGTCGAGGAAATCATTCGTTCCGGACAGCATCTGTTTTCCCTCATTGAAGAAATACTGGATCTGTCCGCCATTGAGTCGGGCGACCTGACGGTGGAAAACGGTGTAGTCGATCTCCTTGAACTGGTGAAAGAGAGTGTTGCCGTGGTCAGTGAACGGGCCAGAGAAAGCGCCATTCAGATATTTGATCATGTTCGGCAACATGCACCAATCAACGTCAGTGCAGATGCCTTGCGCTTGCGACAGGTGCTGGTCAATCTGCTGATCAATGCCATTAAGTACAATAAACCGGCAGGCATTGTTGATATTCGTTGTGAATTGATTCACGACAACAAATTACGCCTGAAAGTCAATGATACCGGACTGGGCATACAGGCGGCGGATCTGGACGATATCTTTCTGCCGTTTGAAAAAGTGGTGTTTAAAAACAGCGTTATTGATGGCAGCGGTATCGGCTTGCCCTTGTGTAAAAGGCTGACCGAGGCCATGGGCGGCTGCATGGGTGTGAAAAGCGCACCGGGCAAGGGGAGTACCTTTTGGCTGGAACTGGATTTGGTGCAGTCCGATTAATGGAATAATATCTCAGCGCTTGTGCGGCGGTATATCACGCAGCGCTGCAGCGAAGTTGTCATGCAAGTCACGGTCTACCGGGCGAAACTTCACTGTCTTGGTCGCCGGATAAACACCTAAATAGTTATCACCCTTTCGATTGACCGCCGGCCGAATCGGTCGCGGCGCAAACCCGCCACCGCAGTTGGGGCAGACGTTATACAGGACTTCAGTAGCACAATGCATACAGAAGGTACATTCGAATGAGCAGATCATTGCATCGACGGAATCGGGCGGTAATGGTGTCTTGCAGTTCTCGCACACAGGTCTGAGTTCCAGCATGGTGTACAGATACCTCCTTGGTTGTTCACGGGAGGATTATCCTGCCCCTGTGCGGTCCTTCCGTCAACCGGTTGCTTTCATCATATTGGGCAGCCAGGTCACAATCTCCGGCCACATCGCCAGCAGTCCCAGCGTAAGTAACTGGATCATGATAAACGGTATCACGCCCTTGTATAGCTGGGTGGTGGTGAGTTCCGGCGGCGCCACACCACGCAAATAAAACAGTGCAAAGCCAAACGGCGGGGTCAGGAAAGAGGTTTGCAGGTTGATGGCGATCATGATGCCGAGCCAGACCGGGTCCAGTCCCATGCTCAACAGGATAGGGGCAACAATGGGCACCACCACAAAGGTGATCTCGATGAAGTCGAGGATAAAGCCCAGCAGGAACATCAGCAGCATGACGATAAACATGGCGCCGACCACTCCACCCGGCAGATCATTCAAGAGTGCCGTGACCATTTCGTCGCCGCCGAAACCACGAAACACCAGCGAGAAGATGGATGCGCCGATAAAGATCAAAAACACCATGCTGGTGATACGCATGGTGCTGAGCATCACCTCTTGCAGGATCGCAATACTGAATTGACGTTGATACATGGCCAGCAGGATGGAACCGACAGCACCCACTGATGAAGCCTCGGTCGGTGTGGCGACTCCGCCGATAATGGAACCCAGCACGGCGACGATCAGCAGGATGGGAGGCAGCAGGGCCTGTCCAATCTGTTGCAATAATTCACCACGACCCATTGCCCTGTCCTCCGGCGGGATAGCCGGTGCAATGGCCGGCTTGAGGAAGGCGATAACAATCAAATAGAGCAGGTAAAGGGCGACCAGCAACAGACCCGGCAACAGGGCGCCGATGAAGAGATCACCCACGGAGACGGTTTCCGGCGCATAGATACCCTGATTGAGCTGTGACTGCTGATAGGCGGAGGAGAGCACATCACCCAGCAGGATCAAAATAATAGAGGGCGGGATGATCTGCCCCAGGGTCCCGGACGCACAGATGGCACCGCCGGCCAGGGCCGGACTGTAACCGCGCTTCAGCATGGTGGGCAGGGAGAGCAGACCCATAGTCACCACGGTTGCGCCCACAATGCCGGTACTGGCCGCCAGTAACATCCCCACCAGGATCACCGAGATGCCCAGCCCGCCGCGCACGGGACCGAACAGGATGGCCATGGTATCCAGCAGCTTGTCGGCGACTTTGGACTTTTCCAGCATCACCCCCATAAACACAAACAAGGGCACGGCGATCAGTGTGGCATTGGTCATGATGCCGTAGATGCGATTGGGCAGGGCGGAGAGCAGGACGCTGTCAAATGTGCCGGTCAGGTTACCCAGCAAGGCAAAGATCAGGGCGGTGCCGCCCAGGGAAAAGGCCACCGGGTAGCCGGCCAACAGCACCAGACAGACAAAGCCAAACATGATCAACGCCATATATTCAGCCACGGCGGCTCTCCTGCAGTTGCAGCAGGGCGCGTAACAGCTGGGCCAGTCCCTGTAACAGGAGCAACACCGCCATCAGCAAAATGGCGGTCTTGAGAACAAAGACCAGCGGCAGGCCGTCGGCCTCCGGTGAGCCTTCCAGTAATTTCCAGGAAGAGAAGACATACTCCCAACTGCTCCAGAGGATAAACAGACAAACCGGAAACAACAGCAACAGACAGCCCAGGAAATCGACCAGAGCCTGACGGCGGGGTGACATTTTGCGATAAAAGATATCAACCCGCACATGGCCCTCGTGTTTCAGGGTGTAGGCCGCCCCCAGCATAAAGACAAAGGCATGCAGATAGGTGATCAACTCCTGCATGCCGATCCAGCCCGTGTTAAATGCGTAGCGCAACACCACCACGATGAAGGTCAGCACGACCATGGCCAGGGTCAACCAGGCGACTAATTGGCCGGTTTTTTCGCTGATCGCTTCCAATTGCGCGGCAAGTTGTCTCATGTCGTGTCAGGAATATTAGCGCTTAGTTATACACAGGGTGAAAATCAATGAGTTAGCGGAAATTTATAGCACCAACTCACAATTTGGAACGCGGGCATCATACAATATTTTGATTTTTAAGAAAAATTTTTCGGATGCTTGATGCCGCTATAATCAACAGGGCTATATACCCTCAATATTTTTAATAAGCCGGTATTTTTGTCCACAAAGTTATCCACAGGCCGGCTATGCAGAAAATGGGCGGGAAAAATGGTGTGGTCGTTCGGCGGACAGTTCCGGCGCGCTTACCACTTATAGAGGATCCATTGCTGGATCGGTGGGTTGGAGAGGTCACCGTGGCGGGTATCCAGCAGGCCGTCGCCATCGGTGTCGACCATATAATAGGCCGGTCCCTTGGTCGGGATGATCTTCGCATAGCGCAGCCGGCCATTGACCCGATACTCCTCCACCGTCATCTCCTTGCGCTTGATGATGGTGACTTCCGGTTCCGGTAAGTGTTTTTCCTGGCCGGCTTCATCCGTCAACTCGGGGGGCGGCTGGACCTCATCGGCCTTGTTGTCCTTTTCGGCAGCAGACAACGGGTTGCAGATAAGCAGCAGGGTGAGGGGAATAATTTTTATCAGTGTTCGCATATTACAGATTCAACAGGATCTCTTCTTCTTCAGCGGATGGCTCAAAGCCATGATGTTCATAGTGACTAAATATAGCTTCGACGATTTCCTGGGGATTGTCCAGGATCTGGATCAAATCCAGGTCTTCGGGGTTGATGGTTTTTTCCGCCACCATGGTCGTGGCGAACCAGTCGATCAGCCCCTCCCAGAAGGGACGATGCACAAGAATGATGGGGATGCGCCGGGTCTTGCGGGTCTGCACCAGGGTCAGGATCTCCGCCAACTCATCCAGCGTGCCAAAACCGCCGGGCATCACCACATAGGCGGCGGCATATTTCACAAACATCACCTTGCGCGAGAAAAAATGGCGAAAGGTGAGGGAGATATCCTGATAGGGATTACCGGCCTGCTCATGGGGAAGCTGAATATTCAGGCCGATGCTGGGTGATTTGCCCTCAAAGGCCCCTTTGTTGGCCGCCTCCATGATGCCGGGACCGCCGCCGCTCACCACGGAAAAACCGGCATCAGACAGGGCGCGGGCGATCTCCACCGTGAGTTGATAATACTGGTGATCCGGTTTGGTTCGCGCCGAGCCGAAGATGCTCACGGAGGGCTTGATGCGCGCCAGACGCTCAAAACCTTCAACGAATTCCGCCATGATCTGGAAAATTTTCCAGGATTCACGGGTCAGACTGGTGTCATTCACGGGGTTCATGCCCGGGTGCAGGGATTTGGTTCTGTCAGTCATTGAGGTATGTCATATGCGCAATAAAGGATGTGCCCATTATAGAGAGAAAACCGTTCCGTAACAGAAGAAAAGCGAAATGGTCGTACCGCTGCACAGGGGGAGGTGTTAAAATTTTTTACCCAAAATGACCATAAAATAAGCAAGCCTGCCCATGCCGAAAAAACCTCAAGCCCCGCTGGTTCTGGTGGACGGATCGTCCTACCTGTTCCGCGCTTACCACGCGATGCCATCGCTGACCAATTCCAAAGGTCAACACACCGGCGCCATCTATGGTGTGGTGAATATGATGAAACGTCTGCTCAAGGACTATGGCTCGGAACATATCGCCGTGGTGTTTGACGCCAAGGGCAAAACCTTCCGCAATGACATGTACAAGGAGTACAAGGCCAATCGTCCGCCCATGCCGGATGATCTGCGCGAACAGATCAAACCCATCCACGAGATCATCGACGCCATGGGCCTGCCCTTGCTGGTGGTGGAAGGGGTGGAGGCCGATGACGTGATCGGCACCCTGGCGCAACAGGCCACCGAGATGGGCATGGATGCGGTGATCTCCACCGGCGACAAGGACATGGCGCAACTGGTCAACCGGCATGTCACACTGGTCAACACCATGACCGATACCACCATGGATATCGACGGTGTGAAAGAAAAATTCGGTGTCACACCGGCACAGATCATCGACTATCTGGCCCTTATCGGTGACACGGTGGATAACGTGCCCGGTGTACCCAAGGTCGGACCCAAGACAGCGGTGAAGTGGCTGGATGAATTCGGTTCACTGGATACCATCATGCAAAACGCTGAAGGCATCAAGGGCAAGGTGGGTGAGAACCTGCGCGACAGTCTCGACTTTCTGCCACTGTCACGCGAGCTGGTCACCATCAAGTGTGATGTGGCGCTGGATGTAACACCTGATGCCATCAAGACAAAGCCGATGGATAACGACAAACTCATCCGGCTGTTTCAGGAGTTTGAATTCAAAACCTGGCTGAAAGAATTGCTCGGCGAAGGCGGCACACAGGCACCACAGCAAGAGACAGCGAAGTCATCCGCTGCGTCGAAACCGGACGCAACACCGAAGGCACAAGGCAAGGGTGACTACACCACCATCTTCAGCAAAGCCGATCTTAATAGCTGGCTGGGCAAACTGAAAAAGGCAAAACTGTTTGCCTTTGATCTGGAAACCACCAGTCTGGATTACATGCAGGCGGAGATCGTCGGTCTCTCTTTCGCCATCGACGAAGGTGAAGCCGCCTATGTCCCGCTGGCCCATGACGCCATGGGCGATCCCGCTGTCAATCAACAACTGGATCGTAACGAGGTACTGGCCCTGCTCAAACCCTTACTCGAAGATCCCAGCCAGGCCAAACTGGGTCAGAACCTGAAATACGACAAAAACGTGCTGGCCAACTACGACATCAACATGCAGGGCATCAAATTTGATTCCATGCTGGAGTCGTATGTGTTGAACAGCACCGCTACGCGCCACAACATGGATACCCTGGCGCTGAAGTATCTGGGTTATAACACCATCCACTTTGAAGACATCGCCGGTAAAGGAGTGAAACAACTCACCTTTAACCAGATCGACATCGACAAGGCCGCCGAGTATGCGGCAGAAGATGCCGACATTACCCTGCGCCTGCACAACACCCTGTGGCCCATGTTGCAGGCGATCCCCAGTCTGGCAAAGGTCTTCAACGAGATCGAAATGCCCTTGCTGCCCATCCTGGCGCAAATGGAATACACCGGCGTGTTGATCGACACCAAACTGCTGGCCGAGCAAAGCAAACAACTGGCCAAACGATTGCAGGAACTGGAAAGAGAGGCATACAACGTCGCCGGTGAAGAGTTTAATCTGGGATCACCGAAACAGATCCAGACCATCTTCTTCGACAAACTCAAGCTGCCGGTGATCGCCAAGACACCCAAGGGACAACCCTCCACCGCAGAAAATGTGCTGGAAGAACTGGCAGCACAACACGAACTGCCCCGGCTGATCCTCGAACATCGCGGCCTGAGCAAGCTCAAGTCCACCTATACGGACAAACTGCCTGATCAGATCAATAAACGTACCGGTCGCGTACACACCTCCTATCATCAGGCGGTGGCGGCCACCGGACGCTTGTCTTCTTCTGATCCCAACCTGCAAAACATCCCCATTCGCACCGAAGAGGGACGGCGCATCCGCAAGGCCTTCATCGCTGCACCGGGTACTAAACTCATCGCCGCCGATTACTCGCAGATCGAATTACGCATCATGGCCCACCTGTCGAATGACCCGGGTCTGCTCAAGGCCTTCAACGCCGGTGAAGATGTGCATCGCGCCACCGCTGCAGAAGTCTTCGGCCTCGCACCGGATCAGGTTACCTCTGATCAGCGTCGCTCCGCCAAGGCCATCAACTTCGGATTGATCTATGGCATGTCTGCCTTTGGGCTGGCCAAACAACTGGATGTGGGGCGCAACGAAGCGCAGGAATATATCGACCTCTATTTCAAACGTTACCCCGGCGTAAAGGATTACATGGAACAGACCCGCCTGCTGGCCAAGGAACAGGGCTATGTGGAAACCGTCTTCGGTCGGCGCCTGTATATCCCGGAGATCAACGCGAGCAATGCACAGCGTCGTCAATATGCCGAACGCACCGCCATCAACGCCCCCATGCAAGGCACGGCGGCGGATATTATCAAGCGCGCCATGATCAATCTGGCCAGGGTCATCCCGGACCAGAGCTACTCGATTAAAATGATCATGCAGGTGCATGACGAACTGGTCTTCGAAGTGGCAGAAGAAAAACTCACTGCTGCTGAACAGCTGATCAGAGAGAACATGGTTACCGCCGCCGAACTCAAGGTCCCGCTGGTGGTGGATGTGGGTACCGGTGATAACTGGGATGAAGCGCATTAACCTCAATCAGTGATTTGAGGTGTCAGCCAGGGAGATGAAGGTATGAATCAGAAGTTGATACAGCGGGACGCAATCCATGTCGGGATGATGGTGACGATAGGCATGACTGCATGGGCAGTCATCTTTTTCTTACTGTCCGAAACAAGTCTGGGCGGTTTAGCGGCTGACCGTTACGCAATGGAACATCACTCTGAGCAGGGGTGGCGGTATTACAGAGCAAGGAAATACGAATCGGCCATCAGCGCTTTTGAAAGGGCCATTGAACTTGAGCCTGATGACGCAGATAGTCACATGGGGATTGGTTATTCTCTCGCCGCACTTAAAGAGGACCGAGCCGCAATTGCCAAATACAGCAAGGCGCTGGAGTTGGGTGGGGATGAGCGAACACTCTATGTATCCAGGGCGCATTCTTATAACTCACTCAAACAACACGAATTGGCATTGGCGGATTTAGACAGGGCACTGGGACTGGAAAAGTTTGACCCGCAACTGCACATCCTCCATGGTTATACCAATACTCTAATGAAAAATTATCCTCATGCTATCAGTGATTATAAATATGCTATTGTGCTCGATCCGGATAATGGCGAGGCGCAAAATGATCTGGCGTGGATTTATGCCACCGCAACGGACAAGCGTTATCACAATGGCAGGCTTGCTGTGCAACATGCCAAACGGGCCTGTGAAATAAGCCGGTACAAGGATATCAGCCATATAGATACACTGGCGGCATCCTATGCCCGCAATGGTGAATTTGACAAGGCTATCAAATGGGAGCAAAAGGCGATCGACATGCTTGTATCAAATAAGGATATGCAGACAAGTCTGGCCAAGCGTCTTGAGCTTTACAGGAAGAATAAGGCGTATGTTGAGTGATCAGACTTTGGAATATAATAATTGAACTCTATAAAACAATAGTCAGTTAGCAGTGGAGAAGAATGTTGTTCTTTAACAATAAAAATCAACCATTATTGGTCTGTCTGCAAGGGGTGATTTACAGCATGTTATTGACTGCTCTTGTACCGGCAATGGCAGGAGTTTCAGAAAAATCCGGCAGTGGTAGAAATGCGGTACCTGCTGAAAAAGAAACGGCTCAGGGTTATTTTGATCGCGGCCTGCAGTATTACTATGAAGGGAAATATGAGCCGGCTGTCAATGAACTGGAACAGGCCCTTCGCATAGAGCCGAACCATATAGAAGCGAATTATATGCTGGGGTATTTGCTACATAAACAGAAGAAATATGCGGCAGCGCTGGAACGATTCAATAAAATTATACAGCTTAAGCCAAACAGGAAAGATATTTATGTAAGTCGTGCAATTACCTATTCAGCCATGAGACGGTTTGATGAGTCATTGCAGGATTTTGCCCTGGAGCTGTCAAAAAATCCAAAGAACCATAGAATCTATTTAAATCGTGGTAATGTATACACCATGAAAAGACAGTTTGATCTGGCCATGGAGGATTATAACAAGGCACTAAAACTGAAACCTGACTATGCCAAAGCATTCAGGGCGCGTGGGAAAATTTATCATCATCAAAAAAAATATGAACAGGCTCTTCTCGAATTGAACGCCGCACTGGACAGCGATCCGGGATACGCCAGGGCATACACCACGCGGGGGAATATTCATAACAAAATGGACAAGTACCAACTGGCGCTGGATGATCATCAGAATGCAGTCGCACTGGCGACGAATGATTATCTTCCACCTAATGATCTAGCATGGTTTTTGGCGACAGTTAAAGACAAACAGTATCAGAACGGCAAGCGGGCCATCGAGCTGGCAACGCAAGCCTGTGAACTCACCGATTACAAGAATCCGGGTGTTATTGACACACTGGCGGCCGCCTATGCCCGCGCCGGCCGGTTTGACAAGGCTGTGGATTGGCAGCTAAAAGCAATTAAAGAATCAAAGCCGGGAGACAGCAAGCTGGAAGGAAAAAAACGCAGGCTGGAACTTTATGTCAATCGTCAGGCCTATACTGAATAGGTATATCTGATACATCTGTTACTAAACACCAATGAGGTGTGACGGAGGTAATATGGCCTTTCCGCTTTCAACTGTACTGACCGCTGCACCGGGCATCCTCTCGGCTGCGGCTGATCTGATCAAACTTATCCGCAACCGCAAACAAAGCGATACCCAACAACAACTCACCGCCGCACAACTTGACGAAGTCGTCACCCTGCTGGAACAACAGGCTGTGGTCATCGAAGAACTGGCGCGCAACAACAGCGAACTGGCACTGGCGGTGCGCAATAATCGACGACTGGCTGTCGGGACGGCGATATTGGCGGTGACAGCGATTGTGGTGGCGGTGGTGGTTTAGGTTTTGTTGTGGTTGTTATTGTGTGGCGATGGCTGTTCATTTTCTCTTGTGTAGTCGACCAAGGTTGTTCTTATCGGAAAAGCCGCTAAATTTCGCCTGCTGCTGTGTGACTTCACCCTACAGATCTGACTGGCTTTGGAAAGCACCTTTTGTTTATTCAATGTTGTTGTTTCGCCCGCCACTACGTGGCTGAGGCGAGTGACTTTTCTTTGCGTTGTCCAAATGAAAGTCACCAAAGCAAAGGACACCCCATCGGCGAAAACGTGGTTGCGATGGATTTCATCCTGTCATTGGCAGAAGGGGCGGTCGCTCCCGGCACCCTGCCTCCCGCGACATTAGTCCACCCATGGACGTCATCCATGCCCCTCTGCCAATGCGCGGCATCCCTGCCGCGATTGATTGATGATGAAATGCATCTCAACCACTCGCCGATGATGGGGCCGATCCTCGAGGCAAGGTTCTTGTATATGGCTAAGCCTGCTTTAAACATGATACTCGGGGGAGTGGTCATTCCCTTTGCTGCCATGTGATTGGATTTTATTTTTGCATCGATAGAGTGGCGACAGGATGTCGCTGTTTGACAAAGGGCCAGGGAAGGCCCTTTTGTCAAACTCAGGCAAAAATCAAAACCAATCACAGGTTCAGGGCAGCAAGGTGGCCTTCTCTTTGGTCACTTTCTCTTGGCCGCGCAAGAGAAAGTGACCCGCCTCAGCCACGTAGTGGCGGGCGGAACACAGCGATATTAAATAATGCGAATTTTCTTTCCTCAGCCACGCAGTGGCGGGCGAAACAAAGCAACGTTGAATGAATCAGCGATACGCGCTCCCGGCAGGGAGTGAAACAAAGAGATACCAGACGAACAGCATGCGATGCCGCGCAGCGGCAGACAAAACAAAACACCCAACAAACAACCCCCTCACCCTGTCAACATATCCACCGGCAACGCCGTCTTGTCCACCACCTTGCGCATAACAAAGCTGGAGTGGACGCCGCTGACGCCTTCGATGCGGGTGATTTTGTTAAGCAGCAGCACCTGGTAGGCGTCCATGTCTTCCACCACCACTTTTAACTGGTAGTCGGCGTCCTGGCCGGTGATGAGCAGGCATTCCATCACTTCCGGCAGTTCACTCACTTTGGTTTCGAAGTTGGCGAAGCGTTCCGGGGTGTGGCGGTCCATGGAGATGTGGATGAGGGCCATGAGGCTGAGGCCGAGTTTTTTGGCGTCGAGCAGGGCGCGATAGCCGGTGATGTAGCCTTCCTCTTCCAGAGTGCGGACCCGGCGCAGGCAGGGTGAGGGGGAGAGGCCGATGCGGTCGGCCAGGTCCTGGTTGCTGATCCGGCCGTCCTGCTGCAGGATGGCGAGGATTTGGCGATCATAGCGGTCGATTGTCATGGAATTGCGCCTGTTTCAGTATTGCGGGCATAAAATAATTAAAAGATATCTGTATGAGACATAATATTGCGATATCTATCAAAATCAAGCACGAATTCGCAAGAAAATTCCCCGCAATAGCACGTATGCTTACACATACTTCCCACAAGGAAGCAGAACCGGTCTTTGGACCGGTCCGATCCCGATAAACCGGCCTCACAAGGGCGGGTGGTAGGCCAAAACCGATACCGGAGGCGGCGGCAAACAGCGGATCACAGGCAAGCGCACTTATATATATACAACGGAGTACCCCATGACACACTTCGATCACCGCAAGTACCGACCTGCGCCGGTCATGGTCCTGCCGCAGCGGCAATGGCCCAACCGCACCATCACCAGCGCACCCCGCTGGGCCAGTGTGGATCTGCGTGACGGTAACCAGGCGCTGCTGGAACCCATGACCGTGAGCCAGAAACGGCGCATGTGGGATCTGCTGGTCAGGCTGGGTCTGAAGGAGATCGAAGTGGGTTTTCCCGCCGCCAGCCAACACGACTTCGATTTTGTCCGCCGGCTGATCGAGGAGAACCGCATCCCTGACGATGTCACCATTCAGGTATTGGTGCAGGCGCGGGAAGAACTCATCAAGCGCACCTTTGAATCACTCATCGGCGTCAAGCGCGCCATTGTGCATGTCTATAACTCCACCTCCACCGTACAACGTGAGCGGGTCTTTGGTATGGACAGGGAAGGCATCAAGGCGATTGCAGTGCGTGGCGCCGAATGGGTGCAACGTGAAGCCGGGCGCTATCCCGATGTTGACTGGACCTTCCAGTATTCACCGGAGAGTTTTACCAGCACGGAAATGGATTATGCGGTTGAGGTGTGCGATGCGGTGATTGATGTCTGGCAACCCACGCCGGACAAACCCTGCATTATCAATCTGCCTTCGACCGTGGAAGTGAATACGCCCAACGTGTTTGCTGATCAGATCGAATACTTCGCCGGGCATGTGAGTCGACGTGACAGCATTATTATTTCCGTTCACACCCATAATGATCGCGGCTGCGCCGTGGCGGCGGCTGAGTTGGCGGTACTGGCCGGGGCTGATCGGGTGGAAGGCACTCTGTTGGGTAATGGTGAGCGCACCGGTAACATGGACATCGTCACCATGGCCATGAATCTCTACAGTCAGGGGATCGATCCCCAACTGGATCTCTCCAATCCCGATGAGATCATCCATGTCGCCACCGAATGTACCGGCATCCCGCTCAATCCGCGCCATCCGTGGATCGGCGAGCTGGTCTATACCGCCTTTTCCGGCAGTCACCAGGATGCGATTCGCAAGTGTCTGCATCAACAGCGAGAGGATGAACACTGGCAAGTCGCCTATCTGCCCATCGATCCCAAAGATCTGGGCCGTGACTATCAGGCGGTGATCCGAGTCAACAGTCAATCGGGCAAGGGCGGTGTGGCCTTTGTACTGGAACGTGACTATGGCCTGCATCTGCCGCGCTGGATACAAACCGAGTTGGCGGGCATGGTCCAGCAGGTCAGTGAAACGCAACAGGGTGAAGTGGACAGCGCGACCATTCATCATTTGTTCCAGGCATTTTTTGTGCTGCCCGACAGCCCGGTAGCATTGGCCGGTTATCGTCTGGATCGCAGCGACAACCATGAGGCCATCAATCTGCTGTTAAAGCAGGGACAGCGTGAGTTGCAGTTACAGGGTGAGGGCGAAGGCGCCATCTCCGCCTTTGTGGATGCCTGGACGCAGCATTATGGTGAACAGGTGCATGTGGTGGATTACGCCGAACACGCCATGGGTGAAGGCACCGATGCGGAAGCCGTGGCCTATGTGCAATTAAACGTCAACGGCAAACGCATCAGCGGTGTTGCCTTTGATCACGACACCACCAGTGCGTCATTAAAGGCGGTCCTGTCCGCACTGAATCGAGCCCAACAAAGCATGATGCAGGTGGCCTGATCCCCGCGAGTGACGCTGACATGATATACGGACAGTGAGTTGCTATACTGTCCGTATCTTCATTATCGACATCAGACACTATGCGACCATCCACCAAAGCCATGCTGTTATCCGCCCTGGTCCTGCCCGGACTGGGCCAGATGTACCTGAAAAGAACCAAAGCCGGCCTGATCATCATGAGTATCGTGCTCATCGATCTGATCCTGATCCTCGCGCTGGTCATGTCAGAAGTCACTACCGTACTGGGTTTAATCCAGGCCAGTGGCAGCATGCCGGATATCGTGACCATCTCAACCGAAGTGCACCGCGTCTTCATTGAAAACATCTGGGTGAAAGTTCTGGGTTTTGAATTATTCCTTGTCTGGTTTTATGCGGTGCTGGACGCCTGGCGCTCCGGCAGAACGCCGGCCTGAAACCGTGACCGAGCAATCGTCCGCATCATCAATAACAACACTGCCGTATGCCGAGATACGGGGCCAGGGTGAAATCAATCTGGTCATGCTGCACGGCTTTACCCTGAACCGTAAATGCTGGTATTTCGTCGCCCCTGAATTAGCGCAGCAGTATCGGTTGCACCTGATCGACATGATGGGCTTTGGCGAATCCATCGCTCCGCCCGGGTTTGGATTTACACCCCGGGAACAGGCCGAAGCCGTTGCAGATTATATTGAACAGAACAACCTGCAACGGGTCATCCTGATCGGACACTCCTACGGCGGTGGTGTCGCATTGCTGACGGAGTTGGTACTCCAGGACAGAGGCTTGCAGGATCGAACAGAAAAGCTGGTCGTGCTGGCGCCGGCGATTTACAAACAACCCTTGCCGATCTTTGTGCGTATACCCGGTACACCGCTGCTGGGTTATCTCATGGGCGCGATGATCCCGGCACGCACCACCACCCGACTCACTCTGGAACTCACCTATTACGATCCCAAACTCGCCACGCCGGCACAGGTGGACAAGTATGTGGATAATATGAGTGAACCGGTCAAGGCCAGGGCGATACGTCTGACGGCGCGTCACATCATCCCGCCGGATATCGACACCATCGCCGGGCGTGTCGAAGCACTGCGCAAACCCCTGTTGTTGATCTACGGCACACATGACCGCATCATCCTGCGCTCCAGCATGGAGCGCCTCGCAGCCTCCGTCAAAGGGTCGCGTTATGAAGTCCTTGAACAATGTGGTCATGTACCGGAAGAGGAAAAACCGGCAGAGGTCGTAAAACTGATCCGCGAATTTGTCAGCGGTTGAGCCTACTCATCCTCAACAAACAGCGCCAACAGATCATTCAAAAACAACAACCCGCGTTGCGTCGGCCTGATTGCACTGTCCGTCACATCCAGCCAACCCTGATCCATCGCCCGCTCCAGTTGCGGATGAATGATCTCAATCGGCAAACCGGTATGCCGGCTGAACAGGGCGCTCTCGAAACCCTGCGTCAAACGCAAGGCATTCATCATAAACTCAATGATCAAATCATCCTGCGCCAGCACCTTCTCACCGGCCGTCACCGATTTGTTTTCCAGAATCTGTAAATAATCCTGCGGGTGTTTGTGTTTCCAGTGGCGGGTAATAGTCTGCTCCGCCGCATTACTCAACTTGCCATGCGCCCCGGCGCCTATCCCCAGATAATCACCAAACTGCCAGTAATTCAGATTATGTTTGCACTCATGTTTGGCCTTCGCATACGCGGAGATCTCATAATGGTGAAAACCGCGCTCCGCCAGTTCACGCTGACACTGCTCCTGCATGGCCCAGCAACGATCATCATCGGGCAGTGTGGGCGGCTGCTTGTAAAACAGCGTATTGGGTTCAATGGTCAATTGATAATGGGAAATATGCGTCGGCTCCAGATCCATGGCCGTGCGAATATCCCGCAATGACTCTTCGATGGTCTGGGTCGGCAAACCAAACATCAGATCCAGATTAAAGGTCGTAAACCCCGCATCATGGGCTGACTCCGCCGCACGAATCGCCTGTCGCCGCTGATGAATCCGCCCCAGCCTGCGCAAGTGATCATCATTAAAACTCTGCACACCGATGGACAAACGATTCACACCCACCGCCCGAAACTCACTGAACTTGCCCGTCTCCAGCGTACCGGGATTGGCCTCCAGCGTGACCTCGATCGCCGGCTTCAGATTCAGGCGCGCCCGCAAGGCCGTCATCAACTCATCCAGCGCCTCGGGACTCAATAGACTCGGCGTTCCCCCACCGATAAAAATAGACTGCACCGACCGACCCCAAATCGCCGGCAAATGCTGCTCCACATCCAGCACCAGCGCACGCACATACTCCCGCTCCGGAATACCGTCCTTCACCGCATGGGAATTGAAATCGCAATAGGGACACTTCTGCACACACCAGGGAAAGTGGATGTAGAGAGAAAGGGGGGGGAGTTCAGACAAACCGGACATATGCCAACAATAAAACAAACCGGCGACAAGGCATAGGGGGAAAAGGTCAGATATTCGTCGTTCGTCCTTCGGCAAGCTCTGGATGATCACCCTTCGACAAGGTCAGGGTGGGCTTGTCGAAAGGGGTCGTAGTCCTTTAGTTACTGCCGTTCACCCTGAGCCTGTCGAAGGGTGGAACGGACCGCCGAATATCCACTTTCAAACCAGTTAAAAAGTCAATATCCTTTGCAAATATATATTTTCATGGCGGTACTTTCTTCTCTAACCCGCTCAGTATAATCTCGCGCGCCAGGAGTGCCTGGAGCCTCTATTAAAAACACCCGATTTATAAAACTGCGACACCAATGGAGGTGACGTATATGAAAAATATTATTACCCTGAGTTTACTGATTGCCGTGCTTGGCCTGGCTGCTTGCGACAAGAAACAACAAACCGCTGCACCGACTGCCGCCCCGGCCGCAACCGTTGCACCTCAACAGGTTGCCCCTGAGCAACCTTCGCCTGAGCAAGCTGCACCTGAACAGACTGCACCGGTTGGCGAAACCAATGTACCGACTGCTGATCAGGATGCCACCAAGTAAGTTTTTCCTGAGTCTGTAACAGGAGAGAAAGCCGCCTTAGGGCGGCTTTTTTTTGCGTAAAAATTTATCTAACGCAATACTCACTGCGCTTTTGATATTTGGTATCAATCTAATTTTCAAAACAACACGAATTGAAAATATCGCTGATCTTCTTTTGTAATTGATATAAAAATTATGGCTGGAACACCATTTTGATCAATTCATTTTTTAAATGGCAAAGAATGGATTTATTAATTGAAGTGCCGGCCCTTCCGGCATAAAACAATAAAACCACTATATAGAGGAGTGATCTATGGTTTACACAAAGAAAACGCCATGGGTCTTGATCATCGGTATCATCATGTGCGTTTACGCGTGGTTGGTGCAACAGCAATATCTTGCAGGTGTCATAAAATATCTTGAAACTGACAAGCTGGCCGGTGAGATGGTCACCATGGGTTATATCTTCGGCGTCATCGGTATCGTTGTCGGCCTTTGGCAACAGTTCATGCAACCCAAAGAAGGCCATCTGGATTATTACCTGTCGACCATTGGTGGGGCGTTATTAATCCTGTTATGCGTATTTGCTGTTAAATACGGTGCAGAACCTGTCTTCAAGGCATGGGGTGCTGCTGCCGGCAAGTCCATCGGTTGGGACTTCGCCAAAACACTGGGTATCAACTACATCCTGCTCGGTATTATCGTCGGTATGATCGTAGTCAACGTGTTTAAAGTCCCCACATGGGCGGAAAACGGTGTGCGACTGTCGCGCCTTGGTCTGAAAACAGGTGTCATTCTGCTGGGTGCGCTGTATAGCGCGGCTGAACTGGCCGAATATTCCAAGTGGTCTATCGGTCTTATCTTCGTTTTCGTACTGGGCTCAGTCGGTATTACCCTGTTTATGGGTCGCCGTCGCAATATCCCGACCTCCATGGCCGGAGTATTGTCAGCCGGTCTGGGCGTATGCGGTGTATCCGCAACCGTGGCCTCAGCCCCGGTGGTCAACGCCAAGTCCAGTGAAATCGCCTACTCCATCGGTACAATCCTGCTCTGGGGTATCTTGATGATGTTCATCTTCCCGCCGGTGGGTCGCGCTCTGGGTATGACCTATGAACAATTCGGCGCATGGGCCGGCACCGGCATCCTGAACTCTGCACAGGTCGCTGCCGCAGCGTTGATCTATCAACCCAACGGTATCGAAACCCTGAAGGTGGCCGAGATCTTCAACATCACCCGTATCCTTGTGCTGCCCATTATCGTGCTGTGGCTGGCCGTATGGTATGTGGAACGTGAGCAGACTGCGGCGAAGGTGAACCTGTTGCATGTAATTGTCGGCAAGTTCCCGCTGTTCGTACTGGGCTTTATTGTCCTGTTCCTGCTCTCCACCACAGGTATGTTTGCACCATCGCATCATGCAGGTGGTAAATTCTTTGCCGGTGAAAAGGCCAAGTTGTTGAAGGATGAGCAGATCGTCGTCCTGCAAAAGGCTGCGACAGACCGTCCTGAAACCAAAGCAGCGCTGGACAACCTGATTGCCAACAAACGCGTCATGAGCAAGGAAGACGATGTGTTGTTGCGCGGTATGGAAAAAGCCAAAGAGACACCGAAGGAAATCAAGGCCGTGCTGAAAGACGCGCACAAGAACGCCTGGAAGACCTCGCCGCGTATCGGCTGGTTCCGTGACCTGATCATCTGGTTCTTTGCCTTTGGTCTGACCGGCCTTGGCATGCAGATCACCGTCAAGGCTATTACCCAGGCCGGCGGACAACCGCTGATCATTGGAACAACAGTTGGCACGATCAAAGCCGTTGGTGCATTGATTGCTGTCTTGCTGCTTAAAGACCTGATTAATCCGTAAGGAGAAGAAAAATGTCAGAACAACCAAAATTCAATCGTGGTACCGCCCTGTCGATCTTCAAAAGCGACCGTATGGAAGACATTATGGCGCTGCTGGTGTCACTGGGTATTGTAATCGTTGTGGTTGCATTGGTTCCCATCCAATAAGTTGTAAATATTTGGACCGGGGTATGGTGACTACCTCTGCCCCGGTCCCTTTTTAAAGGAGAGATGCAGTGCAACGTATTCTTTTGGCAAGCCATGGAACTACCGGCTCCCGCGCCGCTGAAATAGTGGCGGTAAATCATTTACAACCGGGCGATCAGTTGATCCATCTGCAAGTCGTACCGGATTTCTGGGACGGCATGCAAGGGGATGACTGGTTAAACAATTCCAGCACCCGTGATGTTTTTGCCGTGTATGTCGAGAACAGCCTTGAGACTGAAGCCAAAGTCACCTTCGACCGTGTTGCCGCCATGGTTGCAAAACGTAGCGCAATGTGTGAGACACGGCTGGTTTATGACAAACCCGTGCAGGCCCTGCTCAAAGCCGTGGCCGATGTGGTGCCGGATTTGGTGATTACCGGCGCACCGCGCCCCAAATATGCAGAAGGACAAAACTCCAAAATGCTCACTGAAGCCATGCTGAGAGCCATGGTCGTCCCGCTGCTGGTGATCCCCTATCCCAATGTCTGAAGCACAAAAACCCATCCCACCCATCCCGGTTGCTGAGGATGAGGTGGCCTGGGTCACCATCCAAACAACACTCAGCCATGAGCAGTTGGTGACTCTTTGTCATGACATAGAAGTCATGTTTCGGCTGAACCCATACTATCGCTTCTCTGCCTGGAAACAGACGGGGCAGGATGGTATTCATGTGCAGTTCAAAAATGAAAGCACACAGCAAGACCACAACCTGCAATTACAAATCGGTGACAAAAATGACGCAGGTTGTACTGTTTATTACTCCCATGGCCTGAAGAAGCGCACCATCTTTGCAGTGCAACGCGCAGAGTCCGGCAGCAATCTGGTCATCCTGGATGAATATGAAAAACTATCTCTGGGAGAAGAAGACCCGCGCATGGCCGAAGTGGACAAAAGCCTGACCGCATGGGGCGCCGCTATTCGGCGTTATATCATACGGCAACAGCGCTATGGAAAAATCCCCGGCTGGCGCTGGTACATCCGCCGCCTCTGGCTGCCCATGAACCCGTCTGCACGCCGCGTAGTGTGGTTCATCTGGCTGATCTCCATTTTTGAACTTGGCGTCTTTCTGTTTGCACTGCTGATATACATCATCGAACGCAACGTTGCCTGATGGCGTGAGACAGACTTTGACTGGCTTATCCTTCGACGAGCTCAGTGCGAACGGCCATATATAAATCCCGTTCACCCTGAGCTCGTCGAAGGGAGCCTGTCGAAGGGTGCAACGGAGATCAAAAGATGAATGTTCTACCAAACCAGCTTCTGAAAATACTGTTGAATCGTCTTGCGCGTAACCATCACTTTTTTAAAAGTCGGCTTACGGGCGGAGGTATCCCCTGACGAACAGCGATCAGTCAACGTAAAACGCAGTTCGTTACTACAGGGAAAACAACCGAACTCAATCAGATCAACCTTGTGGTTATCCAGCGGGATATCACTGACATAAATATAAGTGGAATCAGGGGGTGTACAATCCTTGATATTTAACGCCTTGCAAGTGGATTGGAGCAACAGTTTGTCATCAAAGTGTTTCAGGTTGTATAGCTTTAAAAACCATTTGGATACGGGTTCTTGCTGTTTAAGCCAGATTGCTTGGTTTAAATTGTCAGTACGAATATAGATGTGTTGTTTTGACCTGGATATGGTTTCCTGGTTTGCCTGAATTAAACTGATCAGGTCATAAAAAAAACCGGATGGATCTCTGATATACCCCATCCCGGTAACTTCATCGCCTTTTTCAGGCACATTGTCATTAAACTCAAGATAGAGATTGAATTTATTGTAATTGAACCTGAAACCACCGCCTTCGGCAAAAACAGCCGACGAGAGTCCAAAGAGCAGAAACGTCAGTAGATATTTGATACTTCTAGTCATAAGACCAGACCGCTTTGGAAGGAAATCATCCCAAGTGTCGATTATGAATCAGAAACCACAACCACAATATGTCACCTCTTCAAACTTGCCATTTTTCATCACTAACACGACAGAGCCGATTCCCTCATGAATAGTCCTATCAGCAACAATATCCATAACCCCATCACCATCCAGATCAGCTATGGCATTGATGTGATATTCATATGGTGCAGGTGGCGGTATGTCAGGGGCGCTTGATTGCGGTGTCGTTTCAAAGATATTACCAGCCACCAGTTTCGTCACTGCCTTTTCATCAATCACTTCCCGATAGGCAACAATGGAGTAGTCGCCCTTTTTTGCATACATGGGCGCATGTTCTATGTCGGGTCCATTGGGTCTGGCAGTAAAATAGGTGGCGGAGATAAAGACTTCATCCTTACCATCACCCTGAATATCCGTTTTGAGTACTTGTAAGATTCTGACCTTTGGATTGGTAAGACCGTTTTGTTTTAGCAAATCAGCAATAGCTGCCTTGTATGCGGCATTGTTTGTGGAAAGAGATTTGACGGGCCGGGGTTGTGGATTCCAGTTGGCATTACCAACAGCGGTGTAGTTATGTGGAACATCTTTGTCAAACTTAACGTAATATCGGGTATCACACGGGTATTCCTGCAATACCAGTTCAGATGCGCCAACTCCTTTTATCGGATTGCCTAAACCAAACAAGTCGTATTGTTTGGGAGAACCAAAACCCGGTGGTAATTTTTCGATCTTATCAGCCTCTATCCATGTACCATCAACAACATGCCCCAGCATGCATCTGGCGTGAGTAGTGAGAATGACCGTTGGCGTAGCCGCAACTGCATTCATTAAATGAAAACCGAACAGACCGGCGCCAGTCAAAACCAGGATACTGATAATTCGTAATTTGTTAGCCATTATACGTTGGGATTCTGATTATGAAATTCTATTTTAGAAACCACATCCACAGTAAGTTGCAAACTCAAATTTGCCGCTTTTAAGGGTAAATACCTCACTGCCAATTCCTTCGTGAATAGTATTATCAACTAAGATATCCATAATGCCATCACCATCCAGGTCAATAATGGCATTAATATGATACTCAGACGGTGCTGGTGGTGGTATGTCAGGGGCGCTTGATTGCGGTGTCGTTTCAAAGATATTGCCAGTAACCAGCTTTGTCACTGCCTTTTCATCAATCACTTCCCGATAGGCAACAATGGAATAGTCGCCCTTTTTTGCATACATGGGTGCATGTTCGATTTCAGATCCATTTTTATTGGCGGTAAAATAGGTGGCGGAGATAAAGACTTCATCCTTACCATCACCCTGAATATCCGTTTTGAGTACTTGTAAGATTCTGACCTTTGGATTGGTAAGACCGTTTTGTTTTAGCAAATCAGCAATAGCTGCCTTGTATGCGGCATTGTTTGTGGAAAGAGATTTGACGGGCCGGGGTTGTGGATTCCAGTTGGCATTACCAACAGCGGTGTAGTTATTTGGAACATCCTTGTCAAATTTAACATAGTATCGGGTATGACATGGGTATTCCTGCAATACCAGTTCAGATGCGCCAACTCCTTTTATCGGATTGCCTAAACCAAACAAGTCGTATTGTTTGGGTGAAACAAAATCCTTTGGTAACTTTCTGAGCTCGTCTGCCTCTATCCATTTTCCGTCAACAACATGCCCCAGCATGCATCTGGCGTGAGTAGTGAGAATGACAGTTGGGGCAGCAGCAACTGCATTCATTAAATGAAAACCGAACAGACCTGCGCCAGTCAAAACCAGGATACTGATAATTCGTAATTTGTTAGCCATTATACGTTGGGATTCTGATTATGAAATTCTATTTTAGAACCCACAACCACAATCAGCCACAAGCTCAAACTTTCCGTTCTTCAAAGAAAAAACCTCAGAACCAATTCCTTCGTGAATAGTATTGTCAATTACGATATCCATAACTCCATCGCCATCCAGGTCAAGAATGGCATTGATATGATATTCATACGGGGCGGGTGGTGGCATCAAAGGTTCGTCTGACTTGGGTGTGGTTTGAAAGATATTACCTGTTACCAGTTTTGTCACTGCCTTTTCATTAATCACTTCACGATAGGCGACAATGGAATAGTCCCCCTTTTTTGCATACATGGGCGCATGCTCTATGTCGGGTCCATTGGGTCTGGCAGTAAAATAGGTGGCAGAAATAAAGACCTCATCCTTGCCATCACCCTGAATATCTGTTTTGAGTACTTGTAAGATTCTGACCTTTGGATTGATGAGACCGTTTTGTTGTAACAAATCAGTAATAGCTGCCTTGTAAGCGGCATTGTTTGTGGAAAGGGACTTGACCGGACGGGGTTGTGGATTCCAGTTTGCATTACCGACAGCGATGTAGTTATTTGGAACATCCTTGTCAAATTTAACATAGTATCGGGTATGACATGGGTATTCCTGTAATACCAGCTCAGTTGCACCAAGTGACGTGATCGAGTCAGACAAACTATATAAGTTATATTGCTTTGGTGAAGTGAAACTCTTTGAGAGCTTTTTAGTTTCATCAGTCGGAACCAAACGCTCATTAACAACATGGCCCAGCATGCATCTGGCGTGAGTAGTGAGAATGACAGTTGGGGTGGCAGCAACTGCATTCATTAAATGAAAACCGAACAGACCAACACCAGTTAATAGAAAAATACTGACAAATCGTAGTTTGTTTATCATTTTGTACCCAGCTCCTTATTACGTTTCGAAGCGCACGTCGTGTTAGTATATTTGATTATCCCTGAAAGGTTGATCACCATCAGGTCCGTTCCCTTTATTATAGTGCCAGCCTTTAACTTCGGTGTGGACCACAGCTGAGGTAATCACTTTGGATGGCGAAGCTGCTGCTTTGGCAATTTCAAAATGCATACCATCCGGAATAGAAAAATGACCACCCCAATAAAAACCGTGTGCATTGGCAATGGCAACAAGTTCACGAACGCAACCGGGGTCACCCAAATGTGCTGGTGTTTGCTTGCGCGGGTTCTCGACTGTATTAATATCAAATGCAGTACCCCAGGCATGCGAGCTCAGTTCTGTATAGCTCCCCCTGATCAAACGAGGCATATATGAGCCACCGTACGAAATGATTCGATTTATCAGCCCCGCTTTATGCCAGTTGTCCCACATTGCTTTTAACTGGCGAGTATACAATTTATGAAATTGCATTTTATTGGTGTACGAGCCATCCCACGCAATGGGAATACTCTTCAGGTAAGGGATGTTTACAATAACGATATTTTTTTCTGCCCATCCATCTGTAACACGAATTTTACTCCCAGATAGCACTTTGCCGTTCTTCTTAATGGTCTCCCACTTAAACGTGCCAAACTTGTTCGCCTTGGCGGTATTCCCCAAAACCGGCACGAATGATGGTTTGGTAGGGAACTGAGCCGTTTTCAAAGCAGCAAGTAATTTCTGATAAGTGGTTTTCCCCGGGCTGATAACACCATCCGGTTTGCTCATAAAACTACCCTGAAAGGCAATTATAGCAGCTACCGTTTCAGAACTTTTCGGTGGCTTGGGGATTTGCACACCAATAACCTGTGGGTTGATGGCGGCGTTTTTGGTGAGGATACTCAAAGAGGTGAGCAGTGACTGGATAGTCTTTACATCCTTTGGGTTGTTTTTGGCGCCATTACTCCAGTCGCCAACGCTACTCGTAATCAGCATATTCAATCTCCCTATACAATTTCGACGATATCAATAATTAAGCGTATGAAATGTGAGGATAAATGAAGGCTGTGATTCGAGCAAGCTTTATATTGTTATCAGAGGTGAAATTCGCAAATTGTACGGTCTTTGGGTATCCCCAAATCTGACAGGTAAGCCCAAAAACACCCTTGATGCGGGGTTTTACTTCGCACACTGTAAGGGTTATAAGAGCAGCTTCAACAATAAAAACAGCCCAATAACAATAAATCAGAGATATTAAGAGTTACTAATATAAAAACATGCAGTTAGACAACATAGAAACCATAGAAAAACACCTCTGGGAAGCCGCCGACACCCTGCGTACCAATTCCAATTACGCCAGTAATGAATACTTCATGCCGGTCATGGGGCTGATCTTCCTGCGTCATGCCTATAGCCGTTTTCTGGCGGTGAAGGATGATATTGAAGCCGGTCTGCCCACCCGTGGCGGCATGAAGCCAAACCTGAAAAAGACCGACTTCGCCCAGAAGGGGGCGCTGTTCCTGCGGCCCGAGGCGCAGTTCGATTATCTGGTGGACCTCACCGATGCCGATGATCGCGCCGATGCCGTCGAACACGCCATGGAGTCCATCGAAAAGGATTACGAAACCCTCAAGGGCCAGTTGCCCAAGGCGGAATACAAGGAGCTGGATAACGACATCCTCGGCCAGCTACTGCGCACCCTCAACCCCGATGAACTCAAACAGGCCAAGGGCGATGTGTTTGGCCGTATCTATGAATACTTCCTCACCGGCTTCGCCAACCTCAAGGCCCACGATGCCGGTGAATTCTTCACCCCCATCTCACTGGTGGAGATGATCACCAACGTCATCGAACCGGATCACGGCAAGGTGCTGGACCCGGCCTGTGGCTCCGGCGGCATGTTTGTGCAAAGCGCCCACTTTGTGGAACGGCTGCAAAAGAACCCCAACCAGGTGCTCACCTTCTACGGCATGGAGAAAAACCCCACCACCATCCGTCTGGCCAAGATGAACCTGGCGGTGCATGGTCTGGAAGGCAACATCCAAAAGGCCATCACCTATTATGATGATCCCCACAGCGGCCTGTGGGGTGATGCCGACTTTGTCATGGCCAATCCCCCCTTCAATACCGACGAGGTGGACGCCGACAAGGTGAAAAAAGATCGCCGCCTGCCCTATGGCCTGCCGGGGGTAAACAAGAAAAAGAAGGTCTCCAACGGCAACTACCTCTGGATCAGCTATTTCCTCAGCTATCTAAAAGAAGATGGCCGCGCCGGTTTTGTCATGTCCTCCCAGGCCTCCAGTGCCGGGGGCGATGAGGCCAAAGTGCGCGAGGCCATCATCAAATCCGGCAATGTGGATGTGATGCTCGATGTGCGCGGTAACTTCTTCTATACCCGTTCAGTGCCTTGTCAATTGTGGTTCTTTAATAAAAACAAACCCAAAAAGTATCAAGACAAGGTACTGATGCTGGATGCACGCAATGTCTATCGCAAGGTGACGCGGAAGATCTACGACTTTAGCCCCGAACAACTGCAAAACCTCACCAGCATCGTCTGGCTCTATCGCGGTGAGTCAGATCGCTTTCTTGAACTGGTCAGTCGCTATCAGGGCAAGGTTCTGGAAGAGGCGCTGGAAGTGGGTGAACCTGCCAAAGCATTTAATGCTGCCATCACGGCGCTGGCCGGTGAGATCGATCCGTTTATGCAAACAGTGCAGGATCAAACCGAACTACAGACCACCTGTACAGAACTGAAACAGACCAGCCAGCAACTGAGCAAAGACATCGCGGCCTATCTAAAACAAACCGGCAAGACCGACGCAAGCTGGCAAGGCATCGACGACAGCGCCAAAGGTTTACAAAAAGCCCTCAAGCTCATCGAACCCATTGCTGAACAGAGCCGCGACCTGGTCAAGGATGCCGACCATGTCTATAAACTGGCCAGTCGCCTCATCGAACAGGCGGAAAAGGATCACGAGGCCAAACAAAGCGATGACTGGAACAGCCGCGAGATAAACAAACAGCGCAAGGCCGCCGATGAATTGCGTAAAAAATTAGTAGCGCAATTAAAACAGGCCCGCTACTTCTACAAACAGGCCCTCTGGTTGCAAAGTCGCTTCCCGGCGGCAAAGTTAGTTGATGTGGAAGGGCTGGTCAAACTGGTAGACCACAAGGAACTGGAGGCCAACGACTGGAGCCTCACCCCAGGTCGCTATGTGGGCGTGGCCCCGGAAGAGGTGGACGAAGACTTCGACTTTGAAGAGGCCCTGCGGGATATCCATATCGAGTTGAAAGGACTCAATGAAGAGGCGGCAGTGTTGGCGCAGCAGATAGCCCGTAACTTTGAGGAGTTGGGGGTATGAGTTGGGAGGAGGTAGAGTTCGAAGAGCTTTATGCATTACCTTCTAAAAATGGTCTCACAAGACCAGCTAGAGTCCGTGGCGAAGGCTATAAAATGATAAACATGGGCGAGCTATTTGGCCATGATCGTATTGGTGCAATTAATATGGAATTAGTGCCAATGAATGACAAAGAGCTTGAAACAATGTTGGTTGACGAAGGTGACTTGTTATTTGCACGTCAATCGTTGGTTTTGGCTGGCGCTGGCAAGTGTTCAATAGTTAAGGAAGTAAGTGAGCCTACCACTTTCGAGTCTCATATCATCCGAGTCAGACTTAAAAAAGAGATGGCTCAACCGAGCTTTTTTTATTACTACTTCAAGTCACCAATTTGTAGAATCAAATCTATAGTGACACAAGGCGTTCAAGCTGGAATTCGCGGTAATGATCTAAAAAAATTAAAAGTACATCTGCCTCCTATTAACGTCCAGAAAGTAATCGCGACAACATTATTAAAATATGACGAGCTAATCGAAAACAACCGCCGCCGTATTCAACTGCTGGAAGAGTCCGCACGCCTGCTTTACAAAGAGTGGTTTGTCCATCTGCGTTTTCCCGGTCATGAGCATGTCAGGACTGTGGATGGTGTACCGGAAGGGTGGACATCTTTGCCGTTAGGAGAAACAGTTGTTATAAATCCAAGAACACAGGTAGAAAAAAACAAGGCTATTAAATATGTTCCAATGAGCAGTCTTTCAGAAACAGATATGACCGTAGATACATCTGATTTTGAAATAAGGGAAAAACATACAAACGTAAAATTCAGGAAGGAAGATACGCTAGTCGCGAGAATTACACCTTGCCTTGAGAATGGCAAATCATCGTATGTCTATTTTCTGGAAGAAGATGAGGTGGCTTGTGGTTCAACTGAGTTTATTGTGCTACGAAAAAAAATGCTCAGCTCGGAGTATATCTATTGTATGGCACGATCTTATGATTTTAGAGAATATGCGATTAAAAGTATGACGGGTTCTTCTGGCAGGCAGAGAGTGCAGGTTAGTGCATTCAATGAATATTTTGTCAGTGTACCGCCGGAAAATTTATTAGAACAGTTTAATGAGTTTGCAAGGGGCTGTTTCAGCCAAATCAAAAATTTAGCTAGGCAAAATTTACAGCTGGCTGAAGCACGAGACTTACTGCTCCCCCGCCTGATGAACGGAGAGATAGCAGTATAGTCTTTAACTCAGAGAACAACGGCCTATGAAAAATATCATCCTCACAGTCGACGATAAAAAACAATCCAAACAACTGATTGATTGGTATCAAAAGGCTGTGGATGAGGCTGTCGAACTCTATATCATGACGGCCTACTTGACAGACTGGCCGGTAAACAAGCCCTTAAACAAAAAATGCCGACGTATACAAATTATTGTCGGTACCGATTTTGGTCTGACTCGTCGGAAAGCACTAAAAAAGGTATTAAAGTGGCTGCCAAATCATGAGAAATCTGCATTGCTGGCTGTCGAGAGCACACAAAACTTTCATCCAAAATTGTTAATGTGGAAAACTGCCAGTGGAAAATGTTATCTGGTGGTGGGATCTTCCAATATATCGGTAGGCGGGTTTGAAAAAAACATTGAGGCCAATATTCAGGTCGATATAAATAAGACAGAATTTGAACAGGTACGTAATAAAGTATGGTATTTGCGTGACAATCACTCTACGCCGGTGTCAGAAGACTGGATAAATAGCTATAACGAGTCAGAGATATCGAATAATAATCGTGGCAAGAAGAAAAAGAAAAAAGCTGTTAAAAAGAATAATAAAACAAGCCAAATGGATTTTAGTCTGCTGACTCAAGGATATATCGCAAACTATCTTAAATATAGAAGAGAGCAACAGAAAGGATTTAATAGAATTAAAAGTAAATTAACTGCTCTTGTTAAGCAATGTGCATCGGGAAATATTACCAGCGCTGAATTTTATAAAAAGATGTACAAACTATGGAGTGCTGACACCTTCCGCTTTCAAGGGGAAGGGTTTCAAATTTGGGGGAAACATGCCCGATGGAATCAAACCTGCTCATCACTTTTGAACATTATTAATGCCAGAGGTAAAAGCACTTTTGAAATGGATGAGCTGGTTAAAAATGAAATTGATTTTCTCCAGAGCAAAGACAATCGAACACGAAAATCCTGGTTGTCAGAGATGATTTGCCATTACTATCCGGAAATTTATCCGGTGCGAAATAAACCTGTTAGAAAATGGTTAAGCGATAGTAATTACAAAGCACCTCGTAAAGCATCTGATGGCGCAATTTATATAGATATTGCCCTGAAACTCCGTAGTGGCCTTAATCAACTCAAACCTAGAGTTCAGAATTTGGCCCAGATGGATACTCTCATCTGGCGTTGGCATGATTTAAAATATCCGAAAAAGAAACCCAAACGATGAAATTAAACGAGGATACCCTGGTCCAGCAAACCACCGCCGATTATCTGCACGATGATCTGGCCTGGGACGAGTCCATCTATGCCATGGACGAGGTGCTGGGCAAGGAGGGGACCCTCGGGCGTGAGTCGGAAACGGAGATCGTGCTGACACGTTATTTGGGCGCGAAGTTGATGGAGTTAAACCCCGGCCTGCCCGATGAGGCCTATCGCGATGCCTTGCGCCAGATCACCGATGTGAATGCCGCCCAGTCCATGCTGGTGACCAATCGGGAAAAGCACGAGCTGATCAAAAACGGTGTGGATGTGGTTTACCGAAATGAGCAAGGTGAGCGCAAGAAAAAACGCCTCCGGGTATTTGATTTTGATGAGGCCGCGAATAACCACTTTCTGGTGGTGCGTGAGCTGTGGGTGCAGGGCGAGATCTATCGTCGCCGCGCCGATATCGTCGCCTATGTGAATGGTATCCCGCTGATCTTTATGGAGGTGAAGAACCTCAACAAGGATGTGCGTGCCGCCTTTGATCAAAACTTCAGTGATTATAAAGACACCGTGCCCCATCTGTTTCATCACAATGCCATCGTGGTGCTGGGCAATGGTGACGAGGCCAAACTGGGCACCCTCTCCTCACGATATGAACACTTCCATGAGTGGAAACGACTGGCCGAGGCCGAACCCGGTGTGGTGGATATGGAGACCCTCTTAAAAGGGGTCTGTAACAAGGCCAACCTGCTGGATCTGTTTGAAAACTTTATCGTCTTTGATGAATCACTCGGTAGCCCCATCAAGATCCTGGCGCGTAACCACCAGTATCTGGGGGTTAACCGCGCCATCGAGTCGGTGAGGGATCGCAACAACCGTGCGGGCAAGCTGGGGGTTTTTTGGCATACCCAGGGATCGGGCAAGTCCTACTCCATTATCTTTTTCACCGCCAAGATCAGGCGCAAGCTGGGCGGTAACTTTACCTTTCTGGTGTTGACCGATCGGGAAGATCTGGATGGTCAGATCTACGGCACCTTTGCCGGTTGCGGTCTGGCCGATAATGACAAAGACCCCTGTCGGGCGCAAAACGGCAAGCATCTGGTGCAGTTGCTGGGTGAGCACAAGGCCTTTGTCTTCAGCCTGATCCAGAAATTCAACAAGAAGATTGAAGAGGGCGAGGAATACTCCAGGCGTGATGACATTATTGTCATAACCGATGAGGCCCACCGTACCCAATACGGCACACTCTCCCTCAACATGCGCGATGCCTTGCCCAAGGCCAGTTTTATCGGCTTTACCGGTACGCCACTATTTAGTGATGACGAGATCACCAAAAAGGTATTTGGTGATTATGTCTCCACCTATGACTTCAAGCGGGCGGTGGATGATGGCGCCACGGTGCCCCTCTATTACGATGCCCGTGGCGATAAATTGCGCTTTGTGGATGAGGCGGGGGAAGAACACCCGGTGGCCGATCCCAAATCCATCAATGACAAGATCGCCGAAGCCATCGAAAAGATGGAGATTGATGATGTGGATGTCACCCAGCGACTGGAGAAAGAGCTGAAACGGGAATATCACATCATCACCGCCAAATCACGCCTGGAACAGATCGCCGATGACTTTGTGGAACACTACAGCCGGGGCTGGGAGAGTGGCAAGGCGATGATGGTCTGTATCGACAAAATCACCTGTGTGCGTATGTACAACCTGATACAGGAAAGATGGAACACGAAAATACTCGAACTGGATAAACAGTTACGCCTGAGTAGAGATGAACAGGAAAACCTGTTCCGCGAACGCCAGTTAAAATGGATACGCGATACCAAAATGGCCGTGGTGGTCAGTGAAGAGCAGGGCGAGGTGGACAAGTTCAAAAAATGGGGGCTGGACATTACCCCCCATCGTGTTTTGATCAAAAACGGTTTTGAGCTGGACGATAACCAGCGCATTGATATCGAAACTGCCTTTAAGAAGGATGATCACCCCTTCCGGGTGGCCATCGTCTGCGCCATGTGGCTCACTGGCTTTGATGTGCCTACTCTGGGCACCATGTATCTGGATAAACCCCTCAAGGCCCATACCCTCATGCAGGCCATCGCCCGTGCCAACCGGGTAGCCGAGGGCAAGAACAACGGTCTGGTGGTGGATTATTGCGGCATCCTGAAAAACCTGCGCAAGGCACTGGGCACCTTTGCCGGCAAGGCCGATGAAGGGCATGACAATGTCGATACCGAACAAGACCCGGCCCACCCAAGAGAAGAGTTACTGGCAGAACTGGCCGAAGCCATTGATCTGGTGAAGACATTTTTGGGTGAGCGCGGTTTTGAACTGGCCCGCATCACCAAAGGTGAAGGCTTTAGCCGCAATGCGGCGATCATGGAGGCCAAGGAAGCCGTCAACGAAAATGACCGCAGTCGCAAACAGTTTGAGGTCATGGCGCGAGCGGTATTCAAGAAGTTCAAGGCCTGTATTAACATCCGCCCCGGTATCAATACCTACCGTGATGATCGGGATGCCATCAACATCATCTACAAGAGCCTGCAAAAAGATCGTGATGCGGCAGACATCAGCGACATCATCAGAAAGCTACATGAGATCGTCGATGATTCCATCAATGTGATCTCGACAGATAGCATAGAAGAACCCGAACCCTACGACATCAGCAAGATCGATTTTGACCGACTGCGCCGGGAGTTTGAACGAGTGCAGAATAAAAACACCACCGTGCAAAACCTGCGCGAAGCCATCGCGCAACGGCTGGAAAAACTCCTGCAACAAAACCCGCTCCGCACCGACTTCCAGGAGGCCTATGAGGCCATGGTGCGGGATTACAACAAGGAAAAAGACCGCGCCACTATCGAAAAGACCTTCGAGGAGTGTCTCAAGATCATTGACTCACTAACCGAAGAGGAAAATCGCGCAATCAAGGAAGGTCTGGATGAAGAGAGCCTGGCCGTCTACGACCTGATCAGAAAAAAAGACCTCAACAAAAAAGAGATCGCCAGAGTTAAAAAAGTCGTCGTCGAGCTATTGGGGAAAATCAAACAGGAAATACAGTCCATCGACAACTGGCGGGAAAAGGAAACAACCCGCGACACCATCAGCTCCGGCATATTCAACTACCTGTTCGACGAAAAAACCGGCCTGCCGATAGACATCTACACCGATGAAGAAATAGAAAAACTGTCAAGACAAGTCTATCGGCATGTGTATCGGGTTTATCCGGAAGTGCCATCGCCGGTTTATTCGTGATAAACAACCTCGTACAACCTGACAATTAGATAACTCCACAGGGTACAAGCATGGAACAGCAATTGAGACCACACCAACAAGAAGCTATTGATGCAGTAATGACTGCATTGGATCAGAACAAGAAAAAAATACTTGTTGAAATGGTGACTGGTTCAGGAAAATTTGTTGTTTTTGATGCTGTTCTCGCTGAAATTATTCGAAGACATGGTAGTGACAGTGTCCGGGTGTTGGTTGACAGAAAGGCTGTAGTAGAGCAAATCTGGCAACAGTTTCGTAAAAGTAATAATAAAATAGCATATGGGAATCATGAAAATGATTATCCGCTTGTAAGCACATTTCAGGGTTTTAAATCGGAAAGTCGTACTCTGGAAGGAATGAAAATCAAGGCCCGGAATATAAAGTTCCTTTTTCTGTTAGACACCAAACTGAGCCATGAAGATATAGGGTTATTTCTTCAATACGAAAAAATTTCAAATTCAAATATCACCTTTATTGCTCTGATTAATTCTGTTAGTGAAACTTATGTTAGCTATTTTGGCAATTCGGTCTATTCATTTAACAATCGAAAAGCTGTTTCCGAAGGTGTGAGACTCCCTGCGCTGATTAAGTATACCGTTGAAGAGGGGGCGGCGCCTATCAATTCAAGGTTATATGTTGCTCAGATGATTGAGCGTGTTGTCCATGAAATTGAAAGGGTGGGAAAAAGAAGAACTGTTATTTATTGCAATAATCTTGATATGGTAAATCAGGTCTGTGAGGTTCTTGAACAGGTAACAAATATTAAGGTTTTTACATTTTTATCTACAACACCGGAATATGAAAGAAAACGTGCACTGTTTGATCTGAAATTTCATACTCAGTTTTTTCTGGTTGCATTGAATATGTCACCGCAATCATTTGATTCGTTTGGCCTGACTGATGTAATAATACTGAAAAAAATTAATTCAGGGCTTCTATTTCACGAAATTGTCTCCCTGGTTACCAGACCTGCCGAAAATAAAGAAGCTGGCCATGTGTGGGACTTCGGCGGAAATTATGACTTTTATATAGAAAGTGATGAGTATGGAGTGGAATTAATAAATGCCAATGTTGGACAATATATAGCCGATATTCCTGTCGAAACAACCAGCAATGATGACTCAGATACTGATCAGGATGTGGTTAATGAAAATGAACATGACGACGCTAGTCAAGTCGATACCGTTAAACAAAAAGAAAAAATTAAACAAAAACGTGTTAGCCCAACTGGTGACAATGTCACAGATGAAGATTTGCTGGACAGAGGTCCACTGGTGCACGTCATCAGCGGTATTATAGAAAAAATAGATACTAAAACTTTCCGTCCATTTGTTATTGCTCTGATGGGCAAGTGGGGAACTGGTAAGAGCACTGTCATCAAGCTGATCAAGAAAAGTCTAAAGAAAAAGTCAGAATATAAATTTATTACCTTCAACGCATGGCAAAATGAGCACTGTAATAATATGGCTGCAGCACTAGCAACTACAGTTGTGTCTGAAATTTTTGACAAAAAAAATATCATAATTCAAATTTGGTACATAATTAAATACCATTTATGTCTAAAATTTAGAACTGAAAAGGCTTTTGTATTTTTACTTGCTTTGTATTTGATTTATGGTTTCTTAACAATAACACCAGAAGATATATCGAAAATTGTAGACCTAAAATCGTTACAGTCTATTTTCGGTACTGGCATGGCTATAAAGGTTGGGTTTATTATTGTTCTCATTGGTGTAATTGTTAGGTGTTTATCAAACCCTTTCACCAAACGTCTAAGGGCAATGGTTAGTCGACCAAATTACGCCGAGCACCTTGGTGTTTCTGATCAAATAAAGGCCGATCTCACCGCCCTGATCAATGCTGATTCTGTCACCCTTTGCGGCAAAAATATGTACCAATATGTCATCGTCATTGATGATCTGGATCGCTGCTCCGATGGTAAAATCTTTGAGGTGCTGGAGACTATCCGTCTGATCGTCGATCTGGAAAATATCATCGTTATCCTGGCCGTTGATCAGGCCATACTTCAAGCCGCCATGGCCAACCGCTTCCAAAAACAAAACAGCCATATCCAGTGGCCACAGGCGTTAAAACTGGGTCGTGATTTTTTGGGCAAGATCATCCAGCTTTCCATTGAACTGGATACACCCCATCCCGCCAGCATGAAACGCTTTATCTCCAGACGCCTGTTTAATGACGAGCAAAAGGAAGCCGTGATCTCGGCAAAAATTGAAGCGGGTAGAAAACAACCTGTGCCTGATTCAGAGACCACGGATGCACCCGTAAGCGCTGACGCAACCACGGTCTCAGCAGATACCGATCTGTTTAGTACCGATTTTGATTATTTCGAACAGGACGAATACGAGGCCCATGAAGCCACGGATGAATACCTCGAATCAGATGCCAATGAGATCGAATTTTTCTCCACCTGCGTCGGCGTCTTCAACATCAACAACCCGCGTACCCTGGTCCGGATACACAACACCATCACCCTGCTAAAAGGCGTCTACCCCGAACTACTCCACAACCCGGAGCAGCTCAAGACCCATGTCTATTTTAGCTTCCTGCATGAAATCTACAGCGACCTCAGCAAAACGGAACAGGAAGGCATCGGCAAACTACACACCGAACTGGACGACGACAGCCTCTTCGTTAAACACATCAAACAACTTGCCAAACAACTAAAACTGGATGAAACAGACTGGGCAGAACAGGCCAAAATCTATAAACGGGTTAGAAAACATTCTCTGCCTGGTACTAAAGCATTGTTGGAACACAGCAGGCAAACTGAGCAAGAGAGTGGAAAATAGTCAAAAAATGTGAATTAAAATATGAGTAATCATGGGCCTGGCATTGATATTATTGGTATTGATTGCGCAACAGAACCGCGTGATATTGGACTTGCCTGCGGAAACTATTCCAATAGTCATCTTGTTGTTACACAAGCACGGAAAATAGCGAAAAATGAAACAGTAGCAGATGTTATATGTCGTTGGATTCGGAAAGGCATACCCTGCCTGCTTGCGATAGATGCACCACTGGGTTGGCCTGCTGAATTGGGAGAAGAATTAAGCCGGCATACGGCAGGGGCCAGGGTTGTAACAGACCCAAATATGATGTTTAGAAGAGAAACAGACCGTCGCGTGAAACAAATCACCGGTAAAACGGCACTGGATGTCGGTGCGGACAGGATTGCAAGATCCGCACATGCCGCCCTGGAATTACTGGAAGCCTTGCGTAAAAAAACTGGAAAGAATATTCCATTGGCCTGGGACAATCACCTGAAGGACAATATATCGGCCATCGAAGTATATCCGGCAGCAACGCTGAAAATGACCGGTTTAATATCAACAGGATATAAGAAACCGGAAAACACAAAAGAGCGGAAAGATATTATTTTTGGACTGGAGCAATATTTAAGACTTGATGTGGATAAAACCATTCTTGAAAACGACGATGACATACTTGATGCAACAGTATGTTTGCTGGCAGGTGCGGATTTCCTGAACGGAAAGGCTGTCCGGCCAGATAATATGGGTACTGCAATAAAAGAGGGATGGATATGGGTAAAGGGGCAATGAGCGGTGACAAGGAAGAAGTTCACGGCTTGCCACCCTTCGACAAGCTCAGGGTGAACGGCCTAAATCTAATCCGTTGGTCCTGAGCCTGTCGAAGGGTGAGCTTGTCGAAGAGTGTTTTAAAGATGCCCCAACGCTTCCACCAGTTTTCTTAATGCCTGTCCGCGGTGGCTGAGTTTGTTTTTTTCTTCCGGTGCCAGTTGGGCGGAGGTGCAGTGGTGGGTGGGGACGTAGAAGATCGGATCATAGCCGAAGCCGTTGTCGCCTTGCGGTTCGAAGGTGATGATGCCTTCCCAGGTGCCCTGGAAGATTAATGGGGTGGGGTCGGTGCCGTGGCGCATGTAGACCATGACGCACTGGAAGCGGGCGGTGCGTTCTTTTTCCGGTATGTCTTTGAGTGCGTCCAGCAGTTTTTGCAGGTTGATCTGGTCGGTGGCGCCGGGGCCGCCGTAGCGGGCGGAGTAGATGCCGGGTGCGCCTTTGAGTGCATCCACTTCCAGTCCGGAGTCGTCGGCGATGGCGGGCAGGTCGGCCAGGGTTGCTGCGTGGCGTGCCTTGATGATGGCGTTTTCCACGAAGGTGAGGCCGGTTTCGTCGGCGTCTTCGATGTTGAATGTCGCCTGTGGCAGAACTTCCATGTCAAACCCGGCCAGCATGTGGCCGATTTCACGTACCTTGCCTTTGTTGTTGCTGGCGAGAACAATTTTTTTGCTCATTGTTTTTTCACTCCGTGTGCTCTGCGTTATACGCTGTTCGACGTAACAGGCGCAGGCCTGTTGTTACTGACTCAATGCCTCGGTCTGTTTTGCCATTAATTGTGCAATGGAATCCTTGGCCAGTCCCAGCATGGCGTCGAGGTCCTGTTGGCTGAAGGCGTCGCCTTCGGCGGTACCCTGGATTTCGATGAAGCCGCCCTTGTCGTTCATGACGATGTTCATGTCGGTTTCGCAGTTGGAGTCTTCGGCATAGTCCAGATCGGAGACCGGTGTGCCGTTGAAGACGCCGACCGAGATGGAGGCGATTTGGTTGATGAGCGGGTTCTTGTCGATCTTTTTGTTTTCCAGCAGGTAGTTGATGGCGTCGGCCAGGGCGACGTAACCGCCGGTGATGGAGGCGGTGCGGGTGCCGCCGTCGGCCTGGATCACGTCGCAGTCGATGGTGATGGTGTGTTCACCCAGTTTGCCGAGGTCCACGGCGGCGCGCAGTGAACGGCCGATCAGGCGCTGGATTTCCATGGTGCGGCCGCCCTGTTTGCCGCGAGCCGCTTCACGACCCATGCGGCTGCCGGTGGAGCGGGGCAGCATGCCGTATTCGGCGGTGATCCAGCCTTTGCCCTGTCCGCGCAGGAATCCCGGGACCTTGTCTTCCACGGTGGCGGTGCAGATGACCTTGGTGTCACCGAATTCCACCAGCACAGAGCCTTCGGCGTGTTTGGTGTAGTTGCGGGTCAGTTGGATGGGACGTAATTGGTCAGGCGCTCGGCCGCTGGGTCGCATAGGGGATTCCTTAATATATATAGTCGGGGTTTGGGAGGCGGGATTATATCGGACCTGTCCCGGGACTTCGACCCGGATTGGCCCGCTGGGTGAGTTGCAGGGACATGATTTGCAGGGCGATGGCGCTGGTGTTGTCGCTTTCCGGGGCGCTGATCAGGGTGGCCTTTTCGGCCAGCTCCGCCAGGGCGTCGGCCAGTTTGCCGCGATAGATGGTCTTTAAAATGGTTTCTTCCGACAGCGGTTCCCAGAATCCATCGGAGCAGAGCAGGACGATGTCACCGGCGCGCAGTTTGATTTCGCGGTTGATGGTGGGGATGGGCGGTGTGTCGGTCATGCCCAGACAGCGGGTGACCACATTGCGCAGGGGGTGTTCGCTGAGTTTGTCTTCGGTGATCTGACCGTTTTGGACCAGATTTTCCACCACCGAGTGATCCTGACTGCGGAAGACCGGCTGATTGTGCTGTAACAGGTAGAAGCGGCTGTCGCCCACATGGGTCCACCAGAGTCTGCCTTCCTGCAGGAAGGCCAGTACTGCCGTGGTGCCGGGTTTGATGGGGGGCTGCTGCACCTTGCCGAGTCGGTTGATGGCGGTGTGGGCGTTGTTGATCAGCTCATGTAGAAACCGGTTGGGATGTTCCACCGGAAATGCCTGTTTGTTGAAGTCTCGGGTGATGGAATCGATCAGGGTTTGGGCCGCCAGTTCACCGCCGGGTCGACCGCCCAGACCGTCACCCAGCACCATTAACACCGATTGATCTTTTTCCAGCAAAGCGACGCGATCCTGGTTTTTGCTGCGGTCTCCGACCAGGCTTGCCTGACTGACGATATATTGCATAACTACTCTCGGGAAAATTCCGCATCACTCAGCGGTTCGGTTTCCGGTCGCGGCATGAGGGCCAGCAACTCGGCTACCGACTGTGGTCTGGCCATGGGATCGACCTCCATGGCGGCATCAATGGCCTTGAGCATCTGTGCTGAATAACGTTTTTTAAAGGCGGCAGCCGCCGGTTTCATGATCTCCTTTTCACGCCGGACCGGTGAGGCCGGCGGCGGCGAGCCTTCGATGCAGGTGCGCATGGTGGCGCCCATGGCGTAGATGTCGGTCCAGGGACCCACATACCCGGCCGGGTCCAGTTGTTCAATGGGCGAGAAGCCAGGCGTGACCACCTGATTGGATTGAAACTGGCGGGTGTGCATCATCTCGTGGGCCGCGCCGAAATCCAGCAGCAGGGGATTGCCGCCGGCGCGCAAATAGATATTGCCCGGCTTTATATCGAGATGGAGCAGTCCCTTGCTGTGGATCACGCCGAGACCATGCAGCAAGGGGATAAAGACGATGTTCAAAAAGCGTTCGCTCAGATTGCCTTTGTGTTTCTTGATGTAGGACTGGAGATTCACACCCTGCTCGTAATCCATCACCATGTAAACCGTACCGTTGGCGTGGAAAAAGTTTTTTACATCGACAATGTTGGGATGCTTCAGGGTGGTGAGGGTCCCCGCTTCCTGAAAAAACAGACGCCGGCCATGGGAGAGGCGATCGGCCTGATCCTCGCTGAGGGGGATCACCTGCAGATTGCTGTTGCGCGTGGCGATACCGTGGGGCAGATATTCCTTGATCACCACCTGCGTGTCGTCAGCCAGAGAACGAGCGCGATAGACAATGCTGAACCCGCCGCCGCCGAGGGTTTTTTCAACGATAAAATTGTCGATCTTGCTCCCTTCGGGCAGAGCGTTTTCAATCCTGGACATATATTGTTATGGTCGTCTGGGTTATGATTCAGGTCAGTCGCGGGCAATATGCAGCAACCGGGACCTTCCTGTTATGTTCGATACAGTATAGACGAACTGACTCACTGATAAACAGCAAAGAAGACACCGCCATGATACGCAGTATGACCGCCTTTTCACGCAAGGAAACCACCGGTGACTGGGGTGAATTAACCCTTGAATTGAGAACGGTGAACCATCGTTATCTGGATGTTTCCATCCGCATGCCGGAAGAGTTGCGCAGTCTGGAACCCGGTCTGCGTGAGCTGATCGGCACAAAGCTGGCGCGCGGCAAGGTGGAATGCAATATTCGTTTCAACAAGGCCGAGCAGACACAAAATGCCTTCACGGTGAACAAGGAACTGGCCGGTCATCTGGCCAAGGCCAGCCGCGAAGTGGATGCACTCTTGTATAATCCCTCGCCCATCAATTCCCTGGATGTGTTGCGCTGGCCGGGTGTGTTGCAATATCAGCAACAGGATATGACGCCGGTGCATCAGGCCCTGGAGACAACACTGGTGACTGCGCTGGATGATCTGATCGCCAATCGGGAACGGGAAGGCGAAAAGCTGCAACAACTCATCGAACAACGCAGTGATGCGATCCGCGCCGAGGTGGAGAATATCCGGGCTGTTCTGCCGGAGATCATGCAAAAGTGGACCGACAAGCTGAAGCAGCGTCTGGATGAATTGAAGGCCGGTGTGGATGAGGCGCGGCTGGCTCAGGAGACGGCCATGATGGCGCAAAAGATGGATGTGGAAGAAGAGCTGGATCGTATTCTGACGCATCTGGATGAGATCAAGGGTGTGCTGGCCATGGATGAACCGGTGGGCCGACGATTGGATTTTCTGATGCAGGAGTTACACCGCGAGGCCAATACCCTGGGCTCCAAATCTGTCGACAAGGCCTCCACCAAAACCTCGGTAGAATTAAAGGTCTTGATCGAGCAGGCCCGCGAACAGGTACAAAACATCGAGTAATACCTCTACCCGCTTTTTGTCTACACAGACAATCTGAAAACGCTTGCCTATACTTTGGCGAAATCCCGCACAGGTTCAGCTGTCGATTCTGACAGGTATCGGGATTATTGCGACTGGTCATACTTATTCAAGGAGAAGGTAATGATAAGAAAAACGGTTACAACAGTACTGGCAATCATGGCGTGGATGGCAGCCTGTAATACAGGCGCGGCAGCAACATGGGACGGGACATATTTTGGTGTGAGCGGCGGATTCGCCGGCCAAGCGGCATCATCATCTACGATTATCTCCGACGTTGTAACTTATTTTAATCCCACGGACAAGACACAGCTTGACCCGCTGATGGCGCGGGAGCTGGAGGCAACCGGCGCAACGCTGGATCTGTTTATAGGGAAGAGCTGGCAAACGGCGGATCGTGTTGTCGGCGTTGAGCTGGGCTTGTTTATGTCACCCTTTGAGGAAAAATTTAATATTGGACCGACAACCTATGTCTCCCAGCCGGCCCATACCTTTCAAATGGACAGCACGATTAAATCAAATTTAGGCATCGCGATCCGTCCCCGTCTGGGTTATATCGTGAATGATACCCTTTACTATGGTGTGCTGGGCATCGCATTCCGTCAGTTTGATTACCATTTCCTCTTTACGGATACCTATCAGCCAATCACCATTCCTCTGGACAAGAGCACGTGGGCCCTGGGCTATGTGATTGGCGGCGGCATGGAGAAAAAGATGTCGGGTGACTGGTTGTTGCGCGCCGATGTGACGTACAGCCAGTATGACGCTGCGATTGATGAACAGTCACACGCAACAACACTGCCGGGAGCCGGGTTTGATCACAAAGTGGATTTCACGGAAACCAGTCTGCGGGTTGGTATCGTGAAAAAGTTTTAAACAAAGTTAAAGCTATTTTTGTATGTCAGAAACACAATCCGCAATAGGCACTTTATACATCATTGCCGCCCCCTCCGGGGCGGGCAAGTCCAGTCTGGTCTCCGCACTGCTGCAAGCAATGCACGATATCAACGTCTCGGTTTCCCATACCACCCGCGCCATGCGGCCGGGTGAGCAGAACGGCGTCCATTATCATTTCATTGATATTCCCACGTTTGAAAAAATGGTGGCTGAAGCGGCCTTTCTGGAACATGCCAACGTGTTCGATAACTACTATGGCACCTCAAAGGCAGGTATCGAGGCGGAGCTGGCGGCCGGTCGGGATGTGATTCTGGAAATCGATTGGCAGGGCGCCAGACAGGTCCGCGAGTTGATGCCGGATACCGTGGGCATATTTATCCTGCCCCCCTCCCGGGAGGCCTTGCGTGAACGCCTGACCGGTCGGGGCCAGGACAGCGAGGCGATCATCGACCGCCGGATGCAGGATGCCCGAAACGAGATATCCCACTACGGCGAGTTCGACTATCTGGTCATTAATGATGATTTCAACACGGCCCTGGCCGAATTGCAGGCGATTGTGACGTCCCGCCGTCTGCGCCGGGCCGCCCAAACCCGGCGGCAGGCTGATTTGCTGCAGGGACTGCTGGAATAAGCCTATATTGGCCGGTATACTTGTCTTCCACCCCTGAATTCTCATTGGCTTGCCGTTCGGCAGGCAATATGGAGCTTAAAGTTTTATGGCACGAGTGACTGTAGAAGATTGTCTGGATAATGTTGATAACCGTTTCCAATTGGTGCTGGTCGCCAGCAAGCGCGCCCGCCAGATCGCCATGGGCAAAGTGCCGATGGTGGAATGGGAAAACGACAAACCCACCGTTGTTGCCCTGCGTGAAATCGCAGAAGGCTTCGTCACCAACAAGATTTTGGAAGAAAAAGAGGCACCGCCTGCGGCTGAGCCGGAAGAGATGGTTGCCACCGGTATGAGTGCAGAGGCCAACCCCAGTGATGAAATCATTGAAGCCACGGCCGAAACACCGGCGTTAAAAAACGAAGACGAGTAATTGCAGGAGGCGTTAAATTAACGCCACACCCACACATGTCCACATCAAGGCGAAGGGCAACCAGGCTTTTCGCATCAGCCACCTGTGTGAAATTCTTGAAGAATATCTCGCCCCCGAAGAGGTAGCCGAGGTCTATCGGGCCTACCTGTTCGGGGCCGAGGCCCACGAAGGCCAACACCGCAAAAGCGGTGAACCTTATATTTTTCACCCCATCACTGTCGCCAAAATCCTCGCCGAGATGCGCATGGACCACAAGAGCATTGTGGCGGCCATCCTGCATGACGTGATTGAAGATACCGACATGGCGCGGGACACCATTGCCGAGCAGTTCGGTGAAGAGGTGGCGGCGCTGGTGGACGGGGTGAGCAAGCTGACCCACATCGAGTTTGAAAGCAAGGCCGAGGCCCAGGCGGAAAACTTCCGCAAGATGCTGCTGGCCATGGTGCAGGATATCCGTGTGATCATGGTTAAGCTGGCGGATCGCCTGCACAACATGCGGACACTGGATGTTATGCGGCCGGACAAACGCCGGCGCATCGCCAAGGAGACCCTGGAGATCTACGCCCCCATCGCCAATCGTCTGGGGATGCATAATCTCCGCCTGGAACTGGAAGACCTGGGATTCCGGGCCAGTAACCCGCTGCGTTATCAGGTGCTGGAAGATGCCATGAAGCGGGTGCGGGGCAACCGCAGCGAAATCGTCAGCAAGATTGAGGGCGCCATCCAGACCCGACTGGAGCAGGAAGGTCTGCCGGGACGGGTGGTGGGCCGGGAAAAACACCTCTACAGCATCTATCGCAAGATGCGCACCAAACACCTTTCGTTCAATGAAGTGATGGATGTGTTCGCCTTTCGCATTATCGTCGACAAGGTGGATACCTGTTATCGGGCGCTCGGTGCCGTGCATGGGTTGTTTACCCCGGTGCCGGGCCGCTTCAAGGACTATATCGCCATACCCAAGGTCAACGGCTATCAGTCGTTGCACACGGTGTTATTCAGTCCCTACAGCGTACCCATTGAGGTACAGATCCGCACCGAGGACATGGAAAAAGTGGCCGATGCGGGCATTGCCGCCCACTGGCAGTACAAGAGCAAGGAAAATTCCTCCAACACCAGTACCCATACCCGGGTGCGCCAGTGGTTGAGCAGCCTGTTGGAGATCCAGCAGAACGCGGGCAACTCCATCGAGTTTCTGGAAAACGTCAAGATCGATCTCTTCCCCGACGAGGTGTACGTCTTTACCCCCACCGGTGAAATTCGGGAAATGCCCCGTGGCGCGACCGCCGTCGATTTCGCCTACGCGGTGCATACCGATGTGGGCAACCACTGTGTGGCGGTGAAAATTGACCGTCGCCTCATGCCGCTGCGGACCGAGTTACTGAATGGCCAAACGGTGGAGATCATCACCGCCAAAGGCACCCGACCCAACCCGGCCTGGCTGGATTTTGTGGTGACCGCCAAGGCCCGCTCCACCATTCGCCATTTCCTCAAGAACCTGAAACGGGATGAGTCCATTGCGCTCGGCCAGCGCCTGCTGGAGAAAAGTCTGGCGACCTATAATCTGTCCGCCGGCGATATCGATCCGGAACAGATCAAATCCTTGCTCAAGGACTTCGGCCTGAAAAAGCTGCCTGATCTGCTGGAAGAGATCGGCATGGGCAACCGCATCCCCGCCCTGGTGGCCCGGAATCTGGTGCAGGAGCATTTCGGCAGCCTGCCGGAGGCCGAACACAAGATGAACCACCCGTTGATGATAAAAGGCACCGAAGGGGCCGTTGTCACGCTGGCCAAATGCTGTCGACCCATTCCCGGCGATCCCATCCTCGGTTTTGTGACGGCCGGTCGCGGCATTGTGGTCCACACCCAGGGCTGTAAAAACACCGCCGAGTTTCGCAAGTTGCCGGAGAAGTGGATCGACGTACAATGGGACGAAGAGGCGGAAGGGGATTTCCCGGTGGACCTGCGTGTTCTGGTCAACAACCAGCGCGGTGTGCTGGCGACGGTCGCTGCCGCCATCTCCGAAATGAATGCCAATATTGAAAACGTCAACATGGAGACCCGCGACGGGATCCATTCCAGCCTCTCCTTCACCGTTGCGGTACACGGCCGCAAGCACCTGGCGCTCATCATCCGTCGGATCCGCCGTATCGACGTGGTTGAACGTATAACACGCCTGCACAAATAAGTCCGACCTGCTTCCTTCGCGAGGGATGAAGCCCGCATCCCGAATATGCCATTAAAACAGGCAGCCTAAAGAAAAGCCTGCTTTGAGCCGATGCCGTAGATAGCAGGATTGCATTTCTGACGAGCCGGTTTTGCTTATTCATTACATAAATAAAGTAAATCATTTGTCGATGATGCCCGGGTTTATCGGTACTGACAGGTCGCCGGCAGTCCTGCTGTGTAACGGGGAAGTCGCGTGAAGAGAACAACAAAGTCATTCATGATGAAAAGAAAACTGGCCAGACTGCAATTCCGACAATATCTCGATAAATTCCGTATCGGACGCTTTATCCGGTTTCCTTCATTGCACAAGGGTGCGGCGCTGGTGATGCTGGTGCCGTTGATAGTGCAGGCGGTATGGCGCGACGCATTGATCCTGCAAGATGTCGATCTCTCTTTCCTGCCGTTCTTTGGTGAAGGTTATGTCATTGAGCGTTTTGACATCTCTGTCCTGATCCTGTTACCGGTATTTCTGATCACGGCCATGCTGGCGCAATGGCTGGTTAAACGTTCGGTGCAACCATCATCCCGTACCGCCGGGCAGACTCAAAATGACAAACAGACTGCAACGGTTGAGCGAGGTCCCGGCGCTGCCGGTGTGGATGATCTGAATCGTGAAGTGTTACCGATCTGGAACCGGCAAATCGAATCGGCGCGACAGCAATCGGAAGTGGCGGTCAAGGCACTGGCCAAACAGTTTGGCGGCATATCAAGACGACTGAACGAAGCCATTCAGGCATCGGTCAGCTATTCCAATGACGGTGTGAGTAACATCGGTCAGCGTGACGAAGGTTCAACCGGCATGATCAGTCAGCAGGAACTGGCGGAAATGCTCGACACACTGAAAGAAGCGATTGATGTGAAGTCGGTACTGCTGGAAAAGATCAATCAATTGAAAGATCAAACCAACGTCATGAAAGAAGTGGTTTCATCGGTGATGGCCGTATCGCGCAAGACCGAAGTACTGGCCATCAATGCCTCCATTGAAGCACGACGCGCCGGTTCACAAGGCAAGAGTTTTGGCATTGTGGCGCAGGAAGTTCGCAAACTGTCCGAACATTCGGAAAAAATGGTCAAGGACGTAGGCGAACGAATCCACCTGCTGGAACAGAAAATGGATGAGGTCATCGCCCAGACCAACATGAACGCCCATGGACCGGATGACCTCGCCCGGCAGTCCAACAAAACCATGTCGCTGTATGAACGCTTCCGCATGCTGGCCCTGAGTCTGAGTAAATCGTCAGAAATATTGTTGGTGGAGAGCAGCAACATCAGAAATGAAATCTATGAGATTCTGGTTGCACTGCAATACCAGGACAAGACCTCCCAGATCCTCATCCATGTTACCGATGACATCACCGCCCTGCATGAACACCTCGCGAAAAACCACGCCGCCGCCACCGCAACCGCCATCGATGTGGAAGCCTGGCTGGATAAACTCTATTCACGCTACACCATGGTGGAGGAATACCGTGCCCATAAGGGTGAGGATGTGGATGTTGGGAAGGTGGAGGAAGAGGATAATTCGCTGGAGTTTTTCTAGTTTGATTTCTATTTAGTGTGTATCGCTGCGCGATGCTTTAATTGGTGTTCGGTCCCGGCCGAACAGCCGGGTTCCTTTTCTTGCGCGGCCAAGAAAAGGAACCGAAAAGAAGGCCGCCCCGGCTGGTGCAGTCTTGCTGTGAAGTTTGGCTTTCATCGTGAGGCTCGCAGACGGACCCTCCCTGGCCCGGCTGCTCACAAGGCAGTATCCATACTGCCTGCTTATTTATTCTAAAAGCCAAATTTCACCGCGCACCAGCCAAAGGGGAATGATCCCACCCCTGAATATCATGTTTAAAGCAGGCATATCGATAAGCATAAACCTTGCTGCGAGGATCAGTCCCTTTGCTGCCCTGTGATTGGATTTAATTTTTGCATTGATAGCGTAGCGACAGGATGTCGCAGTTTGACAAAGGGCCAGGGAAGGCCCTTTTGTCAAACACAGGCAAAAATCAAAACCAATCACGGGTTTAGGGCAGCAAGGGCGGCCTTCTCTTTGGTGACTTTCTCTTGGCCGCGCAAGAGAAAGTCACTCGCCTCAGCCACGCAGTGGCGGGCGAAAAAAAACATTGAATAAACACATGCCCCATGCCAAAGACGCGCAGCGGCGGGCGAATAAGCAACATTAAATGAACAAAAGTGACAAATGAAAACCACGCAGCGACAGGAAAAAACCAAACCGGAAAACTACAACCACTCCGACAACATCACCCCAATCCCAAACCTTTCCCGCTCAACGTTATAGTCAATGAGTGATTCGCCATAACCCTTAAAATACTGAAAATAGACTCGCAGTCGGTTGCGATCATCGACCGGCAGTGAGTAACTCAGCTCCCAGGTTTTTCGATGGGTGTTGCCCAATGAGTTGCGGTGCATGATGCCGATCATGGAGCGTCCGGTGTGATACATCAGGCGTAATTCGCCGTGGCCGAGGTATTTTTCGATGTCGGGGTTGTCGTCGCCGATGGGATCGCCGGGAAAGGCCTTGAGCGGTTCGGTAATGCGGTGCCAGGCGATGACGTCAAAATAGAAGGGATGGTTGGCAAAGGTGAGTTGTACATAGTTCCGATCCCAGCTGCGTGAGGTGGCTTCGGGTTGTCCGTTTGACTGGTGTTTCCATATGCCGAAGTTGATTAATTCCAGTGACCAGTCGCCATAGAGCGGTTGATCTATCAGCCAGTAGAGCATCAGTTCAGGTTCATAGTTGGATTCACGAAACGGTGAAGACTGGTGTGAATTGAACATCTGCCACAATGAGAGTTGTGTATAGGCGGCATAGAGTCGTAATTGGCGATCATAGCCGGTCATGATTTGCGATTTGAAGCTGATTTGGAATTTGATCTCGGTGTCCTGCAGGGCAGGGTTTTCCTGGTGCAAATCCTTGTTGTTGGAAAAGAGAAAATAGTTTGGTTTATGGGGCAGCAGTGAGAAGGGGGTATAACGGGATTTGTCTTCCAGACAAAAACGGCGTTTGATCTGGTTGATGTGTATATTACATTCCCGAAAGATGGATTTGAGTTCTTCTTTTTGCAGGGCGACTTCCGGTTCTTCCGCCAGACTGTACCGGCTAAGGGTCATGAACAGGCAGAGTACGAGAATGGTGGTGAAAAGTTTCATCTCAATCCTTTGCGACAGCCTGCGCCATGCACCATTCAGCTCACCTAAAATTGATAACCAAAGATTAGACCGCTGTTGTTATCCTGCAATAAACCGTGCACATTCAGTCGTTGATAGCCGACTGTGAACAGCAGTGCGCCTTCATATTCGTCACCCGATTTGGTGGCGCCGGCGCCGACACTGAAGCGCAGGGGCAGGTTGTTGGGATTGATCTGGCAACAAAGTTTCAGTTTGCTGACCTGTTGATTGGCCAGGTCACGATCCTTGTCCATCGCGTCGATGATGGTTTTCTGTTTGGCTATGGTCGCTTCCTGTGACTTGATGACTTCTGTTTGTTTGTCGTTGACGGCCTTGCTGTCGGTCAGTGCCTTGTCACTTGCCGCCTTGTCGGCTTTGGCCTTGTCGATGAGCGTTCGCATGTCCTGTTTCATTTCGGCAACCAGTGCGTTCAGGCATTGATTGCGCTCCGTTGCGGTGCCGTTATCACAGGCCGCCCGGGCAAAGGGGATGCCGGTTGTCAGCAAGAGTGCAAACAAAAGACCGCTAGAGGCCGTATTTGCGGGTAAGTTCATTAATGGTTTCCTCCAGTTCCTGACCGGTGCGGGCTTTTTCTTCGCTGGAGCGTTGCGCCGCTGCGGCAAGAATGTCCAGTTGACGTTGTTTTTCAGCGGTATCGGCTTGTTGTTTGGCCAGCTCCGCTTTTTGTTTTTCGATGAAGTCATCCAGCTGATTGCGTTCCTGCTGGATCTTTTCCACATCGGCACGCAATTTTTTGGTGAACCGGCCAAGCAGAAATAACATAAATGATCCACCCAGTGCCACTCCCATGAATACCAGCCAGCCTTTGGAGTAGCCTGAGGTGACACTCCTGATGCCGGCCCAGATGGCGACACCCAGCAGGATGAAGGCGAGGATCTTGTACGATTCCAGGTGTAAAATTGTATCAAGCAAACTTTGCATCAGGCACCTCCCTGGGCCGCCGCCTTTTTGCGGGCTTTTTCGCGGCTGCGCTCGATGGTGGTAATGACCTTGTGGACCGGCCCCGAACCAAGCCCGATGATGACGCCGGATAAAATGATTCGCAGGTGTGTTTTATCGCTCAGGATCTCTTCAACCACATGCAGTGATTTGCCCACCTGGACGTAATTAAACAGGTCGATTCGGAACTGGTAGGCCAGATAGATACCGAAGGCGATGCCAATGAACTTGGCGGCCAGCTGGGTGAAGACAACCCGGATCTTGTCGCCCGAGATGACCAGCACGGCGCTGTTCTCATCAACCACCTTGTCCTTGTAACGTGCCAGGACCTTTTCCTGCAAGGCCGGTTTGGTCTTCATCATGTAACCAAGAATATTCTTCAGTTTGGTGTGCAGTTTCTCGGCACGGTGTGACCAGTGTTTGTCCCAGCCCAGCTTCAGATCCAGGTAATCAAACAGCACCTTGACCATTTCGATGAGCCGTTCTGTCAGCAGGGAGAGGGCCAGCACCAGTGTGAAAAATACAGTTGCCTGAGTGAGTGCATCTGTCATTTGTTGTCACCTCCCGTGTAGAGGTAAGGGCGGCGCATGAATTTTTTGATTTCCCCTTTGGCGGTATCGGAATTCTCCCAGGCCTTGTAGTAATACAGGACCAGATCATAAAAGTCCTGATAGGGGAAGGCGCTGCCGGGACAACCTTTATCGGAGATCAGGTTGTGCGGAATGATTGAGCCGCCGGCGCCAAAGGTGGGTGAGATACCCGGATAGATATGTGCCCAAAGGGCGACAATGCGTGCGCCGGATTCCAGTTGTGGATCCGATGGTGTGGAGGGGCCGTAGCGTCCGTCATGGTTGGCGTAGGGGACATCGCGATTGGTTTCAAAATTACCGTTAAAGGCCAGGCCCAGTGAACGTGAATTATAGCCGGCCGCATGACTGCCGTAGCGATCCCAGCGACAGAACGGATGGATCACACCGTCTTCGGTGATGACGCAGTTATAGCCGGTCAACCAGGGATTGCCCTTGCTGTCCTTGCGACTCTTGATAACACGCACCACATCATCGAATGCGGCATCGCGTCGCATGGCGGTGTGGTGGAAGATCACCATATCGGGATCGGCCTTGCGTTTGTGCACAAACTCCAGGCTGTCCCGGTCCACACCGCCCTGATACGGGATGTGCACCCAGTCGGCATCATGCATGGCCTTTTGCAATGCGGGTTTGTCGTGATTACCGGTGGATTCAATGCGGGCGGTTTTTTGTTTTTCCTGTTTGTCCTCGCCGGCCTTGATCTCATCGGTTGCGACAGAGACCTTGCGTTGTGAGATAAAGGTGATCAGGACGTTGACCGGGCCGCTGCCGGCGCTGATTAACAGGCCGGTGAAGATGTAATCCAGACTTGCTGAAAAATGGATGACGGATGAAGTACCGAGCAGGACATGGAACAGTTGTAAATCGGAGTAGGCCGCCAGGCCGATGCCGAGCAACAGCCCAACGGCATGCAGGGCGACTTCACGGTAGACGCGTGAGTCGTTGGGCGCCGTGGCCGGTTGCCAGGCGATGATATGACTGGGGACTGCCTCATTCCATTCGCGGTCACGGGTATAGCCGGCCAGTTCGGTGCGTAACTTTTCCGCTTCGGCGGTATTGTTGTTGCGGATGGCTTCATCCAGTTGTTTGGCCAGGGCCTCGGCGGCGGCTTCCTGTTGCTCGGCGGTCAAGCCGGATTCGGTAATCGCCTTGAGGTTGTTGATCTCTTTTTGCTTGGCGGATTTTTCGATGGGCGCGGGCAGGGTTTCGTTGATGGGAAAGTAACTGAAGATGTTGGTCAGGAAGCCGGTGACACGTTCAACCACCACGGAGAGTCCGAGGGCGGCAGTGAGCTTAAGCATGATAATGTTGAATTCAACCAACGATATCTCTCCTTAGAACACGGTTAATTGTTATTTTCTGTGTGTGGTCTGCTGATTAAGACTATACCAATACTTTGCCATGCGCCATTTTTTATACCCGCCTGCAAGATATGGATTATGGTGAGATATGTTGAAATAAAAAAACCTCCACGACACGGTGATGGTGTGGTGGAGGTCTTGTCGGGTTGAGTGATAAAACCGGTGATGGTTTCGATATAATTAGTGTGGTTTCACACGAAACAATCCGGCGTCCAGCGAGACGACTTCGACGCGGGTGCCGGCGGGGATGGTATTGGTGCCGGCGGACTTGTCGATCTCCACCTTCCAGTTCACCCCGGAATAACGGGTGGTACCCGGTTGCAGCAGGGTGATCTCCTGTTCAGTGACGAAGTCCAGACCGATCATGTCACTGGTTTGGGTGGTCTGGCGGGAGTCGTTTTGCAGGCGCAACAGGGTCTTCCACAGGGCTTTGGTATAGACGGCGGTAAAGACACCGAATGCGCCAAATCCCCAGATCCAGTCATTGGGCAGGATACCGATCTGCATCAGGATACCTGTAGTGAGCGCCCCCAGGCCGCCAAAAACCAGCAGCATGGTGGTGAAGCCGAAGACCAGCACCTCCAGCACAATCATCAGGAAGCCTAAACCCAGCCAAAAGACACCCTGGTTAGCATTCAAATACTCCATGGTTTAACCTCCGTCGCCGGTCTTCTTGTTCAGCGTGTTGATAATGGTCATGGCCTCTGCCACCAGATTGGAAGCGCTGGTCTGGTTGTCGGGCAACAGCACCACGGAAGATTTTTTGGCAATGGCCTCTTTGGCGGCAATCGCCTTGCCGGCCAGCTCCAGCTGGATCGCCTTCTGGCCCTGCTCAGAGATGGCGACATTACCCACCACTTCCAGCGCCCTGGCCTTGGCGTCCGCCACCGCAATGATGGCCTGGGCCTCACCTTCCGCCTTCAGGATTTGCTGGGCCTTGTCAGCTTCGGCGGCCAGTACCTTGGCCTGTTTATCACCTTCGGCTACGTTGATGGCCGCCTGGCGTTCGCCCTCCGATTCCAGGATGGCGGCTCGCTTGTCACGCTCGGCCTTCATCTGGCGTTCCATGGCTTCCAGTACGGAGCGGGGTGGTTCGATATCCTTGATTTCGTAACGCAATACCTGCACGCCCCAGGGACCGGCGGCCTCGTTGATGGCGGCGACGATATTGATGTTGAGGTTTTCGCGTTCCTCGAAGGTCTTGTCCAGCTCGATTTTACCGATTTCACTACGCATGGTGGTCTGGGCCAACTGGGTGACCGCATAGCGGTAGTTTTCCACACCATAGGAGGACTTGTAGGGATCGATCACTTTCAGATAGAGCACGCCATCAACCACCAGCGAGATATTATCCTTGGTGATGGCTGCCTGACTGGGGACATCCAGCGCCTGTTCCTTGAGTGTCGGCTTGTGGGCAACTTTATCAATAACAGGGAAAAGAACGTTAAAACCCGCATCCATGGTTCTGTTGTATTTACCAAACCGTTCTACCACGTAGGCGGTATTTTGCGGTACGAAACGAAATGATCTGAACAGTACAACGATAAACAGTATACCGATACCGATCAGGATGACATTAAAAAAAGCACTCATTTTCATCTACTCCTTATGGTAACAATTTAAAAGCAAGTTCTTTCCATGCCCGGGTCATTGTACACAAGAGACTTTGGCGGGCAAAAAAATTTCGTTTTTTTATTGCGCTTGAGCAGCTTGATCATGTCGGGTCGAGACCATATATCGTAATATTCTGATGAACTACTGTTGCTCAAGTTAATTGTAATATATTCCCCTGATCCGATTATCCCGGTCTACACCCACCACAAAGATGTGTTCCACATCGCCCATCCCTCTCTGAAACAGGAAGATGTGCAGGTCCTGCCAGATTGCAGCCAGGTCTCCCAATTCGGTATGCAGCTGATCGAGGGAATAGCGGATGGGGCCGGCTGATTCGACCTTGAGTTGTTGAATATGACTTTTGAAAAAGTCCCGGATTTCCTGCTTGTTGTGCAGGCGAAAATCACTGGTCTTGCCGTATTCAAATGCATATTCGTTGGGTACGGGCCGCCATTCATGGGTGCGTACGGCAAGTTGATCGGCGGTGAGTTTTGCAACGGTCTCAATGTCATTCTGATTGACCGCCTTGACGAACATGACAGCGATGCCGGCCCGTTCACCGGCCTGCAACCTTGTGCAGACGGTCAGTGCGAGGAGCAGACACAGGCCTGTCATAAACAGCCCGGACATTTCAGTCGTTTTTAATGAAACCATTTTTGCCACCCTTCCTGCGTTTTTAATGAAACCATTTTTGCCACCCTTCCTGATAGTAGGGAACCAGTTTATGGGTGGTCAACTCGTTAATGGCTGTATCCGACTCTGCCATGTCAGGTGGGAATTGGGGCATGGTCGCCAGGGTTGTCTGATCCAGATAACGGGTGGTGACGGACAATTTGATTTGGTTCCACTTGATGTTGTGCTTTGCCGCCAGCACAAAACCCCAGTCACCAAAGGTCGGGATATAGGCATGATAGGGCAGGGCATGCAGTTGATCATTCAGCTGTTGTTTGGATGGCGTGGCGCTGATGGTGTGGTAGATACACCAAAAGGCCTGATGGGCATAAATCGGAGAGGTGGCCTGGGTCACCATGATGCCATCCGCACTCAGATGGCGCGCCAGCAGACTGTAAAAACTGAGTGTATAGAGTTTGCTGATGGAGAGATTGGACGGGTCGGGCAGGTCGATAATGACCACATCGTAAAAATCCTGACTCTGTTCCAGAAATTTCCAGGCGTCACTGTTTACCACTTGCACGGCAGGGTGTTGCAGTGATTGCTGATTGAGTTTGCTTAACATCGGGTTATCGCGAAACAGATTGGTCATGGCCTTATCCAGATCCACCAGGGTGATCTTTTTGACGTCGGGATACTTGAGGATCTCGCGGATTGCCAGTCCGTCACCGCCACCCAATACCAGGATATGATCATGTCGACGCGCCAGTGACATGGCGGGATGCACCAGTGATTCATGATAGCGATATTCATCCATGCTGTTGAACTGTAACTGCCCGTTGAGGAACAGGCTGAGCACCGGTCCGTCACGGGTCAGGACAATCTTTTGATAGGGCGTGGTTTTACTGAAGATGATCTCGCCCACGTACAACCGGTTTTGAAAAAAACTGCTGATCTTGTTCACCGCACCAAAACCGGCTAACAACAGCAAGGCGCACAAGACGGTGGTGACGATGAGTGTGCGGGCACGCTGCAGGTTCCGGTAAAAGACATAAATCCCCAATGCGGCGACGAAACAGTTCAACAGGCCGAACAGCAACGCGCTGCGAAACAAACCCAGTTGCGGCACCAATACCAACGGGAACAACAGTGAAGCCGCCAGCGCACCGATATAATCGGCGGTGAGCACATTGGAAACATTCAGGCGCAGGACACGGTATTCCTTTAACAGGCGCACGACCAGCGGGATTTCCAGCCCGACCAGTGAACCGATTAACACACAAAGTAAAAACAGAAAGGCCTGATAACTTTCCAGATGACTGAAGGCAAAGAACAGCAGGTAGGCACTGAAGCCGCCGACGATGGCGATGACGCACTGGACGAATATAAAGGTTTCAATGATGCGTTCAGTGACAAAACGGGACAGAAAGGAACCGATGCCCATGGCGGCCATGAACAGACCGATGACCAGCGAGAACTGGAAGACAGAATCGCCCAGCAGATAACTGGAGATGGCGCCGGCCAGTAACTCATAGATCAGACCACAGACAGCGATAATAAATGTGGCAAACAGCAGCAGGGTATTGGCGCGCTGCGGCGCGCTGGTGTCATTCATGGACAGCGGGATACGGCAAGGAAGAAACCTCTGCGTGTGTTATTTTATCGCGGCGGCAATAATGATACCCAGGGCGATCATCACTGAGCCGATGATAACACCCAGTGCAACGTTATGATCCTCGCTGATCTCCTTATGCACGGAATAGGGGGTGATTTTGTCGATAATGATATAGCCCAGCGCAAACATCATCAGTCCGATCAGACTGTAGACGATGGTGGAGGCGATATGTGAAAAATGCAGTTCTGCCATCAGTTGTTCCATTGGTTTCTCCTCGCTGTAAATTGTTGCTTATTTGCCGTAGTGGCCGCGGCCGACACCGCGCATACCGTTGTGTCTGCTGCCTTCACGGGCGTTTTCGATACTCGGTTCCAGAACACCGATATCATTGATTGTTAAATATGTCGCGCCCATGGTCAGCATGCTGAACATAACAAATACCAGTTTAGTCATCGTCATCATCTCCCCAGCGCTGCTTCTCAAAACGGTTGCGGAAATGGCGGCGGCTGTAGACCATCAGTGCGAAGAAGATCAGTAAAAAGAGATAATAGCGACTGACGATAATACCTTCGGTGATATTGATATCCAGTTCGGCCCGTTGTGCGGTGGTGTCATACTCGCCGGTCCCGCCTTCCCCCCAGACGCGCAGGCTGTATTCACCCGCTTCCGGCAGTCTGAACAGTGCGGTGGCGCTGCGCGAACCTTCACTCCAGTTTTCACCACCTTCACGGCCATGGTAATAGGAAATCAGTTGCGACATGGAGAACAACGGTTCGTTGTGTTGCAGTATCTCTATGTCATACCAGCCCCAGGCATTGGACAAGCCGGAATAGAGATTGAGTTCAACCAGCCGATCCGGGTTCGTGATGGTGAAATTACGTGTTGCGCCTTGTTGGTTGCCAAGGTATTCGTCAGCAGGGATCCTGTCTTGAAACACCGGTTGACCTGAGCCCATAAACACAACTGCCAGCCACAGGAGCAGGGCGACAGGGGCAAAGAACAGACCGGCGCGACCCAGTCCGGCAACAAACGGGTGCGGGATATAGGGTTGTGCGCCATGCACGCCTTCGGGTTCGAGCAATGCGCTGTCCGGTTTGAAGATTGCCTCAATTTCCTTGTAGTCCATGTATTCACCGAACAGGTATTCCTTTTCCTTCGCGGTCTTTTCGATGGTGTAGATCCAGGGCGGGGCGATGCCTTCGGTGACGTGTACCTTGTCCTTCTGTTCTGCAATCCAGGTCAACTCGCCTTCAACAAAAGTGACGGTGGCATCATAAAAATCATAAACCTGGAACTTGCGATCCCGGGCCCTGAAAGTGGTTTTGTATTGTTGCATCACCCCGTCGGGCAGATCCCGCACCCGGCGACTGAAGACATAGTGTCCGTGGTCATGTTCCAGCCAGGCATAGCCGTGTGTCGGCGAAAACAACAGATATTCAATCCAGCGGCTGTGGTCATAGGAATGCTGAAATTCGATGACACCGATGATGGTGAACTCGACATTCTTGATCTTGCCGCTCATGCCGAGCTTAAGGGGCAGGTAAGGACGTTTGGCCTTGACAAAATTTTTGATGACACTGTATTCGTGCTTGGCATCCAAAACGGCGCCGCAATAGCCGCAGTTGATGGACTCGACATAGCGGCCGCCGCGCAGGCTGAGGGGGGCGGCGCACTGGGTGCAATTAATGGATTTAAGTTTTGTTGCAGACATGGTCAGAATAACTCGATATCAAACGGGTCTATCCAGCTGCCCTTGAACAACTGCTTCTGAACATCAAAGCACTCCAGGGTATAGATCTGCCCCTTGGCGCCGGAACAGTGCGCATAGCTGTGTTCCTCGTCGGGAAAGATCACCTCCGGTAACAGGCCGGCAACACCGACACATTTGGCGGTATCAATTTCGGTGATCTCCAGCTGGATTTTTCCCAGCGTGATTTTGCCGCCCACATGGAGTTGTTCACAATCGGGAAGGGTCTGGTTGTTACCAAGTACCTCAGACAGTTCAACGGGTGTCTCAATGGCGATATCGCCTTCATCGACACTGAGCCACTTGCCCTCGCCGCTGTCACTCTGCACCCACCATTCATCCCAGAAACCGTCACCATAATCAAACTGGATACGGCCGATGGTTTCAAAGGTCATGGCGCGATAGCGGTAGCGGCGACCGAGCTCAAAGATCGAAGGCGCCGCATTGATGGCGGATTTTTGTCCCACATGCTTGACCGCCTCATCTTCCAGAAACAACGAGGTCTTGCAGTGGTCACAGACCAGCAGCTTGATGTATTTCATGTTGCCGGGCGCCTGGGCGCCGCACACGGGACAATTCAGCATGATGAGTGGTTTCTGCCGTCCGTTTTATTTAATCAGCTTGTAACCACACTCTGAACAAAACTTCGCGGTTTCGGCATTCAGTTTGCTGCAATCGGGACAACGGACCATGATGGTGGGTTCAGCGTTGCCCTGTCCACCGCTGCCGCCGCCCTGATTACCCTGCAGGTTATTGGCGAGGGCATTGCCCATGGCCATGCCGATCCCGGCGCCGACACCGGCGCCCGCCAGACCGTCACCGCCGCCGCCGTTTTTGGCGAAATCGGTGATCGCACTGGCCGTCTGGAACTGGGTGAATTTGTTCAGATCACCCACCGCACCCATGCTGGTGCGCTTGTCGAGCATGGCCTCGACTTCCGGCGGTACGGAGATGTTGATGATATTAAATTCACCCAGAGCCAAACCGAAGCGGTCAAAGACCTGTTGAATACCGGGCTTGAGCGCGCCGGAGAATTCGTTCAAATTGGCGGCATGATCCAGGAACGGGACTTTTGATTCGGCCAGAAAATCGGAGAATTGGCTGATGATGCTGGCGCGCAATTGATCTTCGATGTCCTGCACGGTGTAACGCTCACGGGTGGCGCTGATCTCTTTCATCATCTTCACCGGGTCAGTGATGCGCATGGAATAGTTGCCAAAGGCGCGTATCCGCACCACACCAAAATCGGCATCGCGCAGGGTGATGGGATTGGGTGTTCCCCATTTGATATCAGTGAACTGATGAGTGTTGAAATAATAGACATCCGACTTGAACGGAGAGTTAAAGCCGTGTGTCCAGTGTTGCAGGGTGGTCATCACCGGCATGTTTTCCGTTTCCAGGATGTAACGGCCCGGTGAAAAGAGATCGGCGATTTGACCGTTGTAGACAAACAGGGCCAGTTGCGTCTCGCGCACGGTCAAGGAGGAACCCATCTGGATTTCCTTGTTATAGGTCGGAAAGCGGTATACCAGGGTATCGCCGCCGGCGTCATCGGTCCATTCGATGACATCGATAAATTCACCAGTAATTTTGTCCCACAGACCCATGCTGCATCTCCCTTTCAAACAGTTGCCAAATCAGAATTGAGTTTATTATTTTGAACCAAACTCTACACAAGTGCCAATTTACAGCGGCCGAAATCACATTTTTTTTACTTGAATTTGTCTGCTGCGGCAGCATTGTGGTCTATTAGTGGATTCGAATATAGCGCCGGTGGTCGAGTTTGTTCACCGGCGTAATGTGATGGTGTTGCTTTACTGCATCGCCATTATATAGTAGATTTCCAGCCTGATTATTTTATGGACAAGCACTTCACAGGAAGTGTTGTCACATAGACATGGAGTTTTGACAGCTGATGACGGACGATGTAAAGGAACAGGGGGAAGGGACCGGGGACGTTGCGACCGATGAGAGTACCGCCACGGTAATCAAAACCCCGCCACAGACAAATCCCGATGCGACCGTCGTCAGGACGGACACCGCAAAAGACGATGCCACTATCGTAAAACCAGTCGCCGGTGACGAGACCCGAGTCAGATCTGACGACAAGACGCGCATAAAAGCGGATGACGCAACCCGCGTCCAGCCAAAAGCCACACAGCCTGAGCAGGCTGACGTTGTTAAACCCAAAGCCGACGACTCCGCCGCCTTCCGTGAAGCGGAATTAACCCGTATCAGTAATGCCCTGCGCAAACAGGACAACAGCGAAGGTTTTATAAAGGCACAACAGGACGCCAATCGCGCTCTGGCGGAAAACAAGATCATCCTCAACAAACGCTTTGTGCTTGAGGCCACCATGGGCTCCGGCGGGATGGGCACGGTCTACAAGGCCCAGGACCTGCGCAAGGTGGAAGCCAATGACGTCAACCCCAATGTGGCGGTCAAGGTCCTGAACAGTAATTTCCAGGATCATCCCGACGCCTTTGTTACCCTGCAACGTGAAGCGAGCCGTTCACACACACTGTCACATCCCAATATTGTCACCGTGCATGACTTTGATCGTGACGGCGATGTGATCTACATGACCATGGAACTGCTCAATGGGCAGGCGCTGGATGAGTTGCTGCAGGATGAGCCGGCAGGTCTGCCGAAAGAACAGGCCCTGCAGATCATCAATGATTACTGTACCGCGATTGCCTATGCGCACAAAAAAGGCATCATTCACTCGGATCTGAAACCGGGCAATATCTTCATCACCGAAAGCGGATCCAAGGTGCTGGACTTCGGGATTGCGCGTATCACCACTGATGCCACACAGCAGGATCACTTCGATGCCGGTGATCTGGGGGCGATGACACCGTCCTATGCCAGTCTGGAGATGATTGAAAGACAGCCTCCGGCGGCGGCCGACGATGTGTATGCGGCGGCGGTGATCGCCTATGAAATCTTTACCGGCAAACATCCCTATGATCGCAAATCGCCCGATGTGGCGCTGGCTGAGGGGTTGACCCCCAAACGCATCGATTTTCTTTCCAAGCGTCAGTGGCAGGCCCTGTCTGCCGGCTTGCAGCTGAAACGGGCGGATCGCACCGCCACCATCCAGGCATTGCTGGATGGTCTGGTACAGGTCAAAAAGACACCCGTCTTTAAAATTGCCAGTGCGGTATTACTGCTGGTGGTCGGCTGGTTTATCTACACCAGCTATTTCACACCGGATAACCTGACAACGGCCATTGATGAGAATCTGACCAATGCCCAAAACTGTTTGGGGAAAAAGGATTATAACTGTGCCATGGATCATGCCAATGCGATCCTGAAGATCGCGCCGGATCACGCAGAAGCGATCAATGTGTTGCGGCAATCCCTGTTGATTACGATCAAACAATGTATGGCGGAAAGCAAATCGGTCGCCTGTGCGAAAGACAAACTGGCCAGACTGGAAAGTATTGCCGCAGACAGTGCCGAGACAAAACAGGCACGTGAACTGGTCAAGGCGCAAACCGAAGTGGAACAGCAGCGTGCGGGGCAGTTTGAATCCCAATTGGGCAAGGCGGAAGACTGTTTTGACAACCGTCAATACGATTGCACCATTGAAGCGGCCAAACAGGCGTTGTCAATCAGACCGGGCAATGCCGATGCAGAGGCCCTGTTTGAAAAAGCTGACTACGCCAAAAAACAGGACGCGGCGAATACGGCCCGAGCAGACAAGGTACTGGCCACCGGGTTGAAATGTTTCAAACAGAAAAACTACAGCTGTGCGATTGCAAAATCTGAAGCGGCGCTCGAATTTGCACCAAGTCACCGTGGTGCATTAAAACTTAAGAAAGATGCACAAGGTGAATTGGACAAACTGAAGAAGTCAATCATTATCGAATAATGTTTTATGGAGGATGTATGAACGTGAAATTATTTAGGGGTGTGGCAGTGGCGCTGACAGCGTTTTTCCTGACAACCGGTTTTGGTCTGGGGGATATCGGCAAGACGGTTGATCACGGAACCAAGGACTGCAGCAAGGCGGCCAACAAAAAAGCCTGTGAGAAAAGCAATACCAAGAAGAAAGTCTTCAATGCCGCGGTTATCGGTGTTGCTGCAAAACTGATCCATGACATGATCATTGAATTTAAATCCTCTCAGGTTGGTTCGGATGAGAGCGTCGTCAAGCAATATACCGCCAAGCACAAATCCCTGCCGAAAAAACCGACTCTGGTCACCTACAAATCCAGTGTCAAACCGGGTCAGGTGGTGACCGCAGGCAAGCCGGTACTGGTGGCATCGGATTTGACTGTAGTGCGTGGTAAAAGCACCAAGCAGGTGAAAATCGAGGAAGAGTTTTCCATCTATGACAACGAAGATAACAAGAAACTGTTGAAGTCATTGAAAAAGGTGGTGAATGATAAAACCAAACAGGGTGGACAATTCCAGAACGAATTCAAGTTCACTCTGCCGGTCGGGATGCCGCAAGGTGTCTATCCATTAAAGACAACCGTACTGGTGGACAACAAGCCCTTTAAACCGGTGGCGAACAAAATGCAGCTGGTGCTGCATGTGGATGAACACCAGAACTATCAGATTGTTGCCCTGGCTGAATAACAATCCCGCATAGTCAAACTGAAAACCCCGTCTCTGTGCAGGAGACGGGGTTTTTTGTTTTTAAAGCGGGAAACCTCGACTTGTCGGATCAGGCCGGTAGCAGAAAGAACTTCGCCCGTTCCAGATATTCCATGCGATCATCCAGACCGTTATAACCGCCGTTGATCTTTTTGGTGATGGCGCGGACATCATCCTGATCGGCGAGCGCACTCAGTTTGTGTGTTTTCCAGAACCAGCAGCTGACATCGACGGCGACAGCCGGATCATCCGCAAGCTTTTTGTAATTATCACCGCTGGTGAGATCCTCGCCGATTGCCTTGCCATAGGCGGTATAGTTGGCGCGACCGGTAAGCTGGATCAGGCCGCGCCCTTTGAATTTCACACCGTCGCCCGGCTGGGTGTTACCCAGATCGGCGCGGCCTTCGTATGCCTCGCCGCCGGCCAGTTCTTCGGTATAGCGTAATGAACCGCTTTCATGCGCCACCTGGGCCAGAAAGTGTGCCTGTCTGAGCGGCGTGTTGATCTCGTATTTGGGCAAGGCGCTGATAAAACCGGGACTGAACTTTGCGGCGGTGTCTTCACTCGCGTGAATCATCACACCGTGTATTTTGCTTTGATCCAGACCGGCCGGGATGCGGCTGCGCATGTGATTCAGGGTATTGCCGCCGGGATCAACACTGCCATCCGGATTGCTCTTGCCACGCAGGACGCGTTGGTACTCTTCGATCAATGCAATGGTGGCATCACCGATTTTTCCATCCGGGTTGAGTCTGGCGGCGCCGGGGATAGACCCGATATTCATGTTCAGCAGGATCTGCACTGTTTTTACATCGGCTCGATCATTTTGTCCGTTACGCCCGACACTGTTTTTTATACACACTGGCTTTCCTCCCTGTTTTATTTGCCTATTGCTGGATGATGGTACGCTGACTATTACAAGTATAGACAGGCATCACTTGCCCGTCGGCATTTTTTTCGAGCTGCGGGATCGTGTATGCTGACCACACTGTCGTGAAGGTGATCAATGTTTCAGGCTGATCCTTTTGTGCCTTTACTATATGCAGCAATCCATCAGGTGGATCTGAGCTTTACCAGGGTGTCCAGATTTGCCAGGCCAACACCTCACCCTGATTGTTGGCAAGGCTGACTTTAAGGTAATGCCATGGATCCGGATCTGCAGGAAACAGACGTTGCAGGATGTAGAGACCCGAACCGGATGGTGCCGCAATATTATCAAAGGCATCACCGGCCTTGACACTCAGGATGTAACCGGCAGAAGCGGTTTTGCCGGTGATTTTTTCTTCCAGTTCCTTGACATAACTGTGATTGACAACGGATTGAAACTCCTTGCTTTGTTGCACTTCTATTGTTCGTTGTACATGCGCTTCAAATTCAGCCGGTGTGCTCATCCCCGGATAACGTTCCTTCACCCATGGCGGAGGTTCAGGCACCATGGTTTTTTCCGGATTGGGTTGGTGGCCGTGGCCAAAGGCGACATATTTAAAAAATTCGGCATGCAAAAAACCGCAGGCAATGTTGCCGGTGTCGTTATCAATCTGTACATGGATCAGGGATTGCAGACTGCCTGCATCATGGGATGCATTCGTGACTTTTATTTTTATAGCCTGGTCATTCATGATGTTCACTCCTGTTACAAATGGTTTTCCGTGTCCTGCAATATGTTGGGGATGATCGCCTTGCGCTTATGTATTGATGAACGGCGGGATACAGATTTTTGCGCAAACCATATCGACACTGGCGGCACCGGTACAGACATTCCCTGCACAGGCATTGCCGGCACATACTGCCGCCGCGCAGGCATTCGCGGCGCAGGCATGTGCTTCGCACGCCGTTGCCGCCCCGGCATTACCGGCGGTGGCCTGGTTATTACATGCTGCGCCGCCACAGGCGGTACCGGCACCGGCTTGTGCGGCACAGGCTGCACCGGCGCATCCGGTTCCGGCACCGGCCTGTCCGGCACAGGCCGCGCCTGCACAACCGGTTGCTGTACCTGCCTGTCCACCGCAAGCCGCACCGCCACAACCGGTACCTGCACCGGCTTGCGCCTCACAGGCGGCACCGGCACAAGCGGTACCCGCACCGGCCTTCGCGTTACAGGGTGCCGCCGCCGTACATGCGGTGGCTAGCATAGCCGTCGTCGGCACCTGTATTCCGATCCGTGCGCCGCTGGCAGCATAAGCACTGACATTGGCTGGTGAAACAATGTATTTCATTGACATCCCTCCTTCGCAACAGGCCGGGTGTGAGCCACCGGTATGATGTGTTGTTGGTCTTGCCCCATGCCGGCAGGCAAGTCTGCTTCAGTAATGACGCCGGATGCCATGGCTTGCCAGATCAATCTGTCCTTGAGCGAATACTTCCACGTGGGACAGGGCAGGCCGGCGGCTTCACCCAGTGTCTCATTCGGATAGATAAACTTGTAGGGACAATAACCGGCACAGATGGGCAAGGTTGAACAGTGTTGGCAGGCCTGATTATCAAACGGTGACCAGGCCGCCCAGCGTTGCAGATTATTCTCGTCTTCCGCAGAGGCCGGTTCGAGCAGGGAACCGGTGCGATGACCGCCGCTCATGACAGTATCCCAGCATTTATGCAGGTCACCATTGGGCAGGACGACAATGGACTTGTCCTTGACTGCGCCACACAAACCCAACATGCGTGGCGGGTAGGGCAGATTGGACAGATTGCGTCGCCAGGCATGATAGATCAGGCGCAGTTCCAGATCGCTGAAGTCATGGCGTGACAGACATTTGGAAGCGGACGAGTGACAACCGGGTGTCGAGGCCTCGACCTGCGCGAAATAGATATCGATGTTGTTCTGCTTGCCGATACCGTTATCCGCCAGTCGATCAATGAGTTTGTGGATCCCTTCCGCATTACGCACATCAATGTTGACCCGGATCAGAATGCGCACGCCCAGGTTAGCCGCAGCGATGGCTTTGAGGTTATTGAAAATCCTGTTGAAGGTGGCGGCACCGCTCAACAGGTAACGCATCTTGTCATGGTGACCCGCATCTCCATCCAGCGTCACCTGGATCAGGTTAACGTTAAGTTTTTGCAAGCGCTGCACCATGGCCACATCCAGTTTGTAGCCGTTGGTGACAACCATGGAATCAAAGTGCGCCTGTTTCTCCGCGCAGATCGCCTGAAATTCACGGGCAAGTTGTTCGATACGCTTGATCCTGACCAGGGGCTCACCGCCATACCAGGCGACATGTAAATGACCCTGCTCGGGAACGGTACGTCGGGCATGGTCGAACAGGGCTTCCGCCACATCCTCACTGATGGTTTCATCAGGCTTGTCCTGTCCCTGAAAACAATAATCACAGGCAAAATTACAGGCCAGGGTCGGGGCAATCGTCAGGATCACCGCATTGGGATTGGCGCGATGACCATGGTATTCCTGACGGAGCAATTCGAATTCATCAATCGCGGTATCGACCAGATAACCACCCATCAGGAAATCCTCGATGGATTGATGATCGACGTCGGTTTCGCCCTGGCTGAGTTCGTTAAAGCGAAGGTATTCGTCGGCTTCCCAGAGTGCAAAGCCGCCACTGGCGGAATTGTAGGCAAGCATCCGATCATTAAGCAAAGGGATCAACGTATTGTAACGCGAGGCATAGACTCTGGGCATGTAACATTTTCCATTTGTTATTGTTGCTGTTATGTTTGAGTCTATTGTGATACAGCGGCAATAAACTCCCTGTAACAAAAATTACTTAATGCCGGTTACTTCTCGTACATAGAACGAATAGTACAATTCAGTACAAAGTCAAATAACGCTGCGATGTTGATGTTATCAAGATGTAATTGTTGAATGATTTTATCGGGTAATCATGGTGCACACTGATCTGTATGCCTGTTTTCTGATTTCGGCAGACTGATGGGAAAGAAAAGGAACAGGCTTGCCTGTCAGAAATAGTAATAACAATCGCCGGACATGTGTGGTGAGAAAATACACAGCATAGCCCGACGGCTTCCGTTCAACATTACGGTTGTGTTTTGTTCCCACAATATTCCTTATACAGAATCATATACTCCATAATGATATCCACCGCTTTTTGGCGCATGTTTTGTCGTCCGTGAAACTGCTGTATCACCCCGGTGGGAAACATATAGCGATCACACCAGGTATATTTTTTGTCATCCTGTGCAATCACCAGTGTGGTAATCAGCGCGACGGTAAAATCATTCGGTAACTTGCCCTGCGCGCGCTTTACCATCTCGCTCGCCTCGGCAACATCAAAGTAATTATCCAGCGCCTTCATATACCCGCGCAGGAACAACACGCGGGCCGGCTCACTGGAGGTGTCAATTTTGTTGGCGATATCCGGTCGCACCTGGCGCAACAATTCAACAAACCGAACCGCATTGGCCTTACCGTTAAAATCCCAACCCAGGGCATTGACCATGGCCGCGGCATGATCCATCGGTGTCTGGTCATCCACCAGCAGGGCTGCACTCTTCTCGGATAAGCCCCGGTCATTGATGATCATCTGTACCGCCGGCAGATCCTGATAGGCCTGATAGAAATCGGTTGATGTCAGCGGCGAATCGGCAAATACCGGCCGGCTGAGCAACAAACAAAGAATAATGCAGAGTTTTTTCATAGAACCATTTCCCTTAAAAGCATGACAGTGCACCAGAGTGCTGTTTTCTTGAATATAGACCAGAATAGTGAAACCGTCATGAAAGACCGGCCGGGTAAAACAACGGGTGTGTGTGATGCGGCGGGATCAGACTTAACTGATGTTACCTTGAGCCGGAACCGTGCGTGTGCAGGACAATTAAAAAATTTCTGCCAGCCATTTGTCCGGATTTTTTTCATTTAACAGGTTGGTGATTTCCTGTTTTGTCTCACTGCCCAGGCCGGTGCTGTTTAACCAGCTTTTCCATTTTTCTGCGTCATGTCGATACACCAGCCAGTGTCTGTTCATCGAAAAGATGTTCTGCAGTGTCGCCGGCGTTAAATTCGCAAGAAATTGCCGGATCTGTGCATCCTCCTCGGCGGAGGAGAAAAAAGCCAGCGCGGTAACGCCACCGGGACACAGGTTGTTGATATCTGCATCCGTTGTCGCACATGCCTGCTGGATAACCTGCAAGGTGGCGGCAAAAGCCTCTGCACGCGATGTGTCAAAGAGCTTTTGTTTGGCGGATTTCGCCAGGGCATAATTATTCAGACACGGCTGGTCATGATATTTTTTACATCGCTCCAGAGAAGCGGCGGAGCGAGGAAAATCCTTGGCATAATGGATCAGTCGCAGATGTTGGAACGTGGTTTGAGTCTGACTGTTATTGCTGCACGCAGTCACCATGGCCGTTAATGCCAGAATTGAAAGCAGGGTGGCTTTCATGGGAACGTTTTCCATTCAACCGGAGCGGTTCCGGCTTGTTCCGTTTCAAGTCGCTCCAGAACATTCAGTCCGCGCTTGCCTTTGCCGATGACGCTAAAGGTGATTTTGTTGGTTGAGCCTTCTGTGGGGACTCCAAATACCTGATGCCATTTTTCTGCAAAGCTGCGAGTTTGACAGCCGTAAAACTTCGATGGTGTGGCGGACGCGGATTTAAATTTTTTCGCAAGGTGGCTGTGAGCCGTGATATCTCCCTGTTCAATAAAATCTCCGCTATTGGCTATCGGGGTACATGAGTTGTCATGGGATAGACTCAGAAATAAATGTTTATCCGTTGCGTGACCGCTGTACCAGAACCTTGAGATAGAGCCATCCGGCAGTTTGGCAATTTCTGTCCAGATATCGCCTTTCTTTTTAAGTCCGTGATAGCGAATACCCTGGTTTGCCGCAAACTGCTGTATACGGTGCAGGTAGTTCAGCGCACCTTTTTTTGTTATGGCGTCAGCGGCAGCCTTGCGTGTGTTATGCAGTGGTGTATCGTAGAGTTTTGCGGCAGGCCATTCAGAAAGTGTGATCTCACTGTCATCATCCCAACGATTTTTATAGGGTGGTTCATAGACAAACCAATGTATGATCTCGCCGGACTGTTTCTTCCACAGATTTTTCTGTGCAGCGATCTGCATGGGGACGACATAATTTTTCCAGCTTTTATCGTGGGCCGGGTCACAGGAAGCATATAAACCGGGTCCACCGATGAGAACAATAAAATGATCCGGCATGTTATTACTCCTGGTGTGTGTTCAGTTAGTCCATTGTTATCCGTAATCCTATGCCATTCTGAATTGAAATGGAATTCGTGATGTTACAGACAGGGGATAGCTAGCGTGTTGCGATGTGGCCGGTCGTATGTCAACGGTGAGGTGATGGAGAACCTGACTAAATTTTAACCACCACACCCCTCGCTGTTTATCGTAAGATACCCCATCGCATATTCCACATATAAATTAGAGGTGAGTCATGGCAAGAGAAATCATCCATACCGACAAGGCGCCGCAGGCCATCGGGACCTATTCACAGGCGGTGAAGGTGGGGAAGACGGTGTATCTGTCCGGGCAGATCCCGCTGGTGCCGGAGAGTATGGAGCTGGTGGCCGGGGATATGGAGGCGCAGATCCGGCGGGTGTTTGATAATTTGCAGGCGGTGGCTGTTGCGGCCGGTGGTGGTTTGCAGGATGTGGCCAAGTTGAATGTCTTTCTCACCGATCTGACGCATTTTCCGTTGGTGAATCAGATCATGGCAGAGTATTTTCAGCAGCCCTATCCGGCCAGAGCGGCGATTGGGGTGGCGTCGTTGCCCAAGGGAGCGGCTGTGGAGATGGATGCCATTATGGAGTTGGCTTAAGTTGTCAATGATGATGGAGTTGGCTTAAGCCGCTGAAGTGAAGTAGAGACGATATTAATTTGATCCCCTCACCCCGGCCCTCCCCCTGAGGGGGAGGGGGTAAGCGTAATGAACCAGACTGCACGACAATCTGATACTGCTGATCTGCCCCTGACGAAGTTGAAAGGCGTCGGTCCACGCGTGGCGGAGCGGTTATCTCATTTGGGTATCAACACGGTGCAGGATCTGTTGTTCCACTTGCCCTTGCGTTATGAGGATCGCACGCGGATTACGCCCATTGGTTCATTGCGCCCCGGTGATACGGCGGTGATTCAGGGCAAGGTACAGTTGACCGAGGTGAAGTTCGGCAAGCGGCGCATGTTGTTGTCGCGGATCGGTGACGGTACCGGCATGATCGGTTTGCGTTTTTTTCATTTCAATGCGCAACAGCAACAGAATCTTGCCCGCGGTGTGACGGTGCGTTGTTATGGCGAGGTGCGTGTCGGACAACAGATGCTGGAGATCGCCCATCCGGAATATCAGCGGGTTGATCCGGACAGTATTCCCGAGGTGCAACCGCATCTCACCGCGATCTATCCGGTAACAGAAGGCCTGCATCAATTGAGTTTGCGCAAGTTGACCGATCAGGTGCTGGATCTGCTGACGCAGGATCGGCTGGTCTTGCCGGATCTGTTGCCCGCTGATCTGATCCGGCAGGCCGATCAGCCCGAATTAAAAGCGGCCCTGCTCTATATACATCGTCCGCCGCCCGATGCACCGCTGGATGTGTTGTCGGAAGGCCGCCATGTGATGCAACAGCGACTGGCTTTGGAAGAGTTGCTGGCGCATACACTGAGTCTGCGCAAATTGCGGCATCGTTCCCAGCAACAACAGGCGCCGGTACTGAAAGGTGCCGGCGCACTGATCAATAATTTCATTACCGCCTTGCCCTATACCCTGACCGGTGCGCAACAACGGGTGGTGAGTGAAATCGAACATGATATTCATCAACCTGTTCCCATGCAGCGCCTGGTACAGGGTGATGTGGGTTCAGGTAAAACAGTGGTGGCCGCCATGGCGGTACTGCATGCAGTGGAGGCAAAACTGCAGGCGGCGGTGATGGCCCCCACCGAGATTCTGGCGGAACAACACTTTCGCAATTTCAGTGACTGGTTAACCCCGTTGGGCATACACGTGGCATGGTTGTCGGGCAAGTTAAAGGCGGCGGCGCGAAGAAAGGCGCTGGCATCCATTGCCGCCGGTGAGGCGCAGGTGATTGTCGGTACCCATGCCCTGTTTCAGGAGCAGGTGGAGTTTGATCGGCTGGGCCTGATTGTGGTGGATGAACAACATCGCTTTGGTGTGCATCAACGTTTATCGCTGCGCGAGAAGGGGGCGCAGAACGGTCAACATCCCCATCAGTTGATCATGACCGCCACGCCGATTCCGCGTACGCTGGCCATGACGGTGTATGCGGATCTGGATTGTTCGGTCATTGATGAACTGCCGCCGGGGCGCAAGCCGGTGGAGACCGTGGTGTTGCCCGATCAGCGACGCGATGATGTGGTGCAACGGGTGGAACACGCCTGTCGTGAAGGTCGTCAGGTCTATTGGGTGTGTACCCTGATTGAAGAGTCCGAGGCCTTGCAGTGTCAGGCGGCGGAAGACGCGGCGCGTGAGCTGGCCGAGGTGCTGAGTGAGTTTCGGGTTGGTCTGGTGCACGGCCGCATGAAGGCGGATCAAAAAGAACAAACCATGGCGGCCTTTAAAAACGGAGAACTGGATTTATTGGTGGCGACCACCGTGATCGAGGTGGGGGTGGATGTCCCCAACGCAGGCTTGATGATCATCGAAAACAGTGAACGGCTCGGCCTGTCGCAGTTGCACCAGTTACGCGGTCGGGTGGGGCGCGGCAGTCAGGCCTCGGCCTGTGTGCTGATGTATCACGGCCCGTTATCAGAAAATGCCCATGCCCGACTCGGCATCATGCGTGAGACCAATGACGGCTTTGAGATTGCCCGCAAGGATCTCGAACTGCGTGGTCCGGGTGAGGTGCTGGGTACCCGCCAGACGGGCCTGATGCAATTGCGGATTGCCGACCTGCAACGTGATCAGGCACTGTTACCCAAGGTTATGCAGAGTGCCGATATCCTGCTAAAGTCTTACCCTGATAATGTTGAACTTCTCATCAATCGCTGGATAGGTAACGCTACACAATATGCCGAGGTCTAGACGTCATCGCCGCACATTGCAGCATCCCCATCAAAACCGTTTTGGCCAGCATGCCTTTGAACCGGTTTGGCGTCCGCGCCGTCATTTATTCAGCGAAGATATCCCCGCGGCGGAAAACTTTTGGTTGTTTGATGCCTCATCACTGACGGCCCGCATCCTGCAAGCCTGTCATGACACCTTTCGGGTGGAAGTGATCTCGCAAGGTTGGCAACGGCCCATGTTGAACGAGGAACAGTGCTTGCGGATCAATTACCGCTGCAATGCACTGGTGCGACAGGTGCGACTCTATTGCGGTGACAAGCCCTGGGTGTTTGCCCGCACGGTGATTCCCCGCGAGACCCTGACCGGGGCGGAAAAACATCTGGCCCATTTGCAAAACAAACCACTGGGCGCCGTGTTGTTCGCCAACCCGACCATGCGCCGTGGTGAGGTGGAAGTGGCGCAGATCAAACCGGGGCAGCGTCTGTTTCAAACTGCCACCGCCGATATGGCCTGCAAACCGGCGAGTATCTGGGGGCGACGTTCGGTGTTTTATCTGCACAGCAAGCCGTTGTTGGTGAGTGAGATTTTTTTGCCGGATATTTTGCAGGTGAAATAGTCTTCCTGCAGGCCGGGCGACGCCGGTCTTTCGTTGTTTACAGGATAACGCAGAGCCCGCAGAGGCTGCTCCTGGTCATCCCTGACCCCGCAGCATAAGTATATCCATATACAAACCGCAGAGAACGCGGAGTTGTATTTCTTGTGTCGTCGATGGGTTTCAGGCCTGTGCTCCTGCGGACAACCCGGCAAGTAACAACAGCTGTCACTGCGTGGTACGTTGCGTCTTTTCCGGGTTACAATGCCCGCCATGAAGACCAGCCAAATCATTAAAGATCGTCTTTACCAGTACTGGTTGCTGATGCGTTTTCACAAACCCATCGGTATTTTTCTGTTGTTGTGGCCGACGTTGTGGGCTTTGTGGATTGCTTCAGCCGGCAAGCCTGACTGGCATGTGATGTTTGTGTTTGTCACCGGTGTGGTGTTGATGCGGGCGGCCGGTTGTGTGATCAATGACTATGCGGATCGCAATATCGATCTGCATGTGGCGCGGACCAATACGCGGCCGTTGACGGCCGGGCAGGTTTCCGCCAAAGAGGCATTGATCTTGTTTGTTGTGCTGTGCCTGACCGCTTTCGGTTTGGTACTGACATTGAATACCTTCACCATCCTCTTGTCTTTCGGTGGTGCGGCCCTGGCCATTATCTATCCCTTTATGAAGCGTTATACCCATTTGCCCCAGGTGGTGTTGGGCATGGCCTTTGGCTGGGCGGTGCCCATGGCCTTTGCGGCGCAGACCAATGAGGTGCCGCGGGTGGCCTGGATGCTGTATGTGTTGGCGATAATCTGGCCGGTGATCTATGACACCATGTATGCCATGGTGGATCGAGAAGATGATCTGAAGATCGGAGTGAAATCCACCGCCATTTTATTTGGTGATGCGGATCGGATCATTATCGCCGGGTTGCAGCTGATCCTGTTTGCGGGTTTCTGGTTGTTGGGCAAGCAACTCGAACTGGGTTTTTCCTATTATTTCGGCCTGTTTCTGGCGGCGATCCTGGCGGCCTATCATCAATACCTGATCCGTGATCGGCATCCTGCCGCTTGCTTCAAGGCCTTTTTGCATAATAACTGGCTGGGGGCGGCGATCTTCCTTGGTCTTGTCTTTGAATACCTGTAAAAACCGGTAACATGAGTAAGGGGTAGATTGTAAAATAATCTTAATCCGGACTTGTGAAGGAATTATTTACGGTATACTTCAAAGTGCTGTGCCTGTCACAGAAAATGTATTCCCCTGATGATATTCATTGAATTGCGTAACACGGTTCCGATGATGAAAAGAGTCCTGACAATAACAACCGGTCTGCTCCTCTGCGGTGTGACAACACAGGCCGTTGCGCAGGATCATGAACGGGAACTTCTCGCCCCCTCGCTGCAGGTTCAGTTTGAGAAAAACCCCCTGTATGTACCACTCAACAGCACCAACCCGGCGCTGGGTGACAGTACGCCAACCGCTCGCAACAACAGCTTCCTGAAACAATATGGTGCAACCCTCTCCTTTCCGGTGAAACATGACAAGGTCAGTTTTGATCTGGGGCTGGATTTTCGTTTCTATGAAAAGAGCGGTGTGCAGGATATGTCACGTTTCGGTGTGGACAGCTTCGGCCTGAACCTGAAAGGCCTGCCGGTCCCCATGGTCTATGGTCAGGCCCTGTTTGAACTGCCGTTTGAAGGACTGACCGCCAGTCTCAGCGGCCGCCATCGCAGCAACGGCGATCAGCGCGATGCCGATTTTGATTACCGCGCCAAGATCTCCTACGAATGGAAAAACGGTATCGGGCTGGAAGGCGGCTGGCAGCATCAGCAGATGAACCTGGATCAGCACAATGATAACGAAGTGTTCCGGGTGGAAAGCCTGTTCGTGGATATGAAATACAAATTCTAGCCGGCTTGCCTGATGCACCACCCTCCCTGGCGGTGCAAACGCGTTATTTTGCTTCTTCCAGCGCCTGCTTAATGGTCATCTTCACATCTTCCGCCCTGGTGGTTTGTAATGCCTCTTGCAGGGCGCGTTTGGACTCTTCACCACCGATGGCAGCCAGCGCCTTGGCCGCACGGCTCTGATATTGCGCGGTGAGTTTATCGAGGTAGAGTTGGACAAACTTTTCCTTTGGCAAGGTTGGTTTGGAACGCGGATGTTTTTCGCTGTAGGCGACCAGTTCGTCATAGCGTTTTTCCAGTTCCAGCCTGTAGAGCTCCGTGCTCGCCGGCGCCACCCCTTTTTTCAGGGTACTCATAAACATGGGCTGTAACCGTTTGCTGTGGACCAGGACCGCCTTCAGCTCACCTTCCGTACACTCTTCACATTCCAGCCAGTTGACCATGGCCGTTCTGGCGGCTTCGATCTCCTGGTAATTTACTGTGGGGGTCTTTTTATTGTCACAGGCGGTGAATAACAAACCGGCAAAGACCAGCAGACACAAGCGGAGAACCGCTCCTGATGATTTCATTGAATGTTTCATGACTGATCTCCTGTAACAATTAGTGCGGCGTTGCATCCAGGGTGAGCACCGGGCAGGCCGCACTACTGACATCGGGCAGACAGGTTTCGGTCGGGCCGGTCCGGTCACCGTTCACGTTGAGCATGGATGTGGTGTCGGTGTTCAGCCGGAAGGTCTGGGCGACGGTAAACCAGTTGCGGGTACCGGGACCGCCGCCCCACATGATGTTGTTATTGCCGAAGCCGGCTACACCGTTGACATGCCCCCAATTACCGGAGGGACGCAGGCCGTAGGCATGACCGATTTCATGGGGCAGTGAGCCAAGATTGGCGATGGTGCCGATAAAATTCATATTGCGATCGGCACCGCAATTCACCCCGGTAAAGGCACTGTTGACATAGTAGATGTTCAGCCGATTGCCGGTATACCAGGCGCTGCCCTGCAGGTTACCGACAGTGGCTGCAGTGGGGCACCCGGTGCCAATAGTGTTGATGGCGGTGTTGTTGCCGGTGACATTGGTATAGGTCGGGTTAAACTGGATACCGGTATTGTTCTGGTTATACAACAGATTGGCATTCGCAAAATCATTTTGGGCCGCTGTTAAAAGCGCATTGGTGGTGGCCCAGACACTGACCGGCACCGTAATCACCGGTTGCAGGTTCACGGTATGGGTATCACCGGCATTGTCTGTCCAGGTATTGACGTTGTTCTGATAGGACATGGCATTGTCATCGGAAAAGACCGCGACCGTGGATCGACAGGCACCTTTGGATTTAATGTTGCCCAGAAACGCCGTGCCGGTGGTACGGACGATCTGATCGTTATTGCAGGCAGTGGTACGATTATCCATGAGTACAATGGCGCTGTCGGTACTGGTGTTGTTGTTCAGCACAATCCGATCCAGTTTCAGGACTGGTGGGCACGGGAACTTGATATACCGATACCGGAATGAGTTAACCTGGAATCTACCGCGAAATTGTCGTACTTCAAGACCGCTGCCGGTATCCGTTTCCTCTGCTGCGGTTGCCTGTATATCCTTGATCATTTGTGTCTTGAAATACGCAACGGGAACGGCACCATTAAACATTTCCGGCAGGCCGGAAACGACCGTTTCACCGGCACCCATAATGATCTCACCTTTTTCATTCAGTTTACCGGCGCCGCTGATTTTCAATTGGCCAAGACTTTTCTGATCCAGCCCTTGCAGGCGCATGGTGGCACTTTGCAGAATGGTTTTGTCGACGAAAATGCGCCAGTCAATGTAACCGGGACCGGGGCAACCGGGACAGCAGTCAACTACCTCGCAACCAACCGGTATGGGGATTTCCGGGATTTCGATGATATCCCTGGGACAAAACCGGTAGACGATATCCCAGTGCAGCGCATGTGCCGTCGGCAGTCCGCAAGCGAGGAGTGTGATAACAGACAAAAATCTGAGAAATCGCATGACAGACCTCCTGTATGACATGAATATATAACTATTGGTGTAACGCGTTACCGCTGCGGAACAACAATGCGGAGTCCGGCGGACTTCCTTGTCAGGAAAATCGATGCAGAAGCGACGTACTGCAAGCTATACGAACGTAACAGTTTTTGTGGAAGATTAATGGCAGGAAAGTCAGATGCAATGCGTTGAAATGATCAGCTCCGTTTCCTCTCCCTTATAAAAGAAAGCATAGACCATCTGCACACCATGAACAATGTTGAATACTTTTATAGAGAGATAATGAAAATTTAATTTACGTTTAAGCATGCACGAAAGTTGTTGTTATGCAGAACAGTCATGTTATACAGAGGATACTGTTGTTTGTGTCCGTGTATTGCATGACACAAAGCAGTTACTGCAATTGTTGTGTATGTACCAATTGTTCAGTCGATCACGGCGCGCGCCACACTCCAGATCCGGATCTGTTCCACTCCCTGTTTGCGGAATAAGGCGGCCGTTTCATTCACGGTATGACCGGTGGTGATAACATCATCAATGATGGCGATATGTTTGTATCGGCATGGTTGCCTGAGTGCAAAGGCATGGCGAATATTCTGGCGACGAGCTTTGGCGTCCAGACCGGTTTGGGGCGCGGTATGACGTGTGCGATGACAAAGATCCGCATCCACCGGTATGGCGAGTTGCTTGCCGACACGGCGGGCGATCTCCAGGGATTGATTAAAACCCCGCTCGCGTATGCGCTTGGGATGCAGCGGTACCGGTATCAGACATTCCGGCATGGGCGGGGCATTTGCCTGTAACTCATCGGCCAGCAGATCCCCCAGCAGACGGGCGGCCGCCAGGCGCTGATTGAATTTCAAATCGGTGATGAGTTTGGCCAGCGGTGACGTGTAGCGAAAAGCACTGATGGTCTGCTCGAAGGGCGGGGGATGTTTCAGACATTCACCACAAACCAGCTTCTCACTGCCGGCCAGGGGTTTGGCGCAGACCGGGCAGGGGCGTGTCAGTCGCGGCAGGGCGGCATGGCAGGCATTGCACAGGTCACGCCCGGCTTCTCCCGCCGCACCGCAGAGCATGCAGGTGGGGGGAAAGAGGAAAAAGTGGATATTATTTAGCCATTTGTAAACCATCTCAACTCCCTTTGGTTGACAGCAGAAAATTGCGCCCTATCATTCCCTGACCTGACCAGTGTAACCCGGCTCCCATGACAGAATCAGCAACAAAAATTATCTCCGGCAAAAGCGCCCGCAAGACGGCCGGCCTGTTCAATATCGGCAATATACTGGCCATGGCCCCCGGTCTGTTTGTGGTGCCCTTCAGTCTGTTCGGGCAACCGGCACGGATGACGTTGATCATGATGCTGATCCTGATGATTGTCCCGTCCATTCTCTGGTTCGCCGCTTCCATTGTGATCTATATCATCGCCCGCCATCATCCCAATGAGCGGGCCGGTCATTACACCCAGCAGGCGGCCTATCGGTATTACGGTGTGGTCGGGGTGATTGTCGTTGCCGGCACCTTTTACGGCACCAATGCGAATTACTGGATCATTACCTGGGCGGTTTGCGCGCTGGTGTTGATCCCCTGGTCGATCCTGGATCTGATCCGAATTTATAAAGAAAACTGGCAGGACATGACTGTCGCCGATACCCATGCAGAGGAAACACAACAATGAATGCACGCGTCGAGGATTTTAACGCCGACGATTTGCGTCACGACTGGAGCGTGGCGGAGATCAGCGACCTGTTCGAACAACCCTTTAACGATCTGTTGTTTCAGGCCCAGAGCCTGCATCGGCAGCACTTTGATCCCAACAGCGTGCAGGTCAGCAGTCTGCTCAGTATCAAGACCGGCAAGTGTCCGGAAGATTGCGCCTACTGTCCGCAAAGTGTGCGGCATGATGCGGAGTTGAATGTGGACCCGCTGATGCCGCTGGCTGAAGTACTGGACGCGGCCGGCAAGGCAAAGGCCATGGGCTCGACCCGTTTTTGTATGGGAGCCGCCTGGCGCAGCCCGAAAGACAAGGACCTGGACAAGGTCATCGACATGGTCAAAGGCGTCAAGGCGCTGGGTATGGAGACCTGCCTGACCCTGGGCATGTTGACGGAAAAGCAGACCCAACGCCTGAAGGCGGCGGGTCTCGATTATTACAACCATAACCTGGACACTTCACCGGAATTTTATGGCGAGATCATCTCCACCCGTACCTATCAGGATCGACTGGATACCCTGAGTCATGTGCGTGATGCCGGCATTCATGTCTGCTGTGGCGGTATTGTCGGCATGGGTGAGACACGACGTGATCGGATTGGCTTGTTGCAACAGCTGGCCAATCAACCCCAACACCCGGAAAGTGTGCCCATCAATATGCTGGTGCGTGTGGAAGGGACACCGCTGGCCGATGAGTCGGAACTGGATCATCTGGAGTTTGTCCGCACGCTGGCGGTGGCGCGCATCATGATGCCGCATTCCTATGTGCGTCTGTCAGCCGGTCGTGAAAAGATGAGCGATGAATTACAGGCACTCTGTTTCCATGCCGGCGCCAATTCCATTTTTTATGGCGAAAAGTTGTTGACCACCACCAATCCTGATACCGAACACGATATGGCGTTGTTTGCCAAACTCGGTATCTCTGTCATGCAATAAATCGCGGTCGGCCGGTGATCGATTACACCTCAATCCGGGATGAGCTGGCACAACGGCGTGTCGGGCATCATTATCGCGTGCGCAAACTGGTGACCACGGCGCAGGGCGTGGAACTGGTCGCCGATGGCAAACCGGTACTGAATTTTTGCAGTAATGATTATCTGGGCCTGGCCAATCATCCAAAAGTGATTGATGCCTTTGTCACTGCCGCACAGGAATTTGGGGTGGGCAGTGGCGGGGCGCATTTGATCGCCGGTCACAGCACCCACCACCATGCACTGGAAGAGGAACTGGCCGCCTTTACCGGACGGCAACGTGCGCTGATCTTTTCCACCGGTTATATGGCCAATCTGGGTATCATCAGCGCCCTGTTTGGTCCGGGTGATACTGTTTTTGAAGATCGTCTCAACCATGCTTCGTTGCTGGATGCCGGTCTGTTGTCGCGGGCGCGCCTGCAACGTTATGGACATAACGATGTGGATTCGCTGGCGGCCAAACTCTCAGAGAGCAAGGCGCAGAATCGTTTGATCGTTACCGATGGCGTTTTCAGCATGGACGGTGATGTGGCGGCATTACCGCAACTGGCGACACAGGCCCAACAACACAACTGCTGGTTGATGGTGGACGATGCACACGGTATCGGTGTCATGGGGCAGCAGGGGCGCGGTTGTCTGGAGCATTTCCAACTGGAGGCGGAGGATGTACCGATCCTGATGGGCACCTTCGGCAAGGCCCTGGGCACGTTTGGCGCCTTTGTCGCCGGTGACGAGGCCCTGATCGAAATCCTGATCCAGAAGGCGCGCAGCTATATCTATACCACCGCCATGCCCCCGGCCGTGGCGGCGGCCACACGCGCTGCGTTACAACTGGTGGATGAAGAGGCATGGCGACGTGAGCACTTGCACCGCTTGATTAAACGTTTCAGGCAAGGCGCCGCACAGCTGGGAATGGATCTGATGGCGTCTGATTCCGCCATCCAGCCCCTGTTGGTGGGCGAGGCGGAACAGGCACTCCACCTGAGTGAGCAATTACTGCAACACGGTATCCTGATCAGCGCCATCCGGCCGCCGACGGTGCCGGCCGGTACGGCGCGATTGCGGATCACCCTCTCGGCGGCACACTCGGAAACCCATATCGATCAAGTACTTGACGGTCTCAACACGGTGCTGCAACCATGAATCCCGACCATTCCACACAGGTTTCCCGTATATATATAGAATCTGCCGGCAGCGGTCCGGACCTGGTTCTGTTGCACGGCTGGGGCATGCATGGCGGCTACTGGCAGGGCATGGTTGCGGAACTCGCCAACACTTACCGCGTGCATGTGGTGGACTTGCCGGGTCATGGTCACAGTCCTTATCAACATGAACAAACGCTGGATGATTTTGCCGCCGGGGTGGTGAAGGCGTTGAGTGAACAGGTAACTGCGCCTGTGTTTCTCATGGGTTGGTCGCTGGGTGGTTTGATCGCACAACAGATCACCGCATCATCTCCCCAACTGGTGCAACGTTTGCTTCTGGTGGCTAGCAGCCCAAGCTTTATTCAACGGGAAGGCTGGGCCGGCGCCATGACACCGGAGGTACTACAGGGCTTTGCGGATAATCTGGCGCTGGATTATCGCGGCACACTGAGTCGCTTCCTGGCCCTGCAAGTGCGCGGCAGTGAACAACAACAACAGGCGTTGCGTGAATTGCGGCAACAGATGTACAGCCGTGGTGAACCCGATCTGCAGGGCTTGCGTGTCGGGCTGAGCCTGTTACGTGATGTGGATTTGCGCAGTGAACTGTCACAGATCACCCAACCGGTTTGTTTGCTGGCCGGAGAAAGAGATACCCTGGTGCCGGCGAGTGTGTGTGAAGGGATGCAATCACTGCTGGCGCAGATCGAAACCCATGTCATACCCAGGGCGGGCCATGCCCCTTTCCTGTCACATCCCGCCTTATCGCTTGACGTAATTAAAGCCTTTTTTGCTCATGCCTGAAAAAAACACGATAGATAAACAACAAATGCGCCGGTCTTTTGAAAAGGCCGCTGCCGGCTATGATGATGCCGCCTTTCTGCAACAGGAGATCGGCGATCGGGTGGTGGAGCGTCTGGATTATATTCGCTTTGAACCCAGGCGTGTGCTGGATGTAGGAGCGGGCACCGGTTTTTGTACCCGCCGGTTGGCCAAACGATATCCGAAGGCGGACATCATCGCACTGGATATCGCCCATCAGATGCTACTGACAGCCAAACAGCGGGAATCAATGTGGGACAAACTGCGCGGCCGGTATCAATATATCACTGCCGATGCGGAACAGCTGCCCCTGGCGGATGCCGGCGTGGATATGATCTTCTCCAACCTGGCGGTACAGTGGTGTCTGGATCTGGAACAGTTATTCCGGGAGTTTCGTCGTGTGCTGGCGCCGGGCGGCATGTTGATGTTCACCACCTTCGGACCGGATACCTTGAAAGAGCTGCGCGCCAGTTGGGCTCAGGTGGATAAGGCCGGCCATGTGAATGAATTTGAAGATATGCATAACATCGGTGATCTATTGTTACAGACCCGCTTCGCCGAACCCATCATGGACATGGAATACATGACGGTGACCTACCAGGATGTATTTCGCCTGATGAAAGATCTGAAAATGCTGGGTGCACACAATGTCACTACTGATCGGCAACGGCAGTTGACCGGCAAGGCCCACTTGCAAAAGATGATTCAACACTATGAAAGCTTCCGCACCGATGGTGTGTTGCCGGCAACCTATGAGATTGTCTATGGCCATGCCTGGGCGCCGGTGGGGCAGATGACGACCACGGCCGAACAGAGCTTGCAGGCCAGCATTCCATTACAAAGTATTCAACCCATCAAACCCAAACAGAACTGAGCATGCCCGGTATTTTTATCACAGGAACAGACACCGGTATCGGCAAGACTTTTGTCACTGTTGCGATGATCAATGCCTTGCGTGCGCAAGGCGTGCGAGTGGCGGGAATGAAACCGGTGGGGAGCGGGGCCGACCGGATAAACGGAAAGTTATACAATGAAGACGCGCTATTGATCAAACAGGCAATGGGAACGTCTGTTGATTACGATCTGATTAATCCCTATTGTTTTGCGCCCCCTGTTTCACCACACATCGCGGCACAACAGGCCGGTGTTGAAATCAGGCCGGCGAAGATTCAACAACACTTTCAACAACTGGAACAGACATTTGATTTGGTGCTGGTGGAAGGTGTGGGTGGTTGGCTGGCGCCGCTGAGTAATGAGTTGACGGTCGCCGATCTCGCGAAACAATTATGCTTGCCGGTGATCATGGTGGTGGGTATCCGGCTGGGTTGTCTGAATCATGCGTCACTGACGGCGGCAGCGATTCGCGATTCCGGGATGAACTTTGCAGGCTGGATCGCCAATGATGTGCAGCAAGATACGCAGAGTGCAGGTGAACAACTCGCGTATCTTCGTCACCGGCTCAGGACACCGCCATTGTTTGAAATAAAACACCACACAACAATAAGCAGCTCTACAGAAGATGAGCAAAAACAGATCTGCTTACAATTACAAAACCTTATCTTAAATGTTGAGACAAACGCGCAATAGCGCATTGTAAGTATGGCTAAAACTGTATAGACCTTAATTAAAGTAACTAAAGAATATAAGCAAAGAATAATATAATTATTAAATAATATATTTGTTTATTATAAGCCCATTTCATCTTTTTTATTGCACTGTACTCTTTCTGGATGTAGCATCGCCGGTGCATTTTTTTATGCGAATGACGTTTTACATGATGCAGGTCAATTGAAATTATCTTTGTCTCATGTAATTAATGATCCGGATCAATTAACCGGCTTGAAAACAAGAAACAACGCATTTGCAGCAGAGAATGACGATGATCAGCCTCTCAGGGATGACATGCCGGCGAGTCCGGGTGCTGACCAGATACAAGAATTCCATAAATAGCGCCGGAGCTGCATCAGGCGATATTAAAGAAAAAGATTTATAAGAATTACAATCTTGAAATCCCAACCGGAGAGGTAGAGGTAATGTCGGCAAGTAAAACAATGAAAAAAATAGGGAGCTTGCTGTGTGCAGGGCTGGTAATGTTGTTACCGGCGACTGTTTTCGCAGACTACAAGCTGAACATGACACCCAGCGTCACGGCCGTCGGCCAGGATATCTATAATCTGCATATGATTATCCTCTGGATCGTGACTATCGTCGGTATCCTGGTATTCGGTGTAATCATTTACTCCCTGATCAATCACCGTAAGTCCAAAGGGGTTACCCCGGCCACCTTCCACGAAAGCGCCACTGTGGAATTTGTCTGGACCGTTATTCCCTTCATCATCCTCGTAATCATCGCCGTTCCAGCCACCAAGACCTTGTTGGCGATTGAAGACACCAGTAAATCAGATATCACCATCAAGGCCACCGGTTGGCAGTGGAAATGGGAATATGAATATCTCGATTCCGGTGTTCGCTTCTTCAGTAACCTGGACAAGGCCAGTAATGAAGCCCGTCAGGTGAAATCCGGCAAGGACCCCCGCAAGGTGGAAAACTACCTGCTGGATGTGGATAACCCCATTGTGGTTCCTGTGAACAAGAAGGTCCGCATCCTCACCACGTCAAACGACGTTATTCACGCCTGGTGGGTCCCTGAGCTGGCTGTGAAACGTGATGCCATTCCCGGCTTCATCAATGAAAGCTGGTTCAAGGCGGAAAAGACCGGTACCTATCGCGGTCAGTGTGCCGAATTGTGCGGTAAGGACCACGGCTTCATGCCGATTGTGGTCAATGTGGTTTCCGACAGCGAATACAGCGACTGGCTCGCCAAACAGAAAAAAGCCGCTGCCGATGCCGATGCCGGTGCAGGCAAGACCTGGAGCAAGGCTGACCTGATGGCGCGCGGTAAAGAAGTTTATGAGAAGAACTGTCAGGCCTGCCACATGGCCAATGGTGAAGGTGGCGGACCGTTCCCGGCTCTGAAAGGCAGCAAGGTTGCCACCACGGGCCCGGTTGCAGCGCATATCGATCTGGTGCTGAAAGGCAAGGGTATGATGCCGCCGTTTGGTACACAGCTGAATGCTGTCGATACCGCCGCCGTCGTCACCTTTGAACGTAACGCCTTTGGTAACAATACCGGCGATGTCGTTCAGCCGTCTCAAGTTTCGAAATAATGCCAGCGGAGGATAATTAAAATGAGTGATCACAAACCTACCGGCATTAAACGCTGGTTATTTACCACAAACCACAAAGATATCGGTACCCTGTATCTGTGGTTTGCCTTCACCATGTTCCTGGTCGGCGGCGCGATGGCGATGATCATCCGCGCTGAGTTGATGCAGCCGGGTATGCAGGTTGTTGACCCGCTGTTCTTCAACAGCATGACCACCATGCATGGTCTGATCATGGTATTCGGTGCAGTCATGCCCGCCATGGTGGGCTTCGCCAACTGGATGGTGCCGATGATGATCGGCGCGCCGGATATGGCCCTGCCCCGTATGAACAACTGGAGCTTCTGGATTCTGCCGTTCGCCGGCACCATGCTGGTCTCCACCCTGTTCATGGAAGGCGGCGGCCCGGCTTTCGGCTGGACTTTCTATGCACCGCTGTCCACCACCTTTGCACCGAAGAGTACTGACTTCTTCATCTTCGCGGTGCATATGCTGGGCTTCTCATCCATCATGGGCGCGATCAACATCATCGCCACCATTTTGAATATGCGTGCCCCCGGCATGACCCTGATGAAAATGCCGCTGTTCGTCTGGACCTGGCTGATTACCGCCTTCCTGTTGATCGCGGTTATGCCGGTTCTGGCCGGTGCTGTGACCATGATGCTGACCGACCGTAACTTCGGCACATCATTCTTCAGCGCCGCCGGTGGCGGTGACCCCGTACTGTTCCAGCATGTGTTCTGGTTCTTCGGTCACCCCGAGGTGTACATCATGATCCTGCCGGCCTTCGGTATCGTCTCGCAGATCATCCCGACCTTCGCACGCAAGCAGCTGTTCGGTTACGCCTCCATGGTGTACGCGACTGCCGCCATTGCCTTCCTGTCATTTATCGTGTGGGCTCACCATATGTTCACCGTGGGTATGCCGGTTGCTGCCGAGCTGTACTTCACCTACGCGACAGTGATGATTGCCGTGCCGACAGCGGTGAAAGTGTTTAACTGGACCGCCACCATGTGGAAAGGCGCCATGACGTTTGAAACCCCCATGCTGTGGGCGGTGGCCTTCGTCTTCCTGTTCACCATCGGCGGTTTCACCGGTCTGATGCTGGGTGTGGCTCCGGCTGACTTCCAGTACCACGATACCTACTTCGTGGTTGCCCACTTCCACTATGTATTGGTAACCGGTGCGGTGTTCGCCATTATCGCCGGTGTCTACTACTGGTTGCCCAAGTGGACCGGTAACATGTATGACGAGAAGCTCGGCAAGCTGCACTTCTGGCTGTCAACGATTTCCGTCAACGTGCTGTTCTTCCCGCAACACTTCCTGGGTCTGGCCGGTATGCCGCGCCGTATCCCGGACTATGCAATCCAGTTCGCCGAATTTAACTTCATGTCATCTCTCGGTGGTTTTGCATTCGGTCTGTCACAGTTGTTGTTCCTGTTCATCGTCATCAAGTGTATCAAGGGCGGTGAAAAGGCCACTGACAAGGTGTGGGACAACCCGGAAGGTCTGGAATGGACTGTGCCTTCACCGGCGCCTTACCATACCTTTGAAACAGCACCGCAAATCAAGTAATACCATGGCCCCGTCTCCGGACGGGGCCGATTTATTTTGGCAGTAAAATGATGAGTACAATGAGCAAGACAGAAGATAACCGCCGCCCCAAATTCTGGACTTTAATCATCCTGTTTGGGATTGCACTGGGCTTTTTCATCGCAAGCTTTTTTGTGCTCAGCAGGGGCTGAGGTTCAGCCATGTCGACCGGCAATAACAGCCAGTTGGAATCCAATCAGCGTGTTACGCGGTTCCTGCTGGTGGTGGTGGTGGTCATGTTTTGCTTCGGTTTTGCCCTGGCGCCGATGTATGAAGCACTCTGCAAGGCATTTGGCATTAATGGTCGTTTTGTTGAAATCGAACAAGGTGTCTATGATGCTGACAAGGCCATGCAGCAGGTTAAGGCTGATAGAGACAGGCAAGTAACGGTTCAGTTTACCGCCAGTCGCAACCAGAACCTGCAGTGGGAATTTCGTCCGATGGAAACCTCGGTAGTGGTTTATCCGGGCGAGGTCAGGGAAGTGAAGTATTATGCGAAAAACCTCACCGGAAAAACGGTGGTGGCGCAGGCTGTACCCAGTGTTTCACCGGGACAGGCGGCAAAATACTTCAACAAGATCGAGTGCTTCTGTTTTACCCAGCAGACCTTTAAGCCGGGTGAAGCGAAAGAGATGCCGTTACGTTTTGTCGTGGACGGCAAACTGCCAAAAAAGATTTCGACTCTGACCCTGGCCTATACGTTTTTTGATACAGACCAGGCCGGGACGAAGAGTAAAGCGCAGGTGGATACAGTACTGCGAGTGGCGCACAACGCCAAATGAACAAACAATAAGAATTTTAATTTAATTACCAGATAGAGAGGGGTAACAATGTCTACACAAGCAGGTGGTTACTACTTACCGGAGCCAAGCAAATGGCCGTTGATCGGCTCGATTGGCCTGTTTTTAACCTTATTCGGATTTGCGACCGCCTTGCCGGGTAAATCAGAAGGTACTGTCGGCAACCTGTACATTATGTACGCCGGGTTGATTGTCCTTGCCTACATGCTGTTTGGCTGGTTCGGTCAGGTTATCGGTGAGAGCGAAAGCGGTAAATATAACGATCAGGTCGATGTTTCATTCCGCATGGGCATGCTCTGGTTCATTTTCTCTGAAGTCATGTTCTTTGCCGCCTTCTTCGGTGCGCTGTTCTATGTTCGCCAGCTTTCTGTGCCCTGGTTGAGTGGTGAAGGCAATAACGGTATGACCAACGAACTGCTCTGGAAAGGCTATGAGAACGTCTGGCCGACCAATGGTCCCGGTGCCGTAGGTGGTAAGTATGAGTCGATGCCGGCAGCCGGTATTCCGCTGTATAACACCATCATCCTGTTGACTTCCGGTGTAACGGTGACGCTTGCTCATTGGGCATTAAAGAAAGAAAACCGCAGTCAGCTGATTCTGTGGCTGTTTGCCACGGTTGCCCTGGGTGGCCTCTTCGTGGCTTTACAGGCCTATGAATACAGCCATGCCTACAGCGCCATGAACCTGAAGCTGAGCACCGGTATCTACGGTTCCACCTTCTACATGCTGACCGGTTTCCACGGCCTGCACGTGACGATCGGCGCCATCATGCTGACTGTCATGCTGCTGCGTTCCATCAAGGGCCACTTCACTCCCAAGCATCACTTCGCCTTCGAAGCCGCTGCCTGGTACTGGCACTTTGTGGACGTGGTCTGGCTGGGTCTGTTTATCTTCGTATACTGGCTGTAAACAAGATAAAAGATACAGAAACAAAAAAAGGCGCTGCGAGGTTTGCAGCGCCTTGTTTATTTTGCAGATCTGAATTTTTAGATCCCGTGTGGGGTTATCAAACCGGCTGCATAGCCAATCAGGATAAAGATCAGCAGACCGATGGACATGCCGATGCGCAGGGTGAGCGCCTTGACCGTCCGTTCAGAACGGCCTCGGTCTTTCACCATGGCGACCAGTGCCATGGCAAGGCTGCCCAGGATTAGAACGAGTACAAAAACGATCAGGATTTTCATGAACATTGTATTTTCTCCCAGGGCTGAAGCGTGAGTATACCGCAGGGGAGAAATCGACGCGAGCAAGCAACCGAGTAACAAGGTAAGATATGGCGCATGAGTACGCGTAAATTTAAACCCGGATTGGTCCCGACCCTGGTGACCCTGATCCTGTTGCCGATTTTTATTCGGCTTGGATTCTGGCAATTGGATCGGGCCGAACAAAAAAGGTCGATGCAAACCCGCTACGAACAACGGGCGCAATTACCCTCGTTTCACCTGGAACCCCGAGTGGGTGACGGCGATGAGATGGAATACCGGCGTGTTTATGTCCGTGGGATATTCGAGAGCAAGGAACAGATCCTGATCGATAACAAGATCCACAAGGGCAAGGTGGGCTACTACGTGGTTACACCGTTGAAAATGAACGGCAGCAACCAATATGTACTGATTAATCGCGGCTGGGTGCAGGCCTCTCCTGATCGGAATGAGCTGCCGGATATCGCTGTTCCTGATAAAATGGTCACCATCCACGGTGTGCTGGTCAAACCGCGTCAGGATATTTTCATGATCAGTGATAAAAATCGTGAAAGTATGGCCTGGCCGGCGCGGATGCAGTGGCTGGATTTGAAAGAGATTGAAAAAGCCGGTAAAAAATCCTTTTACCCCTTTGCCGTGTTGATGGATGCTGATGCACCGGATGGTTATGTGCGGGAGTGGGGCAAGGTAAATCTGGACCCAAACAAAAATACCAGTTACGCCATGCAATGGTTCAGTTTTGCCGTGCTATTGGTGATTATCTATATCGGGGTTAACCTGAAACGAACAGAGCAGACAAACCCGGAATAATGCAGTGTAAAGGGGCAATGAATGTCAGACGTCGAGCAAATTCGTAAACAAAACCAGCGCACTATTTTAATGTTGCTGGGTGCATTTATCCTGCCGCTGGTGCTTGCCTGGTTTGTGTATCTGAACACCAGCGGCGTGCATGTCACAAACAACGGCGGTCATCTGATCACCCCGGCTCGTCCTTTGCAATCCCTGGCATTGACGGCTGAAGACGGCAAACCGTTTGGTTTTTCCGAATTAAAAGGCAAGTGGCATCTGGTTTACATCGGCAATGGCGCTTGCACTGAAAAATGTCATGCGATGTTGTCAAAGATGCATCAGGTGCGTATGGCTCAGGGCAAGGATATGAGCCGGCTTGATTTGCTGTTTATCACCAATAACAAAGCTGAACAAAACAACAGTGCGAAACTGGCCGGTCAATATGCGCGCTTGTCCGTGTTATACATCGAGCCGGGCAATGCACAACAATTCACCAAACTGTTTTCAGGAGCAGGCAACGGTGGAGCGAAAGACAATATCTATGTCATCGATCCGCTGGGCAACCTGATGTTGCAGTATACCGACGCGATTGCACTGATCGGGATCATCAAGGACTTGACCCGTCTTTTGAAAAATTCACAGATAGGTTAGGAACATGAATATGAGGTTGTTTACCCGACTGGCGATGTTTGCCACAGCACTCGCATTTATAGTTATTCTGCTGGGCGCCTATACCCGTCTGGGTGATGCCGGTCTGGGTTGTCCGGATTGGCCGGGATGTTACGGACACATTGATGTGCCCAATGAACATCATGAGATCCACAAAGCAAATGAAGCTTATCCTGATCGCCCGGTCGAACCGGCCAAGGCATGGAAGGAAATGATTCACCGCTATTTTGCCGGGACACTGGGTCTGATTGTTTTTGGTATTGCGATACTGGCGGTACGCAACAAGCAACATCCCCTGCAATTGACCGGTGTACCCCTGTTTTTGTCGGTCTGGATCGTTTTTCAGGCCTTGTTGGGCATGTGGACCGTGACCATTAAGCTCAATCCAACGATTGTGATGATGCACCTGATTGGTGGTTTCACTACCTTGTCATTATTGCTCTGGATCTATTTGCGTCATTCCAACAGTATGGTAGAGCGTCGCGGCGCTATTGTTGAGTTGAACAAGCTGCATCTGCCAGCCCTGCTGGGCTTGATTGTTGTGATAATACAATTGTTCCTCGGCGGATGGACCAGCGCCAACTATGCGGCACTGGCCTGTGGCGCCGATTTTCCCACTTGTTTGGGACAGTGGTGGCCGCCGACCGATTTTCGGGAAGGCTTTGTCATGTGGCGCGGCACGGAGCAGAATTTTGAATTTGGTGTATTAAATAATGATGCCCGTTCGGCCATCCATCTGAGCCATCGTATCGGCGCGCTGGTCACCACGCTGGTGCTGGTTTGGCTCGCCGTGAAATTATTCAGGTATAAGCAATCCCTGATCCTGAACAAGCTGGCAGTTCTGTTAATTATTGTGCTGACTTGTCAGGTATTATTGGGCATCGCCAACGTGATATTATCCTTGCCGATAGGGATTGCGGTTGCCCACAATGGTGTCGGTGCGTTGTTGCTGCTGACCATGGTGACGATCAACCACGCCATTCGACCCCGCAGCGAGGCCTTGTAAACGATGTCAGAATCCACCAGCCAGACAGGTTTTATCCAGAGTATCGGAATACACTGGCGCGATTACTATGAGTTGACCAAACCACGTGTTGTGGCCTTGCTGGTGTTTACCGCGATCATCGGTATGTTTTTGTCCACCCCCGGCATGGTGCCCCTGCAACCCCTGATCTTCGGTTCCATTGGTATTGCATTGGCCGCCGCCTCTGCGGCGGCGATTAATCAGGTGGTGGATCAGAAGATCGATGCGGATATGAAACGCACGAGTCATCGTCCTATTCCGACCGGCAATCTCACGAATAAACAGGCTGTTTCCTTTGCGCTGCTGATCGGGGCGCTGGGCATGTTTGTGCTGGTCTACTATGTGAATTTATTGACCGCCGTGCTGACCTTTTTCTCTCTGGTCGGTTATGCCGTGATTTATACCTTATATTTAAAGCGCGCCACGCCACAGAATATCGTGATTGGTGGTGCGGCCGGTGCCGCTCCCCCTGTGCTGGGCTGGACAGCGGTGACCGGCAGTGTCGATCCCAACAGCCTGCTGTTGTTCCTGATCATCTTCACCTGGACTCCGCCCCATTTCTGGGCCCTGGCGATCCATCGTCGGGATGAGTACGCCAAGGTGGATATCCCCATGCTGCCGGTGACCCATGGCGTGGAATACACCCGCCTGCATACCCTGTTGTACACCATCATCCTGGTGGCCGTGACCCTGCTGCCATTTGTCACGGGCATGAGCGGTATGCTCTATTTATTGGGCGCACTGGTTTTGGGGGGGATTTTCCTCTATTACGCCATTCGCATGCAGTCGGGCAAGGATGAGACCATAGCGATCAAGACCTTTGGGTATTCAATTATTTATTTAATGCTGTTATTCACATTCCTGCTGGTCGACCACTATCTCTAGTGCGACTATTACCGTAATTTCAGATACCTGCAGTCGTTTCACTGCCCACCAATTAACCCAGTCTATTCCGGGCTAAATATTTTCTGCCCTGTGCCGTTACCGGAAGACCGATTTAGCGCTGATCGCGGCTTGATCGTGCCTATCATGGAAATTTATAATATCAGCAAATTCTAATATACCTGATGAAATCCCTCAGGATTTCACAGGTTTTTTTTGGACATGTAATTTGGTTAAGAAGAGGCACCAAATGGCCAATGTAACAACGCAATCTCCAGAACAATATAACTACGATATTGTTCGACTTTTCACCATTATGACGGTCGTTTGGGGTGTGCTTGGCATGCTCGTCGGCGTCTACATCGCATCAGAATTGGCCTGGCCTTTCCTGAATTTCGATAACCCGGCCATTACCTTCGGTCGTCTGCGTCCGGTTCACACCACGCTGGTTATCTTTGGTTTTGGCGGCAGCGCCCTGTTTGCCACCTCCTATTATGTGGTCCAGCGTACCTGCCAGACCCGTTTGTGGGGTGAAGGTCTGGCCAAATTTACCTTCCTGGGCTGGAACGGTGCGGTCGGTCTGGCGGCTGTCTCCTATATGATGGGGTATACCCAGGCGCGTGAATATGCCGAAATGGTGTGGCCCATCGACTTGCTGATTGCCGTTACCTGGGTTGCCTATCTGGTGATTTATGTGATGACCCTGCGCAAGCGCAGTCAGCCGCATATCTATGTGGCCAACTGGTTCTTCATTGCCTTTATTCTGGCCACCGCGATTCTGCATATTTTCAACAACATGGCCGTACCGGTCAGTCTGTTCAGTCTGGAATCCTACAGTCTCCACGCCGGTGTGCAGGATGCCATGACCCAGTGGTGGTATGGTCACAATGCGGTAGGTTTCTTCCTGACTGCAGCCTTCCTCGGTATGATGTATTACTTCGTGCCCAAACAGGCCGGTCGTCCGGTTTACTCATACCGTTTATCCATCATCCATTTCTGGGCACTGATCTTCCTGTATATGTGGGTGGGTGCACACCATCTGCACTGGACGGCATTGCCTGACTGGACGTCAACTCTGGCGGCAACCTTCTCGATCCTGCTGTTGTTACCCTCCTGGGGCGGCATGATCAACGGCATCATGACTCTGTCCGGCGCCTGGGATCGTCTGCGCAATGACCCGGTGATCCGTTTCCTGATTGTGTCCCTGTCGTTCTACGGTATGTCCACCTTCGAAGGTCCGTTGATGTCACTGAAGAGTGTGAATGCCCTGTCGCATTACACTGACTGGACCATCGGCCACGTACACTCCGGTGCGTTGGGTTGGGTGGCGATGATCAGTATGGGCTCGCTGTATCACCTGGTGCCGCGTTTGTGGGAAACCAAGATGTACAGTGACCGTTTGATCAACATCCACTTCTGGCTGGCAACAATCGGAATCGTGCTGTACATCAGCGCCATGTGGGTTGCCGGTATCGGTCAGGGTCTCATGCTGCGTGCCTTCGATGAGTACGGCAATCTGGCCTACACCTTTATTGAAACCGTCAGCTTCCTGCATGCGCCCTATGTGGTGCGTACTATCGGTGGTGTGTTCTTTGTCACCGGTATGATTCTGATGGCTTACAACGTCTATATGACCATTCGCAAGGGCAAGGCGGAAGCCGCCGTGCTTGAAGCAAAACTGGCAGCCAAGCTGGCCAACGCATAACCGTTTCGGAGTAGTTAAGAATGAAGCATGAAACAATTGAAACTAATGCCGGTTGGCTGATTGCCCTGACCCTGGTTGTCATCAGTATCGGTGGTCTGGTGGAAATCGTACCCCTGTACTTTATTGACTCCACCGTTGAAACCGTCAAGGTGGCCGGCAAGGACGTGGTGCGTCCCTACACACCGCTGGAACTGCGTGGTCGTGATATCTATCAGCGTGAAGGCTGCTATGTCTGTCACTCGCAAATGATTCGTCCGTTCCGTGACGAGGCATTGCGTTATGGCCATTATTCACTGGCGGCGGAATCACAGTTTGATCATCCCTTCCAGTGGGGCTCAAAACGTACCGGTCCGGATCTGGCCCGCGTCGGCAAGAAATACTCCAATCAGTGGCATACACAACATCTGATTGCGCCACGCTCCGTTGTGCCCGAGTCCATCATGCCCAACTATCCCTGGTTGATGAACAAATCACTCAGCTACAAGGATATCGGTAATCGCATGCGCGCCCTGAAGATGGTGGGTGTGCCCTATGCTGAGACGCAGGCGGAATATGACGCCAACGTCAAACGCTACGGCAAAGAGGTTGCTGATCAGCTGGATATCAACAAGGCGGAAGAAAACCTGCTGGCCCAGGCCAAAAACGGCAATTATGACGGTGACATTTCAAGTATTTCCGAAATGGATGCACTGGTTGCCTATCTGCAGGTATTGGGCACCATGGTTGACTTCAAGCAGTTTGAAGACGGCCACTTTGCCGAATTCCGCTAACCGGATCGGAGACGGGAACAGTCATGTTTGAGTGGTTTAAATGGTTTACCAGTATGGAAAACACCAAACCATTTGCGCTGGTGCTGTTCTTCGTCACCTTCATCGGCATTGTGTTGTATGTCTACAGCAACAAACAACGTGGTGACCGCTTTGAGTCGTACAAGAATATCCCGTTTAACGATGATGAGGGCGAGCAAAGCACTCATCCCGAGGAAGTAAACAAATGAGCAGTGAAAAGAAACAACATACAGTTCAGACCACCGGTCACGCCTGGGACGGTGACTTGCAGGAATTCAACAACCCGTTACCCAACTGGTGGTTATGGGGTTTCTATGCAACCGTGGTATTTGCGGTAATCTATTGGGTGCTCTACCCGGCTTTCCCGATTGGTAATACCTATACCAAGGGCGCCTTCAACGAGATCACCTATACCACAGCCGATGGCAAGACCAAAACTTCACACTGGACAACCCGCGCTCTGTTGATGCAGGAGATGCAGGAAGCCCGTGAACTGCAAAAGCCCTATCTGGAAAAGATCAACAAGACCGGCTACGAGCAGATCGCCGGTAACAAGGAACAGAGCAGCTTTGCCTACTCAACCGCCAAGGTATTGTTTGCCGACAACTGTGCCGCCTGTCATCAGGCCGGTGGCGCAGGCGTCATCGGTATGTATCCCAACCTGGCGGATGATGCCTGGTTGTGGGGTGGTTCATACGCACAGATTGAAGAGTCCATTCGCAAGGGCCGTAACGGCAATATGCCCGGTTTTAAGGCAAGCCTGTCAGCTGAACAGATCGATAATGTCGCTGAATATGTGCTGGGTCTGTCCGGTATTGAAGTCAATAAAGACAAGGCGGCGCAGGGTAAAGCGGTATTTGAAGGTGCCGGTACCTGTCATGTGTGTCACACCAAGGCCGGTAGCGGTCAGTTCGCCATGGGCTCAGCCAACCTGACCGACAAGGTCTGGACCTTTGCCAATGTCCCGGCCGCCAAGACCCTGGCAGAAAAGAAGACGGCTGTTAAAGAGGTGGTCGCCAATGGTTTCGGTCGTCACATGCCGGCCTGGAATGGTCGTCTGAGTGATGTGGAAATCAAGATGCTGGCGTTTTATGTTCACCAGTTAAGCGCCGGTAAATAGCCATAAGCCGCTGAAGCCGCGCGGGCGGCGTTGAAAAAATATTCGGAATGCTCATTTACTTACGTGTAAACTCCGCTTCCTCATATTTTTTCGTCTTGCCCGCAAGGCTTGATCGGCTTAAGGATAAATCGAAATTATTTGATAGATACATTAAGGGTATATCCTGCTAAAAGGATATACCCTTTTGCTGTTTTATAAGCAGGCAGGTAACAGTAGCAGCGATGGCAGAGCAGTTGATACAGAAACGCATTCCGGTGGTGCCGCGGTCCGTCAGTGGCCGGTTTCGCGCCCTGAAGTATGCAATCCTGTTGCTGGCATACAGTGTCTACTATCTGCTGCCCTGGTTACGCTGGGAGCGCAGCAGTGGCCCGAATCAGGCGGTGCTGTTTGATATCGTCGGCCGCAAGTTTTACCTGTTTGATCTGGTCGTGTATGCCCAGGATATCTTCTGGCTGGCGGGTTTTTTGATCATTGCCGCCTTTCTGTTGTTTTTTGTCACGAGTATTGCAGGCCGGGTATTCTGCGGTTACTTCTGTTTCCAAACCCTGTGGACCGATGTATTTGTGCTGATTGAACGACTGGTTCAGGGAGAGCGTACTGCACGTATCAAGCTGATCAACGGTCCCATGAACGGTGAGAAGTTCATCAAGTTGACCATGACCAAGCTGCTCTGGTTATTGGTCGCCCTGCTGACCGGTTTGTCCTTCACCCTCTATTGGGGTAACGCCCCGGAGCTGTTGCAACAACTGGTTGCAGGTACCGGCCCTTTCCCTGCCTATGCAACCACCTTGTTTCTCACCGCCACGACCTTTGTGATGGCCGGTTTGGCGCGGGAACAGGTTTGTACCTATATGTGCCCCTATTCACGCTTCCAGGCGGTCATGTTTGATCAGGATACCTTGCTGGTGGCCTATGATGAAAAACGAGGTGAAGCAGAGAACGGGCGCTGGAAACCGGTCAAGGGCTTGTTAAAACGCGAAGAGCGTCAGGCCAAGGGGTATGGTGATTGTATCGACTGTGGTTTTTGTGTGCAGGTGTGCCCCACCGGGATCGATATTCGCAATGGCATCCAGTATCAATGTATCTCCTGTGCATTGTGTATCGATGCATGTAATACCATCATGGACTCCATCAACTATCCACGTGACCTGATCCGCTACTCATCAGAAAACGAATTGCATGGCAAACAGCGTCGCTGGTATAAACCGAAAAATATCGGCTATGCACTCATGCTGCTGTTGATCAGCGGTATCCTGGTTTGGAGCGTGGCAACTCGCGTCGCAAGTGAATTGCGGGTAAACCAGATCCGCCAACCCCTGTATGTGGTGCTGTCAGATGGTCATATCCAGAACCGTTATGAAATCAAGATCACCAATAAAACTGATCAACCACAAAAATATCATCTGGCGCTGGAAGGACTGTCATCAGCCGAACTGGACAGCGGTTACTTCAGCGAGACTTCACTGGGCCCGGGTGAAAGTCAGCAATTACAGGTGCGGGTAAAAATGCCGCCGGACAGCAACAGCGAAAAAATTCGCCCGTTTTATTTTGTGTTGCAAAGCCGGGACACGCCATCTAAAGTTGTTGTCAAAAGCAAGGCACGCTTTAATCTTCCCTGACACCGTTGAGGTGATAATCTGTGACTACTTTGCTCTATTCACTGCTCGGCGGAATCCTGTTTATTGTCGCAGTATTTCTGCTCATTCATAAAGTAACCGCCTGGGGCGCCAAAGTCGTGGCCGGTTTGTTGGCCTTGCTGGTGATCGGGATCTATGTGCCGGTGGCGATAGTGTTTTGGCCCGGTGCCGATGTCTTCGCCATTCACCTGGCCTTGTATTTATTGACGCCCTATATCATGGGGATCATCGCAGCACAGCGGGCCGGCCACTTGCAAGCCAATACAGGCCGACAGTGGTTCCACTGGGGACCCGCGGCAATTACCGGGTTTTTCCTGTTTATCATTGCGGTGGATTCGATTCTGATCATGGTGGCGCAGAAAGGACTGGATATGGATATTGCGGTCCATTTCCTGCCCAAACCGCGCAGCGGCGGTGAAGTGAGTTCATTCTTTCCGGGAACCGTCACACATGATTTTCGTGAAAAGGAAGATCAATTTAATGAATATGTCGCCATGCGCGAAGCACAGCAGCAACGCAACTGGCAGGTGCGCAAGGGCTGGCAAACCATGCCTCACGCAGGACAACCGGTGACGTTTATGGTGGGTGTCGCCGATCAGGCAAAACAACCCGTCAGCCAGGCAAGCGTGACGGGGCAGTTTGTCCGACCGGCTGACAAACGACTGGATCAAAACTTCACCATGCAGGAAGAGAAACCGGGACTTTACAAAGTCACACTCGCTTTGCCTGAACCCGGCGCATGGGACCTGATCCTGCTCATCGACAAAAACGGCGCCAAACACGAAGTACGGGCGCGGACGCAAGTCGAAAAATCGAAGTAAAGAACATAACGCAAAGACGTAAAGTCACAAAGGACGCAAAGATAACTTTTTCGATTGCGATTAAATGAGAGTGTATCTGCTTGGTTTTCTTGCTGTACAGGTGATTGGTAAATTTGGTGAACAGTGTTTTGCTATATTTATTATTTTCTTTGCGTCTTCGCGCCTTTGCGTTAAGAATATAATCTATTTTAAACACGTACAGTTGATTCGATGACTGAAGCCTCTAATCAAAGTTGTTATCACTGTGGTTTGCCGGTGCCGGCGGGCAGTGCCTATCGTGTTGAGGTGCTGGGTGCAGAGCGGGCGATGTGTTGTCCCGGTTGTCAGGCGGTGGCGCGGGCCATTGTCGATGGCGGGATGAGTGATTTTTACAAACACCGCACCACCAGTTCCATCACGCCGCAAAGTGCGGTGCCTGAATTATTAAAAGAGATCGCGTTATATGATAAGCCGGAATTACAGCGCAGCTTTGTGCGTGAGGCCGGTGAGAATTTACGCGAAGCGTCGTTGATTATGGAAGGGATCGTTTGTGCCGCCTGTATCTGGTTAAACGAACGACATATCGGTCAACTACCCGGCGTCAGTGAATTCACCGTCAACTATGCCACCCATCGCGCTCAGCTCAAGTGGGACAACAGTCAGATCCAGCTCAGTGAAATTCTGAAAGCGATCGCCAACATCGGTTATCTGGCCCATCCCTTTGATCCGGGTCGACAGGAACAGCTCTACAAGAAAGAACGTGGTACTGCCCTGCGGCGGTTGGCGGTGGCGGGGTTTGGGGCCATGCAGGTGATGATGCTGGCGGTTGCTCTGTATGCCGGTGAACATCACGGCATCGCAGAAAACATGAAACAGTTTTTCCGCTGGGTCAGTCTGGTGATTGCTGCGCCGGTGATACTGTACTCGGCACGGCCGTTCTTTACCGGGGCGGTGAACGACTTGCGCCGCCGTCGCCTGGGCATGGACGTACCGGTGGCGCTGGCCATCGGCGGGGCGTTTATCGCCAGTTGCTACGCCACCATCAGTCAAAGCGGTGAAGTCTATTTTGATTCCGTCACCATGTTCACCTTTTTCCTGTTGAGCGGCCGGTTTCTGGAGATGGGGGCGCGGCAACGGGCCGGACAGGCGGCGGAAGAGCTGGTCAAACTGCTCCCGGCCATGGCGACACGCCTTACTGCCCGTGGCGAAGAGGTTGTGCCGGTGTCCGATCTGGTGCCGGGCGATCGAATTCGGGTTCGACCCGGTGAGGGGATACCTGCCGATGGTCATATTCTGGCGGGTTGCAGCAGTGTGGATGAGTCCCTGCTGACCGGTGAGAGTATGCCCATCAGCAAGCAGGCAGGGAATCGGGTCACCGGCGGGACCACCAATGTGGAGAGCCCGCTGGAGATAGAAGTGGACAAGGTGGGAGAAGAGACCGTATTGGCGGCGATTCGGCGTCTGCTGGATCGCGCCCAGGGTGAAAAACCGGCCATTGCCCTGCTGGCCGACCAGGTGGCGGGCTGGTTTGTGGCGGCGTTGTTATTGGTAGCGATTGTGGTCGGGACAGGTTGGTATCTGGTTGCGCCGGACAAGGCCTTTTGGATAGTTCTCTCGGTACTGGTGGTGACCTGCCCCTGCGCCCTGTCACTGGCCACCCCGGCGGCTGTTACGGCGGCGACCGGCAGTCTGACCCGCCGGGGTGTACTGACAACCCGGGGCCATGCGCTGGAAACCCTGGCGCAGACAACCCACTTTCTATTTGACAAGACCGGCACACTGACCAGCGGCAAACTGGAACTGGTCGGTGTCAGAACCCTCGGTGATCTGGATGAACCGCAGTGTTTGCGGATTGCCGCTTCCCTGGAGCAGGCATCGGAACACCCGGTGGCGCGACTCCTCGCTTCCCGGGTGAGTGAGCCCCCACCAGCCACGGCACTGAACGCGACACCGGGGCAGGGTATTGAGGGTGAGGTTGAAGGCAGGCGGTATCGCATCGGCAAGGCGGAATATGCCCTGGGTCGAGTGCATCCCGACAGCGAATCAACAAATTTCAGTATTGCGCTCCTGGCTACGCAGGAAGGCAAGCCGCTGGCCGAATTTCGACTCAGTGATGAGCTGCGACCGGATGCCTCGGCCGGTATTGCCGCCTTGCAGGCCGCCGGGGTGAAAGTGGGCATACTGAGCGGGGATCGGGCCGAAGTGGTAAGCAAGGTCGCCGCCGAGTTGGGGATCACGGAATACCGGGCTGGCTTGTCGCCGGAGGATAAGTTGGCGGCCATCAAGACCCTGCAGGCACAAGGTGCCGTGGTGGCCATGGTGGGGGATGGTGTGAATGATGCCCCGGTACTGGCCGGCGCGCAGGTCTCCATCGCCATGGGCAGCGGCACCCAGCTGGCCCAGGCCGGCGCCGATATGGTCTTGTTGTCCGGGCAACTCATGGGCCTGGTGCAGGCGCGGCAGACCGCGATTCGTGCCCGACAGATCGTTCGTCAAAACCTGGCCTGGGCAATCGTTTATAATCTGGTCGCATTACCCCTGGCGGCCCTGGGCTACCTGGCGCCCTGGATGGCGGCGATTGGGATGTCGGCCAGCTCACTGCTGGTGGTGCTGAATGCCCTGCGCCTCAATGAAGGGCGGCAACGGGCCGTTAACCTGCGACAGGAGAGCTGAATTGGAAATACTCTATTTGTTGATCCCGCTTGGTGTGGTGATTCTGGGGGTGGCCGTCTGGGCGTTCAGCTGGGCGGTGAAAAGCGGCCAGTTTGATGACCTGGAGGGACCCGCGCACCGCATCCTGATGGACGATGATGATCCTCGTATTCCGGGTAAACGGCCCGATCAGGACTTGAAGGACAAAAAAGAGTAAATTAGAATTCACTTATATACTTTGGGATAATTACTTAAATGGTGTCGAGATGAAAGAGATGTTTACCTTCCAGAATTTCCCCATGGCCATTATTGTCGGCCTGATTGCTTTTGCGTGGTTCCTGTTTATTACCGTTATTATCGCCGGTTAGACCACTACAAAACCGCAAAGCTGAAAAACGGCCGCAAGGCCGTTTTTTTTGCCTGTTATTCTTGTTGTCCTGCTTACTCAAAATCTTTGCAAATCAGCCGTTAATACAAAGACAAGCGTACGGCTTGATTTTGTCTTCACAATATCAACAACCCGGATAAGGTTGGCGGGATGCCCAAACAAAAACAAACAAAAACTTCATTTTCAAGCCGGCTCCTGGTTTGTCTTGCGCTGCTGCTGTCGCATGGACCGGTGCAGGCGAAAGAACCGGTTACCGAGGTTCGGGTCGTCATTGACGTATCGGGCAGTATGAAGAAAAATGATCCGAAGAACCTGCGTATACCCGCCCTGAATCTGTTGGTGGGTTTGATGCCGGAAAACGCCCGCGGCGGTGTCTGGACCTTTGCCCAATACGCCAACATGCAGGTGCCGTTTGCCGTGTCGAACAAAGCCTGGAAAAATATGGCGCGCAGCAAGGCGAAACTGATCCATTCCAGGGGCTTGCGCACGAATATCGAAGAGGCATTAAAGCGTTCCACTTCAGACTGGAAAAAACCTGACTTCAAAACCCGCCGCAATATCATCCTGCTGACTGACGGCGTGGTGGATGTCAGCCGGGATCCCGGCGCCAATGCACAATCACGCGAACGGATTTTAAAAAACATCCTGCCGCGGTTAAAAACAGCGGGAGTCAAGGTTCACACCATTGCCTTGTCCAAGAGTACCGACGAAGAACTGTTGCGTACGATTTCCATGGCGACGGATGGTGGTTTTGTGCAGGTGGATACCGCAGACGAACTTGAACGCATGTTTCTGCGTCTGTTTGAAAAGTCCACCAAGGTGGATACGGTACCCATTCTGGAAAACAAGTTTAAAGTGGACAAGGGAATCCGTGATTTCACTGTCCTGATCTTTCGTGCTCCGGGTTCAACAAAACCGGCTGCCATCATTTCACCCTCCGGCAAACGTTACACCAACAAACAGCATCCCAAATCGATTGTCTGGCATCATGAAGGCAGCTATGACCTGGTGACAGTTTCCAATCCGGAAGCGGGTGAATGGAAGCTGGATACCATGGTGGACCCTGATAACCGGGTGATGGTGGTCACCAACCTGAGCCTGAAAGTGGATAACATGCCCAATAACATGATGCTGGGTGATGAGTTTGTTATCCGCGTACGCATGTTGCAGAGCGGACGCACCATGAATGACCAAAAACTGTTGGCACTGACCCGCTTTACCGTGCACCGCAAGCTGGGTAATAGCAGCTTGCCGGTGATCGATCTGTTGGATAATGGCCAGGGCAAGGACAGTTTTGCCAAAGACGGTGTTTACAGTGCCTCGGTGGGGCACTTTACCAAACCCGGTGTTTATGAGCTGACCATCCGCGCCATCGGAGAGACCTTTAATCGCGAAGTCAAACACACCCTGGAAGTGCGCGGCAGTCCGGCCCGGATCGATGTCACTGAAGCCAATGGTGGTGGATTTAAGGCAAAGATAACCATCGACCCCAGTATGTTGCGTGCCGAGACGGTCTCCATCCAGCTAAAACTGCCGGATGAGAAGACAATGATCTTGCCGCAGATCAGCGAGACAGAGTGGGAGGTCGTCATCCCGCAGGAATTTGCCGAGAAAGAGATCACCGCCACACTGGTCGGGACCCGGTATAACGGTAAAGAATTGCGACAAAACATGACCCAGAAATTGGGCCTGGGTAAAGGCAGGGAAATGCATGTGAAATTACCGGATGAGGTCATGCAGAATTCGGCAACCGGCCCGGAAGAAAAAGCGGATGAACATGCAGGCCACGGTGATACACCGGACAAAAAAGCTGAACATGCCGAAGCCGGTGAGCGGCCTAAAGCAGAAGATGATCATGCCCCCCTTGATTGGCTGAATGTCGGTGTAGTCTTTGCCGCTGTAAATGTCATAGGCGTGGTGTTGTTGCTGTTGGTCATTCGTCGTATCAGAAAACGGCGCGCCAAAAAAGCTGATGAATTGACAGAAGAGGTCGATACAGAATTATGAACGCAGAGCGGGGTTATTAATGAGTTTTATCCAGCCATATCTGGACAAGTTGCAGCCATATATTGATGGTTTTATGCATCAGGTAAGTGCTTTGCTTAACCTGGGGGCGTTCAGTACCAAAGATCTGCTGACCGGTCTGTTGTTCTTTTCACTGGAAATTTCCCTGGTCCTGATCATTATTATCATATACATGTCGGCCTCGCACCGCCGCAAAAATCGCAAGGGCTTGCAGTTTGCCAAAGACTTAAAGAATCGTATTAAAGAATATTTGCCGGCCCGTAAGGAAAAACTGACCGCAATGATTGCCGACCTGGTGCCGCATGATGAGGCCTGGGCCAGGAAGAGCGCGGAAGAGGCGGCGGAGTTTGAAAAAGCCGTTTACAAGCGCATCCTGAATATTGCCCTGCACAAGGACCTGGATAATTGTTTAAGTATCACGACGGATATGGAGCGGTTGACTGACAGTTACCAGCGTATTCTGACTTACCTTAGCGGAGAAGGCGGCGGTGCCACCGGTGGTGGTTCAGAGACGGAAAAGGTGTCTGAATTGAAATCCATCGTCGCCAAACAGCGCAAGGAAAAACAAAAGTTGCAGGACGAGCTGGAAGAGACCATCAAAGTGGTGGACGGTATCGTGAAAGAATATTCGCGCATTTTCTCAGACGCACCGAACAAGGAAGGGGTTGATCACATCGAACAGGCCCTGGCCGGACTGAAGGAGAAAATCGGTGTACATATCAAGGACGAAGATTCTGGTAATGTCAGTGTCGGTGAGGACGAATCGGCGCCCGCCGCAGCGGCGGAACCGGCCGCTGAAACAACCAAGGACCCCGAACTGGAACAGTTACGGGAAGTCACCGGGGTGGAAGTGAAACCGGATCCGGATAAGGGCTAGGCGAAAACCGGTGCGGCCCACATAAAAAAGGCTCCTTGCGGAGCCTTTTTGTTTGACGCCTGATGGCGCAGTTTATACCAATGCGTGCTGCATTTTTTTGATGGCGTTGTTTTCCAGCTGGCGAATGCGTTCTGCAGAGACCTGATATTCATCAGCCAACTCCTGCAGGGTGCTCTTGTTCTCGGCCAGCCAGCGACGGTTCAGGATATCCCGGCTGCGGTCATCCAGGGTTTCCAGCGCTTCATACAGGCGTTGGTGGTTGTGCGCTTCCCAGTCGGCATTTTCCAGCAGGCGGCTCGGTTCATGACTGTTGTCTTCCAGGTAGTTGACCGGTGATGCGGTAAAGTTGTCATCATCAGTGTCATCCCGCATGTCAAAGGTAATATCCTGACCGCTCATGCGCGATTCCATTTCCCGGACTTCCTTGCTGCTGACGCCCAGTTCCCGGGCGACGGTATCGACCTCTTCCTGATTGAACCAGCCCAATTGTTTTTTGGAACTGCGCAGATTGAAGAACAGTTTGCGCTGTGCCTTGGTGGTGGCCACCTTGACGATACGCCAGTTGCGCAGGACGAATTCGTGAATTTCAGCCCGAATCCAGTAAACCGCAAATGAAACCAGTCTCACGCCGACGCTGGGGTCAAAACGTTTAACGGCTTTCATCAGGCCAATGTTGCCTTCCTGAATCAGGTCGGCGAGGGGCAGTCCATAACCGGAGTAGCCACGGGCAATGTGGGCCACAAAGCGCAAATGTGACATCACCAGTTGGCGTGCAGCATCCAGATCGCCCTTCTCGCGCAGACGATTGGCCAGCAATGCTTCCTCTTCAGCACTGATCACGGGGACCTGGCTGACGGCCTGTAAATAGGCATCCATGCTGCCGGTTGGGACTGCAAGCTGTAGCTCAAGACTTTTGCTCATCGGTATGTTCTCCGTTTTTGGCTCAGGCAATATTAGCACTCTCAACATTTGAGTGCCAATTCCCGGGCAGGTTCCATTTGTGAACAATTTATAAGTCCATGATAAATGGGTGGATATTAACTGTCCTGCCAGGGTGAGGGGATGGGACCGTCCTCGGTATAGATGAAGACACGGTTACGTCCGGCCTCCTTGGCCGCGTAAAGTGCCTTGTCAGCCATGGCCAGGAACTGGGTCAGGTGGCAGTTGGGGAAGTCCTCGGAGGACACTATACCAATGCTGAAGGTGACATCAATACCGGCCGGTTGCAGGTCCATGATCTCCTGGCGCAACTCCTCGGCGCGCTGCATGGCCTGGGGGGCGCTGGTATTGGGTAGCAGCACGCAAAACTCCTCTCCGCCGAAACGGACCACCATCCCGTCCGGAAAGCCGGCATTGAGCTGGTCGCCCAGCTCAGCCAGGACGTGGTCGCCGGTAATGTGGCCCAGGGTATCGTTGAGTTGCTTGAAATGGTCGATGTCCATCAGCATGCCCCAGAGGGGCTGATTTTCCTGCATTTTCAGGTAGGTCTCACCGGTATCCAGCAAGTAGCGCTTGCTGCGTACCCCGGTCAGGCTGTCCGTGGCCGCCACCCAGCGCATGGTCTCGGCCTGGTGCTTGAGGGCGTCGTACTGGTGTTTGATCAACAACAGGGAACGGACCCGTGCCAGCAGGATCTCTTCCAGGATCGGTTTGGGTACAAAATCATTGGCCCCGGCGTGGAAGACCTCGACCTGGGTCTGTTCGTCGACATTGCTGGTCAGCACCAGGACCGGCAGTTCCTGCTGTGATAAATGCAGGGTGACACGGATGGCATAGAGCAGGTCACCGCCGGTCATACTGCCTTGCAGGAAAAAGTCGGTAATGACCAGATCGAAGGGGATGGGGTCCTTACTGTCCTCAATCCCGGCCAGATAGGACATGGCTTCTTCAGCGGTTTTTACCTGGAGGACTTTCAGTCCGTGTTTTTCCAGTATCTTGCCGGTCACCGCTGCCGCCGTGGCGCTGTCTTCCACAAACAGGATCTGACCGGCCAGTCCGGCGTGGCGTTGAATAAAGGCGCGGATGAATGCCCCAAAGGCTTTGTAGCCCTTGGACTTGTCGTAATAGTCCGTTACCCCGGCCTCAAAACCCTCCTTGAGCAGACGGGAGTCGGCATCACCCGAGACGACAATGACCGGCAGATAATGGTAGTCCTCGGATTGACGGATATGACGACACAGGGCAAGGCCGTCCAGATCGGGCAGCATGAGGGCCGTGGTCAGCAGATCATAGTGACTTTCTTTGAGTCGCTTTAATGCCTCCGCACCGGTCTCGCAGGTGGAGATTTCCACGTTGGGGATTTCTTCCCGCAAGGTCTTCGTCAACAGTGATCGGGTCACCGAGGAGCCGTCAACGATCATAATGCGGATGGGTTTATTGCTCATACCTGAGAACTGCCGGGTTGAATGGTTGTTGTTGTAATGTGTTGTGGTGAACGTTGCACAACTAGCGTGGTTCAATATCGCGTAAATGGCGGCCCACTGCAAGCCAGGAACCACCCAGCCCGAGCAGGATGCCGGCACCCAGTAAATAGGCGGAGGTCTCCAGATTCATGCGGGTGAGGCTGACCGGATTATGATAGAGCTCGCCCAGCTGACGCACCGGATCACTGAGCAGGTAGAGGGCGATATTCACCAGCGTAAAGGCGATCAAGGCGCCAAACAGGCCGTACCAGAAACCGGTGTAGAGAAAGGGGCGGCGGATAAAGGCATCGGTGCCGCCGATGAGCTTGATAACCACAATCTCGTCGCGCCGGTTCTGGATCGCCAGGCGGATGGTATTGCCCACCACCAGCAGTACGGCCATGCCCAGCAGGGCGGCCAGGATCCAGACGCCACGTTTGATGATTTCCAAAATGGCATAGAGCCGTTTGATCCATTCCACATCCAGTTGGGCAGCATCGACCTGAATCATGCCCTGCAGGCGTTCCAGCAGTTTGCGGCCGGCGGCCGCATCGGTGTGTTGCAGGGCGGGATTGATGACGATGACATGGGGCAGGGGGTTTTCGTCCAGCGCACGCAGGGCATCACCGAAACCGGCATTTTGTTTGAATTCTTCCAGTGCCTGTTCGCGGGTGATGAGCCGAACCCGGCCGATTTCCGGCATATTGCCCAACTTGTGAGTCAGCTCTCTGGCCTGTTGTTCAGTGACGGCCTTTTTCAGGAACAATGAAATCTGGGTGGCGTCATCCAGTTTGCCGGAGAGGAGCTGGGCATTCTGTAATAACTGGTGCATGCCGGCAGGCAGGGCCAGGGCGATGCCGATAACAGCGGCGGTCATGAGCATGGAAAAAGGAGCGCGTAACAACTGGCCCAGTGAATAGAACAGGGTCTGGGCATGGCGAACAAAATAGCTGTTAATCAGGGTAAGCAGGCCGGGACGTCCGGTGCTGCTGGCTCCTTCGCGGTTTCGACGCGATGTGGCTTCATTGACCATATTCAACCCCCGATCCATCGTCTGCCAGTTGGCCCTGATGCAGAATGATCTGCCGGGTCTGCATTTCCCTGATCAGCTCCAGGTCATGGCTGGCTACCAGCACGGTAACGCCGACCTGGGAGAATTCACGGAAGATATGCATGATCTCCCGTGACAGGTCCGGGTCGAGGTTGCCGGTGGGTTCATCCGCCAGCAGTAACAGGGGTTTGTGCACCACGGCCCGGGCGATACCCACCCGTTGCTGCTCACCGCCGGATAAGGTAATGGGGTACTTTTTTTCCTTGCCCAACAGGCCGACCTTGTCCAGTGCCGCACGAACACGGCGGCCGATCTCGGCACGGGTATAACCGGCGATGATCAGGGGCAACGCTACATTGTCGAACACGGTGCGATCAAACAGCAGTTGGTGATCCTGAAAAATAATGCCGATGTTGCGCCGGAAATAGGGGATCTGGCGACGTTTTATGCGTGACAGGTTTTGCCCGTTGACCAGCACCTGGCCGCGGGTGGGACGTTCCAGCAGGGCGATGAGTTTCAGCAGCGTGCTTTTCCCCGCCCCGGAATGACCGGTGACAAAGGCCATCTCACCCGGCTCGATATGGAAACTGATATTACTCAGTGCATCATATCCACCTTCATAGCGTTTGCTGGTTTGGGTAAAGCGGATCATTAAATTTCAATTTACCATGGTTGGTGTCAGTACTTTATTCAATGCAAAGACGCAGAAGCGCAAAAAAAACTCTTATCCGGGTTATGATTCACTTCGCTCTCTCCATGCAGAAAGACCCGGAATTTATGATAAAAATGGTTTTATAAAAATAAAACTTTGCGCCTTGGCGTCTTTGCGTTTAAAAAAAATATTATTCACCGGTATCAAACAGGGCATCCACAAACGCTTTGGCATGAAACGGTTGCAAATCCTCGATGCCTTCCCCCACGCCGATAAAACGGACCGGGATGGAGAGCTTGTCGGCCAGGGCAAAAATAATCCCGCCCTTGGCGGTGCCGTCCAGTTTGGTCATGGTAATCCCGGTCACGCCGACCGCTGCATTAAACTGTTCGGCCTGGTTCACCGCGTTCTGGCCGGTACCGGCATCGACCACCAGCATAACCTCATGGGGAGCGGTGCTGTCCAGTTTGCCCATCACACGTTTGACCTTTTTCAGTTCTTCCATCAGGTTGTGCTGGGTGTGCAGGCGCCCGGCCGTGTCGGCGATTAACACGTCGATGTGTCTGGCCTGTGCCGATTGCAGGGCGTCAAAGATAACGGAGGCACTGTCCGCACCGCTTTGCTGGGCAATGACCGGAATATTATTGCGTTCTCCCCAGACCTGAAGTTGTTCCACGGCGGCGGCGCGGAAGGTATCCCCGGCAGCCAGCATGACGGAGAGTCCCTGGTTCTGGAATTGTCTGGCCAGCTTGCCGATGGTGGTGGTTTTACCTGCGCCATTTACGCCCACCACCAGAATGACGAAGGGACCGTTGCCTTGTTCGATAACCAGCGGCCGGTCACAGGGGGCAAGGATGGCGGCCAGATCGGTTTGCAGGGCGTGCAGCAGACTGTCGGTATCGGCCGGCTGTTTTTGGCCAAGGTCATCTATAATTCGGGTAGTGACGTCGATACCGACGTCGGCTGTGAGCAACAGGGTTTCGATTTCTTCCAGGGTATCGTGATTCACGTCCTTGCCGATAAAGAGGGTACTGAACGAACTGCGGGTTTTGCTCAAACCCTGTTTCAGGCGTGAAAACCAGGAAGCCGGTTTTTCACCGGAAGAATTTTTAGCGGATGTTTTATTGAAACCAAACATAAATATTGACTGTCGAACGGCGGTTAACATAATAGACCACCCCCGACTTGAGCGGATGCAGTCCGAGCGGGCTATCCTACCATTGCAGGGCATACGGCGTCAGGGGCAGGCACAGGAATATCAGGAAAAATTCAATAGATGTATATAAATAGAAAACACGTAATGTTCAGCATCCTGCTCGGGTTGCTGGTTTCCGGGCAGGTTCAGGCGGAAGTCCACGAATTCGAACTGGATAACGGCTTGAAAATCCTCATCAGGGAAGACCATCGCGCCCCGGTCGTTGTGGCGCAGATCTGGTACAAGGTCGGCTCCAGTTACGAATATAACGGCATCACCGGAGTTTCCCATGTACTGGAACACATGATGTTCAAGGGGACCGACAAACACCCGGCCGGCGAATTTTCCCGCATCATCGCCGCCAACGGCGGACGGGAAAACGCCTTCACCGCCAAAGACTATACCGCTTACTTCCAGCAGCTTGAAAAGAGCCGTCTGGCCATCAGTTTTGAAATGGAAGCGGATCGGATGCGCAGTCTCACCCTGCCGGAAGAGGAGTTCGAAAAAGAACTGAAGGTGGTGATGGAAGAGCGGCGCATGCGTACAGAAGACAATCCCCGTGCCCTGACCTGGGAACAGTTCAATGCCACCGCCTTCAGCAGCAGTCCCTATCACAACCCCATTGTCGGCTGGATGGACGATCTGAAAAACCTCAAGGTCTCTGATCTGGAGGTCTGGTACCGCAAATGGTATGCACCGAATAATGCAGTGCTGGTGGTGGTGGGCGATGTGGATCCCAAAGAGGTCTACAGTATGGCGCGCCGTTACTATGGAGGCCTGTTCAAATCCGCTTCCATCAAACCCCTCAAGCCCCGTATCGAGGCGCCGCAACGGGGCATGCGCAAGGTCACGGTGGAAGCACCGGCCAAACTGCCGTTTTTGATCATGGGTTATAAAGTCCCGGTACTGAAGACGGCCAAAGAGGATTGGGAGCCGTATGCGCTGGAAGTATTAGCCGGTATCCTGGACAGTGGCGCCAGCGCCCGTTTTTCCAAAAATCTGGTGCGAGGCAAACAACTGGCCGCCGGCACCAGTGTCAGTTACAGCCTCTATGCACGCCAGGATGAGTTGTTTGTCATCAGCGCCACACCCACAGCCAACACCAGTGTGGAAAAACTGCAACAGGCGATTACTGATGAGTTGCAGGCGATCAAGACCAAACCCGTTAGTGCAGCTGAATTGAATCGCATCAAGGCGCAGGTTGTGGCAGGCAAGGTGTATGAAAAAGATTCCCTGTTCTATCAGGCCATGACCATGGGTATGCTGGAGACAGTCGGCCTGGGTTGGGAGCGCATGGAAGAGTACGCCGACAAGGTGCGTGCTGTCACCGCCGAACAGGTGATGCAAGTGGCGAAGAAATATCTGGTTGAAACCAGCCTGACAGTGGCTGAACTGAAACCCGTCTCCCTGCAACAGAAAAAAGAACAGAAAAAATAAATTATGATTACGACGAAAGTAAAATCACCCATTGTGATCCTGCTGGCGATTATTGTGGCCGGCATCGTGGTTGTGAATCTGATGGATGAACTGCCTGTTGTGGAGGAAACCGCGCAAAAGTCCTTCAATATCCAGAGCTGGACCACCGCCAATGGCGCACAGGTTCTGTTTGTGGAAGCACCGGAACTGCCCATGCTGGATATCCGGGTGGTGTTTGATGCCGGCAGTGCACAGGACAATGGTCGCCCCGGTCTGGCAAGCATGACCAATCTCATGCTGGATCAAGGTGCGGGACAGTGGAGTACCGACGAGATTGCCGAGCGGCTGGACAGTATCGGCGCACGCATCGGCACCAATGCCCAGCGTGATATGGCCGTGGTTTCCCTGCGCAGCCTGACGGAGAAGCCGATCCTCGACAAGGCGCTGGAAACCTTCAGTGCTGTATTGCATCAACCGCGCTTTCCGGAACGGGATCTGGATCGTGAACGCAAACAAATCCTGATCGCCTTGCAGAACATGCAACAGTCGCCGGATGAGATCGCCGAGATGTTGTTCTATAAAACCCTGTATGGCAAACATCCCTACGCCACGCCAACCCTTGGTACGCCTGAATCAGTTCGAGGCTTAACCCGTGCGGATTTGCAAACCTTTTATAAAAAGTATTATGTTGCGTCCAATGCCGTGATTGCCATGGTGGGTGATATCGACAAGGAACAGGCCCGGGCCATCAGTGAAAAACTCAGCGCCGGTCTGCAACGTGGCAAACCGGCCGAGATGTTGCCGCTGGTGGAAAAGCTGCAAAAGGCCGCCTTCAAACAGCAGCAGCATCCCTCGACACAGACACACATCATGGTTGGCCAGCCGGGTATGACGCGTGGAGATGACGATTACTTTGTGCTGTACCTGGGTAACCATATTCTGGGTGGCAGCGGCTTCAGTTCGCGTATCGTGGAAGAGATCCGTGAAAAGCGCGGTCTGGCCTACAGCAGTTACAGTTACTTTCTGCCCATGCGGCGGCAGGGGCCGTTTATGATGGGGCTGCAAACCGCCAACCATAATGCACAGCAGGCGCAGGATCTGTTGAAGGCGACCTTGCAGACCTTTATTGACAAAGGGCCGACCGATGCGGAACTGGAACATGCCAAGCAAAATATAACCGGTGGTTTCCCCCTGCGTATCGACAGCAACAAGGATATCGTCGAGTATCTGGCGATGATCGGTTTCTATAATCTGCCGCATGATTACCTGCAAACCTTCAATAACAAGATCATGGATGTCTCAAAACAGCAGATCAAAGCGGTCTTCAAAAAGCGCATCGATCCTGATCGTATGGTGACGGTGCTGGTGGGTAATCCGGGTAAGCCGAAAAAATCCGCCAAATGATGCTTGCTCGCCATGGCCGGTCGCAGTAATACCTTGCGCATCATCGGCGGCGAGTGGCGCAGCCGCAAGCTGGCCTTTCCCGATATCGATGGTTTGCGGCCCACACCGGACCGGGTGCGCGAAACCCTGTTCAACTGGTTGGCGCCGGTCATCAGCGGTGCCCGTTGTCTGGATCTGTTTGCCGGCAGCGGGGCGTTGGGGCTGGAAGCTCTGTCTCGCGGCGCCGGTGAGGTCGTGATGCTGGACCGGGATATGAAGGTGGTGCGCCAGTTACAGGACAACCTGCGCCTGCTCAAGTGCGAACATGGCGTGGTGCAACAGGCTGAGGCGCAGACCTTTCTTGCCCGCCCTGTCGACCGAACGTTTGATATCGTCTTTCTCGATCCCCCCTATCGCAAGAATCTGCTGGCACCCTGCTGTGAACTGCTGGCGGCAAACCACTGGCTGTCCCCGCAGGCCAGGATCTATCTGGAGCTGGAAAAAGAGGCCGTATTGCCGGCATTGCCCGCAGGCTGGGATCTGCTGCGCAGCAAAACCGCCGGTCAGGTGGCCTACCATCTGGCGCTGGCCGGTTGACCTTTGACCTCACAGGATGAATGATCAGCACCATGAAAATCACCGCAATCTACCCCGGCACCTTTGACCCCATTACCAACGGACACCGCGATCTGGTGCAACGGGCGTCGCGCCTGTGTCAGCATGTCATCGTGGCGGTGGCCAAAGGCGGTGGCAGCGGCAGCAAAAAGCCCGTGTTCACTCTGGACGAACGGGTCGCGCTGGTCAACGAGGTGGTGCATGACCTGCCCAATGTGGAGGTCTGTGGTTTCGACAGCCTGCTGATCGACTTTGTGCGTGAAAAACAGGCCCAGGTCATCTTGCGCGGCCTGCGTGCGGTCTCCGACTTTGAGTATGAATTTCAGCTGGCCAGCATGAATCGCCATCTGGATGAGTCCATTGAGACCATTTTCATGACCCCGGCCGAACAATATTCCTATATATCCTCCTCGCTGGTGCGTGAAATCGCCGGACTGGGCGGTGATGTCTCGCCCTTTGTCCATCCCAATGTGGTTACTGCATTAAAAGAGCGATTGGGCTAAGATCCCTCCCCGTTTTAACCGATACAGCAGAAATTCAGCCGTTTTCCCGGAGTGGTTATGTCATTGATGATTACCGAAGAATGCATCAACTGTGATGTCTGTGAACCCGAGTGCCCCAACAGCGCTATTTCGCAGGGTGATGAGATCTACGAGATCAATCCCAATCTCTGTACCGAGTGTGTCGGTCACTATGATGAGCCGCAATGTGTGGATGTCTGCCCGGTGGATTGCATACCCAAGGACCCCGACAACGTGGAAAGCCCGGAAGAGTTACAGCTGAAGTATCAGCGCCTGATGGCGAAATCCGCCTGAGCCGGATATAAAAGTTATACAAATATAAAGCATTTGCTATCATAGGGACATGTCAGCATCCGCCTCGACCAAAGTCATTATCGCCGCCCTGATCGGCAATACCCTGATCACCATTACCAAGTTTGTCGCTGCGGCGATCACCAACAGCTCAGCCATGTTGTCGGAAGGGATTCACTCGATGGTGGATACCGGCAACCAGATCCTGTTGTTGCACGGCCTGAAACAGGCCAAAAAACCCGCCAGCGAAGAATTTCCGTTCGGTCACGGCAAGGAGATCTACTTCTGGGCCTTTGCGGTGGCCATCCTGATCTTCGCCGTCGGCGCCGGGGTCTCCATCTATGAAGGGATCCACCACATTATCAGCCCGACACCCATGAAGGACCCAACCGTCAACTACATTGTGCTGGGACTGGCCATGGTCTTTGAAGGGTTTGCCTGGACGATGGCCTTTGTCGAATTCGGCAAGACCAAGGGGCAGTGGGGTTATCTGGAAGCGGTGAAACGCGGCAAGGACCCGTCCATGTTCGTGGTGTTGTTTGAAGATTCCGCCGCCATGCTGGGACTGCTCATCGCCTTCATCGGCGTTTATCTGGCGCAACTCACCGGAAATCCGGTCTATGACGGCATCGCTTCAGTATTGATTGGTTGTGTATTGGGCGGCACCGCGATCTGGCTGGCCTATGAGACCAAGAGCCTGTTGATTGGTGAAAGCGCCAACCGTGAAGTGGTGGACGGCATTCGCCGCATCATGAATGCCGAGCCGGATATCAAACACGTCAATGAAATCCTCACCATGCACATGGGGCCGGAATATATCCTGGCCAACATCAGCGCCGACTTTAAGGACAACATCCCGGTCGGCAATATCGAAAACACCATTGCCGAGCTCGACCGGAAAATCAAATCCAAATTTCCTGAAGTAAAACGCATCTTCATGGAAGCGGAAAAACGCTAATTATAATACGGTTTTTTGCGCCTCTTCTTCCAGCTCCTCTCAATTGATTAAATTCTGTCCTCTTGGACAGCTTTCATCATGCCGCCTTTCCGCTATCAATAGCCCACTGAAACAGGTGGTACATGCAAACCTCATTTATTGTGCGTGATAAAGTGGGAACAAAGTCATAAAACGATGGTTTTGAAGCGGTTTGCGCCGATTTATGACAAACGGATGGAACCCCGGGACAGTATCCGGCGTTAAACCGAGTAACGCGCTCGAGTTTTTGTCGCGGGCAGTCGGCGCTTGCCTGTTTCGAGTGATGCGACATTTCAGGTTCGGTCCCGATACCGATAGATGCAGTCTGTGAGGAGGTTCCATGCAGTGGTTCAAAATAATTCTGGTTGCGGTTTTATTGCCGCATTTATTTCTGAGTGGTTGTGATGGTGGATCATCCGGTGATACCAACTATGCCATGGGTACAGTTACCAAGCTGGGCAGTGTGTATGTCAACGGTGTGCGCTATCACACCAACAGTGCAACCGTGACACTGGATGACAGCATTGTCACCGACAGTCAGGTGCTGGGTATGCCGGTCGTGGTAAGCAGCTCTTCATCCAATCAGGCGAGTACCGTCACGGCCAAAACCGTAGTGAAAGGCAAGATTACTTCCATTAATGCCGATGGCACCTCCATGGTCGTGCTGGGGCAGACCATCCGACTGGATGATGGAGCAACCGTATCCGGCATTACTCCGGCGGTAGATGTACTGGTTGAGGTGACCGGTCTGGTGAAACCCGGCGGTGTTATCGTTGCGAGTACCGTGGAAGGGAAAAGTGCACTGACCGGTTACAAGGTGATGGGTTATATCACTTCAGTTGATACAGGTGCGAAGACCTTTGTCATCGGCGGTCTGACGGTCAACTATGGCAGCGCCACACTCTCTGACATGGGCAGTGGTCCGGCGGTTGACATGCTGGTGGAAGTCAAGGCGGCGTCAGATTCAACCCCGCTTGCGGCATCAACAGTAGAACAATACGGCCCCGGTGTCAGCAGTGCCTCACACATTGAAGTGGAAGGTTATGTAAAAGGCTTCAGTGGTTCGAACCCAAACTTCAGTTTTACGGTATCCGGTGTGGATGTAACCACCAACAGCAGTACCACGTTTGAATTCGGTGCCACAGCCTATTTGGCGGATAACATCAAAGTGGAAGTGGAAGGCTCCATGAGTAATGGCACCTTGACTGCAAGTAAAGTCTCATTGCGTGACAGTATTCGTGTGGAAGGTGATATGACCGGCAAGAACGGTAACAGCTTCAACATTGACGGCATGGCCGGTATTTCTTTCACCGTGGACAGCAATACAGAGTACAACTCCACTACTGACGCCTATACCGATTTCAGCGATAACGACCAACTGCGCTTACGCGGTGTACCGACAGGAGCGACCAGTGTATTGGTTACCCGTATGGATGACCGCAATCCTGATAGCACTGTCTATCTGCGTGGACCGATCTCAAACGAAACCGGGAATAATGTCACTGTATTGGGAATTACCGTTGATGTGACCACCCTGACTTCGCGGCACAATCTGGATGACAGTACGATGACCAACTCCGAATTTCTGGCGGCGGTTGGTGTCGGTTCACCGGTGAAAGTCAGCGGTACCATCACTGGCGGCACGATCACCTGGAATCAGATAGAACTGGAAGATTAATAATACGTTCGGAGTAAGTAAAAAAAAGGCGGGTTTTACCCGCCTTTTTTTATTTACCTTATTTCTTGTTTTCTTCCGGCTTGTTATCCGGGAAGGCCATACTGGGGTCTTCATCATGCATGGCCGGCAGGGAGTGGGCGATCCCTTTATGACAGTCGATACAGGTGCGCCCGGCTTCGAAGCCCTTGGTGTGGTTGTTCACCGCACGTCGACCCTGGCGGGCATAGTCCATGGATTCAAAGTCATGGCAGTTACGACATTCCCGTGAATCGGTCTTTTTCATGGTGCGCCAGACATTGCGCGCCAGTTGCAGTCGCTTGGCGTCGAACTTCTCCGGCGTGTTGACCGAACCCAGTGCCTTGTGGAACAACTCATTGGTCGCCTGGATCTTGCGCAATACCTTCCAGTGCCACTGTTTGGGCACATGACAGTCGGGGCAGGTGGCGCGCACACCGCTGCGGTTATTGTAGTGAATAGTGTTCTTGTATTCTTCATACACATTGACGCGCATTTCATGGCAGGAGATACAGAAGCTTTCTGTGTTGGTTATCTCCAGTGCGGTGTTGAAACCACCCCAGAAGATAATACCTGCTAACACGCCGACGCTGAGCAGGGTACCCAGTGAGTATTTGGCGCTGGGTTGTTTCAGTACCTGCCAGATTTTCTGCAGCAGGGCTTTCAGATTATTGATGCTGTCTTTAACTGCCATGGTTAGTTCCTGTCTGATTCCGGTTATGGTCGTGTTGATTAATGACCCATGATGCTTTTAACGGGGGCAAAGTTGTTTTCCACCAGCGGTTTGGCATCCACCTGGGGAACGTGGCACTGGGTACAGAAGTAACGGCGCGCCGAGATGTTGGCCAGGTCATTGCCGTCTCGATCAGTAAAGTGGGTCAGGCTGATCTTGGTGGCCCCCTTGTCTTTATAGTTGGCCCAACTGTGGCAGCTGAGACATTTATTGGAATTGGTATTGATGATGTAGCCTTCGATAGTGTGTGGCACCAATGGCGGTTGTTGTACATAGTCCCGTTTGATCGGCGTTGTATCACGTTGCCACTTCTTGGGGACCGGTTTTTTGGCGTTCTCATTGAGCGGGTGGTCGCCACGCAGGGATTCCACTGCATGGCCTGCCGGTATGCTCAGGGCAAAGCCAAGCAGGAGTAACAGGGCATGGAAGAAGTGTTTCATGACAGAACCTCACTTTGCTTGAATGTGTTTGAAGAATCGGTTGATTTATAAAATCGGCTGGTGAAGCGAAAGACCTCTTTTGAACAGACATCAATGCAACGACCGCAATTGGTACAGTTACTGCCGGTGATCACCGGGCTGCGACCCTGTGGCGCACCTTTGAGCGCCGGCGGGATCACCTGTGGCTCCGGACAGATCGCGTAACAGTCCATGCAATCGTTGCACTGTTCGCGTTTTACCGCGCTGATGCGCACGGGAGTGAAACGCCCCGCCAGACTGTAAAAGGCGCCCATGGGACAGAGGTGGCTGCACCAGCCGCGCGGGCTGATGAACAGGTCAAATAAAAACAGGCCCATGATCAGCAACCAGACTCCACCCATGCCGAAGATCAGGCCGCGATAAACAGTGGTGACGGGGTTGATGAGTTCCCACACCATGCTGCCGCTGATGCTTGCCGCGATCAGGCTCATGGCCAGTAACCAGTAACGGGTTTCCCGTTGCAGGCGCAGGCCGGACTTGATGTGTAAACGTTGCCGCAGCCAGGCGCTGAGATCGGTGATCATGTTGATGGGGCAGATCCAGCTGCAATAGACCCGGCCACCGACCAGAAAGTAAAAAACGGCGACCAGTGCCGCGCCGATGAGCAGTGTGGTTTCCGGCCGGTGACCGGCAAACAGACTCTGGGTGACCAGAAAGGGATCACTCAACGGCAGGGTGTCCAGGGTCAGTGATGAAGCGATATTGCCCTTGATGATCCACACACCCAACAGCGGCCCGCTGAGGAATAATCCGAGTACAGCGAGTTGCACACTGCGGCGTAACAACAACCATTGATGGGCACGCAACCGGCCTTTGTGTGCTATGGCCTCTGCGCCGGGTTGCAACAGGGCGCTCATTGGCTTTGCTCCTGATGCTGGTTCAGGGTATCGAGCGGGTTTTCACCGAAGGGTGTTGTTGGTGTTTCCTTGATCAAACCCTTGCCATCATGTTCATAACGATAACCCGGCGGCAGGTTATAGTCGTGGGGTTGGTCCGGCGCAACCAGTGTGCCGCCGGCCTTTTGCTTTTCTTCCCAGCCGAGGCGATAGTGTTGTGCTGCCGCGCCCTTGGCCAGCCGTGTCGGCAAGACCTTGATCGCCGCTTCCGGCAACACACAGGCGTGTTCACACTTGCCACAACCGGTACAGGCACTGGAATGGACCACCGGGATAAACCGGGTGTGTTTGCCGGTGCGTGCATTGTGTTGTGGCTCCAGACTGATGGCCTTGTTGATCAGGGGACAGACGCGATAACAGACATCGCAACGCAGGCCGTGAAAATTCAAACAGTTTTCCTGATCCACCAGCGCCGCCAGTCCCATGCGTGCTTTATTGATATCCGTGAGTGACTTGTCCAGCGCACCGCTGGGGCAGGCGACCACACAGGGGATGTCATCACACATCTCGCAGGGCACATTACGGGCAGTGAAATAGGGGGTTCCGTTCACCACATCATCACCCGGCGCGGCCAGTTTGAGTGTGTTGTAGGGACAGTCGCGCACACACAGACCGCAGCGCACGCAGGCGGCGAGAAAGTCCTGCTCTGCCAGCGCACCCGGTGGGCGAATCGCCTCGGCGGGCAGACTGCGGGTTTGTCGGGCATAGCCCAACAAACCCATCCCCAGCAGCAGTGCACCACAGGCCTGACCGGCGCTGCGCAACAAAAAGCGCCGCCGGTAGAGATCGACCTTGTGCTCCGGTGCCGTCATCGGTGTGCACGATTAAACCTTGACGATCTTGACCGCGCATTTTTTGAAATCCGTTTCTTTTGACAGTGGATCGGTGGCGTCCAGGGTCAGCTTGTTGACCAGACGTCCGGCATCAAACCAGGGGATAAAAACCAGCCCCTTTGGCACCCGGTTACGACCCTTGGTTTCGATCTCGGCGGTCATTTCACCACGGCGACTGATGATCTTTGCGGTCATACCGCGCCGCAAACCGCGTGCCTTGGCGTCATCGGGATGCATATACACCACCGCATCGGGGAAGGCGCGATACAGTTCCGGTACACGGCGCGTCATGGAACCGGAGTGCCAGTGTTCCAGCACGCGTCCGGTGGAGAGCCACAGATCGTATTCCTTGTCCGGCGATTCCGCCGGTGGTTCATAGGGGGCAAAGATGATGTTGGCCTTGCCGTCCTTATTGCCATAGAACTGGACGCCACTGCCTTTTTGCACCAGCGGGTCATAGCCTTCACGATAACGCCACAGGGTCTCCTTGCCATTCAGTACCGGCCAGCGCAGACCGCGTGTCTGGTGATAGGCATCGAACTCGGCCAGATCGTGACCTTTCTTCGGACCCTGGGTACCGAAGATCCGATACTCTTCGAACAGCCCCTTCTGCACATAGAAGCCGAAGTGGTCCATCTCATCATTCTGATATTTGTTGCCCTGCTTGTCAGTGATGTGCTGGTTTTTGTATTTATCCACCTGACCGTTGCGATAGAGGATGTCATACAGGGTCTTGCCCTTGTACTTCGGCATTTTGGCGATCAACTCGGCGGGCCAGACCTCTTCCACCTTGAAGCGTTTGGAAAACTCCATCAACTGCCACAAGTCTGATTTGGCTTCACCCGGCGCACTGACCTGCTGACGCCAGAACTGGGTGCGGCGCTCGGCATTGCCATAGGCGCCTTCCTTTTCCACCCACATGGCGGTGGGCAGGATCAGATCGGCGGCCATGGCGGTTACGGTGGGATAGGGATCAGAGACCACAATAAAGTTTTCCGGGTTGCGATAACCGGGATAACCCTCTTCATTCATGTTGGGGGCGGCCTGCATGTTGTTATTACACATCACCCAATACGCATTCAGTTTGCCGTCTTTGAGCATGCGGTTTTGCAACACGGCATGGAAACCGGGTTTCTCCGGAATAGTACCTTCCGGCAGTTTCCAGATCTTCTCGGCAAAGTCGCGGTGGTCCTTGTTTTTCACCACCAGATCGGCGGGCAGGCGATGGGCGAAGGTGCCCACCTCACGGGCCGTACCGCAGGCGGAAGGTTGGCCGGTCAGGGAGAAGGGACTGTTACCCGGTTCGGCAATCTTGCCCATCAGCAGGTGGACGTTATAAAGCAGACCGTTAACCCAGACACCGCGGGTATGCTGGTTAAAGCCCATGGTCCAGTAAGAGGCAACCTTCTTTTTCGGATCGGCATAGACTTTGGCCAGTCGTTCCAGCTGGTCTTTGGGTACGCCGCTCAGTTTTGAGGTGTACTCCAGGGTATAGCTTGAGACTGATTTGGCATATTCATCAAAACTGATCTTGTCGAACTTGCCCTTGCCGGGATTCCTGGCGCCTTTCTCCAGCGGGTGTTCCGGTCGCAGACCATAACCGATATCGGTGGTGGCCGTGTTGAAGTTAACATGTTTGCTGATGAAGTCCTTGTTATAGGCCTTGTGTTGAATAATGTAGTTGGCGATGTAGTTGAGGATCGCCAGATCGGTCTGCGGCGTGAAAATCATGCCGTTGTCCGCCAGATCGAAGGAACGATGGGTAAAGGTGGAGAGGACATGTACTTCACAACCGGGTTTGGTCAGGCGGGTATCTGTGAGCCGTGACCACAGGATCGGATGCATCTCCGCCATATTGGCGCCCCACAGCACAAACACATCGGCGTGTTCCAGATCGTCATAACAACCCATGGGTTCATCAGACCCGAAGCCGCGCATGAAGGCGCCCACTGCAGAGGCCATACAGTGGCGGGCATTGGGATCAATATTATTGGAGCGGAAACCCGCCTTGAACAACTTGGCGGCGGCATAACCTTCCCAGATGGTCCACTGGCCGGAACCGAACATGCCCACCGACGTCGGCCCTTTCTTTTTCAGCGCCTCTTTCCATTTTTCCGCCATGATGTCAAAGGCCTTGTCCCAACTGATCTCGGTGAATTTGCCGTTCTTGTCGTACTTGCCGTTGGTCATGCGCAGCAGGGGTTTGGTGAGTCGATCCTTGCCATACATGATCTTGGAGAGAAAGTAGCCCTTGATGCAGTTCAGGCCCCGGTTTACCGGCGCATCCGGATCACCCTGGGTCGCCACCACCTTGCCTTCTTTGGTGCCCACCAGCACACTGCAACCGGTGCCGCAGAAGCGACAGGGTGCCTTGTCCCAACGGATCAGATCACCGCCTTTGGCTTCGGCCAACTTAATCCCCGGCAGGGTTACACCGGCAGCGGTGGCGGTCGCGGCAATGGCATTGGTTTTGATGAAGTCACGCCTTGTCAGTTTCATGCACAGGTCTCCTGTTCAAGTCCAGTATTATTCAGAATGTTGATAAACCATGGCGGCGGAGAGCACGCCTTCTATTTTGTTCAGATCGTTGATGGTGTCGGCCATTTGCATCCGATCCGGCAAGTCGAGGGTAATGATCATGCGACCTTCAGCGGTCACTTCATGGATCTCCAGTCCGGCGAATGAACCCAGTCGTGTTTGCACCTCAGCCAGTCTGTCGCGGGCGGCGTGTACCAGCACACCGCAGATATTGATGGCCGCCTGATCGACAGCGTCATTCATTATGATTCTCCTTGATAAGTGAGACGGATGGCTGTCGCCGGGCAGACATTGAAGCAGGCCCCGCAACCGGTGCAGTTGTCTTGAGTCAGTTGGGGAATACCAACACCGCCGGCCACCAGCTTCATGCGGATGGCGGTGGTTTCGCAGGATTCGGCACAGCGGCCGCATACTACACCCTGCAGGGGCAGACAACGCTCGGTGATCTCGGCATGCAGTGACCAGGGGCGGTTGGTGATCGGCTGGAAGACATTTGCCGTGCAGACGGCGGCGCATTCACCGCAGAAGGTGCATTCGCCACGGCGAAAATCCAGCGTTGGAAAGTCTTGATCATCCCGGCAGAGGATCTGTTCGGGACAGGCCTTGAGGCAATCGGTACAGCGGCGGCATTGGTCGGACAAGTGCTGTTCACTGCCGGTCCAGGGGGGGCGGATATGCTTGCGTTTGCCGGTAAAGTTACCGCGTAAAAATTGTGCCCTGCTAACCACTATTTACTCGTCTTTAATCTCATGGGGTGTGCAACATGCACATCCGGCGTTTTGGAATCGTTTATGTCGGCCATAATCGGATACTACAAGAGGTGAATTTAGTGAGGATTTGACCTGGATCAATATTAGAATATTATTTTCTACTGATTGAATAAGTGCTGTAAAAATAAAGGGTTAGATGATTTGGCTGTGAAATTTGCCGCAATGCGCATGACGTAGGCGATCTTGACCACTGGATTTGATATTTCCGGCGTTGTCAATTAAGTTCGAATCAAGACAGCAGCGTGCCGATATCACAGGTACGTCAAGCTGTTATCCACACATGGAATAAAGGGAGGTGTCATGAACGACACGACAAATACAAATAAATTGCCGTTCGAGTTTACCGGTAAGGCCGGTGAATATTTCGGTATCTGGATCGTCAATGTGCTGTTAACCGTTGTTACCCTAACCTTGTATACCCCCTGGGCCAAGGTGCGGACGCGGCGTTATTTCTACGGCAACACCCTGCTGGACAATTCGGCCTTTGACTACACGGCCGAACCCTGGGCGCTGTTGAAAGGCTATCTGGTTGCGCTGGGCTTTTTTATCCTCTATTACATGGGGACCAATTTTTATCCGTTACTGCTCCCGATCCTGATGCTGGTTTTCCTGATGGCCATGCCATGGTTGGTGGTCCGTTCCATGATGTTCAACGCCTTCCACAGTGTCTATCGAAACATGCGTTTCAGTTTTAAAAAGAACTACGGTGGAGCGGCGGCGGTATTTATCGGTTGGCCGCTGCTGATGCCGCTCACGCTGGGGCTGATTTTTCCGTTCATTCAGTTCAAACAGAAAAAGTTTTTTGTGGAAAACAGCAGTTTTGGTCAGAGTGAATTTAAGTTTCATGCCACACCCGGGGGCTTTTACAAAGTCTACTGGTTGATCATGCTGTTTGTGGTTCTTGGCGTCATCGGTATGATTGCTGCCATTGCAATCCCCGCCTATCACAACTATGTAGAGCAGGCACGTATGGGACAGATGATGTATGGCCGGTTTATTAATGCGGCGGATGATCCCGGTATCATGATGCTTTCCATGGCGATAAGCCAGATAGCGACTTTGTTGTTCTATATCGGGATTTTTGCCTATATTCAGGCGCGTGTCGGTAATCTGGTCTGGAACAATGTGGAACTGGCTTCGAACCGCTTTGAAAGCAAACTGCGCGCCCGTGACCTGTTCTGGATTTTCTTCAGCAATATTTTCATGATTGTCATTTCCTTCGGCTTGTTGATCCCCTGGGCCAGGGTAAGAATGGCGAAATATCGTGCCTCAAAACTCTCCATGCTGGCGGTGGGTGACCTGAACGGCTTTATCAAATCCGAACAGGATCAGGTCGGCGCCACCGGTGATCAGGTTGGCGAAATGTTCGATATGGATATCGGTCTGTGATCAAACTGCCGGCCTATCGCTACGATGGCACAACCTCGAATCGGCAGGAAGTGGAAATATGCCTCTTCGATTCGGGTGAGGTGGATATTCTGATCGATGGTGAGAAACTGCGCTATAAGGTCGACGATATAACCTCTACACCCAAGGTTGGCCGGATACGTGCCCGCTTTGCCTTCAGCGACGGGTCGGTCTGTGAAGTGATGGAACATCCGGAACTTGATGCGGCAATACAGATGTTGCCGCATCAGTCCCGGCAAAACAAAATACACGGCATAGAAAACCACCTGGGCGCCATTGCAGTGGTGTTTGTCATGACCATTGTGCTGATGTTTGTGGTGGTCCAATATGGCATACCTGCCGCGGCCAAACAGGTTGCCTTTATGATCCCCGTCGAGATGGAACAGAGTATGGGTGAGAGTACAATGGAGGTGTTTGAAAAGCATTTATGTGAGCCCAGTAAACTAAGTGACAAACGTCAGACTCAGTTAAGGAAAAAATTTATCGGCAGCCTGGACGAGGAGATGGCGTCACGCATCAAATTAATATTCCTGCATTGCAAGGGGTTTGGTCCCAATGCCTTTGCCCTGCCTGCCGGGTTTGTCATCTTCACCGATGATATTGTCAAACTGGCAAAACATGACAATGAACTGCTGGGTGTGTTCGCTCATGAAGTGGGCCATGTCATGAAACGTCATGCCATGCGTCATGTTCTGCAGAACACGGTAACCGGTTTGGTGATTGTGCTGTTGACCGGTGACGTGGGCTCACTTGCCTCTTTGGCGGCGGCCTTGCCCACTGTTATTGTCCAGGCGAAGTTTTCCCGTGATTTCGAGACAGAATCCGACGATTACGCGGCAGCGTTTTTGCGCAAGCGAAACATTCCGACCCGTCATCTGGGTGAAATGCTGGAAAGACTGGTGAAGAAACATGGCGGCGACAGGTTGCCGGATTTTCTCTCCTCGCATCCCGCGACCCGGGAACGTATCGAGCGGCTGAAAAAAAACCACTAATTCACTGATTCTTGATCCCGCTCTCTTTCAGTGCTGCATCCGCCGTGGTTAAATAGGTCCATTGGCCGGTTCAGCAGCTACTGGAGGAGAAGAACATGACGAAATCAATCATGCATATTTTATTTAGTGTTATGGTTGTTGCAGGGGCAATCATGCCTGTGCAGGCCGCTCAGGATGATGCACCGAAGGTGGTTTATCATGCCGATTTTTCTGACCCGCGTCGCATGAGCGCCATGATAACCAGCATCAACAATATGGTTACCACCTATCAGAGTGATCTGGTGGAATATGATGTGCGGATTGTCTTTGTTTCCCACGGCATCCGTTTTCTGACCAAAGACAAGCTGGAAAAAACCCCGTTTGCGGAAGACAAGGAACTGGCGGAACGCCGCGACAATATCATGCAACGGTTGTTCAGCTTGCAGGATGTGATGGGTGTAAAACTGGAACTGTGTGATATCACCCGTCAGGCGATTCGGCTTGATCCCGGCAAACTGATGAAAGATGTCAAACTGGTGCGTTCGGGCGTAGTGCGTATCGCAGAATTGCAACGTCAGGGTTTTGCCTACATTAAAATAGAATAGTTTTCGTATCGTATAGCAGAACAATCCGCCGGGTTGCGTGTGAATCCGGCGGGCCTGTATGCAGGGCAACGCGAATAAAAACAACATGACGCAGCAGAACTATCCATTTTCCATTGAACTGGCAGTGCGCGATTACGAATGTGATTTGCAAGGGATCGTCAACAATGCGATCTATCAACATTATCTGGAACATGCCCGTCACGAACACCTGCGTCACGGCGGCATCGACTTTGCCAAACTGACGGCGGAGGGTATTCATCTGGTCATGGTGCGCATCGAGATCGATTATAAAAAACCATTAAAATCCGGTGATCGCTTTGTGGTGTACAGCCGCGCCAAACGGGAATCCGCCCTGCGTTTTGTCTTTGAACAGGCCATCTGTCGTCTGGATGATCATGTCGTCATGGTCGAGGCACGAATGCTGGGTGCGGCCATCGGCCCCAATGGTCGACCGATAAAACCCGATGTATTGAATCCCATCTGTAGCGAGTAACTCATGCGCCTGATTTCTGTTTGTTTGACTCTGATCCTTGTCCTGGTTGCACCGCTGCACACCGCACAGGCCCGGCAAGCGGCGATCAGCAGTGCCCACCCGGCAGCGACCGATGCCGGCTTTGAGATTCTTGAACAGGGCGGCAACGCCTTTGATGCGGCGGTGGCGGTGAGTGCGGTATTGGCGGTCGTGGAACCCTACAGTTCCGGTATAGGTGGCGGCGGTTTCTGGTTATTGTATCGCAACAAGGATGGCAAGCAGATCATGATCGATGGTCGTGAGAAGGCACCCTATCAATCCCATCGTGATATGTATCTCGATTCCACGGGGGAAGTGATCCCCGGCCTCTCTGTCGATGGTCCCTTGTCGGCCGGTATTCCCGGTGAACCGGCGGCGCTGGTCCATATCGCTGAAAAATACGGCAAGTTGTCACTGCACAAAACCCTGGCCCCGGCGATCCGTGCTGCGCGTAACGGTTTCAAGGTGACACCCCACTATCAACGCATGGCACAGTTTCGCCTTGAAGCACTGCGTAAATCACCGGCAGCGGCAAAGATTTTTCTGCTCAACAATGAGGTCCCGCCATTAGGTTATGTGATCAAACAGGAAGACCTGGCAAAGACCCTGGAGGCCATGGCCAAACATGGCAGGGCGGGTTTTTATGAGGGCGAGGTGGCGCGTCGGCTGGTGACCGAAACCCGCAAGGCGGGTGGTATCTGGTCCATGCAGGACCTGGCGAAATACCAAATTGTTGAACGGAAGCCACTGACCGGACACTATCGTGGCTATCAGATCACCTCAGCGGCGCCGCCATCATCGGGTGGCATTGCACTACTGGAAATTTTGCATCAGCTTGAAGGCCTGGATCTGCATGAGCAAAATAACCTGCAGCGCAAACACCTGATCATCGAAGCCATGCGGCGTGCCTATCGGGATCGGGCTGAATATCTGGGCGATCCCGATTTCGTCAAGGTGCCGATCAAGACACTGCTCAGCAAACAGCATGCGGATCAACTGCGCAAAAGCATCGATCCCGAGTGGGCCACCCCCAGCAGTGATCTGAAACCGGTGGCGAGCAAGGACAGCGGTTTTCATACCACCCATTTTTCCATCATTGATAAACACGGCAATCGGGTGGCGGCCACACTCAGCATCAACTATCCCTTCGGTTCCTGTTATGTGCCGCCCGGCACCGGTGTGTTATTGAATGATGAAATGGACGACTTCTCCGCCAAACCCGGTGTGCCCAATGCCTATGGACTGGTGGGGGCGGAAGCCAACGCCATCGCCCCCGGCAAACGCATGCTCTCCAGCATGAGCCCGACCTTTGTGGAAAATAAACAACGCCTTGCCGTGATCGGCACACCGGGCGGCAGCCGCATTATCACCATGGTCCTGCACGGCATCCTCGCCTTTGTGGATGGCAAAGACGCAGAGACCATCGTCAACCTGCCGCGCTATCACCACCAGTACCTGCCGGACATGGTGCAACACGAAGTCGATGCCTTCAGTGCGGAAGAAAAAGCCGGACTGGAAAAAAGGGGACACCAGCTCAAGCAGCTGGACTCAACCTACGGCAACATGCACATCGTCATCCAGGACAAAAAAACCGGCAAACTCAGCGCCGCCGGCGACAAACGGGGTGAAGGCAAAGCGCTGGTGAAGTAGCAATCTTCATTGCAGGAAACATAACGCAAAGGCGCAAAGTTTATTTTTGTCATGTGATCCTGAATCCAGCTTTATACATGAACCCATCCGTGAGGACCATCCCCATTATCGGCGTGTGGTTGAGAGGTATTTCATCATTAATTAATCGCGGCAAGGATGCCGCGCATTGGCAGAGGGATAGGGATATCCCTTCTGCCAATGACAGGATGAAATTCATCGCAAACACGTTTCAGCCGATAGGGTGTCCTTTGCTTTGGTGACTTTCATTTGGACAAGCAAATGAAAGACACTCGCCTCAGCCGCGCAGCGGCGGGCGAAACATAAACCTCACGCCGTTCTCATTGTCAGTTAATAACGCAGAGACCGCAGAGCATTTATATAGATCATAAACATAACGCAAAGGCGCAAAGTTTATTTTTGTCATGTGATCCTAAATCCAGCTTTATACATGAACCCATCCGTGAGGACCATCCCCATTATCGGCGTGTGGTTGAGAGGTATTTCATCATTAATTAATCGCGGCAAGGATGCCGCGCATTGGCAGAGGGATAGGGATATCCCTTCTGCCAATGACAGGATAAATTCATCGCAAACACGTTTCAGCCGATAGGGTGTCCTTTGCTTTGGTGACTTTCATTTGGACAAGCAAATGAAAGACACTCGCCTCAGCCGCGCAGCGGCGGGCGAAACATAAACCTCACGCCATTCTCATTGTCAGTTAATAACGCAGTGCCCGCAGAGCATTTATATAGATCATAAACATAACGCAAAGGCGCAAAGTTTATTTTTGTCATGTGATCCTGAATCCAGCTTTATACATGAACCCATCCGTGAGGACCATCCCCATTATCGGCGTGTGGTTGAGAGGTATTTCATCATTAATTAATCGCGGCAAGGATGCCGCGCATTGGCAGAGGGATAGGGATATCCCTTCTGCCAATGACAGGAT
>JAOUNS010000014.1 GCA_029880855.1 Gammaproteobacteria bacterium
ACCCATCCGTGAGGACCATCCCCATTATCGGCGTGTGGTTGAGAGGTATTTCATCATTAATTAATCGCGGCAAGGATGCCGCGCATTGGCAGAGGGATAGGGATATCCCTTCTGCCAATGACAGGATGAAATTCATCGCAAACACGTTTCAGTCGATAGGGTGTCCTTTGCTTTGGTGACTTTCATTTGGACAAGCAAATGAAAGACACTCGCCTCAGCCGCGCAGCGGCGGGCGAAACATAAACCTCACGCCATTCTCATTGTCAGTTAATAACGCAGAGACCGCAGAGCATTTATATAGATCATAAACATAACGCAAAGGACGCAAAGAAAAAAACACCCCCTCCTGCAAGGAGGGGGCTTGGGGGGGTGATCAAAAACAAAACTCTCGGTAAAAACAGCTGACAAATAAAAACCCCTTGCCCGTTACAGGCAAGGGGTGGTTTTATTCCGCCTTACTTCCTTGTTCAGGGGAAATAAACTTGCAGGCTTTGTGACAGGTCCATGGCCGGTTGAAAGGTCTTGGCCAGTTTGCTGTAGAAGCGGTTGGTCTGCTTGTCCAGCCGGTCACTGTACTTGTTCGCCAGGTAGATCACGGCTTGCAACAAGGCTTCCATGCCGGACGCCTGTGCCTGAACTTGTGCAAGGATGTAGTTTTGCAACTCATCAGGCAGCATGTGTTCAGGATAAGAACCTGCCGCGATCAGATCTTTCGGGTTACCAAATTCCTGCGCCAGTCGGGTGAGGAAGTCGGGTATACCGATGACGATAATTTCATCATCAAAACCAAACATCTCGGTATCCGGCGTCGGGAATTTATCCGGTGGTGCCATGCTCTTGCGTTGCAGATCCGGGAAGCGTGAACGAGTCGGCGGCGCAGCGCGGGTTTCTTCCATCGGGGCAAGGCATTCCTTAAATCCGAAATCAACCATGTCGCTCATGGAATCCATGCTTGCTGCAATCGGTGCTCCAGCCGCCGCCCAGCCTGATGGCATCATCTGTCCCACCTTGCGCATCTCCGGCAGGTCATCCAGCTTGTTTTCCCGCACATCGACAAAGATGTAGTTGGTCTTTGTGGACATGAGCTGATAACTTACCGCGATACTTTGCACCACCTCTTCGTCATCGGTGCGCGCCATGCGATCACCGGCCGCCAGTCGCGCCACGGTGGAGATCGGAACCGCCGTATTTTCCGGGAAGGTCGAGATGATGGCGCCTTGCTGCAGGGTTTCACCACTGTCCAGCGCCAATTCTATGGCAACCGGTCCATTGGGGGCCTGTTTGAATTGAGCGTTGATCCAGAAGGCGTCGTTGGCAAAGACAGCCTTGGGTAATGACAGCGTTTCCGGAATCATGCCGTCAGGCCATTTGATCTCCAGCTTGTTGATGCGCGGCTGACCGATACGTTTGAACTGCGCCATGATGGCCGGTTCAATTTTCTCATTCAATACCGCGAGCTCACAGACTGCATTGGTGGTGCGGGCCAGATCCTGTAACAGCACTTCGGAGACCTGATCGCCGATACCGACCGTAAACACCCGGGTTTCACGCGTGCTCCAACTCTCGATGATGCTTTCGTGTTGATACACTTCGCCATCTGTCACCAGCAGAATATCGGCCTTGATGCCTTGTGGATGGGGAATGGCATAGACCTGATCCAGCGCCTCTTCCATCTCCGTACCGCCCAGGTCTGCACTCATCTTGCGGATCACGTGCCGTGCCTTCTGCAGGTTGATTTCATTGGCCTGCACCATGGCCGGGAAGGTGGTGACATGGTTTGAACCAAAGCGAGTGATGTTGAAGTAATCACCTTCACGCAGATCATCCAGCACGGCCATGGCGGCGGCACGGGCACGGGTCATCTTTTCGCCGCCCATGGAACCGGAGCAATCCAGCACCAGTTTGATATGACGTGCCGTCGCCTGTTTGGGGTTAAACAGGGGGGTGAACCAGGCCATAACAGCGGTCTGTTCATTGAGATCATGACCCTGCCAGGCGCAACTGAGCGGGGGCAGTTCCGGTTTGAAGACTACGATGATGTCACGATCCATCGTGGCGCGGCCGTCAGCGAGACTGATATCAATCCCATGGGCTGTTTTATTCATTACCAGTTTATGGCTGGGTGAGGTGATATCACCTCCGGCCAGTTTACCCTGCGCGGTGAGAATAAAGCTGAAACGGTTTTCCGCCGCAAGGCGGGTTTCCGGCACCTGATGTTCTTCAAAACCGGCTTGCAGGGCATTGCCGTAACGGGGGGCGATCACGGTGGGCAGGCGAAAGCGTACACTGCCGTCACGCAGTTCATGGCGTGTGGTATAGGTCATCACCAGACTGACCCGTTCACCGGGGGCGATGTTACCGACATTGGCGGTATACATACCGCTTTCCACCTTCTGCAGCATCATGGCGCTGTTACCGTCAGTGATGGCCTCTTCGTAACGCTCTTCCGCTTCCTTCTTCGGCAGGATGCGGCCACTCAGGGTGCGTTCACCGATCTGTACTGTCATGTTCAACAGCACGGCATCGATGGGCATGGGGAAGGTGTAGACGGCCTCAATGGGCTTGTCTTCATGGTTACTGTAGGTCTGGCGCACCGTGACTTCAGAAAGGAGATCATGGATCACGCCATTGATCTCGGCTCCCTCCAGTACCAGTGGCTCACCATAAATGGTTTCCAGTTTCATTGCCGTTATGTTCATTTTGACTTCTCCTGTCTGTTCCGTTGTATTTTGGTGAGCTCGTGCTGAATGGCTCTGTATATCGCACCAAGCTCGTCCTGGGTTATTCCATTCATTTCCGGACAAAGATTCAGCTCCAGGCCGGGAGCCAGGGTAATGCTCTGCCACACCCGCTGTGTCCCCGGCATGTCAATCACCGCCGGGGTACTGTCGGGCAGGCCGTTGCGCCAGCGTGACTTGATCTTGTCCAGCGAAATTCCCTCTTCTTCACGCAGGCGTTTAATGGTTAAAAGCTGCTGCAGGTGTTGGGTGGTGTACCAGGCACCACGCCGCTCGCCCTGCGGTTTGTCCACCAGGCCTTCCTGGATGTAATAGCGAATATTGCGCGGGGTGATCCCGCTCAATTCGCCCAACTCTTCGATACGGAATTGTTTCTCGTCTGCCATTTTTCTCATCCTTTGTGACAGTAAATATGACAGCTGAACTGTCGTTAATCAAGTGTGACAAGGAAAATATTTTTTGGTGGATTAATTGCTTTATTAATCAGTCAGATACGGCGGTGTTGGTGGTCTGCGCCCGGCCTGTAGGTCCTGTACCCGGACATCAGGAACAGGAAAAACTACAGAATTTGACAGTTACGCTGACCAATACATAGCCATTTATAATCGGAACTTGATCGCACGCGTCTGAAAAAGCGGGGCCGGAACTGATTCCGGACTGGGGGGAAGAATGAAAGAGTGGTTATTGGGCATGCTGGTGGTTGCTGTCAGCCTGGGTATCTACTGGTTGGTATTCAGCGTTGATGAGGACGAAATTTCTGCCGCTCCGGTCAGGCTGACCATCACCGCACCGGCGACCAACTCCACCGTCGAACTCCATGATGTGATACGGGGCAGGGTCTCAAACCCGGCGGTTGCCGAGGTATGGGTGGTGATTCATCCCGTGCAGAGTGTCGACTGCTGGCTGCAAAAACCGGCGTTGGTATCAGCCGACGGCAGCTGGATGGCGACAGTGCAATTCGGCAAAGGGGAAGGGGAAGGGAGTTCCGGCGGTTTGCCGTATGAAGTAAGAGCATTGGCAGGTTTGCGTCAACCGCCCATACCGGGCAAAACGAACTGTTGGCCCGAGGCGGAAGTTATCTCACGGGCGCTGTATGTGAAGCGTAACTAAATCGGCAAGGCAGACACGTTGTGTTAATACGGCTGGGATTTTCTGTTTTTCAGTAACAACAGGATCGGGATTGCGAGAGGTCCGATAAAGGCGCCGGTCAGTCCCCAGGCGACCGGGTTGAGCCCTTTTAGTTTGGCGATGTAGTGGCAGGCGATCATGGAGACAAAAAAGATCAGGAACAAGGCGGCATACATAACAACACTTCCTCAGGGCAATGCAACAAAGGTGCGGTTTTTTCGCGGCAAATAATAATTGCTGTAGTTGAGTGAAACAATCACATGGCTGGCACGGCCGACGATACGTGAGCGTTCCACGAAGCCGATCATGCGTGAATCGGCGCTGTTATCCCGGTTGTCACCCAGCATAAAATAATGATCTGCGGGCACTTTCACCGGACCGAAGTTGTTAACCAGAAATGCACGGGGCGAAACGGCAACCGGATAATTATGAGTGCCGAGTTTTTCAGCAAACAATTGGCGGTGCACGCCGCTATGCCAGATATTTTCCTCCAGATTCAAATCACTGGGACCAATGTTCACCGCCTTGCCATTGATATAAAGCTGGTTGTCCTGGATAACAATAATGTCACCCGGCAGGCCGATGACGCGCTTAATGAGTCGGGTTTCATCCCGGGGAGAAAAGAAAACCACGATATCGCCGTGTTGCGGTTGGTCCCAATTGGCCAGTGCGATATCAGTAAAGGGCAGGCGCAGGTCATAGGCCAGTTTGTTGACGAAGATGCGGTCACCTTCGAGGATATTCGGTTTCATGGAACCGGTGGGGACCACATACCAGTCGGCAATAGCGCTGCGAAACAGGACCAGTAACAGGACAAATACCAGAAAACTGCGCCATTCCAGCCAGTATGTTTTGATGCGGGAAACCTCGGTCATGAGCGGTAAACCTCCGTCGTTAACAACATATTATAGTACCACCCCGAAGTGACTCAATTCCGAGCGGGTTTGTTCCACCGAAATATGGTGAATTGTTGACCAGCCACAGACAGCGGCACCGTGGATATTTTCCTTAATATCATCAATGAATAAGGTCTCGTGGGGCATAATGCCAAAGTGTTGTTCTGCAGTGTGATAGATGGCCGGATCAGGTTTCATCAGCCCGCTGTCAAAAGAGGTGAGCAGACCGTGGCAGCACTGTTCGAGCCGATAGGTTGGCACCACATGTTGCCAGTGCAGGGGGTTGGTATTACTCAGCAGATAGATACGATAAGGTCCCTTGAGTTGCCGGCAGAGTTGCAACATTGCATCGATGGGCGTGAAGATATCCAGCCAGGCGGCGGCCAGTTCAGCTGTCGATGGTGCGGTGGGGAACAGCCGGGCAAGATTGGCCAGAAAACAATCGGTATCGATCAGGCCCCGTTCATACGCTGACATGTCGGTGCGACGAATAAACTCATCTTCAGAGGCGAGGATCACACCGTGCTGTTGAATAAAGTCGTACAGGCGACAATAATCCACGCCAATGAGTACTCGCCCCACATCGAAAACGATATTTTTTATTGCGGACATTTTATTTGCGGTCATGCCTGTTAAACTGTATGACAGTATAACCTGTTATGAGGGAAAGACGTGACACTGCACTGGCCAAAGGAGTATGCGGGATTCGATATCGCTGCACTGCATGACTGGCATCACGCCGGCTCCAACCTGTGTCTCGACTTCCACGGTGACCCGCAACGGGCTGACTGGGTGGTCTTTTCCGATGGCAATCACCATATGGCTCTGGAAGAAAGTCTGCAGACGTTTGTTAAACAACATGCGCCGGACGATGAAGTGTTCTATGCCACCACCCCGCCGGGACCCATCGTAAATATCCTGCAGACCGGCGGCTTATTGCTGGGTAATCTGAAAATCACCATCAAGCCGCAGCTCTTTATTTCACCACCGGCCGTGCTGGAGAAACTGCAACAACAGGGACTGGTGGGCGAGATACATCCCTTCATGCGTAACAACGGCAGTGTGCTGCTGGTGAAGAAAGGCAACCCAAAAAAGATCAATGGTGTTGATGCACTGACAAACAGGGAAGTCCGTCTTTTTATCTCCAATGCGGAGAAAGAAAAAGTCAGCTATGACGGCTATGCCCAAACCCTGCAAAACCTGGGTATTGGCGATATCTCAAAACTCAACATGGTTTACGGTGAACGCATACATCATCGTGAAGCACCGCAAAGTATTGCCGATGACAGGGCCGATGCAGCGATCGTATTTTATCATCTCGCCTTGCGTTATATCCGTATCTTCCCTGAACGGTTTGAGATCGTACCGCTGGGCGGTACGGCCGAAGAACCCCGACCACTGGCAGGCAATGTCATTGCCGATACCGCACTGGCCATGGTCAGGGGCGAAGAAACCCATGGTGAAAAATTGTTGACGTTTATGCAGTCAGAGATTGTGACAAAAATCTATCAGCGGCATGGTCTGAGACGTATTACCGGATGAGGAGAAAAGTAGAATGAACAAACTATCCTTGTTAATCCTGACCGTCACCGTAGTGTTGACAGCCTGCACCACAAAACCAACGGTTGGTGGTTATATCGCCTGTGAAAAACAAAGGCCGACAGCCTGTCGGGCGGAAGACAACCCAGTCTGTGCTACCAGGGCTACCGGACTGGTTTGTGTCAGAGCACCCTGTCCGGGGGCAATGGAAAAGATCACATATGAAAATGCGTGTGCCGGATGCAAAGATAAAAAAGTGACAGGCTACACGCCGGGTAAATGCAGCCGGGACAACAGTTGAAGAATTTTTTGTATTTAATAAACTCAACCAAAGCGACAACTTTTGAATATACACAAGATATCAATAGTGCTGACATTGTTATTAAGTCTGTTTGGGTGTGATGGCGCTGCGGAAAAAACATCATCTGCTGAAAAAATACAGGTTTCCTATGAACCCGGTTTGTTGCCCAAACTGATGTCGATACCAGGCAAACCGATTTCTGTTAAATGGCAGATTGATGAATCGAAATTTAACGCAGGCAGCCTTATTGCCCTGCTGGAATATTCGGCGGAAGACAAACTTTATATACTAAAAAACAGTCATGCCTATGAAAATATTTCCCATGACCGGATTGGTGCCGGATTTTATGACAGCTGGATTCCAGCGAGCGCCAAAAAAGGCATCGAGGTGATAAAACATGACAGTGTTTATGAGTTAAAAGGCGTTATCCCGGTTTTACCCAATCTCTTTACCCGGACCGAACTATCCCCTTATGTGAATGGTCGAGTCACTCCGTTGGCCGGCGGTTATATCCTGGTGTCACTGTATTCAATGTGAACCAGAATTTCCCACCGCCTGCTGAAACTGTTATTGCATCTGCATCAATTCAGATACCTCAAGCGAACCGCCGATTTCAAGAAACGGACAGGCTTGAGCTATTGATAATGCCGCTTCTATTGATTCAGCTTTAATGATCGAGAAACCTGACATTGCGCTGCTGCCACCCTCCCTGACCGTCCCGTCGGAGCTAACGGTACATGTATCCATTAATGGAATAGTGGGAATCACGACAGCATCACCGATTGAGGATAACCATGCTGTATATTTCGAAAAGTGATGCTCTGCTTCTTCCGGACCGGCCGGCTGATTGCCTCCCAGATATACCAATACAAATTGCTTCATGTTATTTACCTCAATCAATTAATTTTTCGATGTATCGTGCAGAAAGATCTGCCTGATGTTTACCTGCTTTTCCAGATTCGCCGCAGCGATTCAACAAACTGTTTATACCTGCCTGCAGGCGGAGTGCTTTTAATGCAAATCAGCGCGAAACGTTCCCTGCGCTCGGACATCCAGTCCTGCTTGTATGCTTCGTTTCCGGTCAGAAAATCGATCTCTTCCACCTTGTCGACATCGATTACATACTCCATCAGATAACAGGTAAGTATTGAGCCTGGTGAGTATTGCTTCCAGTCGTTGTCATACGCCAGTCTGAATATACTCGCTTTGCCGCAATGAACAAACCAGAGCTGGGCGGCTACAGGTCGCGCCTTGACATACAGGACCGCAAGTCTGGACCAACCGGGTCCGGAAAAACCCGCAACTATGCCATTGAGAAAGTCGACATACTGCTCATTGGCTTTCCAGCTGGCGGAATAGGCCGCATAATAATCCGACATGGCCTGTGGTACATTATCTCCGCAAAAAAGACGAATCTCAAATCCGTGATCACGATCAAGTTTGCGTTTTTTGCGGGAAATTGTGTTTCGCAACCAGGTGGGGCGGGCAGCCATATATTCCTCAAATGACTGACCCTGCACGCGACAAATCCAGTTATAAAAACGAAATTGTCGATCACAGGTATAACCGTTTGACTCCATCATCCTGTGCAAGGCATTTAGACTGCTGTCATTGTCGGCAACCGGTTCCAGGAGCAAGGCCTTAAAGGGTAACTGACTCAAACCCCTGATCAGACAGGCAAGCACCTGTTGCTGACCATCGTCGGTCAGCAACAGACTGTAATGTGTGGTGTAGCGGTGTTTGAGTGAGTGCCAGATACGATCGGTACTTTTCAGCAGAGGCAGAATGGCGAGTACCTTGTGTTCATCCACCACACAGGCCAACAGCATGGTTTGATCATCATCAAGCGCCGTTGATAAATTAACAAACCAGGGTTTGGAAAAAAAGATACTGTCTTTCTCTCCCTGTGCAAAGAGATCGGTCGCACTATGTGGCAGTTGGTCCCAGGTGGAGTAACATTCAAACTTCATTAACTAACACGACTAACGGGATTAATCTCCGAACGGATCATCAGAAACAAAGATGTTGAGATACGGCGCATAGGTTAATATCGCGCCTTGCATGCCACCCAGTTCATTGAAGGCTGCTATAACCTGTGCCTGGTATGCTTCATTATCTGTTTCTGTTTTCAGTGTTTCCAGGGCTGTCAGCAGTTGACTGATCTTCACGGGATCGATATATGTTTTCAGCATGCGGAGCGCGATATCGATATCATCGACTCTGACAGGTTGGCCTTTGTTTTTTATTTTTTCGATGGTTTTCTCAGAATTGCTTTTCATATTATCAACCAATGTCACTCGCGCCGGGGAATGTAACGACCTTATCTGCTGCACGACGGAATATACACATGCACAATGGAAAATGAAATATTAGCAGGATAATTAATCATTTCTGCTGTCGGGGTCTGACCAGGCTAACTTGTTGATATGAAATTAATTATTGCCATATCCATAGCTAAAATTCAGCCTGGTGTTTTATTTTACCGGCTAAATCGGGCTTATCCGACACATGTGGTTCCTTCTGTCTCCTGTCTGCACCCGTTGCGCGTATTTACACCCGGGTGGTGTCGGCTGCCCGGCTCGAAAGCAATCGTGTCGGCAATAATTCAGAGCCAATGCATGTGCCTGACCATATGGTCGGGCGCTGATGCAGGCTGTTGAGTTCATGCGATGCTCCGGAGCCTGCATACCTGTATCCATTCACCGCTATTAAATCTATTTTTTACAGGCTTACGTATGTGCCAACGTAGTTATTCGTTGGGCGAGTCGTTCAGCATGGCGACATGGTTTAAAATATCAATTTGCAATTTCAGATCATATCCGGGAGCAAGGCAGTCCATCAGTGGTTTTGGCTCTTTGGATTTTTCCAAAGCTTTGCGCAAACCGGGATATATTTTGTCATACAGCATGGCTGTATATCGCAGTATCTCAGGCTTCAGTTTCCCTGCATAGCCGGAGGCAAGAAAATCCATTAATGCTTTGGATTCTCGGGCCTTGTCGACAATTTCACGAAAACGCGGATATATTTTGGTATAGTCCAGATAGTATTGTAACTCTTCTTCATACTCAGCTTTTAGAGACGAACAATCGTTGTCAGCCTGTAAACACGTCGATAATTTATCTTCCAACGCAGCGGCATGCAGCAGATAGAAGGCTCTGGCAGCAGGTCGTGCACTGGAGAACATTTTTTCAGATTCGCCGGGTAGTGTTTCTTTTCCAAAAGCCATGGGTTCCTCTACATGCCTGTATAAACGGTATATCCTGCTATACAACGTACTATCTGCTGTGATCCATGCTGTTTTCAGACTCGTCAGCGCAATCAGAATTATTTTGAAAAATTTCGATATGGTGCTGTATGAAGTCAAGCAGTTCAGATGGCGTCGGCCATTCTGTGCAGGGGATAACTTCTTGAGCAAAAAGTTCCTGAACAAGTAACATGAGTTCGGATGTGGCTTTTACAACCGGTAATGAATGAGAACATGCACAGTCAATTTTATATTTGGCGAAAGCCAGCTGGTTTATCAGTTGCAAGGAATCCCGATAAAAGGATGTATCCGGCATATTACTCTTTACGTGTGCATACATGCCATGCACAGCGATATTATTGCGAGACGTTTCATTGGCGGATGCTTCTTTAAGTAAGTGCAGCGCCTGTTCCAGGCTTTTGATGTGTTCCATACTTTAATCTTCTGTTTTAAAATCACCAATATTACTGCTGAGTATTTGTATAATAAAGCAAAAAAATCGGTTATTCATTATCATTGTGCCGGTTTTGGCTGTTCTTTTTCAGTTTCATCAGTATCCCGGTGTAATATTTCACTTTTTTATGACTGCCGGTTTGGTCGTAGAGAGATATCAGTGTTGACACCTGTTCAATATCTGTTAAATCCAACGATGCCTTGAGTAGTTGTGCCTGCTTTTGTGCCTCGGTATAGGTTTTTTTTTCTGCTCTTATGTCGTTTCTGCAACGCTCGCAATTAACCGCTCTCGACTGGACCAGAAAGCACAGTGTTTCGTACCAGTAAAGCTGTTCTTCTTTGGTAAAGATAAACTCAGACTGGCATGTCCTGCAATTGAGCGTTTCGTCCGTGTAAGCCAGATACGGCGGCCAATCACAAAAATCCTGTTTGTGGTAATCCGCCAATAACGCAGCCCCGGAAGAGAGACAGGCATCACAGGCCCAGCCGTGTTTGCCTCTGGTCAGATAATCAAAAGCCAGTGCTTCATCACCCCTGTAGAAAAACTCAAACCAGCGAGGGAAATCAATCGCGAGATTTGCAATCTTATCCCGAACCACCGTTCGGTTATCGGTGGTTCTTTCCGAGCGACAAACCGGACAGACATTATCCGGACTCTTTGGTGTGGCCAGGATATTTTTAACCGCTTCTGACAGTGATTTGAATGACAAACACACCTCCCGTATGTGTGAGTTTGCGCTGGTCGTGGATTGTGTGTGCCAGGACGACTGACGAATTTTTTATAGCCGATTAACCGCAAGTTTACATAATTTCAGACCATTGCTCCCGGTGATTCGGTATCGCATTTCCGCCATGCGGTGAGTGATTTTGGGTGGTAAAAGGCGGGTTCAAGCCGGGATACTGCCTGGGTTTAGTCAATAAGTTACATTGGATCAATAAGTTGGCGTGGTTCGACCCCGTGATTGCACAATTAATGCGGTGTTCCCTCCGTTTGAATGGGTTTGCAACCCTATATTCTTTAAACAAACCATGTCATGGTTGAATCACTATCCTGCATTGTGGCAATGCAAAGGATACACAAAAAATTCGGATATATAACAACCAAATATGACAGGTTGCCTGCCAACCATCCTGTGCTATCTATTATATTCAATCATTAAACTGATACCGTAACACCAGTACGATGATGCTGGGATGCGCTGTTTTGTCGATGCAGATGATTGATGGTTAAATAATCTATATATCAAAGAATCTGATTTTCTTTCATTTGCTGCGGAGCCGTCAAACATGGGCAGAGTCAACTATCGAGAAAGCATTTCACAAAAACCGCGGCTATTCTATTTGCCGCTGGCTCTTGTTGCAGGGGCTGCGATCATCCCGGTGGCGCAGGCTGCCGAATCTTCACCATGGAAGACCGTGTATCAAGATTCCTATAACTACTCACAACAATTGCCCGAGAGTACAACCTTTAATACCTGGTTCTGGCGGGAAGACTCAGCTGCATCGCACGAATTCGAGGTGACGTCCGGCGCCGGCTGTTCTGTGCAAACTCCCTGCGTGAAACTTACCGCCCACGCCTATCCGGCCAGTACAAAATACACGAATGCCGAAATGTATAACAACTCCTGTATCAAGGATACCGGAACAGGCAGCGCTGCCCAGCAGCTGGCAACGTTGAAAAACAGCGTATGGGGCAGGCCGCTCTATCATCGTATTGTCGCCGCATGTGATATACCCTATCCATACCAGGCAACGGGTAGCTACCTGTACCCCTTTGGATTAACCTCCTCATGGACCAATACCTCACCGGCGCATTTGGATGAAAACCACCTTGCCTTGACCGCCTCCGATCAAGAAGCGGAATGGAAAGCTATTCGTGATATAACCTTTAACAACCCCTATCGTTCTGATACCTCCACGGCAATCCGTCTGACCACACAAATCAGGGCCGAAACCAATGATCAGGGTGGCAGTCGCGGTTGGGGTTTCTGGAATACCACTCTGGACTCCGGCTTCCTGCAGTTGGCCTGGTTTATGGAATATAGCGTGCCACAAGCCTATGTTCAGAAAAAGAAGAGAAACCGGTCGGTGGTGATGCAGACCATTGGACGTTCAGAAAACGGAAAGTCATTTAAAATATGCTCAACGGTTTTGAGTAAACCGGATATCTACGATTGGCATACATATCGCATTGAATGGCGGGATAATGCAGTGCGCTATTTTGTGGATGATAAACTGGTGGCTGATCATCGAGACATTAAGCTCGACAAGCATCTGGCCTTTCACAACTGGGTCGACAACAGAAACTACGTCGCACTTGATGCCATGGTCCCTAATTTTCCGCTGACACGGGATAAAACCAACTACATCAAGTCATTCCTGGTAGAAAGCGCATCGACCGCATCGTTAACGCCACTTTCCGGCAGTGGCACAGGGAAATGTCAGATATTGTCAATCAATAAATTGTCGTTGCTTGGAGATATTCTTAAATTACTGGCAAAGGACTATCTGAAATAGACAGTTAAACAACTGCCTGCCGGTGAGGTATTTCGGTACAATCAACAAAGAGACTGGATAGTATATAAATCAGTCCCTTTATGCCATTTTACTATTTTCCAGTCAGCTTCCGATTAGAGGTTAAAACCCGAAAATAGCTGTAAATCGCGGCAACTAACATTCCAGCCAGGTATCCTAAAATTGGATCAACCGGTCCCAGCGAAAGTCCGGCAAGAATAGCGATAGATATGCCTATAATGATATCAATAAAAGACATACCATAGATGATCATTCCAATGAAACCAAAAAAGAATGCCAGTGCAGCGGCGATGTTTGGGTTTTTCTCATTGCTGAGTGGTGGTAACTGTCCGATTAAGGAAAAAACCTTGTCTATCATGGTGGCATCTCCTTATAGTGAGTAAACGAGTTACATCTGCGTTCGTATAAATCGGATGACGTAAGTGTAACCGGATATCGCTCTATCCTGTTTGTTTGACCAGTACAAAGATAGTGCAGTTCCTTGATTTTCACCGGAGCCGGGAAATGTGACGGGTGAGTTACTAACTGACATTGTCGGAGAGTACAAAATTTAACCCCTTAGTCACCTATACTTATAGTATTCTTAAGGCGCTTTATCTCAGTCTCAATTTTCTTCTTCAATTCAATAGCACGCACAGAAGTGTTGTTAATCTCCAGCGCGGCGCCGGTCAAGCTGTCTGCGCAGCGGTAATCCATACGTTTAATGCATTCCTGTGCGCGATTGAGCAGTTTGTCTGTTACCGCATCCAGCGCCTGAGTGCAATCAGCAGATTGATGAGCAACAGCAGGTGCAGATGAAACAAGCAATCCAATTAGTAACGTTATATTTTTCATGGAAATCCTTTTATGCACGATGCGTTTGGATAAACAAAGGCGGTTGTGCTCGTGATCAAAACTGTTTTCAGATTGTTCAATATATATTCACTCTGTCACCATGAATGTTCATATTATTCAAACGGTTATACAGTAAAAATTGGTGAACTGCATAGCAAAAATGCCATTCTGACGGGCTGAATGGCGGGTAATAGGGCAATTTTGAGGAGTCGGTCCGGATTTTGTCCGGAAGCATACAATATAGTCTGTACAGGTCTTTTTAGATAAATCAATTTGATCAGGGATGCGCTATGTTGATGGAATGCACCGCAGTTCAGCAATTTCCGGATGAGCCGAAAAAACGCTGGTTTTTTGACCACTATTTTGATCTCTTCATCTGGGAAAGTGAATCGAGTGAGATCGTGGCCTTTCAACTCTGTTTCGAAAAAAAAGGTGTGGAAAAAGCCTTGAGCTGGTCAACCGATGCCGGTTTCAAACACTTGCAAGTACATAACGCCGGTATTAAATATGGCAGTCACAAAATGTCTCCGGTCATGTACAGCACAGAATGGTTTCAACTGACACCTGTCAAATATACTTTCCTGGAGTCTTCCGCTGAAATTGACCGGCAGGTGAAGAATTTTGTAATTGAAAAACTGGTTGAGTGCGAGTCAGTGAGTTGCCGTGAACCGGCACTGTGATTGGACATTGTCGAAATAAGTGCGTGCTGAACATATTTCGCTAATATTTAAACAATTGTTTTCTGTTGTTTTTTATTTTGATTTAACAGCATCTTCAAGTTCAGCTTTTGCAGAAGGGGATAGCTCAACTTTGACAGAAGACATAATATCTTTTTCAAGCTGTTTGGCCATGAGGAGCCAAGGTTCATTTGGATCTCTTTCTACAATATAGTTAAAACCAATCGTGATATAGTGGTTAGGTGATATTACAAAGCAATAATTCGGATAGGCTCTGCCTTGATCATCAATTTCGTATCGTAACCATTTCTGATTGTTAATAGTTAGTGAGGTAAATTCTTTTGGTGGATATATGCCTTGATCTGCTTCACGATTGAATGATTCAAAACTTCTATAAATATCAGTAATAATACACTCTCTAACATTGTCTTTAAAAAGATTTGTATTATGATCTCCAGTTCCTATAACCATTATTCGAAGTTGTATTGTACCAAGTTTTGGTTGCATAAAAGCACTGTAACAATAGGAACGCTGCAAAATGACGACATAAGAGTCATTGTCACAGTTTGTGCTTAAGGTGTTTTCATATATATTAATTTTATTAGTAATTTTACCTTGTGGATCAGGATGGTCTTTGCAGTTTCCGTCTGGAATTTGCACGGTTAAAATCGTCCCGGAAAGGTCGAAGTGGCAGTGACTCATTGATCCTGTAGATGGTCCTTTGGGATTTTTCTCTGTAGCAAAGCCAAGCATTTATTTATAACACACTAGTAATCTGGGTTAAATTAATTAATCAAATGAATCGCTTGACCATCTTGCCAAGAATATCCTTAACACCGGAAGCTACACTTTTGCCGTAGTTTCCTATTCCATTATATGGTCGTGTGTGTGGACTTATCTTGGGATTTCCGGTAAATGAAAAGGGCACTAGACCGGGGATAATAGCCAAGGGTGCGGCGAGTAATCTACCTATAGATCCAAAGCCAAAACTCAATAGTAAATCTGTCACTGCATTAAGACCTATAATCTGTGGAACACCATCAAATGGATTGTTGTTATATCCTTCTTTATGTAATTTTACGCCGGCTTTTTTGAGAATGGGCTTTGTCACCAGCATGTTGTTGGCGTGGCCTTGAAAGTATACTGTTTGGCCATCTAGTGAAACGCCGTTTTTCTTGTTGAGATAGTGGACGGCCTGAGCGAAAATGGCCCCGCCCTGACTATGTGCTACCCACTTGGTTTCCCCATTATACTGTTGGGTTTCTTCAAGGATTTTTGCAAAACGCTTTGTCATGGGATTGGTAATACCCAGCTTGTCTCGTGTCGACTCCCAAGTGTCCCCCAGAAAACTTGTAGTAGGGTTATGAAATAAAGTAAATTCCTTGATTGTTTCACCTTTATAGGCGTTTTGCAGGTGAAAAGGCATAACGTCCTGAGATGCAGTTAATCGATTGTTACTTTGACCATTAACTGCAGCATACTGAGTATTAACCTTGTTGACGTACGATTTTGTAATACGCCATCCTGCGCGGGTCATCTTCACCAAGTGTAAGCCCGGTAATTCATCAGCCTTTTTTGCATTCGGATTATGCTGTACCTCTGTGATACAAACACACCCCGATTCCAATTAATGGGGACGGAGGGATTTTTTCTTCACCAATCCAGTAGGTTGTTCATTATTTAATCCCTCCGTTCCTTTTAGTCATTGATCCTCAAATATTGCGGATTTTACCGAATAATGGGGATATAAACTGTTCTTATTAATCATTGTGTAGGGTTATTTTTTATTTTATTTGTTTTCCGGGAAACAATTTTGAGTGTGTTTCTTAAGAAACGCCTGCAAATGTTAACCGGTTAACATATATAAAGTGGTGGAGTAAAAACCCCACCACTACGAGCAAATGGATCAACAACGCCTAAGTAATCGTCGGACTACAAACTCTATGGAGTGTGTCGCATCCTCAGCTGTCTCAACCTCAGACATCTCCTGGGGGGGGATTAACCCTCTAAATCGCTGTAACAAAGAGTTTAAATCGACTCCCTTGGCGAGATTTTTTACCACGTAGTTTTCGATAATAGCGTTTAGATCACTTTCTTGTTTTGTTGCACTAACTGTTGACATCTTGGATTTCTCCTTAATTTGGAAAACAAATAAAGGTGAAGTCCAGATTGAATTGACATATCATGGCATTGCTACATGGCTGATGTGTCGGATCCAATCTGGAACCTCAGTCAGGAAAGGGCCTATTGCTAGTAGGCCCTTTTCTTTTTCTGCATCACACATCAAAGCAAGTCATTTCGCTTCTCAAGAAGAAGAGTCATTCACACAGACTTATTTCTTGGGAAACAGTTTCAGCTTTTAAGTTTTGAACTTAAACGTGACACACCATGATAATGGTTATTACAGCTAAAGAAACCTTCACGTGTGATCTGAGCACCATTCTAGTCTTAAGTCAACATCCAATTTCATGTTATTAACTACCACAGTAGTAGCTTAATACTAAGTAGTTGATTTAAATAAAAGGTGATTTTCATATATTGAAAATCATTTTCAAAAATATCCAGCATTTACCATTATTGTGACGTTTATTTAGTATTTGTCGTAAACATTTTGTTTACTTTGAATAAACATGCAAGCTCGTAACAGGTTTTTTTATTGGAAAAAGTACCCAAAACCCATGGTAATCGTTAGCACGGAGCTAACAATATATTAGTAATTACATAATGGGATTTACAATATATTTGTAAATTTAAGAAAAAATGTCGCACAGTGAAATTATTACATTTTACTCATGGTGAAAAAATCAAGATAAACTTGATTTTATAAAGATAACTCGTGTTGCCTGTAATTATTCGGTAATTTTAAATAACAATTTCATTAAATTGCGGTTTAAACGGCATTTAAACATTGTATAAATAATTAGTTCAAATGTAGTTATGAAAAACTCCAAAAATCCAACCAAAATTCAAGAAAAAATGAGTAATGCTCACAAAATGCTCACAAAATGCTCCCAAAAAACTTTAATCAATATAATGAATTATTTTTTGGCACGATAATTAACCGTGTTTTTTAACTGTAGTGGTCACGACCCGAACTGACAATTTGCCGATTTAACTAAATTGGGTCAGAGAATATTTTTGCTGATATTAGAAACAATTGTGCCTGACACTGTTTTCCTGTCCCTCTGAATTACATGACTCCGGTCGGGTATGAAGAGAAACAGGTCTGAATTAAACCGTCCGTTTTATTGGGGAAACTCAGAGAACAATTTCTTCTTATATTCGAGGCGGCTTATATTAGAAACAATTGTTCTGACCCCGTATTCTCTTAAAGTTATTAAACGATAAAAATTGTTGAATAAATAAAAAACATTATCCAACCTATAAAGCATATCTCTGTCGACCAGCCTGAAAATGAAAAACGCACAGCAATTTTTATCACCAGGTAGAGAATTGGCAGACAAATTATATATAGCCAGACTACAGCAAACTGAATCCTGTCAAAATGATAATTTTCTCTAAAATCAAACAGAAGTGAGATTGTAATCTGTAACAGATAAAGCAGTGTTAAGACAATAATCGAGTTCTTGAGCTTGGCCGTCTGTTTGTTTATTTTCGTCATGCTTGTGGCCAGGTATAATCGGGCCCAGAGAAATTATCGATAATATTTGAAAACATGTTTTCTAATCCCGTTTTTATTCAATCATAATCTTCATTTAACAAACCTGCTGTGATGGATTCAGGCATGCCGATGTGCCACCATTTATAGATGGTATTTTTTATATCTTCATCCTCTTCCTCGAAGGGGGCGTCATCCTTGCGAACTATTTTTCCGTTTTCATACTTAATCCAGAATTCCCATGGATCATCATCACCACAACCCCAGGCCTGCGCATTTATATCCGGGATCAGCAGATTCAAAAATTCAACAATAGCCTCGACAATCTCATCGCCCGAAGAACCATGTACAAAATGTGCAACGGAATAACCGCCGGTATGGTCTAATGACTCCACAGACAAGTCATATTCCGGATCATCAACGGTATCGATCAGTATCTGAGCCACCGATTCCCCTTTTGTCGGATTGAGAACAAGGGCCATGTCTATTAAAGCATCTTCATCTCCCCGGCCCTCTGTGAAAAAATCGTCAAGTTTTTTCATCACTTGCGGATCGTTATGCTTGTAATAGATATCACTGTTTATCTCTGCCATGTGTGGTTTTCTCCCATACAGTAATTTACATTATAAAAGATATTTGAGATATTTGAGATATTTGAGATATTTGAGATATTTGAGATATTTGGGGTCAGAGTAAAAACTCGAGGGTGTGAGCCGGTATTCGTCACTGTTTTTACTCTGACCCCAAATATCTAACACGAGCAGCTTCGCCACATTCAACGCATCGAAAGTCGAGTTGCGTGCCATAGCGATCTTTGAGATCAACTCCCTCGTCGGCATTGATTATCCTGCCTTGAAACCGTGCTTGATTCATGTAACCTCCAGAGTGAAGTTAATCACTGTTTTTACTCTGACCCCAAATATTGTTGGGGCCAGCCTGGCAAAACGCTCATCGTGGACGGCGCCACTGCTTGTTGGGATGGATGACATGATTTTATGTTCCTTCATTGAAAATCAAATAGGGCTGAGTAAATTCGAATCTGAATCTAATATCACGAGTGTATACGTTGGAACACGTGTTCCTTTCAACCGCATTCCTTGTGCCAATATTGTGGATAGTCCGCAAAGATCAATTACGCAGCACTATTGTGATACCTCACCCAGTGTATGTAAACTCTTTTTGGGATGTTTTGTACGGTTTACGCATGACGGTTCTGTTCATGGGGACACTCCTTTTGGGAAGCCATTGCTTCCGATTTAAAGTGTCCGTTAAACTGGGGTCAGGTTCAACCTGACCCCATGGGTCTTTCAAAGAGTAGCCTGTTTTGGCCCCGGTGTTTTCAGGTTAAAAGCCATATATGTCGTCATGCCAACATGTGCCGTAGCGGGTAGTATCACGTTGCCTTCAAAAAGAAATATTGTAGGGAGCTTACTCTTTATTGCGTTATCAATATCAGTTTTTATATGAGTTTTATCTCCAACGGGAAGCTTGTTTATTATTTTATTTACGCCAGGTACTACGAAATCGGACCAATCTATCAAGGTGAAAGTACCTGAAATAGTGACCCCGCTCTCTGTACTAGAGTATGCCTCTTTAGGACGGTCGAAATTAAAGTCCTTTTCTTGTGTGGGTTGATTGCCCCACGTAAGTTTTAAAACAATTTCTTTACCTTGCAACTCGGCAGTCACCTTTAATGTGTATTGAGGATCATTGTTTTGAGTCCAGTAGATTGTATTTTTTTCAAGATGTATTGCTTGCGTTGCTTCGAGTTCAGACATGGCTATATCTCCTTTATGATTCGTTCAAAAATTTATGGGGTGGGTGTAATTCTTCAGTACAACCAAGTTCACTATATTCCGTCTCCTTTTACGATTTTGAAGATATTTACTGTTTTTCAAATGTGAGAGTTTTGGTGGATACACATCTTAATAAAGTCAGGAAACTATCTGATTAGTGGATGTCTGTATAGTCATGCGGTTTACTCCCGCTAGATTATGTGGACACTGCCTCTGGGAACGAACATGAAGCAATAAAAATAGTATATGGTGACCATGTCATCACCAGACTGCTCGCTCTCGGAGGACTGCGGGCCCTGATTCACAGTCCAGTTCGCCTTCGCTGGGTTGGAAATTGGATCACCGAGGAAATCGTAGTTTGTGACCATATCCCTTCCATCTTTCTGGGACCAGGACGAAAAGTCTGTTGTGTTATCACATCGTGCCCAGTGATAGTCTCCACCCCAAAGTGGCTCGTGAGCGGGGGAAATCATAAGTGCGACGAAATGTCCACCCTTTTTCTCTCCGTGATGATGCCAATACTTTGTGATATCCTCGATTGTCTTACCGACTTCCACGAGTCCATCCTTCTCGGCTAACTTTTTGATCTTTTCTCCAACTTCCGATAGCGATCCTGTCAGTGTATTCTCGTCGAAGAAGTACCCATGGTACCGTCCAGGTTGCGGCCAACTGCTGGTCGCAATATTCGTTGCGTATGCATAGCAATTATTGTTTGGCTTGAACTTGGCTGACATGAAATAACCATCGCAATTGGTCGAAGGGTGATACCCGATATTTTTTCCTCGAACAGTTGGTGCCCAATATGGAATCTTCATGTGTCTGTGGGTTTTCTTGTTTTTGATAAGGTGGTAATTAGGTTTGATGATGTGCTCATCAGGTTTTTCCTTGCAATTTTCCAGCGAAGGGGGATCACCCTCAACTACCTGATGGAGTAAATCATCAGGGTGAATTACACCACTATACGTCAATTGAAAAGTCGACATAGTTATTACCTCTAGTATGGTTTGGTTAAAGTTAAAGGGGCAGGGCCCTCAATTACAAGCATATATTGTTGTGTTTCTGGTCTAATACTTATGATTCAAATATTCAGATTACAACTGATATTGCGTGTAATAAATAATATCGATTCATGAGCTATCTAATCCCGGCGTTTTATCTCAAATAACCGTCATTCTGTTTCAATTAGCCATGCTTCTCTGCTATATATGAAGGTGTATCGATAATGGTGAATCGATAATGCTTAGTTATATTGCTATTACATACACTTGAAATATCAGGGTTGCATGTCAGACAAAATACCCCGTTCACAATTTTCTACTGAAGCATTGCGTTCCACAGAACAATTCAGTAATTCAGATTTGTTCGATGCCTGGGAGGATGCGATGTCAATATTTTTCAGGCCAAGGAAAATTGAGGATATAGGTGTTCGAGAAAAGTTCTGTATCCCATCTTATGAGCGCAGTTTAATTGATGTGTTTTTATTGCCAGGGATGTTGTCAGCCCAGGTGTCATCATCTGGTTATCACTTTTCACGTAGTGAACGGGATATCGCCAAATATAACGATGACGCATTTTTGCTAACATTTTGGGAAGATGGACATTATTGTGAAACCAGTAATAAAATTGAAAGGAATTTTTCTACTGGGAATATCCACGTAACTGATTTAACAAGAACAATACAAGGCTATAGCACGCCACATAATACATATGGTTTGTTTTTGTCGCGCGAACTATTGATGGATTTAGAGCTTGATGTCGACAGGCTTCATCTTACTACTCTGCATCAAAATCGGCCGGTAGTCCGGCTGCTGCGCCGTCACATGTTTGAACTTCATAAAGAGGCAGCTGGTTTAAACAGCGAAGAAGCACAGGCCATGACAGAGTCAACCAGTATTATGATAAAGACTATTCTGTCTCTAAAAGAACATCAGAGTGTTAATGCGTGTAAACTGATGCAGCGTAACCAATTACTGGAAGTCCGTCATTATATTGACAATAATCTGTATGATCCCAATCTCTCACCTGAGAAAATTGCCAGAGAGATTGGTGTCTCAAGGGCACAGCTTTATCGGTTGGCTGAGCCTCTCAATGGAGTCAAGAATTATATCAGACGTCGTCGTTTAAAGAATGCTTTTTATCGACTGGTTTCACCGCAGCATAGTACTAAAAATATCACAAAACTGTCCTATGATTTGGGATTCAAATCAGAAGATGCCTTTCGTAGAGCATTTACACAGGTTTATTTGATGAGTCCAAAAGAGGCTCGTGCAAGTGGTTTACAAGCGTATTATTATTTATCTTCGATTAAAGAACCAGTAAATAAATTAGCCTTGCCAGTTGGCGATCTTCTTTACAAACAATGGATGGATGATTTGTTTAGTTAATCATGCAACTATGTAATATTTATTGAGTAAAAAAAAGCCCTGTCTTGCGGGGACAAGACAGGGCAAAGTACTGCATACGCTTTTTATTATTTTTTAAAGTTAATGAACAACGCCGAGGTCCAGACTTTTGCGTCGTCGCCCTGGTGGGCGACCATGTAGACCGGTCGGTGTCCATGGGGTCCGTTGTTGGGGCTGACTTCAAAGTTGCCGGTGACTTCACGTGGTGCCGGTGAGTCACTCATGCGATCCATGGCGAGGAACATTTCCACACCGGGGAGATCTTTTTGCAGTGTGGCGGCGGCAAGCAGTTCTGCGCCGGTGAATTCCCAGGTGAAGGTGGGGCAGTGAATAAACGGGTTGCCTTTTAACGGGTCGCCGACTTTCACATAACCATCGATGGTGCCTTCGATTTTAATGTTGGCGGTGGCCAGTCCGGTGACATCCAGTTCGATGGCGTCCACGTCGCCGTAGGTGTCGCTCTTGAATCCTACTGTGGTGGCGTTTTGTCGCCAGCAGGTTTCTTCCAGGTGTTCAAAGCCCAGACCGACAAACTCGTTGATGATGGCATTGGTGATGGTGATGGTGCCTTTCCATACCGCCCAGCGGTAACGATCCTTGATGCGTGCGCCACCCCAGCGGAAGCGGACCTTGCGATCAGAGTAGCCCAGCTCTTCCTGCAGGTTGCGCCGCCAGATTTCACCGGTGTGATCGTAGGCGATGAGTTTGTCCCAGCCGCGATCACCGAGGAAGCGGTAGTTGATTTGCGCCGCACCCTTGTGGGTGAATTCGTCGCCCATGAGGTGTTCACCGCAGGTGATGAGACCGAAGGTCCGTTCACCGGTGGAGGCGAAGGTGTGACGATCACGCAGGGCCTTGCCGACAGCCTTGCGGCTTAACTCGGGTGCAACCACGCCGGAGATACCGCCCTTGGTGCCGAATACCGCTGTTCCGGGTACGCCGCCACCGCAACGACCGCGGTGTTCGTCACCGGCCATGCTGGCGCCGATCTTGTAACCGCGTTCCATGGCTTCCTGATAGAGCCAGCCGAAGTGACCCCAGGCCGAACCGATCTCGATGAGTTTTTCCAGTTCGGGATGATGCCAGTCGAGGATACAACGACGACCGCCGACGTGCGGGGTTAACAGATGACCTTCCGGATTGGCGATGTAGGCGGCCCACAGTTCTTCCAATGGCCAGGCGCCGGGAATGGCTTCGGTGGTGCCGGAGTCTTCGTTCCAGTCGACCGAACGTACGTGGGTGCCATCCTTGAGGAAGGGGAACTCCGGTTCACCGTCGTGCAGGAAGATGACGTTGTGGTCACCGCCGGCGCAGGAGCTGCCGCACCATTCGGTGCCGGGGTAGGCAACAAACTCACCATCCTTGCTGATCTGGCGGATCAGTTTGACGGTGTCTTGCCAGCGTTCGGTGGTGATGTTGAAGTCGTTGTGGGCAAAGGCCAGTACGTCCAGACCGGTGACATCGCGACCGTAGGTCAGGTTGTATTCGGTGGAGTTGGTGCCGATGGTGTCATTGGAGTGGACATGCAGGTCGGTATAGTAAATACGCGGGAAGTCCAGTTCCTTGTCGACAGTGACATAGAAGGTTTGATCCTTGACGGCGTTATGTTCCGGCATGGAGGCGGTGATGACCAGTTCACCGGGTTTGTCGGTGGGCATATCTTCCAGTAAAGAGACACACCAGCCGGATTCGGGCATGGTGATATCCTTTTCATAAACGGACTTGCCGTTCAGGGTTGCCTTTACGCTGACGATCTCGGGTTGGTTCCAGCAGGTGTTGCCCCATTCGTCTTCGGCACGCACACGCAAGGGGAGTTTTTCACCCTGTCTCACGATACGTGAACCGGCCCATTGCAGCAGTGCCGGTACGCCGGGTTTGATGTTGATGACCAGATCCGGATTGACGGCGGCAAAGCGTGAGGTACCCAGCGGATCAACATAACAACGGAATTTGAAGTCCTGTTCGGTAAAGGTTTGCACACGAGTGCCCGGACCGCCGAAGCGACGATCCCCCATCCGAATCACGATATGGTCACCGGCTTTCAAATAACCGTCGTAGGTATCAACGATGATGGCCTTCTGGAAGGGACGTTCATGACCTTTCTGATCGAAACGCACGGTGAGTTTTTGCACCGAGGCGGGGCTTTGGCCATCCATGGTGGGGCAGGCATGATATTCAGCGGAGACATAGTTGGCCGCCGTGGGATCGGTGGTCTGGAACAGTTCCCAGTCAGAATAGAAACGGAAGGTGGCCTTGAACCAGGAACCATCGGCCATGCCGGATTGACCCAACTCGTAATCGATGAGGATCTCCTGCCAGGAACCGGCGACGATTTCCTCGACGTTACAGGTGACCGTGCCAAGAAATGACATGTCTTTGGTTTTGGCATACAAACCGGGGGGAGCGGTGTAGCTGTCCCCCAGTTTCTGTTTTAATTCTGCATCTGTCATTTTTTTCATATTTACAACCTCGTTAACTTTACACGCTGAAAATTTTTCTTAATCCGCTTTGTGTTCGCCGGCGGCAGCGGCGGCGGCTTCCATGCGTTTTCTGCGACTGCTGTTGATACTGGTCCAGAAGGTCCGTGCAATCACAAACAGGGTCAGTGCCATCAGGATCATGGCCACCGGACGCTGGAAGAACATATAGGTGTTATGTTCGGAAATGATCACCACCTGTTGCAGGGCGCGTTCCCATTCCGGCGCCAGAATGAAACCGATCAGGAAGGCGACATAGGAGTAATCAAACTTGCGCATGAAGTAGCCGATGAAGCCGAAGATCAACATGACGCCCACGTCGAACATGGAGGATTTGCCCAGATAGGCGCCCATGATGCAGGTGAAGATGACGATGGGGTAGAGGATCATGGCGGGGATATTCACGGCCTTGCAGAACAGGCGCAAACCGAAGCGACCGACCAACAGCAGGAACAGACTGGCCAGTACCAGACTGCCGTAGATGCCATACATCAGTTGCGCATTTTCCTTGAACAACAACGGCCCCGGTTGCATGCCGTGGATCATGAAGGCGCCCATCAACATGGCGGCGGCCAGGTTGCCGGGGATACCCAGCACAAACAGCGGGATCAGGCTGGCCGCCACGACTGAACTGTTGGCGGATTCCGAGGCGCCGATCCCTTCCAGACTGCCTTTACCGAAATCCTGTTTGTTTTTGGAACGCTTCATGGCCTGGTCATAGGACATGAAGGAGGCGACCGGTGCGCCCAGTCCCGGCATGGCGCCGACACCGATACCGATCAGACTGCCGCGCAACAGGGTGCGAATGTTGCTGAAGAATTCCTTTATGGATAGCAGGCGATCTTCGGGTTTGGAGGAGAACTCGATGGCGGTATGTTGGCCGCTGTTTTTACCGGTGAACCGTTCCAGTTGCAGGATGATCTCCGAAAAGGCCAGCAAACCGATGGCCACCGGGATCAACGACAGGCCGCTGCCCAACTGATAGATGTCGAAGGTAAGCCGGGGCAAGGCGGTGACCGGTTCGGTGCCGATTAAACCAAACAGGATACCCAGACCGGCGGCCATCAGACCGCGTGAAATGGAGGAGGTACCGATACCGGCAATGACCGTCAACGCCAGCGAGATGAGTGCGAAGATTTCCGACGGACCCATAAACAGGGCAACCGCGGCAAGGGGCGCGGCGATCACAATCAACACGACGGTTGAAATAAAGTCACCGGCAACCGAGCTGTACAGGGCCATGCGCAGGGCCTTTTCACCCTTGCCCTGTTGCGTTAACGGATAACCGTCCCAGGAAGTGGCCGCCGCTTCCGGCGTGCCCGGCGTTCGCAACAAGACGGCGGATACCGCACCACCGAAGAAGGCCCCCTTGTTGAGTCCCACCAGAAAGCCGATGGCAGTCAGTGGTGTCATGTAATAGGTGATTGGAATGAATAAGGCGATAGCCATGGGACCGTTGATACCGGGGATGGCCCCGATCAATACCCCAATGCTAACACCCAGAATCAGGAACATCAGGCTGGCCGGTGAAATGGAGTCCAGCAACCCCGCAATGATCATTTCCATAGGTTTACGTTTTCCGCAGCTTGTTATTGTTTTAGAAGAGTTGTGGACCGGGCACCGGCACACCGAAACCGTAACGCATGACAACATAGAGCGTGGCGGTGAGGGCCAGTGAGACCACAATGGACTGCACCCAATTGCGGCAGCCGATGACATATTGCAGGGCCATCAGAAAGGCAATGGAGGCAGGTATATATCCCAGATATTCGATAGCCGGCAGCAGTAATACACACGGCAGCATAATGGCGCCGAGATGGAACAGGTTGATTCGACCCACCTGGGTGAAGCCGCCGCCGTCTTTGAGATCTTCGGGAAATTCACGTTCCGCTGACGGGATGTGTTTTTTCAGATAGATGGCGATGGCGGTGTAGAACAGGGAGAGACAGGCCATAAACAGCATGACACTGACAGAAACGTTGGGTACCAAATCAGATGGGGCGCCATACCCGGGATAGTCGGGTGTATTGGCGGGTATTCCCCAGCCAAGCATTACAATACAAAACACAATGATCAGCACATAGGCGATCGAATCTCTTTTTATTCTTGTCACGGCCGGTCCTCACTTGCCCGAAAGGCCAAAAGCATGATATTGCCGGATCGGATATCGCTCCGATCCGGCGTACAGATTGTGTTATTTCATCTTCGCTTGTTTGCCAAAGGTCTTGTAGAGTTCCTTGGCGGTCTTGTCAGCATGGGCTTCACCCCACTTGACGGGACGCATCAGCAGGTTGCCGGTGATGAAGTCCTGTGTTTCCTTGCTTTCTGCCAACTGATTCGCCGCTGCGATAAGTTTGGCCTTGGCTTTTTTGTCCAGACCTTTCGGTGCAACCAGCGCAACAATCATTTCCACCTGTTCGTCATAACCCTGTTCACGCAAGGTGGGGACATCGGGGATCGGCGGCAGGCGTTCACCCAGTGCCGCAGCGATTAACTTGATGGAACCGGCTTCAACGTGTTTGTAGAGAATCGCGCCGACATAGCCCACATCAGCATGACCACCGGTGACGGCCTTGATCACAGAAGGACCGCCCTTGGAGGGGATCAGGGACAATTGCACGCCTTCTTGTTTGGCGATACGGGTAATGGCATCCCGGTCATCGGCGCCGTGGAACATGGCGACCATGGCCTTTTTGTTTTTCTTGTGCCAGGCAAAGGCTTCTTTCAGGGTGTTCCAGGGTTTGTCTTTTTTGGAGATAAAGCCGCTGGAGTTGAGGGCAACCAGCGTCAGGTAGTCAAAGTCTTCGGTTTTGTAGACCAGTTTGGTGTGATGCGGTGCATAGGTGTAGGCGGTTAATGAGGTAACACCGATGGTGTAACCATCAGCCTTGGACTTGCTGAGCTCGGTTGCCATGACGGTGCCATGTGAACCGGTGACGTTCTTGACGTTGATGGGCTGTCCGAGGATTTGACTCATGCGTTGTCCCAGACCACGGGCCAGACGATCAATTTGCGCGCCGGGCTGGGTCATGGTCATAAAGGTAATGGGTCGGGTCGGATACTCATCTGCATACGCGCCGGTTACTGTCAGGGCCATCAGCAGACCGACCCCAAATTTCAGGTATTTTTTCATCCCTTTTATCTCCAATGTGTTGTTTAAATGTTAAGCACTTGCATACAGGTGCACGATCAACTGTATTCTTTTATATATGCGCGGCAGGAATTGCCTGCGTCCGTCCCTCCGTCTTACCGCCTGCGGTGCCCGTTTCGTCGATATTGATTCAGAAATGTACAAGTACAGATAACGGGTCGGCGACAAAACCATAAATTTATTCAGCTTATATAATTTTTATTATGTACTTCTCGCTCAGGAAGAGTATGCTATGCGAGTGCACAGAACTGTCGGCCAGACGACACAGAGAAATATTGTTACATTATCATCGTGTAATATAAGAATATTTTAATTTTTCATAATCTTTGTGGAGAAGCAGATGGAGTTGCAGCACACTCGATCAACTCATGACTCGCACTATGCACTTTTCTTTCAACACTGGAATGCCCTTTCATCTATCGCCAATCGCCTGCATTTAGGCAGAAACGATTTTGTCTTTCATGCCAATTCCCCGGGTAAAAATGTTTATGCCTTGCTGGAAGGACGCATCAAGCTGTTTCGTGTTTCACATTCAGGACGGGAATTAATACAGTGGTTCTGTTTTCCGGGAGAAGTCTTCGGCTTTGCGGAAATACCCCATAACGGCGAACGCGGTATCTATGCACAATGTTGCAGTGATGCAGTGGTGTTATCCATCCCGGAGCGGGATTTCAGACACTTTATCGACACCCATCCCACCTTCGCCATCATGGTGATAGAACAACTCACCTTACGCTTGCGTACAGTGGGCGATATGTTGCTTAACCTGACCTCGGATGACGCCGGCATGCGGATCAAGAAACTGCTGGTGCGACTCTGCGCACGCTTTGGTCACTGGCAGGGCGACATTATTGTACTGGATGTCTCACTGACCCATCAGGAACTGGCTGACATGTCCGGCACCTGTCGACAAACCGTGACCAGCGTCCTGAACACCCTCAAGCGCAAAGGCATCCTGCAGATCGAACGCCAGCGAATTTTGATCCTGCAACCGGCCTTGTTTGATGAGTCGGTGGAAGCGACGCCATATAAGGCGTTTCATGACAAGATGAAGTCAATGGGGTGAATGGGTGGTTGATTCGCTGCGCGATAGCTGAATTTTTATGTCGGGGTTGCCCGACAGCAAGTGACTTTCTCTTGCGCGGCCAAGAGAAAGTCACCAAAGAGAAGGCCGCCCTTGCTGCCTTAATACAGTGATTGGTTTTGATTTCTGATTTGTGTTTGACAAAAGGGCCTTCCATGGCCCTTTTTCAAACCGCGACATCCTGTCGCTTCTCAACATATTCAGAAATTAAATCCAATCACATGGCAGCAAAAGGGGATGATCCTCGCGGCAGGGTTCTTGTTTAAAGCTGGATTTGGTTCTTCTGGAAAAAACTTTGCGTTCTTCGCGACTTTGCGTCTTTGCGTTATGTTTCTGATCTACAAAATACTCTGCGCCTTGGCGTCTTTGCGTTGAAATTGTTTTTGGTTTTATTTCTGACAAACAGGGCAATAATAAGTCGAGCGCTGTCCCATGACGGTTTGTTTGATCGGTGTACCGCATTTGGTGCAGGGTTCGCCTTTGCGATCATAGACGTGGAGTTTTTGTTTGAAGTAGCCGGGTTTGCCGTCGCTGTTGGTGAAGTCTTGCAGTGTGGTGCCGCCGGCGCGGATGGCGGCGTTGAGGATGATTTTGATGGCGTGGACCAGTTTTTCATAGTCTGCCTTGCTGACTCGTCCGGCCTGTTTTGAGGGGCGGATGCCGGCGCGGTACAGGGCTTCACTGGCATAGATGTTGCCGACGCCGACGACGATTTTGCTGTCCATGATGAAGAGTTTGACGGCGAGTTTGCGTTTGCGGGATTTGTTAAATAAATACTCGGTGTTAAATTCCTCTTCCAGTGGTTCGGGTCCCAGATCGCAGAGCAACTTGTGTTTGGCCGGATCGTCTTTGAGCCAATGGATGGAGCCGAAGCGGCGCGGGTCGCGCAGGCGCAGGCAGTTGCCATTATCCAGTAACAGATCAATGTGGTCGTGTTTTTCCGCCGGTGTTGTTGCCGGCAATATTCGCAGACTGCCTGACATGCCCAGATGTAATAGCAGGTTACCGCTGTTGAGTTGAATAACGATGTATTTACCGCGTCGCGTGACCTGTTGCACGATTTGATCCCTGACCAGTGCATCCAGTCCTTTCGGTACGGGCCAGCGCAAGCGGCGTTGCCTGACCACAGCGCCACGCAGGGTGTGATGCAGCATGTGGGGTTCGATGCCGCGACGGGTGGTTTCAACCTCGGGTAATTCAGGCATGGATGCGCTAACTAATCGGTTGTCACGGTTTGGCGGTGTTGTTGACGGGTGTGTCCGCCTCCAGTGCTTCCGGCGGCGGCGAGAGTTGCAGTAATTTATTCAAACTTTCGCCGGTGAGTTTGTATTGCAGGCCGAGATCCTGCCGGACCAGATAGTTACCCTGTTGATCGGTGCGCAGGGCAAAGCTGATGGGTTTGTCCCGGCCGTTGATCCGGATATGCAGGGTTGGTGCAAGCGCTTTCCCGGTATATTTTTCCACTTCCAGTGACTGGGCATTGCGCCATTCGTCCAGCAGGTTACTGACATTATCGGTGGAAAAATTCTTTGGTATCGGTTCAGCCAGCCAGTTGCCGTCTTTCAGTTGTAATTTGAGTTTAGGCAATTCAAATTGTGTGATTTTGCTCCCCGGTGGTAACAGGGCGTAACTGAGATAGGTCGTGGCAGGACTCATGAGCTGATAATAAAAGGTGTCATCCACGATATGCAGTTTGTTTTCTGCCTGCATATAACGACGCCGTTTGAGTGGTTCATTGTTACCCAGTGATACCGTGAGTTGTTTGTTAAAGGTGATGACGGCTGCCGGTTTGTCCAGCTGGAATTTTTTTATATCCACCGCCGTGAGATCATATTGGGCATGACTTTCGGCTGTTGCGATGCGGGCAAGACTGACGGCACGAAAATCATTGGCGGCGGCCTGGTATGGTTGTGTCTGATACCAAATCGCATCACGCCGTTCCAGTTCGAGATCAGGCTGACCGTTGCGTTTGACCAAAATATGGTTGATTTGATCCAGACTCAATTGAGTGAGTGTCGCTTTGGCCGGCGTTGTATTATGTCCCGGCTCAAAAAAGAGCAGCAGGGCCAGTACACCGATCAGACCAAGCAGGCCGAGGTTCAATAGTTGGCGGTTATTGCATTTGGGTTGTGGTTCAGTCATGGCGTTATTGTTTGCGGCGTTTCATCCAGATCATAACACCACTGATCAGCAGCGCCAGTGGCAACAGAATCAGGAACAGCAGTGCAATGGTAATGGCCAGACCCTGACTGAGATTGATCTCCTTGTCCGCTGCGATACGGCTGGGGATATCGATAAAGCTGTCATCATGGTTAACCCAATTGATGATATTTTCTCCCATCTTTTGGTTACCGTGGTTGCCGAGATAGGTATTGGAGAGAAAGTCACCGTCACACAGGACGACAATACGTTGCTCAATGGGTTTCTCATCCTTGCCGCGTTTGACTTCACGACTCAGCGCAAGACCGATGGAGACAGGTCCCTTGATGTCACCCTTGTCGAATGTCAGTCCGCCCTTGAGCGGGCCGGTTTCAACCCAGCTGTTGGGAGCACTGTTCAGAAAACGGGCGATGTCCCATTCGGATCTTGCCGGATCGCCGCCTTTTTTCTGTAGACCACAGGCCCGCGGATAAATGGTCAGGTAGGTCAGATTACCGATGATGGGATGGGCCGGGTATTCCGCCACAATGGCAAAAGAGGGATCGCTGATGCCAAGGAGTTCTGTGGTGCGGTCGATTACCAGACCGGGCAGGATCTCGATGCCCAAATCATCGGCCAGTTTGTCCAGACCGTGAGGTTCGCCCGGATCGATGATCCACAGCAGGTTGCCGCCTTGCTTGACATAGTCACGGATCAGCTTGACCTCACCGTCCAGCAGTTTTACCTGCGGACTGGCGACAACCAGTGCGGCTGCATCTGCCGGGACTTGCGGTTTTTCGATCAGTGCCTGGCTGATGGTTTGCAATCCGCGGCCGGCCAGTTTGTTGAAAAAAGTCCCATAGTCGTGATTGGCACGGCCATTCGCCTGACGTTCACCATGACCGGTGAGGAAGATCAGTTTGCGCTCACCACCGCGCAACAGGCGATGCAGGGCATTGGTGATATTCTCTTCGGTCAGGTGCTGGACATGCTCACGGCGTCCCTGATATTCGATCACCAGTTCTCCATCCACCTGGATACCCAATGCACGTACCAAATCGGGTTCGGTATTGGGATCAATAAAAACATACTCAATATCCGTCTTGTGTTTCCGGTAGCGATCCAGCATTTCACCGGCTTTTTTCCTGATCGGGATCAGTTCACTGTCGGTGGCGTACGAGGTGATCAGGACCTGACCCGGGATGCGTTTCAGCAACTCGATTGTGGCTGCGGACAGGGTGTTGCGCCCGGTTGCGGTCCAGTCCATTTCCACTTTGTACTTATTGGTCAACGTGGCCAGCATGATCATGGCGGTCAGAAACAGACTGACGAAGGCAATATTCTGGTAACGAAACTGGTTGCGGGATTTTTGCGTGACTTCCATAACAGTGTTTTTCTAATCTCTTTAGTGTTGCAGACGATCAGCATCAAGGCGACGGATGCTCAGTACCAGGAAGGTGGTGATAAACAACAGGTAATACATGATATCGGCGGTATTGAATACACCATTGGTCATCGGTTCAAAGTGACGCAGCATGGACATGTAGGCCAGGGCGCCGCTGGCATTTTCATCCGCTACCTTGCTGCCGGCCCAGTCGATGATCCACAGCAACAGGGTGATGCCAAAGCTGCTCATGGCGGCCACGGTGGGTTGGACAGTCAGGGTGGACATATAGAGACCGACTGCCGCAAAGGCCGAGATCATTAACAGTATGCCGATCACGACGGCGAACAACAGACCGTAATCGAGTTGGCTTGACGTACTGAGTGACAGCGGCATCATGGTGACCATGCCGATCATGATGGCAAGAAAGGTGACAATACCAAGAAATTTGCCGACGATGATCTCGGTCATGCTGATGGGGGCGGAAAACAGCAAGGTCAAACTGCGACTGCGGCGTTCTTCGCTGATCAAACGCATGGTAAGCAGGGGGACGACCATCATCATAATAAAGGAAGCGCTGGAGTAGATGGGAACGATGACCACATCTGTGATACCCGGCGCCTGCTCCATCATGCGCAGTTGCGGTTGTAAACGCAGGTATTCCTGGAGTTGCGCAAGAAACAGGTAGGCGAGGATAAACTGACTGACCGCCAATATGGCCCAGGCCAGCGGGGAATAGAACAGACTGCGCAGTTCACGCTGTGCCAGTGTCAGTATCATCATGCGGCGGCCTCCGCGTGTTCCGTACCCGGTTGATGTTGTTCGGTACTGGTGATTTCAACGAAGATCTGCTCCAGTGTTTTGCGTTCCGGGGTCAGGGCCAGCAGGCCCCAGTTATTTTTTACCGCATGCACGGCGATCTGTTCGGCGTGGGATTCATCCTGATTATGGTGCAGGCGGAAGCGGTTTTTACCGAGATTCTCCACTTTTAATACGCCGGGCAATGCGCCCAGTTCCGTCTCTGCGGGCGGGTTGCGCAGTTCCAGTAACAGGGTGGCGGCATTCATGCGTTGATCCAGATTTTTGATGGTGTCAGAGAAGACCAGTTCACCTCTATTGATGATCTGCACACGGTCGCAGGTCATTTGTACTTCCGGCAGGATATGAGTGGAAAGGATCACGCCGTGTTCGGCCGCCAGTTCGCGGATCAAGACGCGGATTTCGCGGATCTGGATCGGATCGAGGCCGACTGTTGGTTCATCCAGCACCACAATGGCCGGTGAGTGAATAATGGCCTGGGCGATACCGACGCGTTGCTGATAGCCTTTGGACAGATTACTGATGAGGCGTCTGCCGACTTCGGTGAGACCGCAGCGCTCTTTTGCGGTCGCCATGGCGGCGGCGATACGCTCCGGCGGCATGCGGTTGATGCGGGCACAGAAGTTGAGATATTCATCCACGGTAAAATCGCGATAGAGCGGCGGTTGTTCCGGCAGGTAACCGATGTGTGCCTTGGCGTTTTTCGGTTCATCCAGCAGATCATAACCACAAATCGTGATCTTGCCGGCGCTGGGGGCAAGATTACCGGTGATCATTTGCATGGTGGTGGATTTACCGGCGCCGTTGGGGCCGAGGAAGCCCAACACTTCACCGCGCTTGAGTTCAAAATCGACACCCTTGACCGCCTGGATCGGGCCGTAGTGTCGTGACAAATGGGCAACTGTGATCAGTATATCGTCAGACATGATTTTGTAGTTATTCTTTATCGGAACCTGTGACACGGCAGAGAGAGCACGGTTCCCGATGTAAAATTTCAGGTTTATTGTTCTGGTTTATTGTTTAGGGAAACCCTTTCCGGCAACAGCAGTTGCCTGTGTTAGGATCGCGACTCCAGATTAATGGTTGAGTCCCCCACAAGCAAGGGGGCGTGTTCACAAAATACTCAGGTGACAGCGTTGAAAAAGATTTTACTGGGCGTGGATACCGGTGGGACCTTTACTGACTTTGTGCTGTGGGAGGGGGATACCCTGCGCATTCACAAGGTGCTTTCCACACCACCGCAGCCGGAGCTGGCCATCTTGCAAGGGGTGCGGGAGCTGGGGATCGGGGAAAGACACTATTATATGGTGCACGGTTCGACCGTCGCCACCAATGCGGCCCTGGAAGGCAAAGGGGTCAGGACCGTATTTATCACCAACCGCGGTCTGGGGGATATGCTGACCATCGGGCGGCAGTCCCGGCCGGAACTCTATAATTTACAACCCGCCCCCATCGCACCGCCCGTACCACGGGAATTATGTCTGGAAACCGGCGGCCGGCTTTCGGCCCGGGGGGAGGTGGTGGAGCCGCTGACCGCTGATGATCTGGCGAGACTGCGTGAGCAGGTGGCCCAATTGGCGCCACAGGCCGTGGCCATCAATCTGCTGTTCTCCTATCTTGACGATAACTTCGAGAAAATGATCGAAAATGCGCTGCCATCAGAGGTCTTTGTGTCGCGATCATCCGCTATCTTGCCGGAATATAAGGAATACGAGCGGGGCATGACCACCTGGTTGAATGCCTGGGTCGGTCCGCTGGTGCAGGGCTATGTGCGTCGCCTGTGTGAAGGTGCGCCTTTGGCGCGGATCTCGGTCATGCAAAGCTCGGGCGGCACTATCGCCGCCGAGCAGGCCGGGTCGCAGGCGGTGCAAATGCTGCTGTCCGGTCCGGCCGGTGGCTTGGCGGCGGCCCGGTTCATCGGGCGACAATTGGGGCGTGAGCGCTTACTGACTTTTGATATGGGCGGCACATCAACCGATGTCGCCCTCATTGACGGAGATATCCAGTTGACCAACGAGGGTCGCATCGGCCGTTATCCGGTGGCGGTGCCCATGGTGGATATGCATACCATCGGCGCCGGGGGCGGGTCATTGGCCTGGATCGACAGTGGCGGTCTGTTACAAGTGGGGCCGGAGTCAGCCGGGGCGGTACCGGGTCCGGCCTGTTACGGACAGGGTGGGACACGCGCCACTGTGACAGATGCCAATTTGGTACTGGGGCGGTTACAGCGTCAGGTGCGGTTGGGTGGAACCATGCAGCTGGATGAGGCGGCGGCGCGACAGGTACTGGGCGAGATTGCTGAGCAGTTGGGATTGACCATCGAGTCGGCCGCCGAAGGGGTGATCCGGATTGCCAATGAACACATGGCCCAGGCATTGCGGGTGATGTCGATTCAGCGCGGGATCGACCCCCGCACACTGACCCTGGTTTCCTTCGGTGGTGCGGGTGGTTTGCATGTTTGCGCCCTGGCCGAGGCGATGGGAATGCAGCAGGCGCTGGTGCCCCTGCACGCCGGGGTTCTCTCCGCCTTTGGGATGCTGGTGGCACCCCGTGAACGGCAATTATCGCGAACACTGAATATCCCCCTGGCGAGTATCGGGGAGAGTGAATTACAGGATCGTTTTGCAGAGCTGGCCGCGCAGGGCAAGGCCGCGTTGCGGGAAGAAGGGGTGAGTGAGTCTTCACTGCAAACCCGGCCCAGTCTGGATCTGCGTTATCAGGGACAGTCCTACACACTCAACATCCCCTGGCATGCGCAGGCCGCCGCCGCCGAGGCGTTTCATGCCCTTCACCTGGAGCGATATGGTCACCGGCTTGAGTTACCGGTTGAGTTGGTCAATGTCCGCATGGCTGTGCAAAGTCCTGCCGATGAGCCGACGCTGCACTATGTGCCCGAGTCAGGACATGAGGTGCACGAGGTTCAGGTGTTTGGTATCGATCAGTCGGTGCCGCTTTATTATCGACAGGCGCTGCAACCCGGCACGATGCTTATCGGGCCGGCCCTGATTGTCGAGACGGTTGCCACCACCTGGCTGGCGCCGGGCTGGCAATGTGAGGTCCATGCAATGGGGCACCTGTTGCTGGGCAAACAATAGCCGGCTGATGGTTCCACCGGTTTTTGTCGTGAATTGACTAGATCTGCGTGACCTGAATCGGCGGCAAGGGGACGACCGGCGAGCGGTTGAAACTTTGCTGGTAAAACTCCCAGATACCTGTGGGGTTTCTCATACCGATGATGATGGAGGTGGTAAACACACCCTTGTCCCATTTTCGGTTACCGGCCTTGCCGCCGCGTGGCAGAATGGCCAGATTGGCAGGGGGGAAAGGGGTGACCTTGTTATTGTGCAGGGTTACCGTCTCACCATTGATCTGCAGGATGCTGCCGGTCAGGGCCGGACAGAAGAAATAGTTGGCCTGATCACCCAGCACCAGCTTGGTGGAGGCGCGAAGCACATCCGGGCACCAGTAGGCGCGAAACGTGTTGGAACTGCGGCTGCGATCACTGGCGGCGAGACGAACAGAAATAAAATTGCCGTTTTTGACCAAATTGAAGCGATAGCGACCGGGGGCCTTGCCCAGCAAACTGACATGGGGTACCGGCTCGAACAGGTTATTACGCAAATAATCGAGCGGGTCGCGGCCCCCCTCGACATTGCTGCGGCGGAATTTTTCACCCCGCATTTTGGCCCGGAAGGCCCTGTTTAAGCCGTTACTCATTACCAGTCTGCTCGCGAAAGAAAGGTTTTACCGTGTAAATTTTATCAAAAGATATTGCCCGGGAGGCAATCCTCCCGGAGAGATACTACCGAATCGGCCTGGATAGTGTAGCAGGATGTCACGGCTGTGGGTGGGATATCAGCGTGGAGTTTATTCCGCAGGTAATCCCTTCATCACAGCCGAATAGACAGAGGTCAATTTAGTGTTGTCGGCAGAAAGATTGATTTGGGCCGGATTGCCGTTGTCGGCCACATCCCAACCGCCGTTATTTGCATCGACCTGCACCCATTTGATGACCAGATAACCGCTGCCCTCCTTGCGCAGATCCGCCTGCTGACTGTCGTTGAGAGCGTTCGCATCGTATCGGCCGGTGCGATAACGGACCAGTTCTTCAGAAACCGCAATGAGTTTGTCCCTTTGTTGGTGAAAACGGCCGTCACGATCCATATCCACATAGGCGACCACCCTGCCGATATTCCCCTCGACACCATTGTTCCAGTTGATGAATTGCGGTTTGGCCTGCAATTGTAACTGATACCGCATTCCGTCTTTTTCCGGTTTGAACCAGGCGGTTTCTTGTCCCAGCTTGACCTCCGGCTTGCCGCTTTTGAGCCAGAGGATCCTGACCGCCACACTGTTTGCCGCCCAGGGGATACCGCCTGTATTGAGGTAACCCTCAATCGTCAGATCCGTCGGTACCGACTTGTTTGCCGGGGGGGCCGCCGGTGGTGTCGGCGGCGCTATTTTGCTCTGTTTTTTGGGTACATCCTGAACAGGCCTGGCTGACGGTTGGCGGTCGGGCGCCGGTTTGACTGTCGGCAGAGCCGGTGTTGCCGCCGTTGTTAGCGGGGCGGGCTCGGGTTGCGGCTTGACCGGGACAGACTCAGGTTGAGCGTCGGCCCGGGGTGGTTGCGGTGCCGATGGCGGTTGGGGCGTGCAGCCGTTTGTGAGAATGAGGAAGAGCGCCACAATCCCGGCCCGGGTTGCAGTCAGATTCCCGGCGGCTGTGGTGGGGGCGTCCTGTATGGTCATGTCCAGTGTCCTTACCTTGTGTCGGTTCAGGATTAAAATCAATCCAATTCAGCGAATACGCATAATGCAGGACATTATACCTGTACCGGGCGTCACAGGGCAGCCTGTGAGAGAGGCAGATCCGGGAAAGTTTTTTATTTCCAGATGGATTCCGGCGAGATTCAGTTACCCTCCTGCCGCCATTGAACAGGCTGTGTGAACAGTAGATTGGACAAACTCTATCTTGGCGTCATCCATGTTCAATTGCTGATAGAGCATTGTCGGTAATTCGTTTCTGAATAAAATTTGATGAATTGGTATAACGCCATATTGCTCTGTAAAGAAATCAGCACCATGAAAATGTATGCTGTTTCAATTCTTCATCTAACTACCCGGTACCGCATCCAGAATAACGCCATCATCACTGAGCATCCATGCCATAACACGACTGTCTTCCAAATCAAGACTCCACTTTCCATTATATTTTCGTGTGGAGTCGGCGACACTGGAAATAAATTGATTGAGTCTCGGGGTGTGGCATTGTGCAAGGTCATGATTTTCATGTGGACGATGTACATTAAAACATTCCTCTAAAAAACCCGCTACCCAGGGAAACCATATGTCAGAATAAAGACTAAACCTAATCTTGATTTGGCCTGTCTTATATGCCCAAACAGATTCGTTCGGGTTTTGAAAATTTATTTTCGCACCCTGGATGAAAAGCGGAGATATCCCTCTGGTCATCAGGCCAACGGTTTCTTCTACCGGAATATCCGTGCGCAATCCAGCCAGTAACTCACCCAGATCATCTACATCACTTTCAGTCTTTGTGCCGCCTGTATTGAAATAACATATTCTGGCAGAACTTTGAAAACGAATGCCATTAACAGGACTGGAACCTGAATGGGCAAAATCAAAGAGATCGACTATCCCCGATGAAGTGTAAAGGTGTTTAAGAAATCCGGTTAACTCACCATCTCTGGAATGGTCATAATTAATCAACGGGGCTTGTTGTACGGAGTAAACCGAGTTCTTTTCTGCTGCTTGCAGGGTTTCATTTAACCAATCGGAGAGTTTTTCCGGTGACTGGCTAAAGTCAGAAAGATCGGCAACCCATGTCGCTCTTGGCCGGTTTTCAACAACCCAAAGGTTTTTCATCTCTATCCCTCACGGAAATTCACTTGGCGCAAATACATGGGGTGTTCCCTGACTGCTGGTGCCGTTTGTGACTTGTAATTGTTGTGCGCCGACTGTCGGATCTGGACCGGTTATCGTCTCACTGGTTATACCACTATCAATTAGTGCCTGCCTCAATGGTCCTCGTTCCAATGAGTACAGCGGATTATTGGGATTTTCAATTATAATCTTTATAATCCTTAAATATCCAGGTGGAGGTACTTCCCCTCCCCGGCCTCTGGCTCCTCCCTCTCCTCGTAGTTGCCGGGCAGCTTCTATAATATTATTGATTACTCTTTCTATACCACCAGTCACTGTTTTGATTTGTAAGGCTTCTGATCTTGCATGATCAATAACATCCGCCTGTCCCCTTGGATTCAATGATTGACCGATGGCTACTCTCCCGTTACGAGATCGCATAGCGGCCTCCCTGAGCTCATTAAGTAACCCGTGTTCACCACTTGCCACCTCTGCTTGAACGCGGCGCAGGAAGTTACGTAACCCCTGTGGGTTTTCCAGGTAGCCACTTGTTGATAATTGACGAACTTCTTCAGCTGCATTAATTTCATTCGCAATCCGGGCGGATTCGATTGCTGGATTTCGTTGTACACCATTTTCCATCAATCCATCAATTGTTTCCATGCCTCTGAGACCAAGTTCATTGGTTAATAAATTAATATCTGCTGAATCAAATCCACTCCTTAGCAGGCGTGCCAATGCTCCGCTCTCTGCCAGTGTTGCAATATTATTTAATTGACCTAACGAATGAGCATCTGCAAGAATACTTTCTATAACTGATGTTCCGATTCCGGCTTCAGATAACGAATCTAGTATTCTGATTCCAGTCCTGCCATACATATCTGCAATTAAGGCAGCACTTTCAGCATTTACGCCTCGCTCCAGTATTCTGTCGAAGATGTGTGCCCAGATGCCACTTTCTCGCATCATATCAACTATATCAGCTCGTAATCCGTACTTGCGAGCTAATTCAACCCATGGATCTATAAAGCGAATTCGTTCTTCAGCTGGCGCCCTTTCACTCTCAGGAATCCTTTCCGGTGCTTCTGAACTTCGGGTACCACGACCGCTTTCGGTTGCGGGGCGACCGGCTTCACCTTCAGCAACAGCACGACCAGACCCTCCAGCTGTACCCTCTCTAACCCGCAATGCTTTGAGACCACCACGGATACCAAAGATTGCCAACAGAATGAAAGGCAGGTTGAATGCCAACCATAACAACGTGTCAGCAAGCTTTTCCCGCGCTCCACTGATATTGTCATTCCAAATCAGTTCGCCGTATTCATAGAAGCGGTGTCCCAACTCGACCGCGACTGTTGCCAGATAGAGGACTGCGACTATCAGCAGGATTATCGTAACGACTTCACTGATTCCGACAAAGAACCCGGCGATAAAAATAATTAAACCGACTGCAAGCATAAGCTGAGTGGCAGGGGTCCAAAAATTGGTCCAAAATTCCTTCAATGCTTCGTCTGAGCGGTCAATCATTGTATCGAACAGACCATCGAATGAAGCCCGGATGTTGTTCCAGAGTCGTTCAAAATTTTCAATGGCGATCCAGAGAAAACGTATCCATAAGCCGGTCATGATCATTACAATAAGAATACAGGCCCATTTTACGAGGGTAACAACCGCCTGCAGTCCCTGATTAATGAACTCAATGGTGCCGACCAGGGCATCCCTGATCCAGTCGTATATCACGTTAAGCACGTCAATGGAGTCATTGAGAAAACCGTTGATGGCATCAACCCATCTTCTCGCCTGTTCACCAAATAGGGCTTCAAGGGCATCACCAAGCAGTCCCAGCGCCATTTGTGCTAATTGAATAATGCCAACCACTACAAACCTGACTATCTCGACAAGCTGCTCAATAACCCATTCCAGGCCCTTGAATATCTTGTCTATGACCCAATTGAGGGCATCAAATATGGCGCTGATTACTGTAACAATGCTGTCGATAACCCAATCGAGTGCTGAGCCGACCCAGCTCCAGAATCCCCCGCCTTCGGCTTCCTCTTCTGCTCGGCGAAGTTCCTCTTCTGCCCGTTGCTCTGCTCGTTCTCTTTCTGAGTCTGCTTCTTCAACCGCATTATCAATGGCCTGTTCTGCTTCATTGTCAAAACGCTGTTCTTCGGCACTTATTTCTGATTCTGCTTCTTGTATCCGGAGGTCAACTTCGCTTTGGTGGTCCTCTAGTGCCCTGTCGCTCTCTTCCCCCCACTGGAGTCTGGCCTCCCCAACTCTTTCTTCCGTTCCTTCGTGTACTTCCGCCTCTCTTGCTCCGGCATCTGCCATAACCTCTTCGATACGGACATTTGCATTATCTTCCAGCCCTGTAAGCTCAGTAGTATAGTCTTCTTGCACTCCTTGACTTGTCTGTTCCAGTTTTGCTCTGCCATTTTCCAGCTGGTCACTTACAACATTAACATTCTGTGTAAACTCTATTTGTTGCGGACTCAATCCCGACTCTGTCAGTGCTTGCTGGTATATTTCATCCCCTGATTGTTCTTCTTCGAGTGGCGGGAATTGTTCCCAATTAAGTTGGGTATCCAGCAGGGGGTTATCAGGACCAAAATCATTTTCCCCCCTGTCCTGCGCTATCTCTGACGAATTATCCTCGTAAAGTGACGTGGTACGTTCTTCCAGTGAACTTGCATATGTGTCGATTAGTGCGGGATCGGCTTCGCCGCTCAGATCAGGCTCGGGTGAGGGTGGGCGCTCAATTGATTCGCTATAGTCTACGTTGATCCTGTTTAATCGCTGCCGGACCTCTGTCACATTGCCGGCGCTATCATTTGGTGAATCAGTTTGCTCCCTGTCGGGAAAAGAGACATGCTGGTCTTGTGCATCGTGCGCGCGCTGACGGTCTTCTGTTATTGCTTCCCGAATCTGCTCGGCGCTGTCCTGTGCTACCCGCTCTTCTGTTGTGATTTCGGGTGGTGATTCAATGGTGCCTGTGTCGGTGTCGATTTCCGGTGCTGATAATTCCTGTTCTTCAACAGCCCTCTCTGTCCCGGGAATCCTGACCTCACCGGAGGTGATATCACTCCAGGCGTTACTGATCTGGTCGGTTGTATTCGCGGCAAGTCCTCCGGTTCGTACTTTATGATCAGTCAGTGGACCAGTTAGAAATGCTGTTGTGTTGTTCCCAATCCGGCTGACAGGTTCGTCAGCATTTACATTAAAGATTAAGTTCGGTTCAGGTAATGCAGATTCCCAACGTTGTAAAACCAATGCACGAGATGGAGCTCGCGATATTGGTAATGCAGGCACCGATCTTCCCGGCGGGGACAGGGTAGCGGTTTGTATCGTGCGAGTCGGAACCTGGTTCCGGGTATGTACGAAGGGTTGGGGTGAGATTTGCTGTACAGTGTGAGTCAATTCATGTGCCAATAACCGTCGGCTTTGAGGTGTTCCCGGCTGATATTGATTGGTGCCAAAAAAGATATCATTCCCCAGCGTGAAGGCACGGGCATTGATTTGCCTTGCTGCCATGGCTGCCTTGTCATCAGCATGTATCCTGACGCGGCTGAAGTTATAACCAAAGCGTGGTTCGAAGAAGTTGCGCTCGGATTGTCCAAGGGGGGTGCCCTGGCCCTGAGCGCTATTGATGTAGGCAGCGGTTTCGTGGCTTACCGGCGGTGCTTTCCCGGCAGAGTCTGCCTGGAGTGGTTGTGCTTCATTCTCTTCATGGCGTTGAAGTAATGGTGTGATCAGTCCGGATATCGATGTATCGCCCGGTGTGGCCGGGTTGTCTTCTCCATCATTGCTCCCGTCATTATTATCTTCCGGCAATCCTTGCGCAGTGGGTTCCGGCATGCGCATCACCTGGTCGGAAACCTGATCGGCTTCTTGTTCGTATTTGTCGTTGGGTTCACCTACTGTGAGTTTGGTCTGCACCGGGAGTGGGGCGGGTCTGACGACCGGAATATGGGCAAAATTAAAGCCGTGAGTGGCATTTGTCTGGGTGATGGTGGTTGTGCCGTGAGTGGGATTAGCGGGTTGCCAGATGGGATGTATTAATGGATTACCGGTTTGTTGTTCAGTTTCGTGTTGTCCGTTCGGGGTGAGTCCCCGGTCACCAGATAAGCCGGCGCTCCAGATGGACTGTTGCAACGGGTTATTGGTCTCTTTGTCGGCCTCGCGACGAGAGACCGGGCTTTGTGCCTGGCTGGTGATAGAAGTCGATGCCGGTCGGCCGGCGTGTGTTGCGGTTTTCGTCCCCATTGCCCGTCCTGGTTGAACGCAATCGTAACGATGTTTGAGTTATTATTTTCATGGTTTTCAGAACAGACGATCTACGGTTAGTTTTATTCTTATTTGCTACTCTAATCCGCGCTTTTTATATCCCATGCTCTAAACAATATTGCATGGGGCCGACGCAAATACCAGCTGTTATGTTTTGGGATATTAGCCATTAGATAATGAAGGAGTTGGTTTGACAGCGTATAGGGGAATATTGCCGGCTTAAAATCTTATCTGTATAGAATTTAAGGCAATTGGCGCAACCAATATCTTTGGTGTTCCCTTGGTATTCTTGGTAGGACTTGCCGGGTTACTCGACTGCCTTGGTAAGCTGATGTTTAAATCGCCTAATCTCTTCATCCCGTTTTTCGATGTCAGTGTAAAATGTGACCGGTGTATTGGTAAGCATTGCCGATAGTCGCTTCTTCGCTGCCTTCGTACAAAACCCTGGCGGCCTTACCGAACAGGAGCAGTTGTTTCCCCTGATATCCGGCATGGTCACGCTGATACAATAGCCCCCATAAGTTACCATTCAGCCTTGCTGTGTTTTCACGATCATAACTGGTATGTTTAAACGCATAAACATAACTTTCTGTAAGTGCCGGCAAGTTTTGTTGGTTTACCCCGCAGGAAGAGATTCATGTAACCGGTGTCTATTAAATTTTTTTCAAGGCTTTGTTGGTCTGCATGAGACTCGACTCCCGGCTGACTGCCAACAGGAAACAAGAAATGGAACCAGGTATATATTTACCCACTTGAGAGTTTTCCAATGGCCGTTTATCTCTGAGATTAGCCATATCTGCAGGTGTGACATCTAATGTGTTGCCAGTGAAGATTCCATCAACGACTTTTTGTTGACCGTTTCTGTTTGGCGGTGTTGCATTTCTGAGGATTTGTACCCTGGTATTGGCCGGTATTGATATTTATTGCATCTCCGGATGTTGTCGACATGGCTCTATTAGTAGGGTCTGTATATGAGGCTGCCCCGGCAACAAATGCCTGCATAGATTGTGTCAAACCAATTTTCTCAGCATCAACATTGTTTCATGGGGTGAATTTTAGTTTAATTTCCACACCTCTCGCACCGGCCGCAGGTGGGAACACATTACCGCGCGCATCTCTATTCCTAATTAGACCATACTGGTCAGTATCCCAGGTTCCCCCCCATGTCGTTACGGAACGCTGAATCGCACAGGCTTGTGCGGATGAAATTATTCCCGGCCGCGATGGATTGTGCCGGTGCAGCGTTCGGCATGCCCACTACCTGATCTGCAATGCGGTCTGCTTCCTGTTCATATTAGTCATTGGGCTGACCGATGGTGAGCTTGGCCTGCACCGGTCTGTGGCCGGAGACGATGGCAATATTGGCGAAGTGAAATCCACTGCCTGTATTCTCGCCTGATGCTGTGTTAGTACTGCTGCGGGAATAGTCCGGTTGCCAGTGCGAGCCGACGTTGGTCCAACCCATGTTACTCGCGAGCACAGGATATTCGGGGAATCACATTACGGGGTAAATTTTTCACTGATCTCATCGCCGGTTTCGTTGTCAGAGACATATTCCAGACGTGTGCAGACATGACATGTTGTTACAGGACATCATGAATTTCCGTACTATTTATTCCCCGGTATGTTCTCAGGAATAGTGCTGTTTTCTTTGCTTATGAGTTCGTTGAGTATTGACCCGCGAATATGTTTCTCAAATTCGATCCGTTCTGCCGGGCTGGAATTTTGATAAAATTTTGCAAGGTATAAACGGGCGGATGCATATTCCGGCGGTTCATCACCCTGGGTAAACCGACTGCACCGGCAATCATTGTCCGCCTCATCCAGTACTTCCAGCGCCTTTCTGTAATTATATTCAGCCGCATGGTTGTCCGCTGCCGCCACCGCCAGGTTGCATTTTTTTTGACATCGGCTGTCCATGAAGATATAAGCCAATACAGATACAGCGGCGATTGTTAATGCCAATGTAAAAAACATTATAAATAATTTCATGCTGTACTTCTGTTTCATTGGTTATTTAATGATATTGTTTGGGTTGCCTAATACTTTACATCCGGTCCCTTAGGGAAAGGTTCCCTGTTAATCCATACTTTCAAAAAACGGTATAACAGGGCAAATTCACTATTTTCCATCAGGCAGGTTGAGGCAAAGTATTCACACTTTTCGGTTTTTATAATTGTTGTGTCCAGTTCATTAATGAATTCTTTTACTTCGTCAGGACCTGCCTGAGAGGTCATTTTAAAAATTCCTATGGCAACATAGCCAAGGAGTATCGGGTGATGTTTTGTATTGTCAAATAGAAATTTTCTTGCCTGTTTGATTTCTGCGCTCGTTGTTTGTTTATTTTTTCATAGCAAAAGGAACAAAGTCTGAGACAAGTTTATGAGCCGTTATTTCAGGATACTGCTTTGCCGCTTCTTCCGGATCATAAACAATCCGAATTTCCAGATTCCCTTCCGGAATTACATACCATTCAAGAAGATGAAATTCTGTGTGTATTGTTTCACCTGGCTTAAGTTCTTTTGCATGACTGAAGTGAAAAGGTTCACGGTCATAAAGTTGACTGCGTTTGCCAACGATATTGCCTGTCGCCCGATCACGGATGATGGCATAGATTTCACGTTCGTCGCTGTCTTCATAGCCTATAGCCAGGCGAGCGGCAACTTTGCGCGGTGTCGTGCCGGTATTTGTCAGGCTTACTTTTACAATGTCGCTCTTGAGAAGACCACCGGGTAAAGTGTCCAGAGTTACCGTCACAAGCATGCTTGTTTTTTGCAGCGAAGAGTTTCCCGTATTCATGGCAGTTTGTCTCTTTTCGAATTCACTTGAGTCGCAGCCTTGTACGATAAAGGTACAGCAGAGCATGAGCAACAGGATTTTCAAAAATCGCAAGTGATTACGGTAATACAACAGCGACATAATTGGCTCGCAAGGCGGCATTGGCAGCCCGTTGCGCTGCTGTGCCTGCATCTATCCGCCGCAATACTTTACGCCGCACGGCGATAAATTTACTCTTGAAGGTGCGGCGGTCAGCCAGGGGCATGAGGTTCCAGTTATTTAGCGCACGGGTCGCATCATTGATGAATGCATCATGGTGTGGATTAACCGGGTCCAAGGGTTCTTCCGGCATACCCACGCTCAGAATTTCAACCGCTTCACCAAGGAACTCGTGGGTGTTGGCGGATACGATACCCTGTTTTAAACGGCGTACATGTTCCAGCTCATGTGCGATATTATGAACAGCGCCTGAAAACGGCAAGGTCAGTGCGTTGGGGCCAACCCGTACTCTCACCGGTTCGCTGGGACGATAATCTGTCGAGGCCAGTGCCGTAACGGTCGGATCGTAATAAACGGAGAGCAGGTTTCCATCATCTCTCATGTTAAAGTAGTCAACCAGCAATCTTAACGCTGAGTTTGGATTACCCCGGGCAATCATTTGAGTATAAAAATTCTCGGTGGTGACAATACCCACCTTGCCGTCAACGCCGATTCCTGCAGTATGTTGCGCCTCGGCGATAAACTGGACAGTGGTGGTATCAACGACACCGGTAACAGGGGCGCCAACCAAACCCTGTATCGCCCGAACAGATCGCTGGTCAGTATATTTTGCCCTGGTATATGCCACTGCACTTCTTGCTTGAGCCGTACTCAAGCGAGCGGGTGTTGCCCCTGCCGGTCCTCTTGCAGGTGCGACACGTCCCAACTCTCTTTGTATGGTATCCCGGAGTAGTGTGGCGCTGGCAAAAGCAGGATCGCCTATTTCAATTACTCTCAGGTTTCCCTCTTCAAAGGTCGTTGAACCGGGAGAAAAGATTGGTGTAGGCACCATCCCAACCATCCTGATACCTTCAAAGGTGCTGGCGCCGGTGCGATGTCTGACAGTAAGCGTATCGGTAGTCGTGTTGAGGTTGTAAAAATCAATGACCAGTTGAATACCATGCTCAGGTCGGGAAGTGGCCAGGCTATCCGTTATCAGTCGATCCAGGCCGGCCTGGTTTATAATTCCATTGTCAGTCAATCCCCTGGCTGTTTGCCAGTCGGAAATTGCCCGCACCGTTTGGGGACCGATTACACCATCCCGATCAGCCGCAGGAACACCGGTGATCGTTTGCAAAACGCGTATTGTGAGGCTCTCGAAAAGCGCCCGACCCGATGCAACTGCTGCGGTTTCTTCTGCCGGTGTGAGCGCCCGTCGTTGCATGGACTTGTCTGATGCCGGTGTGAATTTCAGTGAAGAAGCAGTGGATTGTGTGGATTTTGGGTTACGTTGATTGGCATGGGCCAATCCTGCTCCGTTTTGCTGTACCGTATGGGTCAACTCATGGGCCAATAATCTTCTGCCGTTGATGCTGTTCGGTTGATACTGACCGGCACCGAAAGCGATATCGCTGCCGACAGTAAAGGCCCGTGCGTTGATCTGTCTGGTCAGTTGTGCGGCATGGTCACCGGTATGCACCCGCACCTGACTGAAATCCTGTCCGAAGCGGGGTTCCATAAAGTGACGAGTCTCTGCTGCGAGTGGTTCACCCCGCCCGCGCAGGGCGTTGATCCCGGCGCTTATCCCGGGGGCGGTTGTTGCGGAAGCGCCGGGCATACTGTCAGCCTGAAGTGTTTCTTCCTCTTCTTCTTCCTCTTCATTCCCCATTTGCCGTTGTATCAACGGTTTGGTCTGCAGGGTTTCTTCTTCCTCGTCTTCCTTGTTCTCCTGACGCTGGATGAAATTATTCCCGGCCGCGGCGGGTTGTGCCGGCGCGGTATCAGGCATCCCCACTACCTGTTCTGCAATCCGATCCGCCTCCTGCTCATATTTATCGTTGGGTTGACCAATGGTGAGTTTGGCCTGAACAGGGTTGTTGGGGGATACGATGGCAATATTGGCGAAGTTGAATCCTCTGCCTGTGTGACCACTCTGTGAAATGTTCCTGCTCTGGCGGGAATAGTCCGGTTGCCAAGTTGATGCTTGCAGGGGACGGGTGGCGGTGTTGGCTAAAGTCCTCTGTTGATCCGGTAAACCGGCCTGTCGGGCGGATGAATCAGTTGGCTGTTGATTCAGTCGTCTTGATGTTTTCGCTCGCATAAACCAAATCCCTGAGATTATGAGAAACCAAAACCAGACTCAGCATGAAAAGATGTGCCGAACATCGTGCCGGTTAAACAGATGGAAAGAGAAATTTAACTAGAACCCATCTCAAAATTATTGCGCTTGGCGATACGGCGTTAATAATGAACTCAAAATGCTCATTTACTGCGTGTAAACTCCGCTTTTTCGCTCATTATTGCCTTGTCTTACCTGCGCTCATGACATTTTGAGATGGGTTCCAGTCTTTTTCTTCTTTAAAGCTACGCCGAACACGCAGTGAATTCAAGTTGTTATCCCTGCGCAGTATGTAAGGCTTATATATGTGTGTAGAACATTTTGTAGATGTGGTTTGCTTATCCCAAATCCCCCCACCGAAATTGCACCGCAGTGAGTGCGGCGATCACCGCTGTTTCGGTGCGCAGAATGCGCGGGCCGAGGCGTACCCCCTGAAAGCCGTATTGTTTTGCCTGTGCGATCTCCTCATCACTCAAGCCTCCTTCGGGACCGATGTAGAGACTGAGGGTACCGGTAGGTGTCGGGATTGACCCGAGCGATATCTCCGCCTGCGGGTCGAGGGTGAGTTTCAGTTGTTCCTGGTTTGTGCGCAGCCAGTCATCACTATTAATAATGGTGTGGAGGAGAGGCAGGCGGTTGCGGCCGCACTGTTCGCAGGCGCTGATGATGATCCCCTGCCAGTGTTCCAGTCGCTTTTCGGCGCGGGCGGGATCCAGCTTGACCATGGAATAACGGGTAAACAGGGGAGTGATGGCGGTGACCCCCAGTTCCACTGCTTTTTGGATGGCGATGTCCATGCGCTCACCCTTGGAAATGCCCAGTCCCAGATGGACAGCCAGAGGCGATTCGGGTGACTCGGCAATGGCCGCGCCAAGCTCAACAACCACACTTTTTTTATCGGCCTTACTCAGGACAGCGTGACAGACATGTCCCTGTCCGTCGAACACAACCAGCGGGTGTGGCGGTTGCAGTCGCAGTACCTGGACCAAGTGGCGAGCCGACCGCTGATCCAGTTCGAGTTGTCGGCCGGGGTTCAATTCTGCCGGTTGGTAAATCCGCGTAATGCGCATGGGACTCCTGTGGGGTGGTTGATTTATGTGCAAGTACTTGATTTTACACGAGCCGATTTCCGCCTGTCCTGTGGAAACCAGCGGCAAGCAGGCTGATTTTACCTCTATTTTAGGGGTGGGCCGTTAAAGTCCGGCGGGTTTTTATCCGAAGTAATACTGATAGTTATGCAGGGAAAATCCAGTATGAAACAACGCGTCAAAATTGCCATGAGTGAGCTGGTGGTCGGTGAGGAATTACCGTGGTCAATTTATGATCACGAAGGCAAGCTGTTGTTGAGCGAAGGCCAGATTATCGAAGATCGGGAGCGCCTGGATTCCCTGTCCAAACACGGCCTGTTTCGTCTGGTGGCCGGCAATAATGACACGCAAGTAAACAGCCCGTTTACGGCGGTGGTGGATTATCTGCAACGTCTGGCGAAAATTTTTGATGCCCTGGAATCCAATGACAAGAGGGCCAGGGAGATGTCGGAGCAACTGGCGCAGGATATCTACAGTCTATGCGAGTCAGAGTCAGATGCGGCCATTGCACTGGTGCATTTACCAAACCGGTTTGATCCCAGCATGTTTCAGCCGGTGCAGTGCGCCATCCTGTGTTATCTCATGACCGGTTCCCAGGATTTCACCCCCCATGAACGGGTGATGATCATTGCCGCTGCCCTGACCAGTAATATTGGTATGCGCGGTCTGCTGGAACAGGTGAAGGTTCAGGACACTCCCTTGTCCGCCACTCAACGTCGTATTATTGCCCAGCATCCGCAAAAAGGCGCAAAGATGTTGATCGATATCGGGGTGAAAGACGCGGTGTGGGTCAAGACCGTGTTACAACACCACGAATTGAATGACGGGAATGGTTATCCCGGTCGGTTACAGCGTAACGAGATCATTCGCGGCGCAAAGATTCTCGCTATTGCCGAACGCTACAGTATTTTGATTACGAAGCATGACAAGAACCTGCCTATCTCGATCAATGATGCGTTAAAAGGCTTTTTTGTTGATCAGGGGACAAAATATGAGAAGAAATACTGTCTGACTCTGGTGATGGAGCTTACTGTTTTCCCGCCGGGCAGTTTCGTCAGATTGATTAATGGTGAAACAGCCATCGTGATCAAGCGTGATGTGAGCAAAACCACGCCGCCCCTGGTTAAAGCCGTGCTGGATGCCGATAATGAGATACTGCCGGAACCCGCGTTACGGGATCTGACACAGCCGGAAAACGACATCATGGAAGTTTGTCTGTTCCGGGATCGGGGCAATCTGGATTACAACCGGATTTGGGGTTATATCTAGCCCATTGAACGTATACCGGCAGTGCAAGTCAGCCGGGATACTTCGTTATTTATTGTATTTTCCTCCACGGTGTTTTTCACCATGTTCGGCGTGCATATTCAGCAGAATATCCTGCTTTGGATCATAGACACGGGTCTGAATTTCCATAAAACCCAACACGGTGTGAAAGACATTGTCATGTGAAAAGTGTTCACCGGCACGTCGCTTGATGCCTTCTTTATCGATATCCTCTGTCATACCTTCTCCAAGCCACAGTATGGCAGGGACGTGCAGCTGTGTATTCGGAGCAATAAGATAGGGGAAACCATGCAGGTACAAACCGTTTTCACCAAGTGACTCACCATGATCGCTGATATAAAACATGGCGGTCTCGAATGTTTTTGAGTTGGCCTTCAGCAGTTTGATGACCTGGGCAAGGAAATAATCGGTATATAAAATGGCATTGTCGTAAGCATTGTTAATCTGCTCCGAGCTGCAATCCTTTAATTCATTGGTCGTGCATACCGGTGTAAAGCGTTCATAGGATTTCGGATATCGCTTGTAGTAGGCCGGACCGTGGTTGCCGAACTGGTGCAGGACGATAAAGATATCCCCGGTGGGATGTTTATTTATCCATGCCTGCAGGTTGGCCAGCATGCCTTCATCCCGGCACTCGATATCACAGATCGGGTTGACTTCAGGCGTTCTGAAGTCCTCATACGGTACGCGTAGCGCGACACCTTTAGAATCAGAGTTGTTGTCCCGCCACAGGATATGCACCCCGGCGCGTTTTAAAATATCCAGCAGGTTTTCTGTTGAAGCCGCTTTTTCATTACTGTACTCAGTGCCGTGGAAAAAGGAAAACATACACGGTACAGAAATGGCGGTTGAGGTGCCGCAGGCATAGACATTGGAAAAATTGATAATGTCTTCTTTTTTCAGCAACGGGTTGGTTTCTCTGTGATAACCGTTAAGAGAAAAACGATCGGCGCGGGCTGTTTCTCCCAGCACCATAATAATCAATTCCCGATCATGATCTTCAGGAGATATCTTTGCATCATCGCCGACCACCGTCAGGGTTTTCTGAGTTTGGCCGCTTGAACTGTTGAGGTACTTCCCGGTGGAGTAGATGTAATAAACCGGGTTGGCGTAAAACGAGATGGCGCGGTGTTCGCGGAAAAAAGAGGCGTAGTATTTACTGAACAACAAAGGGACAACCACCAGGATCATCATCGTGACCAGCAGCAATTTGCCCCGTTCCAGCAGTTCGGCCTTGAGTGTGCCGTGTTCGATTTTCAGTTTATAGATCAGGGCGGCGGGCAGGATGCCCAGCAAAAACAGGTAGACCAGTTGCTTCAGGCTCAACAGGTCGGTCATTTCACCCGGATCAGTATTGACCATATTCTGGATCATGGTGTGGTCAAACACATTGTTATAGGTGTCCATGAAATAGGCGGCCGGCGCGGATGCGATCAGGATCACGATCAGCACAGGTTTAATCGTGTGCCGGAAGCAGACCAGACCCAGCAGGAAGGTGGTTACCGCCGTTTCAAAGATCAGTAATGAGAAAAGAAACAGCCGGTTACCGTCACCGGGTGGATAGTAGTCAAAGGCATGACCGAAGAAGCTGAAATTGCCTAACAGGCTGATAAAGATCGCTGTGCTGACAAGCAGGCGTGATGATGATACTGCGCCGCCGGTTGCTTGCCGGAGGCTATGTAAAAAGAGAGTAAACCTGGTGTGCATAGATCAACAACCCGGTTGGACATGTTGGGTAGTGGTACTATATGAGTGACAGACAAGGTATTCAACCTGTCAGAAACACAATACGTATTCCTGGCGGGATAGTGGTGATGCGGGTATAAAGATTGCGGATGGCGGTGAAACCATCCGCAGGGGATGACTATTCTATTTCGAGTCCCAGTTCCTGCCAGATTTGCAGGGTCGGGCCGGTCTGATTCATGGTGTAGAAGTGCAAACCGGGGGCGCCGATCTCCAGCAACTCATTACACAGCTCGGTGGTAACGTCCAGACCGAAAGCGCGCAATGAGGCAACATCATCGCCATAACCTTCCAGCCGCTTGCGAATCCAGCGCGGGATTTCTGCACCGCACATATCCGAAAAACGGGCCAGTTGTTTATAGTTGGTGATGGGCATGATGCCCGGCACCACCGGAATGCCTACCCCCATGTCTTCAATATCTTCAACAAAGCGCACATAGGCATCAATGTTGTAGAAGTATTGGGTCAGGGCGCTGTCGGCACCGGCCTCCACCTTGCGTTTGAAGTTCAGCAGGTCGGATTCGGCGTCTTTGGCCTGGGGATGAAATTCCGGATAGGCGGCCACTTCGATATGAAAATGATCACCGGTCTCGGCGCGGATGAATTCCACCAGTTCATTGGCATAGCGAAATTCACCGGCCTCACGCATACCCGAGGGCATGTCGCCACGCAGGGCGACGATACGCTTGATGCCGTTATCCTTATACCGGTTCAGCAACTCGCGAATACTCTCCTTCGTGGAACCGATGCAGGATAAGTGCGGCGCGGCATCACTGCCGGACTGCTGGATCTCGATCACGGTATCGAAAGTTCCCTGTTGGGTACTGCCGCCCGCACCGAAGGTCACGGAAAAATATAACGGGTCCAGCTTTGCCAGTTCATCGCGAACCGCACGCAGCTTGTCAGCACCTTCCGGCGTTTTGGGTGGGAAAAACTCAAAACTGAAAGTCTGATCGTAATCTAGTTGTGATTCCATAGTAAGAAACCTTTAACGCAGAGACGCAAAGGACACAGAGACCACAGAGAAAGATATATTTTATCCTCTGCGTTCTCTGTGTCTCTGCGTTTAGATTTTTTAGTAACGGTAGTGATTAGGCTTGTACGGTCCTTCTACCGGTACACCGATGTAGTCCGCCTGTTTTTTCGACAGGGGGGTCAGGTGTGCGCCGATCTTCTTCAGGTGCAAACGGGCAACTTTTTCGTCGAGGATCTTCGGCAGGATGTAGACCTTGTTTTCGTACTGGTCACCCTTGGTGAAAAACTCGATCTGCGCCATGACCTGATTGGTGAAGGAGGCGGACATCACGAAGCTGGGGTGGCCGGTGGCGCAACCCAGGTTGACCAGTCGACCCTTGGCCAGCACGATGATCTTTTTGCCATCCGGGAAAATAACGTGATCCACTTGCGGCTTGATCTCGTCCCACTCATATTTTTCCAGTGAAGCGATATTGATCTCGGAGTCGAAGTGGCCGATGTTACAGACGATGGCTTCATCTTTCATGGCAAGCATGTGGTCATGGTCGATAACGTTGACGTTACCGGTGGTGGTAACAAAGATGTCGCCTTGTTTGCAGGCGTCATTCATGTCAACCACGCGGTAGCCTTCCATTGCGGCCTGCAGGGCACAGATGGGATCGATTTCGGTAACCCATACGGTGGCGCCCATGCCGCGGAAGGCCTGGGCACAGCCTTTGCCCACGTCGCCATAACCCAGCACCACGCAGATCTTGCCGGCGATCATCACGTCGGTTGCGCGCTTGATGGAGTCGATCAACGATTCACGGCAGCCGTACAGGTTGTCGAACTTGGACTTGGTGGCGGAGTCGTTGACGTTCATGGCGGGGAACAGCAGTTCGCCCTTGTTTTGCATTTCATACAGGCGGTGAACACCGGTGGTGGTCTCTTCGGTCACGCCTTTTACGCCGGCGGCAATCTTTGACCACTTGTCTTTATGTTGATCCAGACTGCGGTTCAGTGTATCGACGATGACTTTCCACTCTTCGCTGTCACTGGCCTTGGGATCGGGGCGGCTGCCTTCTTTTTCATGACGGGCGCCGTGATGAACCAGCAAGGTGGCATCGCCGCCGTCATCGAGGATCATGTTGGGCAGTTTGCCGTCCGGCCAGGTCAGGGCCTGCTCGGTACACCACCAGTACTCTTCCAGGGTTTCGCCCTTCCAGGCGTAGACCGGTATACCGGCAGCGGCAATGGCGGCGGCGGCATGGTCCTGGGTGGAGAAGATGTTACAGGAAGCCCAGCGTACGTCTGCGCCTAGGGCGACCAGGGTTTCGATCAACACAGCGGTCTGGATTGTCATGTGCAGACTGCCGGAGATACGAGCACCCTTGAGAGGTTGAGATTTCCCGAATTCTTCACGCAACGCCATCAGACCGGGCATTTCGGTCTCGGCAATGAGGATCTCTTTGCGGCCCCAGTCGGCCAGCGTGATATCCGCAACTTTATAATCAGTGAAGGAAGGATTGGGAACTGCGTTCATAAGTATATTCTCCTACTTTGAACGAGCGCCGTTGGTTCCGAAAAACCGAAGTTCTCTGAGCCTGACGGCGATGGTTCCGCTGCAGCGCTCCTCAGAAAACGTGGTGTGTTATGAAGTCTATATTATAGCCGTGTCTCGCAAATGGAAAAGCACGAATATGGGTTATCGAACCGCAGGGAAAAAAATTAATATCCCCTGCGGTTGATCCGGTTTCAGCAACAAAAGTTTACACGCCGGCGGCTTTCTTCAGGTCGGCCGCTTTGTCGGTTTTCTCCCAGCTGAATTCTTTCTCGGTCCGTCCGAAGTGGCCATAGGCCGCAGTCGGGCGATAGATGGGGCGCAACAGATCGAGCATTTTCACCAGACCGCCGGCGCGCAGGTCGAAGTGTTCACGCACCAGTTCCACGATGCGGCTGTCGGCAATCTTGCCGGTGCCGAAGGTCTGCACACTGATTGATGTGGGTTCGGAAACACCGATAGCGTAAGAGACCTGGATTTCGCAGCGTTCCGCCAGACCGGCGGCAACGATGTTTTTGGCCACATAACGACCGGCATAGGCGGCGGAGCGATCCACTTTTGAGGGGTCCTTGCCGGAGAATGCGCCGCCACCGTGACGAGCCATGCCGCCATAGGTGTCCACGATAATCTTGCGGCCGGTCAGGCCGCAGTCGCCCACCGGGCCGCCGATAACGAAACGACCGGTCGGGTTGATATGGAACTTGGTCTCCTTGCTGATCCACTCTTTGGGCAGGACGGGCAGGATGATCTCATCCATCACGGCATCACGCAGTGTGGTCTGGTTGATGTCCGGATTGTGCTGGGTGGAGAGCACAACCGCATCAATGGCGACCGGCTTGTTGTCTTCATAGACAAAGGTGACCTGACTCTTGGCGTCGGGGCGCAACCAGGGCAGGGCGCCGTTCTTGCGCACTTCCGCTTGACGCTTGACCAGTGCATGGGCATAGGTGATGGGGGCGGGCATCAATACATCGGTTTCGTTACTGGCGTAACCGAACATCAAACCCTGGTCACCGGCGCCCTGCTCATGATCGGCGCTTTCATCCACACCCATGGCGATGTCGGCGGATTGCTTGTCGAGAGAAACCAGCACAGCGCAAGTGGCGAAATCAAAGCCCATTTCAGAACTGTTGTAACCGATCTCTTCAACCGCCTTGCGCGCAACACTGGTGTAATCCACATTTGCTTTAGTGGTAATTTCACCGGACAGGATAATCATACCGGTATTAATCAGGGTCTCACAGGCGACACGGGCCCTGGGGTCCTGGGTAAGGATGGCATCCAGTACGGAGTCGGAGATTTGGTCCGCGACCTTGTCCGGATGGCCTTCGGAAACAGATTCAGAAGTAAACAGATGTCGTTCAGCCATGGGTTTCCCTTGCGAGTTAAATTAAGAAGAAATAGGTTGTAATTTGCTTTAATGCGGCGATTCTAGCGGGTTTTTTATTATATAGCTAATTTCGCTGCACGGAATTGTAACGGCAGATACCGTGAAAAAGTTTACCGAATAAAAAATAACCCGTGAGATAACGCGATTATTATCAGCCATCTGCTCAGGTATACTGTACGACCGAATTTTCATCTGGAGGTTGGCAATGGTCCGCACAGAAACACCGGTCTGCGATTTTGGACAAGCTGCAATCGATTTCTCCCTGCCGGGGGTGGATGGCAAAACCTGGACCCTGCAGGACTGTATGGGTGAAAAGGGTTTGCTGGTGATGTTTATTTGTAACCATTGTCCCTATGTGAAAGCGATTCGAGAGCGTTTGGTGCGTGACACTCGTGAATTACGCGAGCACGGTATAAACAGTGTGGCGATCATGTCCAATGATATCGCTCAATATGAAGAGGATTCATTTGCAAACATGCAGCAGATTGCCGCTGAATTTGCTTTCCCCTTCCCTTATTTACTGGACGAAACGCAGGCAACCGCGCAAGCCTATGGTGCGGTTTGTACACCGGATTTCTTTGGTTATAACGCCGATCTGCAACTGCAATATCGCGGACGTCTGGATGCCGGCCGCAAGGAAACTGTGCCCGAAGATGCCCGTCGTGACCTGTTCGAAGCCATGCTGGAAGTGGCCCGTACCGGCAAGGGACCGGCCGCACAGATACCCAGTATGGGATGTTCCATTAAATGGAAAGAGCCGGTTTAATCACTGGATAAACATAAAAAGTCTTTATCTTTTAAACAGTTTGGCTTATCGCTGCGGTATTTCATCCCCATTGCGCTATTGCCCCGGAAGGGTAAAAAGTGGAAAATTGCCCGCTCACTGTCCGGGGGGGATCGCCGTTGGCGAAAAACCCGACAAAATGAATATGAACATCGGGCAGCAGAAGATCAGAAATTTGGGGTGTGTTAACCAGGTCAGCCGAGCCGCGTCTCGCCAGACACGAATTCAAACTGCGCTTTTTTTTATAAACAAGCGCATGGGCAAATATTTTGTTTCGACTGCGGTCGGACATGAACAAGTTTTAATTTAAACAGGAGAGTGCAATGCCATCTCGCAAAGATCTAGCCAATGCCGTCCGTGCATTAAGTATGGACGCCGTTCAGAAAGCCAACTCCGGCCACCCGGGCGCCCCGATGGGCATGGCTGATATCGCAGAAGTCCTCTGGAATGATCATATGACTCACAATCCGGGCAACCCCAAGTGGGCCAACCGCGATCGCTTCGTGTTGTCCAATGGTCACGGCTCCATGCTGATCTACTCTTTGCTGCACCTGACCGGTTACGACCTGTCTATCGACGATCTGAAACAGTTCCGTCAACTGCACTCCAAAACACCGGGTCACCCTGAATACGGCTATGCACCGGGCGTTGAAACCACCACCGGCCCGCTGGGTCAGGGTATTACCAATGCTGTGGGCATGGCGATTGCCGAAAAGGCGCTGGCCGGTCAATTCAACCAGAAGGGTCACAACATCGTTGACCACCACACCTGGGTCTTCCTGGGTGACGGCTGTTTGATGGAAGGTATCTCACACGAAGCCTGCTCGCTGGCCGGTACGCTGGGTCTGGGCAAGCTGATTGCTTTCTGGGATGACAATGGTATTTCTATCGACGGTCACGTTGAAGGCTGGTTTACCGATAACACCCCCGGCCGCTTTGAAGCCTACGGCTGGCATGTGATTGCCAATGTTGATGGCCACGATCCGGCTGCCATTGAAGCTGCGATCAAACAGGCCAAGGCCATGACCGACAAGCCGACCCTGATCTGCTGCAAGACCACCATCGGTTTCGGTTCACCGAACAAGGCCGGTTCACACGCCTGTCACGGCGCCCCGCTGGGTGAAGAAGAAATCAACCTGACCAAGGCAGCCCTGGGTTGGGATCACGGTCCTTTCGAAGTACCGGCTGATGTTTACTCTGGTTGGGACGCCAAGTCCAAGGGCGCCGCTGCCGAGAAGGCCTGGAACGACAAATTCGCCGCTTACAAGAAAGCGTTTCCGGAATTGGCCGCAGAATTCGAACGCCGCGTGAAGGGCGATCTGCCCGCCGATTGGGCCAAGAAGTCAGCAGCCTATATCGCCAAGGTGAATGCCGATGCCAAGAGCCCGGCCACCCGCCAGGCCTCTCTGGCCTGTATCGAAAACTACTCACCGGCAGTGCCTGAACTGTTTGGTGGCTCCGCTGACCTGGGTTGCTCCAACCTGACTGAATGGTCCGGTTACAAGCCCATGGATGCCAATGAAGTCGCCAACTACGTGCGTTACGGTGTGCGTGAGTTCGGTATGTCCGCCATCATGAACGGTATTGCTCTGCACGGCGGTCTGATTCCTTTCGGCGCCACCTTCCTGATGTTCTCCGAATATGCCCGTAACGCCCTGCGTATGGCGGCATTGATGAAAGTGCGGAGTATTTTTGTTTATACCCACGACTCTATTGGTCTGGGTGAAGACGGCCCGACTCACCAGCCGGTTGAACAGATCCCCACCATGCGTCTGATTCCCAACATGGCGGTATGGCGTCCGTGTGATGCCGTTGAAGCTTCAGTTGCATGGGCCAAGGCCATTGAGCGGAAAGACGGCCCAAGCTGTCTGATCTTCTCGCGTCAGGGGCTGCCGCATCAGGCACGTACCGATGCACAGATCGCCGACATCGCCAAGGGTGGTTACATCCTGAAAGATTGTGCCGGTACACCTGATGCCGTCATTATCGCCACCGGCTCAGAAGTTCAACTTGCCGTGGGTGCCGCCGAAGCCATGTCCGGCAAGAACATCCGCGTGGTTTCCATGCCTTCGGTTAACGCATTTGAAGCTCAGGATGCCGCCTATAAGGCATCTGTTCTGCCCAAGGTGCCGACTGTTGCCGTTGAAGCGGCCGCGACCGGACTCTGGTACAAGTACGCCGATGCCGTGGTCGGTATCGACCGTTTCGGTGAATCCGCACCTGACAAGGTACTGTTCAAGGAATTTGGCTTCACAGTTGAGAATGTCGTAAAGGCTGTTGAAGGCGTTTTATAAAAATTTTGTTATTTAAAGTAATAATCGGGAGAGAGAAATAATGGCTATTAAAGTTGGTATTAACGGTTTCGGTCGTATCGGCCGTATGGTGTTCCGTGCTGTTTACAACGAATTCAAAGATATCGAAATCGTCGGCATTAACGATCTGCTCGATGCAGATTACCTGGCCTACATGCTGAAGTACGACTCAGTACACGGTCGTTTCAAAGGTGAAGTTAAAGGCGGCAAAGGCTGCATGATTGTTAACGGTAAGGAAATCCGTCTGACTGCAGAACGTGATCCCGCCAACCTGAAGTGGAACGAAGTCGGTGCCGACATCGTTATCGATTCCACCGGTTTCTTCCTCACCGAAGAAGGTTGCCAGAAGCACATCGACGCCGGCGCCAAGAAGGTGGTTATGTCTGCGCCTTCCAAAGACGGCACACCCATGTTCGTATTTGGTGTTAACCACGAAACCTATGCCGGTCAGGCCATTGTTTCCGCCGCTTCCTGTACCACCAACTGTCTGGCGCCGATCGCCAAGGTTCTGAATGACAACTGGGGTATCAAGCGCGGTCTGATGTCTACCGTTCACGCTGCAACCGCCACCCAGAAGACCGTTGACGGTCCTTCCGCCAAAGACTGGCGCGGTGGCCGCGGTATCCTGGAAAACATCATCCCGTCTTCCACTGGCGCCGCCAAGGCTGTAGGCGTTGTACTGCCTGAACTGAATGGCAAACTGACCGGTATGGCTTTCCGCGTTCCGACCTCAGACGTCTCTGTTGTTGACCTGACCGTTGAGCTGGAAAAACCGGCCAAATATGCTGACATCTGTGCCGCCATGAAGAAAGCCTCTGAGTCCGGTGATATCTCCAAGACTCTGGGTTACACCGATGAGAAGGTTGTTTCTACAGACTTCCGCGGCGTTGGTTTCTCTTCTATCTTCGATGCCGAAGCCGGTATCGCGCTGGACGACACTTTCGTCAAGGTAGTGAGCTGGTACGACAACGAATATGGTTATACCTGCAATATGATGAGATTCGTTCAGCACGTTGCGGCTAATTAATCCAGGCTTTTAAACATCAACGCAGAGACACAGAGAACGCAGAGAACGCAGAGAAAATATTTAATTTTTCCTCTGTGAACTCTGTAACTCTGCGCCTCTGCGTTAGATTTTAAAAATAAAAAACCATTCGCCAAGCCATCAATCAGGTTTGGCTAATTGTTTTTGAATTATCTAACTCAGGAGAGTTTTAAGTATGTCTTTTATTAAACTGACTGATCTGGATCTGGCCGGCAAGCGTGTGCTGGTTCGTGCCGATCTCAACGTGCCTGTCAAAGATGGCAAGGTCACTTCTGATGCCCGTATTAGTGCATCCATGCCGACTATCGAACACTGTCTGAAGGCCGGTGCTTCTGTGATGGTGATGTCACACCGCGGTCGCCCGGAAGAGGGTGTGGCCGATGAAGAAAACTCACTGGCGCCGATTGCGGCTGATATGTCCGCCAAGCTGGGCAAGGAAGTGCGTCTGGTGAAGGATTATCTCAATGGCGTCGATGTTGCCGCCGGGGAGTGTGTGTTGCTGGAAAACGTCCGTTTCAACAAGGGCGAGAAGAAGGATAACGAAGAGCTGTCAAAGAAATACGCCGCCCTGTGCGATGTATTCGTCATGGATGCCTTTGGTACGGCGCACCGCGCCCAGGCTTCAACCCATGGCGCGGGCAAGTTTGCCCCTATCGCCTGTGCCGGTCTGCTGCTGGCGGAAGAACTGGATGCCCTGGCCAAGGCCCTGGCCAATCCGGCCCGTCCGATGGTGGCCATCGTCGGTGGCTCCAAGGTTTCCACCAAGCTGACTGTACTGGAAGCCCTCTCTGAAAAGGTGGACCAGATGGTGGTCGGCGGCGGTATCGCCAATACCTTCCTCAAGGCGGCCGGTTTCAATGTCGGCAAGTCACTGTGTGAAGATGACCTGGTGGACACAGCCAGGGCCCTGATGGAAAAGATGAAAAAACGCGGCGCCAATATCCCGATTGCCGTGGATGTGGTGTGCGGCAAGAAATTCGATGAAAACGAACCCGCTGTCCTGAAGGATGCCGGCGATGTGACTGACGATGACATGATTTTTGACATCGGTCCGAAATCCGCCCAGGAACTGGCAGACATTATCGCCAAAGCCGGTACCATCGTCTGGAACGGCCCGGTCGGTGTATTCGAGTTTGACCAGTTCGGTGCCGGCACCAAGACTGTCTCCATGGCCATTGCCAATGCCAAGGGTTTCAGTCTGGCCGGTGGCGGTGACACCATTGCCGCAATCCAGAAGTACAACATCTATGACAAGGTGAGCTACATCTCGACTGCCGGTGGTGCGTTCCTGGAATATCTGGAAGGCAAAACCCTGCCTGCGGTTGCCATGTTGGAAGAATGTGCAAAAAAAGCGGAAGCAACTGCATAAATATTAAATCCGGATCACCCCTTTGCGGGTGATCCGGGATACAATCAAATCCTATGCTAAGAAGAACAAAGATCGTCGCTACTCTCGGTCCCGCGACTGAAGACCCCAAGATGATGGACAAGATCATCGAAGCAGGGGTTGACGTCGTGCGGGTCAATTTCTCACACGGAACTGCAGAAGAACATATCGAACGGGCGGATCGCCTGCGCAACCGGGCTCGCGCTCACGGGCGCCAAATCGGTGTGTTGGCTGATTTGCAGGGTCCGAAAATCCGCATTGAAAAATTCAAAACCGGCAAGGTGAACCTGGAAGACGGCGCCACCTTTACCCTGGATACGCAACTGGCCGCCGATGCCGGTGATCAGGAGCGGGTTGGTGTGGCCTACAAGCAACTCAATGAGGACGTCAAACGGGGCGATACCCTGCTGCTGGATGACGGTCGTATCGTGTTGTGGGTCAATGAAGTCAATGATACCGAAGTGATCTGCCGGGTGGTCTCGGGCGGTGAATTATCCAACCGCAAGGGGATCAACAAACAGGGTGGTGGTTTGTCTGCGCCGGCCCTGACCGAAAAGGATCGCGAAGACATCAAGACCGCCGCCGCCATGCAGGCTGACTATGTGGCGGTCTCCTTTGTGCGTTCTGCCGCCGATGTGAACGAGGCACGCGAACTGCTGCGGGCCGCCGGCGGTCATGGCGGGATAGTCTCCAAGATTGAGCGGGCCGAGTCCCTGGACGTGATCGAGGAGATTATTGAAGCCTCCGACGTGATCATGATTGCCCGTGGAGACCTGGGGGTGGAGATCGGTGACGCCGGTCTGCCGCCGGTACAGAAACACCTGATCCAGCTGGGACGCAAGATGAACAAGGTGGTGATCACCGCGACCCAGATGATGGAGTCCATGATCTACAGCCATATTCCCACTCGTGCTGAGGTTTTTGACGTCGCCAATGCGGTGCTCGACGGCACCGATGCGGTGATGCTCTCCGCCGAGACGGCGACCGGTAAATATCCGGACAAGGCCATTGCCGCCATGGACCGGATCTGTCGCGAGGCGGAAAAACAGCGCATAACCACCCATTCCGACCACCGCATCAACACGGTGTTTGGCCGGATCGATGAGGCCATTGCCATGGCCACCATGTACACCGCCAACCACCTGCGGGTGAAGGCAATTGCCGCGTTGACCGAGTCCGGATCAACGACCCTGTGGATGTCCCGTATCAGTTCCGGTATCCCCATCTACGCCTTGACGAGTCATGTCGAGACGCGTAGAAAGGTGACTCTTTACCGTGGCGTCTACCCGGTCAGTTTCGAACCGACCGGCAGGGAGCCCAATGAGGTCAACCGGGAAGCAGTGGATGAATTGTTGCGTCGCGGCACCGTCCGTGACGGCGATCTGGTTATCCTGACCAAGGGCGACATGATGGGCACCATGGGCGGCACCAATGCCATGAAGATCGTGCGTGTCGGTGATATGGCGGGAAGCTAGTTTAACTTATTGATTTGTATTAATTTAATTTAGATATAGATAACCGAGGAGATCCAAAATGGCCCTGATTACACTTCGCCAACTGCTGGATTATGCCGCTGAAAACAGCTTCGGCATGCCGGCGTTCAACGTCAACAATATGGAACAGGTGCATGCCATTATGCAGGCAGCTGATGAAACCAACAGCCCTGTTATTATGCAAGGTTCTGCCGGTGCCCGTTCCTATGCCGGTGAGCCCTTCCTGCGCCACCTGATCATTGCGGCGGAAGAAATGTATCCGCATATCCCCATTTGTATGCACCAGGACCACGGCTCTGCGCCGGGTGTGTGCATGCGCTCCATCCAGTCCGGTTTCACCTCCGTGATGATGGACGGCTCGCTGATGGAAGACATGAAGACCCCGTCTTCTTTTGAATACAACGTCAATGTTACCCGTACCGTTGTCGACATGGCCCATTCCGGTGGTGTCTCTGTAGAAGGCGAACTGGGTTGCCTGGGTTCACTGGAAACCGGCAAGATGGGTGAAGAAGACGGCCACGGCGCCGAAGGCGAGCTGGATCACTCCATGCTGCTGACCGACCCGGAAGAAGCCGCTGATTTCGTTGCCAAAACCGGCGTTGACGCCCTGGCGATTGCCATTGGTACTTCTCACGGCGCCTACAAGTTCACCACACAGCCTACCGGCAAAATCCTGCGTATCGACCGCGTGAAAGAGATCCACCAGCGCATCCCGGGCGTCCACCTGGTCATGCACGGTTCTTCTTCCGTTCCCCAGGACTGGCTGGAAATCATCAACAACTACGGTGGTGATATGGGCCAGACCTACGGTGTACCGGTTGAAGAAATCGTTGAGGGTATCAAGAACGGCGTGCGCAAAGTCAACATCGACACCGACCTGCGTATGGCCTCTACCGGCGCCATCCGCAAGCACATGTTCGACAACAAGAGCAACTTTGACCCCCGCAAATTCCTGAAAGAGTCTACCAAGGCCATGAAGGAAATCTGCAAGGCCCGTTACGAAGCCTTCGGTTGTGCCGGCCACGCTGCCAAGATCAAGCCGATCAGCCTGGACGAGATGGTCAAGCGCTATGCTTCCGGTGAACTGGATCAGAAGATCACCAAAGCCGCGTAATTTAAATTTTGCATTTAAAGCGCTTATAAAAAGGCGGGGTTTTCCCCGCCTTTTTTGTCTGTAAACAATTGTTTCCACACTGTTTTAGAACGCGTCAACGGCGTGTTTTCTGTATTTCAAGTTAAAAACCGTGATTAAAGTCGCTTAATTCCACGTCGATAAGGAAATTGACAGAGATGTGGTTTCTCTGAGGAAGGCGAGAGAGGTGCCTGAAATGCGTAAACACGACAACCGGAATGATCAGTTTCATCAGTATGGACATGCCCAGTACAACATGTTGCCCCGCATCCTGTTTGCGCTGTTTGTCTTGCTCCTGTTTTACACTCAACATGCCAACGCCGTCACCAAGAGTAATCTGGACAAGCGGATCGTCACCGCCGGCATCGCCACAGACGAACTGAGTGGTCTGGGACACAAACGCCAGGCTGACATGTTGCAACTGATTCGTGGCATGCGCGCCTTTTCCTCGGATGATTTTTCTCGCGCCTATCGCCTTTTGCTCCCGCTGGCCGAACAGGGGATAGCCGAAGCACAGTTTTATGTTGGGCTGATGTACGACTCCGGTCTTGGCACAGACAAGAATCCGGCGACCGCATTCAGCTGGTATGAGCAGGCCGCCAATAAGGGACATTCCAGTGCACAACATAATCTGGCTGTTGCCTTTGCCAATGGTGAAGGTACGCAACGTGATCCCGACAAGGCAATCCATTGGTGGAAACAGGCGGCACAACAAGGTAATACCGATGCCCAATACAATCTGGGTATTGTCTACGCAGTAGGTAAATTGGGGATCAAGCCCAACCTGAAGCAGGCCAAGGACTGGTGGCGCAAGGCAGCCATCAGCGGCGATGCCATGGCGCAATATAATCTGGGAATACTCTACGCCAATGACAATAGTGGCGCCGTCCGCAGCTATTGTGAGGCTATACGTTGGTGGGAAGAGTCAGCAAAAAACGGTGTACAACAGGCAAGTACCGCCCTGGAAATTCTCAAACACAAAAAAGACTACTATACTTGCTGGTAAGTTACCTGTTAACGACATGAGACAGAATTAATCGGGTCTCGTCTTTGTACGGGAAAGGGAGTGAAGATGAAACCCGTAATTTACCTGCTGTTGTTATTGAGTCAATTATTGCTGCACAGCAATCTGGTTGTTGCCGCCGGTAACGAATATCCGGGACGAAAGCTTTATCTTGCGGTCCCGGTGATTGAACTGGATGACCTGTATAATAAGAGAAAAAGTTCAGTTATTGTTGATGTCCGGTCGGCCTATGAATTCAACACCCTGCGTATAAAAAATGCCCTCAACATCCCCTTGTCCGATGATGACTTTATCAGCAAGATGAAGCGTCTGCGTGAGGCCTCCGGCGGTAATCCCATCGTCGTCTATTGCAATGGCAAGACCTGTTTAAAATCCTATAAAGCGGTGGCCAAGTGCCGCAGTAACAATATCAATAATGTGATTGCCTATGATGCCGGTATGATGGATTGGGCCAGAAAGTACCCGGATGAATCAGTATTATTGGGCAAGTCACCTATAAATCCCGATCGCTTGATCAGCAAGGCCAATTTCAACAAACACCTGCTCAACCCCAAAGAATTTGAAGCCATGGTCGGCGGGGATAATGTGATCGTGCTGGATGTGCGTGACCAGTTCCAGCGTGAAGGGATCAGTATCTTCGTCAAGAAAGAGAAACGGGCGCCGCTGGACGCACAGGCCACCGTCGATAAATATATCCAGGAAGCAAAACAGGATAATCGGGTATTGCTGATTTATGACCAGGCGGGCAAGCAGGTCGAGTGGTTAATGTATCACCTGGAAGACAAGGGATTGCGCTCATACTATTTTATGAAAGGTGGAGCAAGAGCGTATTTTGAAGAGCTGCGCAAGGAATTTGTTCGTTAATCGATAAACCCGGTATGTTCTTATATTGTACCTTATAAATAGATAATCCTGTTCGATGTTGTGTGGCGGCTCTGTTGTAATTTGGAACGCAGGGTGCTGCGCAGCAGTTCCAGCACCTTATCAACGATTATCGCTGATTGTGTGTGATAGTGATTGATACGGCAAATTATCGGTTTGTGCAGACTGAGCCGTGAGGCGTAGTCAAAATCAAGCCAGGCGAGCATGGGTTTATCGCCGGTTGAACGATCCACGACGATCCATGTTTCATTATCCAGCAAGACATCCAGCGTATGCAGGGAGGGCAGCTTGATCCGCAATGGGTTTGCCAGCCGCGACAGGGCAAGACGCACCGGATTATAGTACTTACTATCGATACTGGTTATCCGGGTCTCGTAGACAGGGAATGATCGGAGTCGTGATCTCATAACAGTCTGTTTATTTTCTCAAATGTAGATAAAAGTATGGTCAAAAATATTAATTGTGCAAATCACAGCGTTATCTGCAGTGGAAATATTTGTTAAACTTAGTCGACACATTTTTTCCCCCGGAACCGGCAAACCGACAAGAAAACTATGCGCATCAATACGCTGAATCAACCGGTTGTCAAACCAAATACGCACAAGCTGAAACGGTATTGTTGTCTGGTATCAGCATTACTGGCGGTTTCCGTGACATTTGTCACACAAGCACAGGATACAACCACTGAGCGAGCAACGAAGATCCTGCGGGAAATCGACGATCTGTGGCGGGGCGACTCATCCTATGGCAAATTCACCATGCGGGTAAAAACACGCCATTACACCCGTACGCTGACCATGGAAGGCTGGTCGAAAGGGACCGAGCAAACCCTGATGCGAATCCTAAAACCATTAAAAGAAAAAGGTACGGCGACATTAAAAGCCGGCACCACCATTTATAGTTACCTGCCGCGGACGGATCGTACTATCCGCCTGACATCAGGCATGATGATGGGATCGTGGATGGGCAGCCATTTTACGAATGATGATTTGGTCAAGGAATCACGCATGGAAGAAGACTACATTCCCACCATTACCTTTGAAGGCGAAAAGGACGGTAAACAGGTCATCATCTTTGAGTTAAAACCCAAACCGGATGCCCCGGTGGTGTGGGGCAAACTGGAATTAATGGTGACAAAAGGCGACTACCTGCCGGTCTATGAAAAATATTATGATGAAGATATGCAGCCGGCGCGCACCATGGTCTTTGAAAAAATCAAACCACTGGCCGGCAAGCCGCGACCGACAGTGATGCGGCTGACACCGGCAGATAAACCCGATGAGTATACGGAGTTTATCTACGAGAGCCTGCAACTCAACATACCCCTGAAGGATGAGTTCTTTTCCCTGGCCAACCTGAAGCGCTATTGATTATGAATCTGTTTGCCTTTGCCGCCAGAAACGTGCAACGCAATCGACAACGCAGTCTGGTGACCATCATTGCCATGGGTTTTGCAGGCATGATCATGATCCTCTATGCCTCATTAATGGAAGGTCTGTTTCTGTCCAGTGAACGCAATGCACTGGGTATGAACCTCGGTGATATCCAGATCCATGCCAAAGGGTATCGGGATGATCCGGATCTGTATACGCGACTTGAGGACGCCGATCAGGTTGTCAGCGATTTACAGAAAAAAGGTTACTTCGCATCACAACGCCTGTTCGGTTTCGCGCTGACAGCCGCAGGCACCAGCTCCGCCGGGGTGCAACTGCGTGGTGTCCATCTTGAAAATGAAGCCACCGTTACCCAAATACACGAACATCTGGAAAAAGGCAGTTGGTTGTCTCGCGATGATCCCTCCGGTGTTGTCCTGGGACGAAAACTGGCGCGGACCCTGAACGTCAAACCCGGTGATGAAGTTGTGGTGGTGGGACAATCCGCTGATGGCGCCATGGCCAACGACCTCTATCGGGTACGCGGTATCGTCAAGTCGGTCGGTGAAGAGGTGGATCGCGGTGGATTTTTCATGCTCGATACCGCCTTTCGCAAATTGATGGGCGTCCAGGAAGGCGCACATGAGGTTGTAGTCCTGCGGCAGGATCGCAAACAGGAGATAAAAACTGCGGCGGCAGAAGTCAGCGCCATGTTTCCAGACTATGAAACCCTGGACTGGCAGACCCTGCAACCGCTGGTGGCGGAAATCCTCAACATGTCCGATGTCAACATCTACATCATGTTATTCATCACCTACATCGCCGTTGCCATGGTGGTACTGAATGCCATGCTCATGAGTGTCTTTGAACGTATTCGTGAATTCGGCGTCATGAAAGCCATCGGCGTCGGCCCGTTGCAACTCATCGGACTCATCTACGCAGAAACACTGGTCCAGGTAATGATTGCGGTACTTTTTGCAGCGGCCCTGGGCATACCGCTGTCGTATTACTTTCAATACAACGGCATTGACCTCACCAACATCGTCAGCGGTGTTTCGTTTGCCGGCATCGCCATCGATCCCATCTGGCGTGCCGAAGTCACCCAACGTTCAGCGGTGGCCCCGTTGGTCACGCTGGTCATTATCGCTGCGGTGGCGGTGATTTATCCTGCGTTGAAGGCGGCGATGATCAGGCCGGTGAAGGCGATTCATTATATATAGGTTGTCTTGTTCCCACGTTTTGCGTGGGAACGGTTATGAGTCGCTGCGCGACATTGGATATTTTTCTCTTCCGCCCGCTGCTGCGCAGCTGAGGCGGGTCACTTTCTCTTGCGCGGCCAAGAGAAAGTGACCAAAGAGAAGGCCGCCCGTGCCGGTAAAACTGTGTTTGATATGCATTTCATTCTGTCATTGGCAGATGGGCCTTCCCTGGCCCACTGCCAATGCGCGGCATCCTGCCGCTTGCCTTTTAATGATGAAATGACATATCAATCACAAACCGGCAATGGGGAATGATCCGGCATCATTGAGTCATGTTTAAATGGAATACATAACGAAGAAAGGGAAAATATACGGCGGATTACGCTACGTGAATACGCCTGCCGGCCCTGGATGAATGATCTGTTTTCAGGACTGTTTGTCAGTTTAATTATATGTTTGGTTTCCGATTTTCATATTCATTTATCAGACGTTGGTCAATAGAATTTCTATCAAGGAGCAAAAGTAGATCTATAATATGAACAAAGATGCGTTCCAATCGTATTTTTCGGAAATCTTTATTGTTCTCATCAAGATCCAAATAGAAATTGAGTAATACTGATAACCAGTGTTTTACATTATTACTGTCGTTTTCGTCAAGATGTTCACAAAACCGCCCATAACCGATTACAGTACGGGTGCTTCCTTTGGACTCAATTAGTGATTCGCCTATTGCCCGGAGTTCTTCACGAAAAACAAGAGTATCCTTCCATAGTTGCCAATCCTCATTTTGATTCAGCTGTCCATCTGCCAGATCACTTCTTATACGATCTACTGCTCTTTCAAGTTGTATCGTGTGTTTACTGTTACTGCTTCTTAGAAATGTGATTTCCTGTCGATATAACTCAAGCCAACCTAAAAATGAGCCCATCCTATAAAGAGTGCTTATTAATTTGTATCTTTTGAAATATGGGTCATCTATACTGTTCTTTATCTGTTTTTTTGGGTTTGAATTGAAAACATCTCTTCGTAAATATACTGTGGGATAGTGAGTTATTATCTCCAATGTCCTAGACGCTAATTCATGCCCGGATAATATAAGTGGGTCACGAAATTTCTCATAAATTTTCTCCAGGTTTTGTTTTTGCCGCCATTTTTCCAGAGAGCGTGATAGGAAATATTCTTTAAGAAGAATTCCAAATATTGCTCCTATCGTTGATATGATTGCACCAAGGACAGAAAGACCGAGCCAGGTTTTAATTTCGAGACCTAAAAACACTTACTATGTTACTCCCTGCTGACGACTAATATTTTGTGGCATAAATGACAATTTTTCTTGAATTTAGAGTGTGCAAATCTACGCATATATTGATGAGATTACTCCTGCCTTGTTTGAGGATCAATCCCTTTGCTGCCGTGTGATTGGGTTTGATTTCCGGATAGATCAGGTAGCGGCAGGATGCCGCTGTTTGCCAAAGGGCCAAGGAGGGCCATTTTGGCAAACGCAGTCTGAAATCAAATTCAATCATGTGTTTGCGGCAGCAAGGGCGGCCTTGTCTTTGGTTACTTTCTATTGGCCGCGCAATAGAAAGTAACCCGTCTCAGCTGCGCAGCAGCGGGCGGAATTGTCGACATCAAATAAATACAAGTTACTCGCTACAGCCGCGTAGCGGCGGGCGGAATTGTCGACATCAAATAAAAGCAAGTCACTCGCCTCAGTCACGCAGCAGCGGGCGAAATTGTCGACATCAAATAAAAGCAAGTCACTCGCCTCAGCCGCGCAGCGGCGGGCGGAATTGTCGACATCAAATAAATGCAAGTCACTCGCCTCAACCACGCAACGGCGGGCGGAATTGTCGATATCAAATAAATGCAAGTCACCCGCATCAGCCACAGGCGGAATAGCCAACAAAAGGCGTCCCGCTACGATTTATCCCCCGGCCTTTTATACCAATACTCACAAAACTTTTTCGATCTGACCAGAAACGGAAACAGGGTCAGCATGATGAGTAATCCGATCTGGTAGCGATAGCTGTACCATTCGAGTTTGCGAGCTGAGGTGATGACTTTGGGCAGGTTGATGATGCGGAATTTGCGGCCGGTTTTGCGTGCTTTGTACTTGAGGGCGAGTGAGAACCAGATCTCTTCGCTGGCGTAGACGTTGTTGCTGAAGCCGCCGCAGGCCTTGAAGTCTTGGCGTGTGCAGTAGATGAAACAACCGGCGGCGAGGCCGAAGCTGCTGGATATCCAGTTCCAGAAGTTGAGGACGCGTGTGACGCCGGGGGTGACGTCGATGTCGAATTTGACATGTGCACCGCCACCGCAGGTTTTGCCGCCGGCCAGATTGTCGAGTGCTTTTTGCAGGAGGGCGGGCGGGACGATGGTGTCGGCGTCGACGAAGATGAGATAGCGTCCTTCGGCATGTTTGGCGCCGGTGTTGCGCGCGCGGGAAATTTGGTTGCGGTTTTCGAAGACGACTTTGGCGCCTGCCGAGTAACCGATGTTGGAGGTGCGATCGGTTGAGTTGTTGTCACAGACAACGATCTCACCCTTAAACGGAACCGCTGCCATGGCGGTTTTGATTTCACGCAAGGTTCGTTCCAGAACCGCTGCTTCGTTGTAGGCGGGAATAATGATCGAGTAATCAACGGTCATAATCTGACTTCGTGTCCTGTGTGCGCATCATCGCGAGGTTTAAACAAACAGTATCCACTATTAAAAGTGTAACTTCCCTTTTCCTTGTTCAATTATGTTTGGCGTTGGTGAAACAGTTTTGGTTTTGTACTTCACCTGCCTCTCGTGCCGTGCTAAAACTGGTGCATGAATCTGGCAACCATGGCATGGCGTAATGTTTGGCGACGCAAGCGGCGCACCTTAATCACGGCTTTTTCCATCGGCTTTGGCGTATTGCTCGCGGCAACGTTTACCGGGATGGCGGTTTATATGTACGGCAATATGATCGATGCCAGTGCAGCAACCGGATTCGGCCATGTCACGGTTGAGCCTCGTGATTATAATCGCAGCCCCGGTCTGGATAAAAGCTTATCCGGAGCAAGACAATTACGTGAACAAATTCTGGCCACTGAAGGAGTGGAATATGCCCTGGTGCGGATCACCGGTCAGGCGATGTTTGCCAGTGCGGTGAAGAGTGTGGGCGGGATTTTCCTGGCCATCGACCCGACGGTGGAGACGGCGCAGTACAACCTGCTCATCCGGACACTAAAGGAAGGGAAGATCTTCGAGGGGACCGACAGTAACGGCGTGGTGGTGGGCCGCAAGCTGGCGGAGAAGCTGAACCTGAAGCCGGGCAAGAAACTGGTTTATACCACGACCGATGCGAACGGTGAAATTGTCGGCGAGATAGCGCGTGTTACCGGCATATTCTCCACCGGTGTCAACGAGATCGACGCAGGATTGGTGTTGTTACCCATCGACAGGGTACGCAAGACCCTGGCCTATGGTCCCGATCAGGCCACCCTGGTGGCGGTGATGTTGCAGGAACAGCGTAAATCCGGGCAGATTCGCGATGTGTTGGTCAAACGGATCGGTAATCCGCAACGGGAAGTCCTGACCTGGCGCGAGACCCAGGCCGATCTGGCGGGGATGATTACGCTGGATTCTTCTTCCAATTACATCAGTCAGTTCCTGGTCGCCCTGCTGATTGCCGCCGGTATTTTGAATACCTTGCTGATGAGTGTGCTGGAGCGGACACGGGAATTCGGTGTCATGCTGGCCATCGGTATGCAGCCGGCGCGATTGTTTCGGCTGGTGATGGTGGAGTCGTTGTGGCTGGCCCTGATCGGCCTGGTCGTGGGGATCATGCTGACCGCGCCCTGGTACTGGTATCTGCAGGTGGAGGGGATTGATTTCAGCAGTATGTTCGGTGGCGAAGACTATTCGGTGTCGGGTGTGCTGGTGGACCCCATTGTGCGCATTCGCCTGCATGCGGAGAGTGTGGCCGCGATCCTTGCCACTGTCTTCGGCTTGTCATTGCTGTCAGGACTTTATCCGGCCTGGCGGGCCGGCAAGATCCCGCCCATTGAGAGTTTGCGGACGATTTGAACATCGTCCATACATATATAAAGGGTGAAACCGTGAACCAGATACATACCAATGACCCCGCGATTAAAGACATTGTCCGTCTGGAACATGTCAGCAAGGTCTATCGCCAGGGCACGGTTCAAGTCAAGGCGGTGGACGATGTCACACTGGAGATCGACACCGGTGATTTTTGTGCCCTGTGCGGCCCGTCCGGTTCGGGCAAAACCACCATTCTGAATATGATCGGCGGGCTGGATTATCCTGACAGTGGCAAGATTTGGCTGGAGAATCACGATCTGGCCGGGATGAGTAATGCCGAAGTGGCGAAGGTCAGGCGCGACCGAATCGGTTTTGTCTTTCAGGCCTATAACCTGATCCCGGTGATGACGGCCTATGAGAATGCCGAGTTTGTGCTGAATTTACAGGGTGTGCCGGAACAGGAATGCCGTGACCGGGTGATGACAGTGCTGGAAGAAGTGGGATTGACCGGTCTGGAACACCGACGTCCCGATGAGATGTCCGGCGGCCAGCAACAACGGGTCGCCATCGCCCGGGCCATCGTCACCCGTCCGGCCATCGTGCTGGCCGACGAACCGACCGCCAATGTGGATTCCCACACGGCGGATGCCCTGCTGGATCTGATGCAAAAGCTGAATCGTGAAGACGGCATTACCTTTCTTTTTTCCACCCATGACCAACGGGTGATGGACCGGGCCCGTCGTCTGATCCGCCTGCAGGACGGGCGGATTGTTGCCGATGAGGTGAGTCGATAATGCGGCGGTGGATCACCACCGGTTTGGTGTTCCTGCTTCCGATCCAGCCCGCGTTTGCCTTGTCCGCCTGGACGGGTGAGTCCGGCAGCGGTGATCTGCGGGGACTGGTCCGGCTGATGGGCAGTGTACTCGATTACCCCGTACCAACCGGACTGGAGCAGGATGATGACCAGGCCGGTCTGTTGGGCAGACTGGTGCTCCAGCATACCGCCGGCAGCCTGACCCTGGAACTGAATGGCTACCAGACCTGGTTACCCCTTTCGTTGCAGCTGGGTGCGGTGACCGGTGCCCTCGATGTGGAGCGCAGCGCCCGGCTCGAATGGGAGACCAGCCGTGCACGCTATGCCCATCTGGGGCTGGATCGCCTCAGTGCCCGCTGGTCCCTGGGATGGCTGGACCTCAGCCTGGGGCGGCAGCCGATCAATCTGGCCACCACCTTTTTTTTCAGCCCCAATGATCTGTTTGCGCCGTTTTCCGCCCAGACCTTTTACCGGGTCTACAAGCCCGGTGTGGACGCCGTGCGCGCCGAGGTCCAGTTGAGCGAGCTGACCCAGTTATCGTTGCTTGGCGTGCTGGGCTACCGGCCTGATCCCGACAGCATTACCGGCTGGAGCGAAACCGTCGATTCAGACCGTCACTCCACCCTGGCCAGAATTACCGGTAACTTCGCCGGGCTGGAATGGGGCATGCTTACCGGCAAGGTCAGACGTGAGCGGGTGCATGGTGTGTCGCTGCAAGGTGAACTGTTTGGCCGGCTGGGGTTGCGCGCTGAAGGCCAACAAGCGGTCTCCCTGGATGGCAGCCGGCCGCGTTATACCGAGTGGAGTATCAGCATTGAGCATCGCTGGGAAAGCAGTCTGATGCTGCAACTGGAACAGTACTACCACGGTCGCGGCGCACAGACCGTGGCGGAGTATGATCCGCTGAATAACCGCAGCGGTTATCTGGCCAGGCGTTATCAGGCGTTGGGCGTGAGTTATGAATTCTCACCGTTGTTAAATGGCCAATTCAGTGTATTGCGCAATCACGTTGATCATGCCCGGCTGTTCAACGGCAATCTGATCTATTCATTGAGTGACGAGAGTGAATTGTCTGTCAGTTTCACCCTGGCTGAGGGTAAAGCGCCGCAGGGGATGACCCTGCAAAGTGAGTACGGCACGCTGCCGCAGCTCTTTTCACTGGAATGGCGCAGTTATTTCTGAATTCAATCTGCTTGCGTTTTATCAATGCACTGACGTTGTCTTTCGGGTAGCGTATTAACCCTGCATTTTCTTTCTCCCCTTCAAGGCAAGCGAAACCGGCGTGTGGCGCGGATATATTAAACGGCTGACTGTGTTGTGCGGGATCGTCATCGTCCTGGCGATAACCCTGCGTGTTTGGCCGGAAGAACGCCGTTGTGACCGATATTACCGACAGGTGATGACGGAGCAACAACCGGGTTTGGGCAATTCGGACCGCTTGTCCCCGGCAGAGCGTGCCCGCCATACCCGGTGTCGACAACAGATATCGGACCGGCAGCTGCGCCGGGAACGTGATCGGCGGGCGGGTCTCCTGGCCATGGCCGGCCTGGCGGCAGGACCGGTGGAGAGCGCCAAACAGCCGTCAGCCCCTGAATCAGGCCGGCAAGATCCCTGATTTTTACAGCTTTTTTCCCGTTCTGTGGCATAAACCGGATTATTTTTACAACTATTTTTGATAAAATGCATTTTTTTGTTTCCTGGATGAATCATGTCCCTGATGTGGGTATCACTGGCGCTGGTCTTGAGCGGAATTCTGATTCTGGTGGCCTCGCTTATTCCGACCCGCCGGATCTATCGGGATCACGCCCAACAACCCCAGGTGATGGGCTGGTACAGCCTGTTTGTGCTGATCGGCCTGTTCATTACCGGCTACACCGCGTACGCCTTGTCGTTGTTGAAGCAATCCGTGAGTATGATGGAATTTGTTCTTGCCCTGCTGCTGTTCGGCGGCAGTTGCTTTGTGGTGCTGGTTACACGTCTCAGTCTGTTGAGTATCCATGAAGTAAAACGAATTGCGGCACTGGAACGCCACCACGCGCTGCATGACGAATTGACCAACCTGCCCAATCGCACCTTGCTCTATGAACGTCTGAAACACGTGCTGGGCTATGCACAACAAAAACAGCGACCCATGGTTGTCATGATCATGGATCTGAACCAGTTTAAGGAAGTCAACGATACCCTGGGGCATCACAGTGGCGACCGTTTGTTGCAACAGGTTGCACCTCGTCTGAAACAGGCCCTGCGCGAATCCGACACCGTCGCCCGACTGGGTGGCGATGAGTTTGCCATTGTCCTGCCGGATACGGATACAACCGGGGCGCTGCCCGTTTGCTCCAAGATTGTTAATGCCATGGAGAAGCCGTTTGCCATTGAAGGCCACAGCCTGAAAGTCACGGCCAGCATCGGCATCGCCTGTTTCCCCGCTGATGGTGACGATGCCGACAGCCTGTTGCAAAAAGCGGATGTGGCCATGTATGTGGCGAAAAAAGATAACAGTGGCTTTGCGGTTTATGATCCGGAACGCGATCTACACTCACTGAATCGCCTGATGATGATTGGCCAGTTACATGAGGCAATCAAAAACAATGATCTGGTTTTGCACTATCAGCCCATTGTCAAACTGAAGACCAACCAGGTATGGGGTTGTGAGGCACTGGTGCGCTGGCAACATCCGGAGCTTGGCTTGCTGGATCCCAGTGAGTTTATTCCCATCGCTGAACAATCCGGCATGGTCAAGGATCTGACCCGCTGGGTGATTGACAGCGCCATGCACCAGTTTAAGACAGTGACCTATCATGATGCGGCACTCTGTTTATCGATTAATCTGTCGGTCAAGGATATTCAGGATGCCGGCTTTGTCGACAAGCTCAAGCTGTTATTGCTTAAACACGGCATGAGTGAAAAGCAGTTGCGACTGGAGATCACCGAGAGCAGTATGATGACCGACTCACGTCGCGCCCATGAGGTGATTGGTCAACTGCATGCTCTGGGTGTGGAACTGGCCATTGATGATTTCGGTACCGGTTTTTCCTCGCTCTCCTATTTGAAACAACTGCCCGCCAAATCCATCAAGATCGACAAGACCTTTGTCTACGACATGATTGAAGATGAAAACGACGCCGTGATTGTCCGTTCCACCATTGATCTGGCGCATAACATGGGTCGCCATGTTGTCGCAGAAGGCGTGGAAAACCGTGATACGCTGGAGATACTGGAAATACTGGGTTGTGACTATATTCAGGGCAACTATATCAGCAAGCCCATGGACATGGATGATCTGAATGAGTGGATCATGAAGCGCTACGGTATCCGGGCCGAAGAAGTCAGGTATGTGACCGCCTGAGATTACTCAGTAACCGCTCAGTTTTTCTCCGCCATGGCCACGGTGTAGTTTTTCCCCTGTTTCAGCTTCTTGTAGTTACCAAACACTTCTTTGAAGTTCCTTTTCATATAATCCCGCAAACCGTTAATCGTCACCACATACAATCGACCGTCGGGTTTTAACTGTTGCAGGGCATCATGCAGGAACAGGCTGAGCATTTCATTGCCGACCTTGGCCGGAATATTGGAGGCAATGACATCGAATTGGCGTTCACGAATTTGGGCAAAGCCATTGCTCAACAGTGCATCGGCATTGGTGATGTTGTTGTGTTGAATATTGCGTTGTGCATATTCCACGGCGATAAAGTCCCGATCCACCAGCGTGGTATGACCCTGCGGAGCCAGTTTGGCCAGAGTCAGTCCAATCGGGCCATAGCCACAACCCAGATCCAGACAGTCATCGGTTTCACTGACCTCGATATAGCGCAGCAACAGATCTGTCCCTTCATCCACCTCGCGGGGTGAAAAGGTACCCCAGGTGCTGTACAGCCTGAGATGCACATCCCGCATGGTTGATTCAACGAGCAGATCAGCGCGCAACTTATCAAGTTCGGCTTTGGATAACATAAGTTGTGACACCTATTTATTATGGAACTCCAGCATGTTGCCATACTGACCATGCCGTATCCGTGTCATACCGGCATTTTTTACCTGCAGGCGATACAGTCCGCGTGGTTCGGCGTGGGTGACATGGGCAACCACGGCACGGATCACACCGGCATGGGCGACGATCAGAACATGCTTGCCGCTGTGTTGTTCAATGGCTGCATCAAAGGCGGTACTGACCCGGCTGATAAAGTCATGGATCGGTTCAGCCCCGGCGGGACGACAATTGATGGGATCACGATAAAAGTCATCATACTCACGGTCGTTTTCCGTCCGGATGGCCTCGCGGCTGCGACCTTCCCAACTGCCAAAACCGACTTCTTTAAACCGTTCATCAATCGTCATCGGCAGACTGTGAATCCCCGCCAGGCGCTCGGCAAAGGCCCGACAACGTTGCATGGGTGATGTAATAATATGTTGCCAGGGCGTTGCATCCGCCACCGCCTGCCACATCTGTTGCCAGCCAAGTTCACTCAACGGGTCATCAATACCATGGCCGCGATAAACGCTGCCGCCTTGTGGTTGGCCGTGCCGGATCAAGTCAATCAGGGTGTCTGTCATCCCGCGATTCTAACGGCTCGAGCAATAAATGCACAGTGGAAAAAATCGTGTGTTGTAATTTTTTTTATTGCGGCGTCTGGAAGTGCAGGCAGGTGAATCAGGGCGGTTTTAATTGGCGCTTTTGTTTAACGGGACAACATTGGCGGGTTCGGTTTCCGGCAGATCAAGTTGCTCACCCAGTAACAGGCTCATGGCTTCCATGACTTTATTGATCAGGATACCGGCGTGCGAGTGATATATCTTCAGCGTGCAGGGAATGTCTTCATGCAGTGAACGGCGATGTGCAACAGCAAAATCGATCCAGGCCATGACCGGAATATCATGCAAACTTTTATCCACGACAATCCATGCCTCTTTTTCCAGATGCAGATCAAGCGTGCGCAACCCGGGTAACACAATACGCAGGGGATCACCCAGTCGTTTTAACGCCACTTGCACCAGATTGTAATGGTGTGCATTGACCGTGACCTGACGGATTTCAAACGTGGGCAGATCTTCGAGTCTGGATTTCATTTCCCGGTCTTTTTTTGCGACAGATACCTTTCAGTATGGTAGGCAAAAATAGGGGATGCAAGCCGGGCGCGATATTTGCGCCCGGTTTGTGAATTAAGTCAATTAGTGATCTGATTCGGCCTGGCCGTGAGCATCGATCAGGGTTTTGGTCATGATGCGATCCGTATAGGCCATGGCCATGGCGGAGGCAATAAAGGTGATATGAATAATCACCTGCCATTTAATCGTCGCTTCGGCCATTTGTCCGGCATTGATAAAGGTTTTCAGCAGGTGGATAGAGGAAATCCCGATCAAGGCCATGGACAGTTTGATCTTCATGGTGGCGGCATTCACATGGGAAAGCCACTCCGGCTGGTCCGGGTGTTCCTTGATGTTCAAGCGCGAAACAAAGGTTTCATAACCGCCGATGATGACCATGATCAACAGATTGGCGATCATCACTACATCGATCAGTCCCAGCACAATCAGCATGATCTCTGTCTCGCCGATCTTGGCGGCAGCGGCAACCAGATGCGAGAGTTCCGCCATGAAGTGGTAGACATACACTGCCTGGGCGACGATCAGACCGAGATAAAGCGGGGCTTGTAACCAGCGGCTCCAGAAAATCACCTGGGCCAGCATGGAGAGTGACATATTGCGTAACGGGGACGTGTTTTGTTTACTCATGGTGTCTGCCTGTTGGAATTTTTTGAGAATATGGGGATGACGCGGACAGTTACAAGGGCCGGTTAGTCCGGGGTGGACAGTTGTTGCTGGATTGACCTGGCCAGATCCAGCGCCGATTCCACTTTGTCAGCCAGTACATTGAAATGGCCCATTTTCCTGCCGGGGCGCGCCTCATGTTTGCCGTACAGGTGCAGTTTGACATTAGGGTGTGACAGCAGTTTTTCCCACTTGGGCGGCCGGCCGCCATGCCACAGATCACCCAGCATATTTACCATCACCACCGGTGACAAGAGGCGGGTATCTCCCAGCGGCAGACCGCAGACGGCGCGGACCTGTTGTTCAAACTGGGAGGTGGCCGTCGCATCCAGCGTGTAGTGACCGCTGTTATGGGGACGGGGGGCGATCTCGTTGACCAGTAACTTGCCCCCGGAGACAAAGAACTCCACTGCCATTACGCCCACATACTCCAGGGCGTCGGCGATGCCAATAGCCATGTCGACAGCCTGTTGGCAGAGCTTTGCGTCAACCCGGGCCGGGACGATACTCACATCCAGGATACCGTTTACATGGCTGTTTTCACCCACCGGGAAGGTGACCGTTTCCCCATTGGCGCTGCGGGCCAGTACCACGGAGATCTCCGCATCCAGCGGCACCCGTTGTTCCAGCACACATTCATTGCCGCCCAGAGCGGCCCAGCCGTTTTTCAGATCCGGCTCACCGGCCACACTGTACTGGCCCTTGCCGTCATAACCAAAGCGGGACACCTTTAAGATGGCCGGGGCGGGAATGGTTGTCAGCGCCGGTGTCAGATCGGCATCGGCGCGGATAATCGCAAAGGGGGCGGTGGGAAAGCCGTTGTCGCGCAGAAAGGTCTTTTCGTGGCTGCGATCCTGGGTAATGGTCACTGCGCGGGCGCCGGGACGGACCGGCAGGTTGGCTGCCAGGGTCTCCAGGATCGCGGCCGGGATATTCTCAAATTCAGTGGTAATGGCGGCGCAGGTTTGCTCCAGACGGGTCAGCGCGGCCGCATCGTCATAGGCGGCGCAGAGGTGCTCGGTGGCCAGTTTTCCGGCCGGGCTGTGGGGATCGGGGTCCAGCACCACCACTTCATAGCCCATATTCCGGGCCGCCACCGTGAACATACGGCCCAGCTGGCCGCCGCCGAGCATACCGAGCGTGGCGCCGGGCAGGATCATCATTTGGGCAGTTTCATGGCGCGCACAGCGGCACGCTGTTTCTTGCGGAAATCGGCCAGCTTTTTCGCATATTTCGCCTCATGACCGGCCAGCAGGGCGGCGGCGAACAGACCGGCATTGGCCGCGCCGGCCTCACCAATGGCAAAGGTGGCCACCGGAATGCCCTTGGGCATCTGCACAATGGAAAGCAGGGAATCCAGCCCCTTCAGGGCGCGGGAGACGACCGGTACACCCAGCACCGGCACGATGGTCTTGGCCGCCAGCATCCCCGGTAAATGGGCCGAACCACCTGCCCCCGCAATAATGCATTTCAGGCCGCGTTCCTCGGCCTTCTCGGCGTATTCATATAACAGATCCGGTGTGCGGTGGGCAGACACCACCTTCGCCTCATAGGGAATGCCGAACTGCTCCAGCATCTCCACGGCATGACTCATGACTTTCCAGTCACTGTTACTGCCCATGACAACACCCACAACAGGTTTTTTCATCTCTATTCCTGCCTTCCCGAAACGGGAAAAACCAGTCTCCAATCGCGAAAACCGCGCATTATACCCGTTTTGGCAGGTTTTTATACGGTTTTGGCGTGCAGGTTGGTTAAGGTTTAACCATTTGACGACGAACTCAAATGCGTTTTTTGGAGATGCTGAGGTCACGTAAAGGCAGGATTCTACTCACCCTGGTTGATGCGGGGGAGGCGATATCAAAATTGACGAATTTCGTTCGCTGCTGCGCAGTTAATTGAATAAATATGGCTAATACCGGATAACCAGATAATCAGATTTGATTTAACACGATTGTGTTTGTACACGGAGCAGATCATTGTACAGTGGGTGCGTGACCAAGGTGGCAGTAACCGTTGCCGGATGTTCCTGGCGGGAGATTGCTTGTGGTATAGAAAACAGGGCACCATTGACTGGTTTATTTAATCGCTGCGGGATAGAAAAAAAAGGGAGTGTCATGCAATGAATAACACGCATACCGGATTGAGTATTTGTCCGCCCCATGTCCTAAAGTCGCTGATGATCAGTGTTCTGTTGCTGTTGTCGTTTGCGGTCTACACCGATGATTTAATGTCGGCCGGTGATCAGAAGTATCAGGCCGGGAAGTTTGACGAGGCTCATACTCTTTATGTCAAGTCGATAGAGGCGAATCCCAATAATCTGTCTGGCTGGTATAATCTGGCGCGGACGACTTATATGCAGAATGCGGACAAATCCGGCGAGCTGTCCTGTGAGCCGGAACAGAATTTCCAATTCGAAGTGCTCTATTTTCTGACTCGGGCTGCAGAAATAGATGGCAAAAAAGTACAGTCACTGCTGGGGCGACAGGAAGCAGGCTTCGACAAATTCAAGCAGACCGGGTTATTTGGCAAATGGCGGGAGACACTGGTTTCTTATTCAGGCAAAAGTCTGGCAGGGCTGTTGTTGAAAAAAGACTGGATGCCCTATATCAACGATTTTCCCGCGCTGGAATACAAGTTTGCACAGGACGGGAAACTCTATCAGGTGGACATGCACGGTGAAACTGCATTGGGAACATGGCAAGTCTCCGAGCAATCGATTTTGGTTGTTCATCCTGGGAAGCCGGCAGTCAAATATCAACGGGTAAATACAAAGAGTTATTTTTTTCAAGGCAAGATGTATTTCATGCAATTGCAGCTGAAACCGGACAATCCGGATATGCCGTTACTGCTGTTGGGGCCTCGCCACGGGGATTGCGGTGAATATAATTACTGATTCAGCACGATGGCACACAGGCAACGGACAGGCAGGGAGTCTCCGCGAGCAAGTTTGGTTAATAGTACAAAATCAGTCCTATTGAGAAGCGGGTGTCGGTTTTACTGTCGAGACGAAAGGCATAGTTGTGCCGGGTCAACTCAAAGCCATAGCGAGTGATTAGTCCGTGTGGATTGGTTTCGCCGGCGCTTAACACACCAAAACCTGCGCCGGATTCCTCGACTTCTCCCCTGAAAGGATAGTCTGTGCCGGCAAGCGTGGTGTTCCCTGTCAAATGGTGTGTTGCCTGAAAGAGTTTGCCGTAAGCCACGCTGTTGTCCGGATTGCGATAACCAAACAGGAGCTGTATCCCCTGATAGTTGTTATTCGCTCGATAGCCGTTCCCATTATTGTCATTGGTATAACTGTTTTTAATATTGCTGATATCAAATTCAATGGCAGCGGAAAAATTGCCCGGTTTTGCCTGATTCGCAGGTTGACCGACAAACTGGTATTTCAAACCGATCATCCCGACGCGTACCTCGCGTGTGTTTTCGTTGTCTTTGTATGTGGCATCAATTGTTATCGAGCCATCCAGTCTGTCAGCCAGGCCGAAACTGCCGTCAAGATGTGTGATGAGGTTGTTATCAAGTTCCGGGGCGTCAGTGTTTGCCGGAGTGGTGTCATAGTCCGGTGAAAGTTCGGCCTTGGTAATACCGCTCAGGCTAAAAGTGAAACTGCTGTGGTCCTTGCCATTGCTTTCGGGCGAGGAGTGGTGTCGATGGGGTAAATCGATCAGGATGGGGACGGCCACGCAGGCTGTCAGGAGTTGGCTGAAGCAACTGATAATCACGATACGGATAAACAGCATGGTTCGGGATCGCATATACCCTCCAATCAGTACCTCGCTGAATATTAGGTCATACCGGTAAACCTGCTGTGATCCAGCTCAATAAAAGACCAAATACCGGCCAGGTTAAACGGCGAGGGTGTTTAAAACATGACATGGCATTGTGCGGTGTGCTGCGGGTTAATTGAGTCCGGTTGTCAGGATTGACGTGTGGTCTTGATGGTCGATGTGAAGTTGCGGAAAAGAATCGGTTCACGGTCCGAAAGCGGTGAGCGATTGCGGCATTTTTTGCTAATATCTATCTGACACATGGGACTGACAAGGCGGGAATGTATGTTGGAAAATCTGGTTAAACTGGCGCAGAAAATTACCGGGCTGAAACCGGTTGTGCATGTTGCAATCTTCGGTTTTATCTGTCTGTTGGTTTATGCCATCCTGTTTGCCATGCCGACCAAAACCAATCTCTATTTGATTCCGGGAATATTGGGACTGACCTGGTGTTTGTTATATTTAACATTGATTTCCGCTTTTCAGCGCCTGCCCCAAAAACCGCTGTCAGATGACCATTTTATTACCAAACTAAAACTGTCTGTCACCAGGGGATTCTATTATTTATTAGCTACGGCATTCATCATCATGAGCATAACGGTGGTGTCGTTTACCTTTCGATTGTTCGGTATATGGAGCAAGGATTACTCGGTCTAGGCGCTTGATGTGACTGACGGCGGCCGACAAAAATGAACAATGACATGGCACAGGTTGAGTTAACAATGATGCAAAAAATAAAACGTCTGGCGGCGTTACTGGTCATGGTCTGCTTTTTTCTGCCATTGGCGCAATGTCAGTGGTCAGTGCCTGTGACAGATGTTGAGCAAAATACTCCCCGGGCGCCGGAGACCAAACCAGCCGAAACACATACCGATATCATCATTGCTGTGAATGCGTTCAGGAAGGCGGCGCCGGCTGACTTGACCTTGCTGATGGTCTTTCTCTGGCCATTGTTGGCGGTATTATTGACGGCCTTGTTCAAATCGCGCCCTCTGTTGAACAGCCTGATTGTGCTGTCACCCTTTTTATGTGCTTTCAGCCTGTATTACATGAGCCTGGTCCTGTCGCTGGGAAAAATTCTGTATGGCGGCTACCTGTGGATCCTGTCGATGTTCGTGTTCACCGGTATTTGTTTAATTGAGCTGGTGCAACTGGTCAAACAGATTCTGCAACGACGCGGTCAATGAATCGGTTGGTGATCAATCAAGAGCGAGAATCAGGATGAACAGGTTCATTCTGCTGCTGCAAATTCTGGTCCCGGTGTCACTGATGAGTATGATCATCGGTCATACCGGCGCCGGGGATCTGAACTGGATGGCGAATCAGATCAGCAGTTATGCCGCGCACGCCCCGCTGGATTATTTTGTTACTGCAGCCATGCTGTTCTCCGCTGTTGTGCTGGTGATGCTGGGCATGTTGGTGACCCGATACCGGGTGTTCGGTGAAAACTATTTTGCAGATATCATCCCGTTGTTGGCCGGTGCGGCGGCGGCGGGATTGTTACTGTTGGCAACCTTTGAAGAAACAGCAAGAAATCTGCATAGCCTGCGACGGGCCGGATTTACTGCTGTCCGCAGCCAAACGTTTCATGATGCAGGTCTGCTGCTCTTTTACTATGGTTCTCTGTTGCTGGTGATGCTGATTGGCGGTTTGTGTTTGGTTGGTCGGCAGGCCGTTGGGAGCAGGGTGAAAGGCGCCGTGATCTTTCTGTTGGGACCGCTGTCATTTATCTTGATGACAACGAAGTGGCCAAAATTGCTTGGTCTGGCCGGGCCGACAGTGGGGCTGAACCAGCGGGCGGCATTATTTTGCCTGTGGTTGTCAATCGCACTGTGCATCTATGTCGCCAGTCAGCGTATGCGTATTACCGATCATGCGGAATGAAGCGATCGTCATGTATTGACACGCAGTGATTAGTCGGCGGGCTGTCCGGTTGCTGGTTGGTCAGCGTGAAAGTCCGGTCTATATTAATAAGTATTCCTTCATGACACATAACGGGCGAGGTGATGAAAATGTCAGGCATTCTTAACAAAGTATATTTACCGTTTTGCTTTTTGTTACCGGCTTTTTCAGTTGGTGCCGCTGATGTGGTATCCGACAAGAGTATCGGTATGGAACTGGCGCGGGATATCGCCAATGAAACCGTACTGGCCTGTCGAGCACAGGGCTATCACGTCAGTGCCGTGGTGGTGGATCGCTTTGGGCTGCTGCGGGCCGCCTTGCGCGATGATCTGGCTTCGCGCTTTACCCTGGAGATTGCCGAGCGCAAGGCCAATATGACAGTAATGGCCTGGACCGATAGTGGCGCCTTCCGCAAGGCGCGGGGTGACATCCGCCCTGAGCTGAATCATATCGACGGGGTGATTGTAATGGAAGGTGGCATAAAGATTGTCGCCGCCGGTTATAACCTGGGTGCAGTGGGCGTCAGTGGTGCACCGGGTGGCGACAAGGATGCGGCCTGCGCACGCAAAGGGCTGGAGAAATTGCGTGAACGGATCGAGTTTTCGGTTGAATAGAACTCGCGTTCCGGCTGTAATGATGCCTTGCAATAAATTGACAACTCAGGGAAAAGAAGCTGCTTAAAAAGTTAATAACAGTTGGAACCATGCTGACCGGTATCTGCACGGTATTGTGGGGCGTTTGGGTGATTATCTCGGGTCAGTTTGTCTGGGGCGGTAACTATACACCGGAGGGCAGGGATAGCGGGATCGTGATTTTTGCGATTATTGCAGGGTGTATCGCTGTCGGCTGGGGCTGTCATGAATTAAAACTGGACACGCAAACTCTGACGGATACATCAGATTCTTCCTGAATTTGTTTTGTTGCATAGCAGGGATAACATATTCGATGCAGCGGAGGATATTGCGGTGAAGATTATAGGGACAATTTTCAATCTATGCATCTTCCTGGCCGGGTGCGCCATGGTGCTATGGTCGGTCTGGTTGCTCAAGCCATTTAGCATTATTTGGGGAGATTTGCACATACCGGACGACGAGTACTGGGCACAAATAGTCTATTTTTTCCTGCTGGGAACTGTAGCGATTAACTCCACGTATGAAGAACTGCTCCATATGTATGATTCGTTTATCGGGAAATTGAAATAAGTCGTTGGATATTCTGTTTGCCGCCGGCGCTGTTTAATCGGTGTGGTTTGATTGTCAGGATTATCAATCGAGGTAAAGAGGCAAGTCGCCATATATTCTGGTCACCTTATGTGCATGACATTACGATGACACATCTTATCCTGTTCGACGGTGAATGCGGCCTGTGTCATCGTTCGGTGCAGTTTGTCTTGCGTTACGATCAGGGAAAATATTTCAAATTTGCCGCCATGCAATCCGCCATTGGGCAGCGCATCCTGCAGGAGTTGCAGATGCCTGCGGAAGATTATGCCAGCTTCCTGTATATCGAAAAGGGATCGGTATACCAAAAAAGTACCGCCGTGATGAAAATTGCGTGGCGACTGTCCTGGCCGGCCCGCTTGTTACTGGTATTGGCTGTTATTCCACGCCGGTTGCGGGATTGGGGCTATGATCAGATTGCCGGTCATCGATTTTACTGGTTTGGAAAGCGCGACATATGCCAATTAATCGACAATACAGACAAGGATCGGTTTATCGAATGATGAAGACAATACAACTGTTATTGCCTGCACTTGTCCCGGCCTGGAATTTTTTTGACAGCATCGGCCCTTCACCACGTATCCACTACCAGTTGCTGGATGGACAATCAAAACCAGTATCAGACTGGTGTGAATATCATCCCCGGCCACAGCATGTTTCATTTGGCAAAATGTTGCGGCGTATGGTGTGGAATCCCCGCTGGAATGAAACTCTGTTTCTGGTGAGTTGTGCGGAACGACTGTTGGCGGAACCCACCGCTCATAGTGAACACGAAATATTCAAACGCATTGCCCGGACATTGTTACAACAGCCTGAGCCGTTGCCCAGAGAGCAACAACTGCGCTTCAGGATAGTGTTGCTTTACCGTGAAGGCAGTGAGTTAATCGAAGAAACCGCCTATGAATCCGGTATGGTGGCAATGACTGCGTTGCAGGAAACGGTGACAACCGCATGATCCTGATGCTGGACAGCGCCATGCGCGCCACCGGGTTCATGCTTGGTTTTGCCTTTGTGCTGCAAAGTCTGGAACATATCCGATCATTTCAAAATGAGCAGTTGATCTTTTTGCCGCGCCTGTTGTTGGCCCTGTTGCTGATGGCCGGGTTCCAGCCGTTGTGGGTTACCGGCGGTTTATTGTTACTCTACATCATTGCCCTGCATCGCTTTCAGGGACCCTACAATGGTGGGGCGGATCGCATGGGGCTGTTGATCCTTTGTTGTTTGTTCCTCGCGTACTTGTTACCCCCAGGATATTGGCGAGAAGTGGTGTTTGGTTATCTGGCCCTGCAATTATTACTCTCTTATTTTGTTGCCGGACTGGTCAAGGTCGTGAATCCTGACTGGCGCAGCGGTACCGCACTGTGTGATGTCTTTCGTTTTTCCGCCTATCCGGTCAGCGAATCACTCAGGGTATATGCAGATGCACCCCGATTAATGTGGCTGATGGGGTGGCTGGTAATGATTCTGGAATTGTTGTTTCCCCTGTCGATGTTTGCCGGTCGCGGTCTGCTGGTCATGCTGGGTTTGACCGCGGCTTTTCACTTTGCCAATGCCTGTCTGTTCGGATTGAATCGGTTTTTCTGGGTCTGGATCGCCGCATATCCGTCTATACTCTGGTTACAGTCACGCATCATGTAAGCGAGGTCGATCATGCCGTGGAAAAGAATGGTTTGCAGTCTGCAGTTGTTGCTGTATGCCGGACTGGTGACTGCCGGTGAGCCCTTTGACTGGTTATCACGCGAACTGGTGGAGTCTTCACCTGTGGGTGATATCGAGGTTTTATATAATAAAAAACACAGCAAGATACTGAACCGACGTATTGTTGAGGAAGGTGAAGAGGCGATCACTGTTCTCAGTACGCGCATTGATTCACAGTCCGATACGATCTATGAAGTCGAATATTACGCCGGTCCCAGTGTCGATCCTTCATTTACCATTTATAAAATTACCGCCGGAAAACGCAAGGAGATTGGCGGTTTTGGGGCAACCAGGGTGATTATCCCCGGCAATGGACATCTGTATTCTTCCGGTCATACCAATACCGTTTTTGATGAAAGACGAAAATATAAACTGGACGGGGACAAACTCGTTGAAATTAAGCAACCCTATTACTATGTCGGACTGAAATCGACAGTCAGGCAAGAGATAAAAATCTATGCAACACAGAAGTTGCAAAATGAAGTGGCCAGATTGACACCCGGCGCGGAAATTGAAGTGTTGCTGAATGACGACAAGTATTACCTGATTCGCACCCAATTCGGTTTATTGGGCTGGTATAAACTGACAGACGTTCAGCCCGCCGGTCTGGACCACAAATCAGTTATTCCCGGTCTGTATTATAAGGGTGATTAATTGGTGAATGCGGCCGACGGCATGCATTTGATGGGTTTGTTAATCACATCACTGAGCGGCGGCAGGAAGGCCTCTGCCTGTTTGATAAAGTCATCGCTGTAGGTCTGTTTCATCTCAGCGCTGATATTGTGCCAGAAACCGTTCGGAAACAGCGGGTGATCGATTTTATCATTAACGGGCAGCCCGATGAGCTTGCGCAGACTGTACATTGCCATCACTTCCAGTGGCAGCAGCATCCGGTGTGCCATATCAAAACCGGGCGAGTAATAAAAGTCCGGGTAATGTTTCTTGTGCAGAATATCGAAACCGGTCATCCGGGTTGCCACTGCGAGATGATAGTCCAGCAATGCGTGTATATTTTGTGATTGTTGATGGTTGTTCCAGGTGCGGATGATATGGCCGTGGATGGTTTGGGGCAATGTTTTGGTGTCAACAGGGCGTTTCAAAAAGAGTTTGGCCAGGTGACGAATAAAATCGGCATTGGGCATGTCGACAAGGTCAATGGATTCACACATATTGATACCGTTGGCGTACTCACTCAGCATAAGCATGGCGGTCTGATCGGTATAAAACAGTGCGAAGGTCAGGTTTTCCACCAACTGGTTAAATATACCAATATAACCACGATAACGGGATTTGCGTCGAGGCTCATTGGCCAGTAAAAAACGGTGGGCGAGGAGTTTGTACCTGTATGCACCTTGGAGATAGTGCATACCTGCCGCAAAATCCTGTTTGACATAGATCTGATAAGCACTCTTTGCCATCAGTACATCGGCATATAACACCAAATCCAGGTCCAGAGAAGAGGTGTCACCGTTTGAGAATTTTTGCAGGGCTTCCGCGTGGATTTGCTTCAGTACCGCTTGCTTTGCATCATCAAACAACCACTCTTCGGTCGTCTTAACGCATTGCCGGAAGGCTTTTTTCCTTGAATGGGTGTCCAGTAAAGTATACATAATGGGTTTCGCTGCCGACTGTCGGATGAAAATTGTATCTTCTGCCCGTCGGTTAGCTACACAATCCCGTCGGCTTCGTCCATAATAAAGGCAATTGTTCATGTCAGACAATGGTCGTCTGCATGAAAGTTGTACAGCAAATGCCGTAACGGGAGGAAACGATGTCGGCCAATGAAAAAACAAAAAAAATACTCGAACTGTGTGAGAAGCATTGGGAGAAAAACAAACTGAATTGCAGCGGCTATGTCAAGGATATCGCGACTGATCTGGGGATCAGTCTGTCAGGGCAGGCCAATGACATTATTGATCAGATCCAGAAGGCACCCTGGAAGACCCTGAAAACCGGCGTCGATGCCCGCTTGCAGGCGACCAACGGCATGTTCGTTATTGCCGGCTTGAAAGATCAACCCAACGGGCACGTCGCGGTTATTGTTCCCGGCGCATTGGCGCACGGTAAATACCCTACCGGCTACTGGGGCAGCCTGGCAGGCAGACCGAAGAAAAACACGACGATTAACTGGTCCTGGAGCAAGACGGACAGAGACAAGGTTATCTATAGTTACATCGCGATCAAATGAGAAACATATATATAACATTCATTGCTGTAGTCGGACTTTGCGTGTCCGGCTGTACAGCGCAGCCGATGACGGACAGGGCGGAAGCAGGCGCCGCCCATGTCTGCCAGACCACTGCCGATTATACCGCTCACGAGACAGAAGACCATACCATCCGGGTATATGATCCCAACCGGAAAAAAGACCCGGATATCTGGCAAGGTCCGGTTTGTATCACCAACAAAAAAACCGGCAAGACCTGCGGCTATGATCTTTCCCTGATCAAACAATACGAAGTACAACGCGACAAGGGGTATATCCTTGTGGAAACCTTCAGCGGTTCAAACACCGCGCTGTACCGTGTAGAGATAGCGACCTGTGGACTGGAGAAGTTACGGTAAGAGTCGGATGGGTTAACGTTGCATGTTGGTAATGGAGACAGCCGATGACTGAGCTCAACGGATCAAGCATTGCGATTGAAAACATCGATCGCAAGACCACGGTCTTCAGCCGTACCTCACCGTACCAATCCGATGAAAATAACACTTACCTCGATCCGGAAGTCATCATTATCAAAAACGGGATTGGCCGGGATCTGTTTAACCGGATGATCAAGCAGTTTGACTATAAGGAAAAGGGGGCCATACCCATCGATCAGGTCAATTATCCTTATTATGTCCTGACCTGCGAGTGGCTTACCGCCGGTTGTCGCTTCGGCAAGTGGGCGTATTTTGAAAATCTGGATGACTTGTCACAAGTGGTGGTTACCGAAGGGATGACGGACGACTTCCCCGCATTTCGGGAAGCGCTGATGTCGTTATTGAACATTACCTGATCCATCCGCCCTAAAACCCCATCGTCAATACCGGATTAGCGCCAAAACCGGCCCATTTCAGAGGTGACAAGCCACTGCACGGGAGAGATAATATCGGCGTGAGCGTCGGGCGCAACCATGGTCAGCCGGTGGGCCCGCCGGGATAACAGTCAATCAACCAGAGGTAAATGGAACATGCAGAATTCAACATGGAATAAAGTATTCGACCTTTCAATGAGATTTCCCATTATTTGGCGCAAGCTCTCCGCACTGTCACTGATTTCCGGCGCGATATGCTACCGCCTGCTGGGTACCGTGAACGAGATTTCCATCCAGTGGAGCTGGCCGGTCCATTTCCTGGTGGTGATCGCCGCGATTGTCGCCCTGATCGACTTCGCCAGAAAACGCAATGCCACCGACACGACTGTACTGGGCGACGTGGAAGAGCGCAGCAAGGCCCGCAAAATGTTGTTTGGTTTTACCACCTTCCTCGCCGCGTTGTTGCTGCTGGTACCGGCGGTCGTCCTGCTGAATATGGTCACACCGGGTCTGCTTGGCGTATCGGGAACCACCATGTTCTACATCTCCTGGCTCGGTTTCTCCCTGTTTACCGTCCTCTATTTCTGGTTCTTCCTGCCCATCGCGGATCGCTATCTGGATGAAGAGTTCGGCTCCAAGGGTTTTGTCTGATTAATTCACTCGGGAACCGGCCCTGTCCGGTTCCCGTCTATCGCACCATGTGATTACTTTCTTCCTGTCGTAACAAGATTTCTGCATGACTGATGCACTCCATCTGATCGATACCCCGGAATACCATGACCTGAACACCGATCTGGCCGCGGCTGTCCTCGCCATACCGGACGAGGATTACGCACGTCTGAGCCACTATTTCCATGGTCGCTATGAAAACCGCTATCTCCATCCCGCTGCCCTGCCGCAACTGCAGACCATCATCGAGCGGGCCAGAGCGGAAGCGGCGCGTATCCTGCAACAACCGGTGACTGAACTGCGGGCCGGTTATTGGCTGAACATCATGCGCAAAGGAGATATCACAACCCTGCACAGCCATGATGATGACGATGAGTTGTTGTCTGCGGTCTATTATCTGCAAGTACCGGACGGTTCCGGTGAATTCCGCCTGCATGAGCGGGGCGAAATCCACACCATCCAGCCGGTCGCCGGACGCTTTATGTTTTTCGACCCGGCCCTGCCCCATGAAGTGGCTGCGCATCGCAGCGATATACCGCGGATCTCCATCGGTATCAACATCGGACCGGCCGGTGAAGTGCAGGAATCCGGGATCTGATCAAGTATACTTAAGACGATATCGTTCACCGTCTGCGGAGTCGTCATCGTGAGTCAGCCCCAAGCCCTGATCTTTGAAGTATCAAACAGCAGTTTTCCTGTCGCCGTCATTCAGAACTCCCACAAGCTACCCGTGCTGGTGGAGTTTATGGGCGTCTGGTCGGAACACTGCATCAAACTGGAAGACCAACTGGCCGCCCTGGCCAAAGAGTTTCCCGAACAATTCATCTTTGCCAAGGTGGATCTCGACGAACAACCGGAACTGCGGGAAGCGTACAAGATCACCAACGTTCCCACCATCAAGGTCTTTCACAATGGCGCGGTGGTGCGCACGAAAGAGGGCGTCATGGAAGAGGGAGAACTGCGCGCACTGTTAAAAGAATTCGGTATCGTGAATGAAGCCGATGACCTGCGTATACAGGCCCGTGAAAAACACATAGCCGGCGATACACCGGCAGCGATCGGGTTATTGACCAGGGCCATTCAACTGGACCCGCGCAATACCCGAATCGCACAGGATATGGTGCAGGTCTTTCTCGACATCGGCGAAACCGAACAGGCCAAATCACTCTTTGCCCGACTGCCGAAAACCGACCAGGAGAGCGAGCAGGGCCGCGCCCTGAACGGGCAACTCACCTTCCGCGAATTGGCCGCCAAAACCGCAGGCAAACTGAATCTGCAAGACCAACTGGCAACCAATCCGGAAGACCATGACGCCCGCTTCGATCTGGCCGTCTGCCTGGTGGCGGAGCATGACTACCAACATGCCATGGACAACCTGTTCACTATCCTCAACAACGCACCGGACTACAAGGATGGCGCAGCACGGGAACTGATCATCAGCCTGACCAACATGCTCGCACCCAACGATCCACAACTGGCCCAGGAATTTCGCAAACGGCTGTCGAATCTGCTGGCCTGATTGTCGGGGTGGACTAAAATTAACAGGGTATCTTTCTTGCGATAGGCAGTTAGAGACAGATTGGGTTTGTATGTAATCCAAATCCTGCAGCTGAACTGCTTATGATAAATATGAAGAATTATATATTAGTTGTCATGCTTTATTGTTTGTCTGGTGCGGCATGGGCGCACGGGCAGTTTATTGATGTTGAGGTGGTCTCTTTTCATGAGGCGAAGGGAGATAACAATATAATAACCTTCTATGCAACAGACACTCAATATAATGGAAAAAGTGTTCCTCTCAAGAAAAGAAAGTATGTTGTATTTATTTCATTCGAGCCAGATAAAGTATCGAATATTCAATTTTCTCTTCAGGACCACAAGGAGGCTTTGAACATAATAAAAAGAAATCTTGAGGCAGGAAATGTATTTAAAATTGTAATAATCGGTCAGGGCTATAATCCCATACAGGGAAGAAGTGGCGAGTACAGAAGCTTTGGCTTGACAGTGGTTAATTATGAAGGGAAAAAGTATCCGGCATTTGCAAACAGCAATTTGTGGTACTTTTCACCGAATTGAGATTAGCATGCCTAAACGGTGGCAGGGAACGAGGTGCTTGGAATAATAAGGAAGTGATGGATTAATTCTTTAATTGCTTCGCCATACCTGCTGATTTAATATTTCCCATTGAGGAAGAATATCAGGAATTTGTGATGATAGAGACAAGTATAACCGGCATGGACCCGGCAGTCATTCATCATCGTGTATCCGGCACTGTCAGTGATCAGGAAGTACTTGTCGGAGTCAAAGAGGCGCTCGTACTGGTAAGGGATGTTGTCACGTTAAGCGGGAAATTTGACTTGATCCTGGATATGCGTGGATATGTGGTAAATATTCAGACCCACAGGCGATGGTCTCTGGAGTTTAAGGAACATGAACTGATAGTGGGTAATACCGATAGAGTGGCCGTGGTGGGAGACGACAGCCCAACACTTGATGCGGAAAAAGCGTTGTTGGCATCGGAAAAGCTGAATTTTTTTACCAGTCTGGCAGAGGCCGAGCGTTGGATTGCGAGGAAAGTCGATTAAGCCCGCCGGCTTGGTGAAGTATGCACCCCAACCTGCGTAATGGAGACACAGCTGCATGGAAAATATTGTGAAGTTTTTAATGCGTTTGTTTATCTCCGGCATATTTCTGCTGCCGGTGACTATGCAACTGCAGACGGTTAACGCCGCAACCGGGTCTCAACCTGTTATCACTGATATTCAGGCAAAATTGTTTTATTCATCCAGCGGTACGTTTTCCGAGGATGTGCTCAAAGGTACCGATTTTATTCTCTGGAATGTTGTCATTGGAGAGGGATCGGCAAAAGGAAGCTCCAGGGAGACACTGGTGATTATCGAGGTATCTTCCACACCTGACGCTGTTCACCCGGGACGTTCCCTTGAGTTCAGGGCGACCTATCAGGTGGGTGAGGTCAGTCCAGATGGAAAGCCGAGGATGCGGAATGTCCGCGTCGAAGGGCGGCGCAAGTTTGATACCTTTGGCAAGTCAGGAAAGAAGTATTTTGGATTTTGGCTGGCTGAGACAGGATGTGTGCCGGTGCAAATTCAGGCGAAGATCAACGGTGGCAAGATGACGAAGGTGAAAATCCCGTTTGCCTGCGGTGAATAAATCATAACTCCGGCCCGCAGACAGGGGGGAGGAATGAACCATGGCAGTAATTATCCATATTGAATTTTGAAACAGCATCAGGTTGGTCTGTTATCCCGGCCCGGGGTATGGGTCAGTATTAAATGCCATAAAGGACGACCATGGAATTGAATCTGGAGAAACAGGGCTTTAAGCCGGTTGCCAATCCCGGCGCTGCGATTCCCGACTGTGTCTATCTGGCAAAACGACAAACGCTGAATACAAACAGGGCTGTTTGTGTCGTGCAGTTAGACCAGATGCCTGCCGACTTAAAAGTATATCTAAAATCTGTCCGCTCTCGTGTTGCTTTCAAGGTCGGGTTCTTTCCGATATTTTGGGGGCTGGGTCTGCAAGTTGTGCTGGTTTGTCCGGGGATAACGTCAACGACTGAGTCTGTTCTGGAATATGTTGCCAAGTTCGACAATCAGTGGGCAATAATCCAGAGTGTATTTTTTGTCGACCCGGATAAATGGGAATTCAAGGCTGGCAGATCCTGGGGCCAATTCTTGACGGGCAAATATCAGGAGGAGATATTCCGGCAATTACAAGTCACTTATCGTGATGTCAGTACGTAATCATGGCATAAGATGCTTGCCGAGAGCGGTAAAATGGCACCAATAATTATTCAGGTGATTTAAAACATGTTCAATATGCATGATGAAGGTTTTTTCTAAATACTAACTGACTGTTACATGAGCCTGCAGGATGGGATTGGCAAGCTTGCATCACCGTACTGGCCTGGCGGTTTTATTTTTGTCTGTACTCGGTTGTAACAGTGCCTTCTTCGTCTGTATAAGTGAATTGTTTTGAATCAATAAATGTCACTTTATCTCTCATTATTTCCCCCGGCTTAAAAGTATCAGGGGAATTGGTATGGGTTATTTTTACAACCAGCGTGTCGCCCTCTGCTTTCCAGGTGCCTTTTGCAGAAATAATGGTTTTCCCTTCCTGGGTCGTAACAGAAATAGTGTATGCGCACGTTTTATCTCTGTAATATGTGGCTTTGCTTTCAATTTTATACTCAGGCAGTTCAGCTGTTGTATGCCAACTTCCCGGCAAGAACTTTTCGATATCTTTGGAATCAACACCCGCATAGGTGGTGCTGGAGACAAGAAGAGTAAATATGAAAAGTATTGTCTTTTGCATGGTAATTCCTGTGGTTCCAGGGAAAAAATTCAGGAAATAGTTTTTTCTCATATTCATACTGTTTGATCCCACTGCGATAGCACAAATAGTGCAATAATCCAGAACCCCATGCTGTGGTCTCCTGCATGACGATGAATGGAGATTACACCAATTTTAAAATATCAACCACTCAACGGCCGACAGAAAAAGGCCTTCAGGTAGGCGGTTTCCGGCATGGCGGCGTGGATCGGATGGTCCGGTCCCTGGTAGCCCTGTTCGAGGATTTGCACCAGTTGTGTTCCGGCTGCCTTGCGTGCGGTTTGCCAGAGTTGGTCTGCGGCCAGATGGTGTGAGCAGGAGGCGGTAATTAACACACCGTCTTGTGCCAGTAATGCGAAGGCCTGTTGGTTGGCCCGGTGATAGGCGGTCATGCCGGCCTTGATGTCTTTACGGCGTTTGATAAAGGCGGGCGGGTCGAGGATGATGACATCGAATTGCTGTTTGTCATCCTGTAATCCTTTCATCATCTCAAAGGCATCACCACTGAGTGCGGTAATTTGTTCCGGTTTGCCATAGCGCTGCGCGTTTTGTTTGGCGACGTCTGTAAAGCGTGCCGAGGCATCGATGAAGCTGACGGATTTCGCGCCGGCCTGCAGGGCCTGTACGCCCCAGGCGCCGGCATAGCAAAATACATCCAGTACCCGTTTGTCTTTGACATAGTGTGTCATGCGTGAACGATTCAGACGGTGATCGTAATACCAGCCGGTCTTTTGCGCGGTTAACAGCGGTACAGTGAAACTGATACCGTTTTCGATCACCTCGGTTTCATCCGGGATGTTACCGCTGACAGTTTCGCTGTACAGGGGCAGCCCTTCCTGTTCGCGAGCGCTGCTGTCGTTGCGCAGCAGGATACCGGCGGGGTTGAGCAGTTCGGTTAAACCGGTGATTACCATCTCCTTCATCCTTTCCATCCCGGCAGTGGTGATCTGGACGACCAGATAGGGTCCAAAGCGATCCACCACCAGACCGGGCAGTCCATCGCTCTCGCCGTAGATCAGTCGATAGCAGGGATCGGCAAACAGGTTTTCGCGCAGGGCCAGGGCCTGTTGCAAGCGGTGTTTGAACCAGACCTGATCCGGCTGAACATTGCGCCGCGTGAGCAGGCGCGCGCTGATCAGGGAGCGGGAATTGACATAGGCGGTGCCCAGCGGTTGGCCGCGGTGATCTTCCACCTGCACCAGATCACCGGCCTCAAAGGCGGTCAGCGGGGTGATTTTGGTGTCCACTTCGTTGCTGTAGATCCACAGGTGTCCGGTGCGCAGACGGCGGTCTTCCTGTTTTTTTAAACGCAAGGGTGGGAGCGGGGATGACATAATACCTGGTCCTTCTGCTGGAACGTGCGGCGCAGTATATCATTCGGACCGGGGGCTGTATTCCCGGTCTGTGCTGAAAGGAATAAAAAGTGGCAGCGGCTGCGTTGCGACGGTTTCTTTTCATTCATCCATTGTCATCCACAAGGGGATACTTTACTCTGGTTTTTGCAATCGTTTTGACTCGGCACGGAGTGGCGATATGTCTATACCGGTAATACCCAATCATCATGCACTGGCTGTCATGTTGTTGACCGCGTTTGCATTATGGCTTTTCACCCGGGAACATATCCCGCTGCAAACCTCGAGTCTGGCCATCCTGGTTGCATTGTGTGTCGGCTTTGAAGTGTTCCCTTTCCATGTACACGGTCGACCTTTAGCGGCGGTGGATTTCTTCAGCGGTTTTGGGCATGAGGCGTTGATAGCGGTATCAGCCCTGATGGTGGTCGGACATGGTTTGATTCGTACCGGTGCGCTGGAGCCCTTCGGACGCATGCTTTCCCGTCTCTGGTCGATCACGCCGGTGTTTTCCCTGTTGTTGACCTTGTTATTTGGTGCGGTGCTCAGTGCCTTTGTTAACAATGTCCCTATCGTTATCCTGCTGTTACCCATTCTTATCAGTGTCTCCCTGCGTACCCACAGCAAGGCCTCTGCCGTGTTGATGCCCATGGGTTTCGCCACGCTGATAGGCGGGATGGGAACCACCATTGGTACATCCACCAATCTGCTGGTGGTCTCGATTGCCGGTGATATGGGCTTGCCCCGTTTCGGTATGTTTGATTTTTTGTTGCCGGTATCAATAGCGGGCGGGATTGCGATTTTGTATTTGTGGTTGATTGCGCCACATCTGTTACCGGAACGTGAGACACAGCTGGCGGATACTTCACCACGGATATTTGCCGCACAGTTGAAAGTCGGTGAAGAGAGTTATGCCAATCAGCGTACCCTGGCTGAGGTGCTGGAGAAGAGCGGCGCCGGGATGCGTGTAACGCGCATTCGTCGCGGCCCGGATAACTTTTTAATGCCCTTGCCCGATGTGGTCTTGCAAAGCGGTGATTTGTTGCATTTACGTGATACGCCGGAACGGCTCAAGGAGTTTGAACAGGTGCTTGGCGCAACCCTGTTTGCCGGTGACACACAGGTGGATGAGGAGAATCCGTTGGCGGCGGAGGATCAACAGCTGGCGGAGATCATTGTGGCGCAGGGTTCACCACTGGAAAACAGCACAGTGGCGCAGCTGCATTTTTCTGATCGCTATCAATTGTTACCCATTGCCTTGCACCGTCCCGGTCGGCAGACATTGACGCTGCAAACCGAGATCGCCGAGGTGCGCTTGCAAGTGGGGGACATTTTGCTGGTGCAGGGGGCGAGTGAACAAATCGCCGAGGTCAAGCGCAAGGGTGATTTGCTGGTGCTGGATGCCACCGCCGATCTTCCGCACACCAGCCGCGCCCCGATTGCATTGGCTATTATGGCGGCGGTGATTCTTGTCGCGGCAATAGGTGTGTTGCCCATTGCCATCAGTGCTGTTGCCGGCATTCTGTTGATGTTGCTGACACGCTGCCTGGGCTGGAATGATGTGGCCCGCGCGCTGAATGCACAGGTGATCCTGATTGTGGTCGTCAGTCTGGCGCTGGGCGATGCCTTGCTGGGTACCGGGGCTGCCGATTATATGGCGAAAGTGTTTGTGGTGTTGACCGAGGGCTATTCACCGCAAGTCATGCTCAGCGGCCTGATGTTGCTGATGGCCTTCATGACCAATGTGGTTTCCAACAATGCCGCGGCCGTGATTGGGACACCGGTGGCGATTGGTATAGCACAGCAATTGAATATCCCGGCGGAACCCTTTGTACTTGCCGTCCTGTTCGGCGCCAACATGAGTTACGCCACTCCCATGGCCTACAAGACCAATCTGCTGGTGATGAGTGCGGGCGGTTATCGGTTCAGTGATTTTCTGCGTGTCGGTATTCCGCTGACCGTGATCATGTGGCTGTCACTCAGTTGGTTATTAGCGAAAATCTATCTGACCGGATAAGAATGCCCGCCGGGAACTGTCAGCGCCGCCGTTTCTTGCCGCCGAATAATGAACCCAGCACGCCACGCACGATCTGTCGACCCAGAGAACTGCCGATGGCCCGGGTGGTGCTTTTCACCAGGGTCTCAACAATGGTATCGGCTTTGCGGCCACGTCCGGGTTTGTCTGCGACAGCGGGTTGGCTGAACATCTGCTTTTCACTGCGCGACTTCAGCTCTTCATAGGCGGAGGTGCGATCCAGCGTCTGATCATATTTGCCACGGAACGGTGAACGTTGCAAACGTTCTTCACGCTCGGCGCCTTGCAGTGGTCCGATGCGGGATTGGGGCGGGGCGATCAGGACACGTTCAACCGGAGTGGGGGTGCCACGGGTGTCCAGTACCGAGACCAGCGCCTCTCCCACTCCCAATTGGGTGATCACCTGTTCGGTATTCACGCCCGGTTTGGGGCGGAAGGTTTGGGCTGCAACCTTGACGGCCTTTTGATCCCTGGGCGTAAAGGCGCGCAGGGCGTGTTGAACACGATTACCCAACTGACCCAATACCTCTTCCGGTACGTCCAGCGGATTTTGGGTCACAAAATAGATCCCCACTCCCTTGGAGCGGATCAGGCGTACCACCTGTTCGATCTTTTCCAGCAAGGCCTTGGGTGCAGTATCGAATAACAGATGCGCTTCATCAAAAAAGAACACCAGTTTGGGCTTGTCCGGATCACCGACTTCGGGTAACTGTTCAAACAGTTCCGCCAGCAGCCAGAGCAGAAACATGCTGTACAGGCGTGGCTGGTGGATCAGTTGTGTGGCGTCGAGGATGCTGATCACACCATTGCCGGAAAAATCGATCTGCATCAGGTCCTGCAGGTTCAATGCCGGTTCACCAAAGAACTGTTCACCACCCTGTTCTTCCAGCACCAGCAGGGCGCGCATGATAGCGTTGATACTCTGCGCAGGCAGGCTGCCATACTCCGTCTGCAGTGATTTGGCATTGTCTTTCACCCAGTTGAGCATGGATTTCAAATCTTTCAGATCCAGCAACAACAGGCCTTGATCATCGGCGATGCGAAACACGGCATATAACACGCCGCTTTGGACATCATTCAGTTCCAGCAGGGCCGCCAGCAACAGAGGACCCATCTCGGAGATGGTGGTGCGCAATGGATGACCGTTAATGCCGTAGATATCCCAGAATACGGTGGGGCAGGCGTTGTGTTGGTAACCCGCCAGCTTGAGCTGTTTGACACGTTCCTGGATACGATCACTGGATGAACCGGCCACGGCCAGCCCGGACAGATCACCTTTGACATCAGACAGAAAAACCGGGACCCCGGCGCGGGAAAAACCTTCGGCCAGGGTTTGCAGGGTCACGGTTTTACCGGTCCCTGTCGCCCCGGCCACCAGACCATGACGGTTGGCCATACCATGGTGTAATACAACAGCGGTCTGTTTATTGCCGCCCAGTAATATGCCTTCGCTATGTGTCATATTGATCCTCTGGTTACACAACATGCGCCGATACTGCTGCTGAGATTATAGGAAGGCGGGCGGAAAATACAGTATGCACAGAGAAAGTTTTACAGCCCGGCCCCTGCCGGGAAAACGGGACAAGGTCGGGCTGTGATGTGCTGCAGCGACAGGATTACAGATATTGGTTGAACCAGGCCAGTTGTTTCTCCGCCACGAGTTTAAACTTCTCGCCGGAATAGACCTCGTAGTGCGTGGCGCCGGGGACACAGAAAAAAGATTTGGGTTCATTGGCGTTGGCAAACAGGCTTTCCGATTCGGATAACGGGTTCACATCATCCTTTTCGGCGGCGACGATTAACACCGGTATGTTAACCGAGGGGATCACCGCTTCCGGAATACATTCGATGGTATGTTGCAGGGTGGTAATGGGGATCTTCACTTTCAGTTCGGGGAATTTTTCCACCGCATCAGTGAAGAAATCCTGCGACTGTTGATCGGTGAGCACCTGATTGACCGCGAGCAGCATGGGTTTGTTTTTGGTGACCGCCCGTTGCCAGGCCTTCTGTAACATGGCGTGGAGCTTGGCCTTGTCCGCCTCATTTTGACTGCCGGTGATAACCCGTTCACCGTTGCCGAAGGTCAATTGCACCACCAGACATTTCACCCGTTTGTCCACCGCCGAGGTCATGACAGCATTGGCCCCGCCGAATGAACTGCCCCATAAACCAATTCGGTCGGCATCCACTTCCGGCAGGGTTTCGGCATAGGTAATGGCATTGCGTATATCCACCACCTGCTCACGGGGGATCAGACGGCCCCGTTCACCCTCACTGGCGCCGAAGCCGCGATAATCAAACAACAGTGCTGCATAACCCGCTGCCGCAAAGGCCTCCGCATAGGCGGGTAACAACAGCTCTTTGATACCGGCAAAACCGTGACACAAAATGATCACGGGAAGCTTGCTCCCCTCGGCATAGTCATCCGGCAAATACAAATCGGCTGCAATGGCAGCACCTTCCGAGAAAAATGTAACGGCCCGTTTCATCACCATCCTCCTGATATTATTCTTGTCGCAGCAATCAACATGATAAATGCAGTGCAGTGTAATCGACCGGACGGGAGGAATACAGCGCTGATCCTGACAGCGAGGCTGATATCTATATGTGTGTAATTCAAATCAGGCAGGGCGGTATTTTGTCATTGCAGAGTGGCATCGTTGAACATGTTCATGCATAGCCGCCATGCAACAAGGTGCAGCGGATTCAACCACCTGATAGCTGCTCAGCCGGTTTTCGCGTAGCGATACTCCGCCTCATTGGCAACACACTGCCGGGCGATATCACGGCATACATTAATCACCCGATTGGCCAGTTCCTGGCTTTGCGGATATTGGCTGAGGTAGGGCCTGAATTTATCCAGTCCCGCAGTCACCTCATCGATGTAGGCGATATTCTGTGCCGACAGCAGGTTGCCGGCCAATACTCGCCTGCGCAGATTGTACAGCCGGGGCAGGCATTGGTTCTGATATTGCTCAATGAGACGTTGCGGATTGGTCTCAGTGTCAGCGTCGTGTCGTTCCATTTCCTTCTCTCCTTGTGTCCCTGTTGACAATTCGATTTGGAAAAATTTATTGATTTTATAGTAAACGTAGCGGCGCCTAATCCGTAAGAAAATGATGTACGTCAAAAAAGCTGCAGTTATACAGGGAGTGTGCCGGTAAATGACCTTTTTCTAAGTAATAAAACCATATTTAGTATTGATGCTTTGCGTGATAGCCACACAGAGAGTAATCATCCTGCGGCCGGATGTGCGTGCTGTTGATGATTGACGGAAATGATCGTTAGCGAGTGTTAACGCACCGTCGAACCGGCATCGACCACCAGTCCATGACCGTTCACATAGCTTGAGCGGTTTGAGCTCAACCACATGATGGCGTCGGCGATCTCCTCCGGTTCCGCCACCCGGCCATTGGGTGCATATTGCGCGGAGGCGGCCTCGGCCGCCGCATCGTTTTCACCGGTAAAACCGGCCATGGGGGTGCGTACCCCGCCGGGACAGACGGCATTAATGCGAATGTTCTGTGTCGCATATTCCAGCGCGGCGGTTTTGGTCAGCCCCAGGATGCCATGCTTGCCGGCCACATAGGCAGACAGGGTGGGAAAGCCCACCAGTCCGGCAATGGAGGCAGTATTGACAATGGTACCGCCGCTCTTGAGCAGGAGAGGAATTTCATATTTCATACACAGCCAGGTGCCGCGCAGATTGACAGCAATGACCTTGTCAAAGGTATCGACGCTGTAATCGGCAGTCAGTGGCAACATGGAACCGAGGATACCGGCATTGTTGCAGGCATGATCCAGCCGGCCGTAATGCTTGATGGTGGAATCCAGCATGCTGCGGACAGCGGTTTCATCGCTGATATCCGCCGTTATCGCCAGTGCGTTACCACCCGCTGCTTTGATCAGTTCTACCGTGGCGTCGCAGCCGTCACTGCCGATATCCGCAACAACGACATTCGCTCCCTGTTCGGCAAACACAAGGGCGGTGGCCTTACCGATACCGGATGCTGCACCTGTCACCAGGACAACCTTGTTGGCAAACTCCCGTTCCATGATCACAACCTGTCAATTCACCAATACCTGTTCAAGTATGGCAAGAGAGCGGTGGTTTGTCAGTGGTGATATTCGTACAGCGTTATAGCACAACACCTGGTGCGGTTTTCACTCGATTCGATCCTGCTTGTATGCCTGCCAAATGGCGAGCAAGACCTTTTCCAGGTCAGGGTGTTGTTGTATAGCATGTCGTGCATGCAGTTTCGCAGGTGGCGCTATGTGGTATTGTGACCCATCAAAGTACAGTGATGTTTGGGTGTATAACCAGAGTTTAAAATTTTCGTTTATGAAAGGGTAAAACACTAAAGGTCTCGTCGGGCATCCGTTTGTCCAGTTCCTCGCCCAGCAACATCTCCATAGCATTTAAGGTTTTTTTCAGGATCATGGTAGCCGCGAAATGGAATATGCGGATTTCACAAACAATGGGTTCGTGGAGGTTTTCCCGGTGTTCTGTTTGAAAGTCGGTCCAGCACAGAATCGGATAATCAGAGAGTGCCCTGTCCACAACAATCCAGGCGCCTTTTTGCAGGATCAGGTCCAGATGCTTGAGTTTCGGGATGCGGAAACGTAACTCGGGTCCGAGTCGCATCATCGCGGTTTGTACATGATTGAAATGGTTGGCCTCAACCTTGCCCGTTCTGGCGGTAAGCACAGGCACTTCGTTATGGCGGTTGTAGAGATATATGGTCTTCAAAAGGCTTTAATCCGTTTTGAGCTGCACTTGTTTAATAAGTGTAATCTATATATCGGGGAAAAAAAGCCCGGTCCGGTATAAATACCGGCCGGGTCGGATGCTTATGGCGCCTGCACTTACGAAGTCAGTGAGGCAAACAGTGTCGGTAGTTTTTCCGGTAAACGGTCGACATTATCGATGATGGTGTAGTTATTCTCACCAAAAATACGTTTCACATAGGCATCTGCATTGGGATCCAGGGTCAGGCAGTAGGTCAGGATACCGGAGCTGTAAAGTTCCTCAACAGCCTTTTTGGTGTCATGACGCAGATGTTGCGGATCGCGCTCATCAATGTCAGCGGGTTCACCATCGGTGACCAGCAGGATCAGTTTGCGACGCTCGGGTTGTTTATGCAGGTGGTAGCCGGCGTGACGCAGGGCTGCACCCATCCGTGTGGACAGGTTGCCTTTCATACCCGCAAGACGACCTTTCACTTCATCATCAAGATGCTGGCTGAAGTCCTTAAAACGGTAGTACTGCACGTCGTGTCGTCCGTCAGAAGCAAAACCGTGCAGGGCGAAGGGATCGCCGATGCCATTAATCGCTGTGGCCACCAGAGTTGCCGCTTCACGGGTTAATTCCAGGACCGTCTTTTCTGAGCCACCCATCGGCTCATTGGTGGATTCCGACAGGTCCATCAATACCACGATAGACAAATCCCGCGTGTTCAATACATTGCGCATGGTGATACGCGGGCTGGGCTGTTCGCCCATGCGAATCGCAACCATGGCATCAATGGCGGCATTTAAATCAAGTTCGTCACCGTCTTCAAGGCCGCGCATACGCTGGACGCCCTCCGGTGTCAACAGGTCGATGATCTGGCGTATACGATGCGCAATCGGCTTGTACTCAATGAGAATATTGTTGATGTCTTCCGGGTCGCCTCTGTTCTGGCGACGTTCATAGACGGTTACCCAGTCAGGGCGATGCAACTGGATCTGGTAATCCCATTCCTGGTAGTGGAACGGATCAGATACCGGCTCTTTACCCCACATGTCATTAAAGCTTTTCATGCCGGCAGACAGATCGTCTTCATAGGGGAACATCTCATCCGGGCAGATCCAGATCTCCTGGGCATCATCACCGGCCAGTTCACAATCCACTTCATTGGCCATTTCCATGATGTTCATGACACGACGAACCTGGCGCTGACTGGCTGCCATGTACTCGACGCCCTGACTCCAGTCGAATTCGGCAAATTCCCAGATGAAGCGGTTGTCATCGCGATAAGGAATACGAATCCGCTCCAAAATACGCAGACTGGGAACATTCTTGCGTGCAGAGAACAGATTGAACAGTTCCACACCCATGTGCCATGAGTAGTTGTTGTCGTCCTGCTTCTCTTCGATTTCTGCATGGAAACGCTTTACTATCTCGGCAACTTCTGCATCATTCGTTGTGACTGAACTATCCAGCAGCATGTGAGCAATGTGCTCCAGCTCGAGCATTGCAGGGTGCTCAGGTACATCATCCTCATCAGTGATTTTCAAAAGTGTCGTCCAGAGCTTTTTCAAACCCGGAAAATCCTTTGTCGCTTTATATTCGACACGGGCATCTTCCATGAAGCCGATGAAAAACATCTGTGCAGGGCTTAACTGTTCAGCCGAAATGGCTGAGTCCGTATAGCACATGTGCGCCGCCATGTGTGCTGCAGTGGCGCGGTAAAGTTCCAGACCGGCAACCATGTTATCATCTTTCCCATAGTCATCCACCGCATCCGGCATATGCAGGATACGATGTTCAATATAAGGACGAAAATCCGTGTAATCAGCACCGGTAGGGCGCAGGAAAAAGTCACGACCCCACAGGGCACGCAGGTAAAAATTCAGTTTGCGCTGTACCTTGATAAACAGCACCCCGCGACGTTCTTTTTGTAACATCGCCTTTGAATCCGCTGATTCAAGGTTAAAGTAAGTGGTGAGGTTGTTGAAATCACGGCGATAGGCCTGGGCGCCAAAGTTCGCCCAGCGACGCAAACCGCTTAAGGTCAGTTTGTCCAGCAGTTCATCCATGTGGTTCAGCATGGGGCGTAAACCACGGGCGGCTGTTGAGGCAAACTGGTGAATGAAGGTCAGATAACCACGCAGCAGTTCCCCATCACCCAGATGACGGGCCGCTGACGGCAAACTGGCCAGCATTAAGGTGATCACTTCGCCGGATGTCATGGAAGACAGTTTCATCGCAGCGGTTATACAATCATTTATGATGTCTTCGCCACACTCCTTGGCCACCAGCGGCATTTCCTGCAGGTAGGTGATGACCAGGTCTTTACCCCGACCCAGGTTGCACATGGCTTTGGCGCCGGTTAAATAGGCTTCCAGCCCCGTTGGGGACATGATACGTGCGGCTTCATGGAAGGTGCCTTCGAGTACATCACGTATCTCGGGGGCAACATCCTTCAACTGATCTTCGTAATCTTCGAGTTTGATAGACATGGTTAGCCTCTTTTCCGATTAGCTTTTCTGTCTCACAATCTAATCGTCATAGTCTTTGATTCGTCCATGAAGGATCAGCCCGGCCATGCATCCCTGCATGGCGTTCGACAAGCTGCGTTATGACATTAAGTCATAACGGTCTTGTCTCACCCAAAGAATGTTTGCACTGCTGCATTCAGGGTGTCGCGCATGTCCGGATCATCGGTCAGCGGCGTTACCATAGTCATGCTGCAGGCGGCTTCAGCATTAATGCCTTTGCTGATCAACTGACCTGCGTAAACCAGCAGACGGGTTGAGATACCTTCATCCAGACCATGTCCTTTCAGGTTACGGGCACGATGTGCGATCTGTACCAGTTTTTTTGCCGTTGCTTCATCAACACCGGATTCTTTGGCAACGATTTTGATTTCAGTCTCTTCAACCGGATAATCAAAATCCAGACCGCCAAAGCGTTGCTTGGTGGACTGCTTCAGGTCTTTCATTAAAGACTGGTAACCCGGGTTATAGGAGATCACCAGCTGGAAGTCCGGATGGGCTTCGATCAGCTCACCTTTTTTATCCAAAGGCAAGGTACGACGATGGTCAGTCAGCGGGTGAATAACGACGGTCGTATCCTGGCGTGCTTCAACCACTTCATCGAGGTAGCAGATGGCGCCAATACGCGCCGCAGTGGCCAGAGGGCCGTCCTGCCATTTGGTGCCGTCTTTATCCAGCAGGAAGCGGCCCACCAGGTCAGATGCGGTCATATCTTCGTTACACGCAACCGTGATTAGCGGGCGTTTTAACTTCCATGCCATGTATTCGACAAAACGCGACTTACCACAGCCGGTCGGACCTTTTAACATCATTGGCATACGTGCGTTGTATGCTGCTTCGTACAACTCAATTTCGTTGGCTACGGGTTCGAAGTAGGGTTCTTTTTTGATGACATATTGTTCGGGATCAACAGTATTACTGCTTATGTTCGCTACAGTCGCTTTTTTAGTCGCCATAACACACCTTCGCTAATGTTTATGTAACAATTGGTTAATAAATATTTATGTATCACTGTGAGTTTCATAGTCGCCATCCCAGCCCTGTTCGCGGGCAATTTTCACGGCTTCACCGTGAATACGTTGATGGCGCTCAAATAAATCTTCAGGTAAACGGCTGACCAGGCAACCGTATTTATCCCACTCGGCATTAACCTTGTCTAACAAGTTGTTAATCCCGGCCAGGTTCCAACCCTGACAGGTTTCAGTTTCTTCAATCAGGCCAAACACCCGGGCATCACGAATTGTCTTACCGATCGTGGTCATACCGCCAAAAAGATCATTATCGATACCTACATAACGATCGGATTTTCCTGATTGTGGCGGTCTTGGCATAACTTGTCTCTATTTACATTCTCAACTTATAAAAAAGGCCCCTGACCACATGATGTAGCAGGGGCCTTTTGTTTTCAGGTTATTCCCCGGCTAATTAAACAGCTTGACCGCGGAAGATAACCATTGATGCACCTGCACACTGTGCAAAGTTGTCCAGACCCAGCAGACGAACATGGTTCTTCGGATGGGCTTTGTGACAAGCTTCGCATTCAGCCAGGATAGCGTCTACGTCGGTTTCACCGAACATAGGCAGCTTCCACATGTACCAGTAAGAACCACCGGCATTTTGAGGTTCTGTGTGCTCAATGGAAGGGTTCCAGCCTTTGGATACGATGTACTCGATCTGGGCACGGATCTGCTTGGCATCCATCGGGGGCAAGTAAGAGAAAGTCTCAAACTTGCGGCTGTTTGTATCAGCCAGGCTTGATTTGTAATCTTGCATATCACTCATTGTTTAATCTCCAAAATAATTTCAAATTCGTTCCGGCTTCGCCAGTTGCGCAGTAACTTCGTTGTGCTCATTCTCCGCTGCTCATGTATTTCATATACACTGTGCTGCTCGAATTTCGCACGCCTTGTTTCTGCATCAACTGGCTGTGCCGTATGTTCGAAACCCGGGTTGCTTATTTGTGAGCAACGTCCAGTTTGTCAACTGTGTCGAATTCGAACTTGATTTCTTTCCAGGTTTCCATCGCGGCCTTGAGTTCAGGGCTGTGCTTGGCAGCGTTGGTAAGGATGTCCTTACCTTCTTTTTCAAGTTCACGACCCATGTTACGAGCTTCAACGCACGCTTCAACAGCAACACGGTTGGCAGCTGCACCGGCAGCGTTACCCCAGGGGTGACCTAATGTACCACCACCGAACTGCAGTACAGAGTCATCACCGAAGATGCTGACCAGAGCAGGCATGTGCCATACGTGGATACCACCGGAAGCAACCGGGATAACGCCGGGCATTGAGCCCCAATCCTGGTCGAAGAAAATACCGCGTGAACGGTCTTCTTTAACGTAGCTGTCACGCATAATGTCGATCCAGCCCAGAGTGGCGTCGCGGTCGCCTTCCAGCTTACCAACAACAGTACCTGAGTGCAGGTGGTCACCACCGGACAGACGCAGAACCTTGGTCAGTACGCGGAAGTGAATACCGTGGTGCGGGTTACGGTCGAGTACGGCGTGCATGGCGCGGTGAATGTGCAGCAGCATACCGTTGTCCTGACACCACTGAGCCAGCTGGGTGTTGGCAGACAGACCACCGGTCAGGAAGTCGTGCATGATGATCGGTGCGCCGATTTCTTTGGCGTATTCAGCACGTTTCATCATTTCATCAGAAGTAGGTGCAGTTACGTTCAGGTAGTGACCTTTACGCTCGCCGGTTTCGGCTTCCGCTTTCAGGATGGCTTCCATTACGAAGTCAAAACGGTGCTTCCAGCGCATGAACGGCTGAGAGTTAACGTTTTCGTCGTCTTTGGTGAAGTCCAGACCGCCGCGCAGACCTTCATAACAGGCGCGACCGTAGTTCTTGGCAGACAGACCCAGTTTCGGCTTGATAGTACAACCCAGCATTGGACGACCATATTTGTTCATGATGTCGCGTTCAACCTGGATACCCTGTGGCGGACCATTACAGGTCATAACGTAAGCAACCGGGAAGCGGATATCTTCCAGACGCAGAGCGCGCAGGGCCTTGAAGCCGAATACGTTACCAACCAGAGAGGTCAGAACGTTTACAACAGAACCTTCTTCGAACAGGTCGATTGGGTAAGCAACAAAAGCGTAGAAACAGGTGTCATCGCCGGGTACGTCTTCGATCGCATAGGCGCGACCTTTGTAGTAATCCAGGTCGGTCAGCAGGTCAGTCCAAACTGTTGTCCAGGTACCGGTTGAAGATTCAGCAGCTACCGCAGCAGCAACTTCTTCACGGGGTACACCAGGCTGTGGAGTTACTTTGAAGCATGCCAGGATATCAGTTTCAACTGGAGTGTAATCCGGCATCCAGTACGTTTCGCGGTATTCTTTCACACCCGCATCGTATTTCTTAGCCATGTTTTGGCCTCCTGAGAGTCAGTTTTTGGTTAGTGATCGGTACCTAATACCTGCTCTGTTTAATAACCTATAAACTATAGGTGAATGGCAGGTTTTAGAGTGAGAGAAGTATACGCAGGGCAATCATAAAGTAAATTCAGGATTCTTGATTGCAAGCATAAATAAATACTTATGTGTCCGGCAGGCCTTGTCATTGCTGGCTTTTTTAACTATCACCACACAAATACTCATGGCTGAAATCGGGCTTGCCGCGGAGTAAACAGGGTTGTTTTTCAGCGCCCAGGGTTCCAGAGATCAGTACACCGATGTATTATGCCGCTATTCAGCCTTATATATAAATAAGAATAATTTAATCAGTGATACTGATGTTTATTACCAGAGAGTGTTGATATGGATTGTCCTGCTTGTCAGTCACGCAGTTTGAGTCCGGCGAAAGTCACCAGTGGGTTGCCCGGCTTCGCTTGTAATCGTTGTGGCGGGAGCCTGATTGAGCTGCTCGCCTATAGGATGTGGGCCGAGCAACAACCCGCCTCACAAACGCCCCGGGCAGAGATGTCTGCCGCCCCGCCGGATACCACCAAGGCCCTGGTTTGCCCCAAATGCAGTAAATTGATGGCGAAGTACCGCATCGATGCACAGGGGGAGAATCATATCGACCTGTGCGGCAATTGCGGCCGTTTCTGGCTGGATGGGGGGGAATGGGGGCTGTTGGAGAGTCTCAATCTGCAAACCGGGATGACGGCGATTTTCAATGCCCCCTGGCAGGCTTCCATCCGCAAGGGAGACGCGCAACACCTGGTGGAAGCGCGATTTCAGCAGGAGTTGGGGGCTGAGGCCTATCAGCAGGCCCGGGTGTTCCGGGATTGGCTCAACAAGCAGCCGGACAAACAGCGCTTGCTCGACTATCTGGCCCGGGATGATTAACTCCCGGCTGAGTCGCCATTTCAGTATTAACAGGATCGAAGTCAGGACAGGAAACAGTGAGTACGAAACGCTGTCAACACACGGAAGCCGCAGACATCATTGTCTGTAAACATATTTATAATCGAACCTCTACCGACGGGATTAAGCGTTTTTCCGGCGAAGGCACCAGAGCCGAGTACATCTGTAAACGCTGCGCGGAAAAAAAACTCTTCGCCCCGCACTATCTGTGCAAGGGATGTATAAAGCAACGGGAAGAGGACGGCTGGTTTCGCCGTGAAGGCAAACCCGGAATCCGCTGCCGGACGGAACCGTTCCAGTTTACACGGCGTGAATTCACCACCAATCTGTTTAATGGCAGTCGGATCCTCGCCTTTGCACCATTGCACGGCAGCAGCGCTGCTGTTGTGTTTGATGCGGACGGTCGCCTGCTGCAGATTGATCTGAAAACACAGGCAAGTCGACTGGTGGCCGAGTATCGCCATGAACTGATACGGCGGGACGGTGCCATCCGCTTGTTGGTCAGTCCGGATAATTGTTACGCAGCCATTACCAGCCTGGTTTACCGGGGCGAAGACTATACCGGTAACAAAGGTGTCGTGGTTGAACTCGCCGCAGGACGACGCGTCCTGAATCTGGACTGTGGTGATTATCATACTGAACATACCCTCTTCCCGGTCGCCTTTGTGGAGCAGGCGGGCAGGATGCTGGTGATCCATGCCACCGACTGGAACCGGCTGGACATCACCGATCTGGAAAGCCGCGTCTGTTTGACGGAACGCGATATGGAGGAGTTGCCCGAGCGGGATAATGAGTCGCTGTTTACCGAATGGTATGGCGAGCTGTGTATCTCGCCGGACCGGCAGCGCATCGCGACCATTGGCTGGATGTGGCATCCGGTGGGGGTGGCCTTCAGCTGGGATCTGCAAACGTGGTTAACAGAAAACGTGTGGGAGGCGGATATCGGCCTCTCAAAAAAAAGTTATGCCATCTGGGATTATTTTTGGGATTCACCGTTTTTCTGGCTGGATAACCGGCATCTCTGTATCTGGGGATTGGAGGATTTGCAGGCAGCCAATGATATTCCACTCGACAGCGTCGCTGTCTATGACGCCTGTACTGAAGAATTGCTGGACTGGTTTCCCGGGCCGACCATGGATACGTTTATTTATGACGAATGGTTGTTCTCGGGCAGTCGAGAGCAAGATGATACATTGACGGTATGGTCAGTGGCGGACGGTACTTTGTTGCACACGGAACCGGGTATCAATCCAAACACCTATCATCCTGTGACACGGGAATTTGTCCGGTTTACTGAGGAAGGGACTATGGAACTGCATCACTGGGAAAAAATATAACCGGCCGGGACCGGTATCCTGGTTACCTTGCGGCTGGTTTTGAAAAAAATCGGGGTTGTTATTCCGGTCGGTATCGGTGCAGTGTTCGGCAAACTGTTCAAACGCAAGGAAGCGAGTGGTTAAACAGTAAACCGGAACAGACCTGTGGTTGCAGGGGCCTGTCCCGGAATGGGTTCAAGTCAGGGAAAAAATGTGTCGATAGTGTGATAGCTCGACGAACAAATTAAGCGGGACCGGGTCTATAATCAGCGCAATGGGAGTATGATGTTTCCCGGATTTCTATAGTGGTATTGATGAGGTAAGCAAGTCATGGTTGAGCAGGTAAAACAACACAAGTCATCTCCATTGATCGATCTGTTAATCAGTATCGTCATACCGTCGGTCATACTGATGAAGCTCAGCGGTGATGACGATCTTGGTGCGACCGGTGCCTTGATCGTGGCGTTGTGTTTCCCTGTCGGCTGGGGACTGCTGGAACTGATTCGGCATAAAAAATATAATTTCATCGCCATACTGGGCATTGTCAGTGTATTGTTAACCGGCGGTATTGGTTTGCTGAAACTTGATCCGCAATGGCTGGCTGTCAAGGAAGCCGCCATGCCCGCCATCATGGGGATTGCCGTGTTAATCTCCACCCATACCCGTTATCCCCTGATTCGCACCATGGTCTATAACCCGGCGATCGTCCGTGTGGAAATGATCCATGACCGCCTGACGGAGACCGGCAATACCGAACCATTTGAACAACGTCTGCGGAATGCCAATTATTTATTCGGCGCCACCTTCTTCTTTTCATCCCTGATGAATTATGTGCTGGCAAAATGGATCGTGGTCAGTCCGGCCGGCAGTACCGCCTTCAATGAAGAACTGGGACGACTGACCCTGTTAAGCTATCCCATGATCGCCATTCCCTCCACCTTTATGATCTTCGCCATTCTCTATTATTTGTGGCGAACCCTGCGTGACCTGACCGGCCTGACACTGGAGAGTGTCATGATTGTCAAAGAATAAACAGAAGGCCATGCAAGAGCCTGGAGCATAACCATGAGCAAGCTGACGCGGACACCGGGAAAACAGATCAATACAGAAAAGCTGGATCGTATCGCGGCTGAAGCACGCAAGGCGGCGGAAGAACGTCTGAAAGGTTATCGTGAACAGTCCCTGCGAATTCATCCCTGGATTTGCGGGCGTTGCGGCCGGGAGTTTACCCACAAGAACCTGCAAGAGCTCACCGTCCATCACAAGGATCACAACCATGACAATAATCCTGCTGACGGCAGTAACTGGGAGAACCTCTGCCTCTATTGCCATGACAACGAGCACCAGCGTTATGTCGACAAGGTGCGCGGCTTTGACGGGATGGCTGCTGCGGACAAAGACCCCAAAGGGGCAACTCACAATCCGTTCAGTCAACTCGCCGCGTTGATGGGCAAGGATAAAGAATAATAAAAACGGCCGGTTCGGCAATGGGGAGAATCAATGCGTTGGTGTATATCCATCCTGTGCGTGTACTTTATCGCAAGCGCGGCTTTGTCTGCCGCTGAAATCACTCAAGCTGATCTGAACAAGCTGCGTGCGGCGGCGGAGCAGGGTAACGCTGCGGCACAGCTTGACTACGCCAAAGCGATATCCGAGAAGGATTATCAGGCCGCCCATGTCTGGGCGCAAAAAGCGGCCGATCAAAATCTGGCCGAGGCCTGGTTTTGGCTCGGGCATAACTCTATCGGTGACACACTCAGGTATTACGTCAAGGCCGCCGAACTGGGGCATGAGGATGCCTTGCGTTATGCGCTGGATGGGGCGTTATTTCGGGCCAACAATAAAACCGATCTGGTGTTGGCGAAACGACTGGCTGATCTGGCAAGAAAGAACAGGGTTGATTTGGGTTATGGCACCGAGTCCATGCTGCTGACCGTTGATCGCTGTGTTGAAGCCGGTAAATTACAACCACCCGCCGCTGATCTGCCCTCAGCAGAAGAAAAAACACGCCTGTCGAAGCAGGAAGGTAATTGTGATGCGTATCAACATGGTATTGATGTCGCTCAGGACTATACAAAATATCGCAAATGTCTGCTGTCGGAGTCATACGTGGACAATGCTGGATTGGCGGAAATCTACGCCAACGGCTGGGGTGTGAAACGACAGCCGTTGTTGGCCCTGTCTCTGGTTTGTCATGGCAGTGGTGTACCGGCGGAACTGGAAGGTATGGTGGAAACTCTCTATACCACGCGTGAAGAGCCTGTACTGCACAAACCGTTTTTGTTCTGTGATCATGTCACCAGTGGCATGAATGGCGGTATTTGTTCTGCCCGGGCCGAGGCGGTGCGGCAGGCGGAGCGTCGTAAGGAGATTGGCGCGTTGCAGGCAGGCTGGACGGAACAACAGCGCAAACTATTTATGAGTGCTTTTGAAAAAGCAGATATCTTTTGGGATACCCACTCTTCCGAAGAACAGGATATGTCCGGTACGGCGCGGGCCTCGATTGCCATCGCTGAACATGCCGAGCTGAAAGAGGCCTTTTTAACAGCCATACGTGGTTTTGAGGCGGGCAGGTTTCCGGCGGCGGGTAATTTTAAACAGGTCGATGCCGAATTGAACACGATCTATCGTCAAATCATGGCAAAGGAAAAACCGGAGCAATATGGCACAGTAACCAAACAAGGGATCCGTGACACACAGCGCAAGTGGTTGCGTTACCGCGATGCGTTTGTGAAGTTCGCCTTGCAGCGTTATCCCGGCAAAACCGCCGATTACTGGCGTAACTGGTTAACCGTCAACCGGAATGCTCAACTCAAAGTCTTCCTGGAAGATTAGTCAACGCACATCTGCGGCGTATTCAGAGTGTGATCTGAATCGCATTTCGAATTATCCGGTGTGACCGATGCAAGGGTTTGTTGACCTGGATCAAGTGCCTTCGGTCAATCCCTGTATGATCCTTGGTTCTGCCTGGGCAATGACAGAACAGGCGATGTGTGTTTAAAAAACGCGGGATGCAGTTTATGCGGTGGATATATCCGGTTTTCATGGGTGGAATGATCTTGTGTGTTACCGCCTGTGGCGGCGGGGCCGGTGGCGGTGGTGCGCCTGCATCCTCCGCAGCAGAAGTGGGCAAGCTTATCTTTACTGATCGCCGTTTGTCTGCCAATGGCAATCAATCCTGTGCCGATTGCCACGACCCGGCAGTCGGTTTTGCCGATCCGGATGTGACACAAAACGCACCGGTATCAGAAGGTTCACCGAGCGGTGGTTTTGGCAATCGTAATGCACCCACCAGCGCCTATGCCGGTTTTACACCGGCCTTTGGTCAGGTTGATGTGGGCGGTACACTGTTTTACGCGGGCGGCCAATTCCTCGACGGTCGGCGTGACAGTCTGGAACAACAGGCCAAGGATCCGTTTTTGAATCCACTCGAAATGGCCAACAGCAATGTGCTTGCCGTAGTAGAGAAGGTCCGTACCGCCGCCTATGCCGACAGGTTTATGGCGGTATATGGTGCGAATGTCTTTGCCGATGCCAATACCGCCTTCAACAATATAGCTGCCGCCATCGCCGCCTTTGAACGTTCCGCTGAAATGAACAAGTTCAATTCAAAATTTGATTGCTACTTGCAAAATGCGACGGCCTATCCGTTATCTGCCAATGAAGCAAACGGGTTGACTGTTTTTAACGGCAAGGGCAAATGCAGCGGCTGCCACAGCACCACGCCTGATCCGGTATCGGGCAAGGTTCTGCTGACTGACCATCGATATTTTAATATCGGTGTGCCAAAGAACCCGAATAATCCAGCCAACGTGGCCAATCCTTCTTTTATCGACAAAGGACTCGGAGCCCGCAAGGGGGCGAGTGAAAACGGCAAGTTCAAAACACCCACCTTGCGCAATGTGGCCCTGACCGCACCCTATATGCACAACGGTGTCTTCGCCACTCTGGATGAAGTGATGACCTTTTACAACATTGATGAAAAAGTGACGGCGGTGCCGGCGCCGGAAGTCAGTGCAAACATCACCGCTGATGTTGATTTTCTGGGGTTGACGCAACAGGAGATGGATGACGTGACAGCCTTTATGCGTACCCTCACCGATGGCAGCGGTACAGGGATCTGCTTTTAGCCGCAGGGATACCGGTCTTTAACACTTGCTGTGACATCCCTGTCGATCTCATTCAGGTTTGACCGCCGTTGTTTTACGCAATCAGGACGTGGTCTTGAATTGCGCCACCATATGTTGCAGGGTTGAGGCCAGCAGGGTCAGTTCATCACAACGTTCTGAAACCTGCTTGGCCTGGCCGGCGATAGCGGATGAGCTTTGGTTGATCTGGACAATGTTCTGGTCGATATGCCCTGTTGTGGCGCTTTGTTCCTCGGCGGCACTGGCGATCATGGTGTTCATCTCATTTACTTTGGCAATGGATGCGGTGATGGCAACCAGTGCGTCACCCACTTTGGCGGCAAGGTCGACATTGGAGAGCGTTTTTTCCCGGCCGCGACTGATGGCGTCCACGGCCTGTTGGGCGCCTTCCTGCAATCGTGCAATCATTTCCTCAATTTCTGTTGTCGACGTTTGGGTACGACTGGCCAGCGTCCGTACTTCATCCGCAACAACCGCAAAGCCGCGCCCCTGTTCACCGGCGCGAGCCGCCTCTATCGCCGCGTTCAGTGCCAACAAGTTGGTTTGCTCGGCAATATCCTTGATAACAACCAGTACAGCACCGATGTTGTCACTCTTCTGATGCAGACTGGAGATCACCTCGGCAGCACGTTCGATTTCTTCCGCCATGGCACGGGTGGAGTCGATGGATTGTTCCACAATGCGTTTGCCTTCCTCAGAGCGTGCATCTGCATCATGCGCTGATTCCGCCGCTTTGGAGGCACTGCGGGCGACTTCCTGTACGGTGGCGGTCATTTCATTAATGGCGCTGGTGATCTGGTGTATTTCATCAGATTGTACGGCAACACCGGCGGTGGTTTCATCTGTCACCATTTTCAACACATCGGAGGCGGCAGCCAGTTGTGAGGTGGCGGAACCAACCTGCTCCAGACTCCCCTGAAACTTCTCCAGCATGGTATCCAGGGCCTCAGACATTTCACCGATTTCATCCCGGGTATGAATTTCAGTACGCAACCGCAGATCAGAGTTTTTCTCGATTTGGGCTATGACTTTATTGAATTTCATAATGGGCTTGGTAATGGAATTGGAGAAAACCCAGCCAATGAAAATGGCAACGGCCACCATAATTAAGGTAACAAGTACAGCGGTGTTTCGCAGGCTGTTACCCAGTTCAATTTTGGCATGAAAGGCCTCAAGAACATCAATTTCACTGATGATGACCCAGTTCAGGCCTTTTTGTTGCAGTGGAGTATAGGCAAACAGGGCTTCGGCATTGGTGTAACTCTTGCCGATTGCAACGCCGGTTTCACCTTGCAGTGCCTTTTCCACTCCAATGCTGTGTACATTCAACAAACCGATCGATGATTGCTGCGCCTTGATGATGGTGCGGGTCTTGGCATCGGTAACGATTTTACCTAAATCCTGCCCTTTGCCTTGCAGGCTTGTATATATTGCCCGACTGTTACTGCGCAGCAGGTTATCCTTGCCTGTCAGATAACTTTCACCGGTATTACCCAGTCCGATCTTGTCCCATTGCTTATCGTTGGTCATGATACTGTTGAGTGATTCAGGCGTAATCCTGAAGATCATAATCCCCAGTATCTCGTAGGCATCATCAACCAGCGTATCCTGGATGGGCGAGGCAATGAAGGCGGATTGTTCATTGAATGCCGGCAGGTAAGCTGTAAAGTCACTCAGCGAGACATGTTCATGACTTTCGGCGGCAATTGATTCGGTAAACACCCGGCCCAGTGCGGTTTGGGCAAAGGGGCCGTTCTTCAAAGAGGTCGCGAAGTCGATGTTTTTGTTGGTTGAGTAGATCACATAACCCTGCGGGTTGACGAGATATATCTCCGCTACACCGAGTTTGGCTTTAAAGGTCTGAAGTTGCTGATGGCGAGTGGCATGCTCAGTGTTGTATAACTTGCCGTCATCGGGATCGAGCAGGAAGTGCTTTTCACCAAATGGCGCATCATTCCCGGCGATATATCCTTGCTGGAAACTGACCGCAACCGGATCCATTTTTTCCACCAGCAGTTCGAGCGACTCCGGATCATGGCCGTTCTTTTCATTGAAATACTTGCTGAAGGCATTCTTGTAGTAAGCAGCCAGATTCTTTTTATCTTCGTCCGACCCCTTGATTTGGCCGGCATCCTTGCGAAAGCCGCGATCCAGGGACTGGACCATGGAAACGGTCAGGGAATCGATGGAATATGCCCTGATATTCCTTTGTAACGTCTTAAAGTAATCCTGTATCTGGTGCTTGCGGATTTCATTCAGCGCCAATAAGCGGTCATTTACCTGTTCTTCAATCGCAATCTCGGCCTTGTTATTCGCTTTGAACCAAAGAGACAGGCTGGTGACAACAATGGTTATGGTGGCGAGCAAGGCAAAGGCCAGGAGAATTTTTTCCCGTAACTTAAACTGCAACATCGTCTATCCCCATAATACATAATTTATATCTTGCTGATTGTTTTTTAGCCAAACAGCATTTTCTTGTTAACATCTCCATACATAAATTTCGGTTATTTGCCTATAATCTTTAACATGATTTCACAAATATGTACTTGAAAATTCAGATAAAGATGTATACCGCCATTTCTGGCATAGAAATTCATATGTACTATGTGGGATTTATTGGATCTGTGATGGCGAAACATACAGGATATCCTCGTTTAACCGGCGGCGCAGGCCGTTGATTAGACCGGTGAGGATAATCTTGGAGGAGGTCAGCACCGGGATGGCTATCAGCATACCGATAAAACCGAACAGAAAACCGAAGACCACCACCCCCAGCAGCACCAGCATGGGGTGCAGGTCAACCGTAGTGGCGATCAGGTTGGGGATGACCACCACATTATCGATGATCTGTGCGGTGAGAATGACGGTGACAATGCTCAGCATCATCATGGGATCGGGGGCGCCGGTACCCAATGCAGCCAGCATGGGCGGCATTAATGAGAGCAGGGGGCCGATATAAGGGATCAGGTTCAGCAGACCGGACAACACGCCAAACAGGATCGAGGTATCCAGACCAATTATAAAGAAGCCGGTGGTTGTCACAAAAGCAACGATACAGGATTGCAGGGCCACACTGCGCACATAGCGTTGCAGACGTTGAGCCACCCGAAAGTAGATCAACCAGCCCAGCTCATAGGCGGAGTTGGGCAACCAGTCGATGATGGTGTTGCGCATCTTGCGATAGTCACGTAACAGAAAAAAGGTGATCAGCGGGATCAGCACCAGACTCATGGCCGATTGCATCATGACTCCGGCGGAAGAGACCACCGCCTCGGCACTCCAGTTTTTCAGATCGGCCTGCCAGCGTTCACCCAGTGTGGTGTCCATCTCCACACCGGCCAGATTGATCAATGAGCCACCGAGGATATCCATCAATGCGGCGATCTGTGTGGCGATGATCGGGATACGGGTCTGCAACCACTCCCATTGATCAAGCAACATGGGCACGCCCAGCACCATGGCCAGGATACCCAGGGTAATGACACCGATTAATACGATGAGAATGGCCGAGGTATGGTTCAGACCGTGGCGTAACAGGCGATTCTTGAAGGGATCCAGGATGCTGAAGAGGATGAACGAGGCAAACAATGGGAAAAGTACCGGTTGTAACAGGACGATCATCAACACCAGCACCAGCAGCATGGCCAGATAGATAGCCAGTGCTCGACCGATGGGGTTGGCAAGGATGCGTCCAATCATAACTGTTCCGTATGACCGGCCTGTTCCAGGGCCTTGTTGGCCTGGATCAGACGTTGCGCCAACACATAGGCCAGATTGGAGCCCAGACGACCGGCAAAATAGGGTGAGCGTGACAGCCAGTCTTCCAGTTCCGGACGCAGGAAAAAGATCAGCTCCGTATCCATGACGGCGATGGCATCGGCGGTGCGGGGGACATCCAGCACCAGGGCGATCTCACCAAAAAAATCCCCTTCAGTCAGTTCGGCCAACAACACGTCACCTGAGCGGATTTGCACCTTGCCGCTGAGGATGATTGCCGCACCGGCGCCCTGATCACCGGCATGAAAAATATATTCATTTTCGGCATAAGAGCGGGATGGCATATCGCACACCAGTTGCAGAATTTCCCGCTTTGGGATATCGCGGAACAACGGTGTGGTGGACCACATCTCAATGATGTGTTCAGTCACCGGATTACGTTTGCGAAACAGGTTGCTCCACAGGGAAGAGGATCGTTTGGTCATGCCCTCGGTTTTCCATTATCGGTATAGGTATATGGTTTGGATAGGCCGAAATTCATAATAAATCATCGACTCAGGACGATAAAAACTTTAACCGGCCGCATGGGGCTGTCCGGCGGGAGATGTCTGCAGGGGTAACGGCCGTGCAAAAGGGCTTGCCCGGCCGGTATGGCCCTGCCCACATTTTGTAGCAAATAAATTAGTGATATTAATCCACAGGATTCACATGACCAAAGTCAATGTACTGAACTACAAGCGCGAAGTGTTTAATCTGGCCGGGAAGTATCGAATCATCCCGGATATTGATGCACAGGGGTGCTTTGTATTTTATTACCATCAGGCAACAGTGCAAAACTTTCTGGATGAAGTGGCGTTCGCCACCGGCCTGACCCTTTTTCGTGAGGAGCAGTTTATACAGATCGATGATGCAGATCGATTTGCCGCCCTGCTTGAACAATATGCGACAGGTTTGTTGTCATCGGACCGGGTCTATGTCTGCCAACCATGGATGCGTTCCATCAAAGATGCCAACCTGCCGTGCTATAAAAAATGGGATGATCTGATTCACATACTGGGTGACACGGCCCGGTATTGTCCTGATTGTGAGAACCGGGTTTATTTGGCACTTACCGGTACAGATATCTTGCGACATGTGCAGGAAAAGCACTGTGTGGCCTTTTTTGTCGGGGATGATGTGGTGGATGAGTTTGTTGGTGTGCTGGGTATTGATGATGACTAGCACAAGTCAAGCGGCACCGATCACTTGCCGGACAGGCGGGTAACCCACTGCTCACCGGCAAGTTGTGTCACATCGAGGATAGCCGCCGGAAACAGTCCAAAATAGATGACCAGACAGGTCATCACCAGCAGCAGTATGAGTTCCCGTTTGCGCAGGTCTTGGGCCTGTTCCACCACCGGGTTGGTGAGCGGGCCATAAAAGGTCAGGCGATAACTGCGCAGGAAGTAAGCGGCACTCAATACGATACCAAACAGGGCCGCCAGACCGGCGCCGGTATGGGCTTTCAATACACCAATAATCATCAATAACTCGGCCGGGAAACCATTGGTGCCGGGAAGGCCGATGGCGGCCAGACCAAATAATAAGTAGAAGCCTGCCAACAGCGGCATGGTCTTTGCCGCGCCGCCCAGACTGTGTGTGTGGGTCGAACCGGTACGATGATGAATAAAGCCGGTTAACAGAAACAGTCCGCCTGCAACGAGCGTAAAGTTCAACAACTGGTAAACGGCGCCCTGTATGCCTTGCATGTTATAGGAGGTGATCGCCAGTACCACCAGACCCACATGGCTGATACTTGCAAAAGCCAGCATCAGGCGCAGGTTGTTTTGTTGCAGAGCGATCAACGCACCATAGAGGATGCCAATGACACCCAGACCGGCCGGCAACCAGTGGTATTCAACCGCTGCCTGCGGCGCCAGCGGAATCGCAAAGCGAATCAGTCCATAGGCCCCCAGTTTTAAGCCGGTGATCAAGGCAGCCATGGCGGCCGGCCCTTCCAGGGCCAGCAGCGGTAACCAGGTATGGAACGGAAACAGCGGCGTTTTTATCGCAAAACCGGCCAGCAATAAAAAGAACACCATGGTTTGCAGATTACCGGCCATCGGGGTGTTGAGCAGGGTCAGCAATTCAAAACTCAGTCCGTTACCGGTGACGGCGGCATGATTGAAGGCCAATAACACAAAAGCAAACAACAGCGGTATACCGCCGAGCAACATGAACAGGGTGTATTTCACTGCGGCATAACGCCGATTCGGCCCGATGCCCCACAGGCTGATAAGAAAATAACCGGGGATCAATGCCAGTTCCCAGAACAGGAAGAACAGAATGGTATCCAGTGAAATAAAGATCCCCAGCGTGGCGCTTTCCAGTAACAACAACATGGTGTAGTAAAGACGCGGCAGTGTGCGGATGCTGTTCCAGGAAGCGATGATGACGCCGAGGAACAATACCACGGTCAAGGGCAGGAACAGGACCGAGATACCGTCAACGCCGACACTGTAATGAATATTCAGTGTGGGAATCCAGAGACTGTGCTCGGTTAACTGATAGGATGCCTTGCTGTTGTCAAAGCGGAATATAATCAGGCAGGCGATCAACAGATCAACCAGCGCGGTGAGCAGGGTGATCCAGCGTGCATAGCGTTCCGTGGGATCAAGCCAGATCAAGGTTGCACCGAAGGGCAGGGTCATGATCAACAGACTCAACAAGGGCATGTCATTCAGGTTTGGCATGTCGATTTTTATCCCGCCGGTCGCACAAAGGGTGTACTAAGTAATTGTGCCGATTTTTCGATTAACTCCAGCCAGGGTTCGGAGTAAAACCCGGTGATCAATAACACCATGACGATAGCCAGAGCAAGGGTGATCTCCAGTGGGCCGGCCGGCGGCACGGGTTTGAGTTTGCCTGCACTGACCGCGCGTGGCGGTGACAGGAAGGCGCGCTGGAACGCCCACAGCAGGAAACCGGCGGCGACCACGTTGCCAATGGCGGCGGCGATCGTCACCAGAGCGCCAAAGTGATGCATGGCGGCTTCCAGTACCAGATGTGCACCGTCAAAACCCGGTGTCCCCGGCATCCCGACAATGGCCAGACCGGCCACAAAGAAGGTTGCACCGATTATCGGTATACGATCAAACAAACCGCCCAGTTGCGGCAGCAGTGTCGTGCGTGTGCGCATAAACACCAGACCGGTCATGAATAACAGACCGGCAATGGCCAGACCGAAGTTAACGGAGAGGAACATACTGCCCTGGATGGCAAGATGATTCAGACTGAACAGACCGATGACCAGAATGCTGGTATGACTGACAACGGCGTAGGCCAGCAGGCGGCGCAGGTTATCCTGCAACATGGCCAGCAATGCGGCATAAAAGACCCCGGTGACCGCAAAGGTGACCACGTAGACATGCCAGTGCATGACCGCTTCCGGCAGCAACGGGAAAATAAAACGCAATATCCCATAGATGCCGATTTTCAATCCCAGCAGGAACACCGGGGCCACGGCGATACTGCCGTGTTCCGCTACACGGGGCAGCCAGCCGTGCAGGGGGAAAAGCGGTACACGGATCGCCATACCGTAGAACAACAGGAAGAAGATAATCGAATCATAGGTGCCGGGAATGGGGTTTCGCACCAGCTCAAAAAGATCAAAGGTCCAGTTGCCGTCACCGGCTGCCACATGTTGCCGGCCAAGCATGATGGTGCCGCATAACAGCAACAGAAATCCCGTACTCATGAACTGCAGAAAACGCAGCAGGGCCTTGTCTTTCTCCACTGAAGTTGCCCAGCGCCAGACCAGCAAACCTATCGGCAATAACTGCAAGGCATACAGCAGCACAAACCACAACAAATCCACGGTGACAAACATGGAGACCAGTGAAGACTCAACCACAAACAGGATGACAAAATATTGTGACAGGGCGCTGTAGTTACGAATCCGTCCGTACAGAATCACCAGCAGTGCGAGCAGGGTGGTGAGCAGAATAAACAGAATACTGATCCCGTCCACCGCCGCGTGATAATTCAGCGGACCGAGCAGGTTCAGCCGTTCGGCAAACTGAAAAGCGTTGTTGTCGTGGTCATAGTGACGATACAGATCGACCGCGAGCAGAAACTCGGCCAGGGCGAACAAAAAACCGCTGCCGGTCAGTGCATTCCGGTTGCGCAGCAACAACATGACCGGCACCGCCAACAGGGGTAGTACTTGCAGCAAGGTCAGGATCGGATAACCGATTTGTGTGTGCCAGGCGAGTTCGGTGAATATCATCGTTGTCACTTCCCTACAGGATCACCACAAAGGTGGCCAGGATCAGCAACCAGAGATAACGGGGACGTGACAGCAGCAGATCGGCATGTTGCAAATAGGCGCCGACACGTTTGATGACCTGCAGCAGCTCCTGGCTGCCGGAGCGCAACACCATGCGCTCTTCAAACCAGTGTAATCCGCCGGCGATACGCTCCATCAATTTGCCGAGTACGCCCGCACCACGACCGATATATTGCTGTGCAATGTTGAAATAACTCTCCTTGCGGTGTTCCCACTGTGCCAGCGAAGAGATGGCGCCGGTCTGGGCAGGCAGGCTGACCAGCGGCACGATAATTTTTTCATCGAAGGTTTTCATTTCGGCGGCGAGTTTTTGTGTGGAGCGGACAAAGATACTGTCCGCCATATTGTCCAGCCAGAACCGATGCAGGGCGGCGGTATAGAGTCGGTGCATCCGTTGTAACCGGGCCGGGACCGGGCGGGCCGGACGGGAAATCAGGTTAAGAACGGCCGGGGCGCTCAGGAACTGAAAAGCACGCCAGGCGGCATGGGCGGCCAAATACCAGCTTGCTGCAGTGAACCAGCCCAGACTGCAGAGCAACAACATCAAGCCCACCTGTGCCGTGGTGGAAAAGATCAATGCACTTTTAATATCGCTTTGTACCAGCCCGCTCAAAAAGCCATACAAGGCGGTCAGTACACCGATCATACCCAGCAGGTACAGCAGCGGCGGCGATTGTAACAAGACCGGTTCCAGACGAATGATCAGAAAAACACCGGCATGGACCATCAGTGAACCATAAAACACGGCACTGGATGGGGTTGGTCCTTCCAGGGCGCGGGCAATCCAGGGCGAGAAAGGGACGGCAGCGGATTTGGCCAGCGCGGCAATCACAAAACCGGACGCGATCAGGGTTGCCTGGAAGGTATCGAGGTCGGCGGCTTTGGTTGTTATCGTTTGCCATTCCAGATCACCCAGCCAGACAATACAGAGAAACATACTGAGGATAAACCCGGCATCACCGATACGATTGGTTATAAAGGCACGATTGGCATTGATCACCGCTGTGTTGCGTTGAAAGGCATAACCGATTAACAGAAAAGAACTGATGCCGGCCAGCTCCCAGCCGGTAAACACCAGTGCGGCATTACCGCCGAGGAAGATGAGCAACATGGCGCTGTGGAACAGGGAGAGAATCATAAAGAAGCGCGGGTAACCGGCTTCCCGATGCATATAGTGTATGGAGAAGCGCATGGTTAAAAAGGCGATCACACTCACCAGTGATGCCAACAACAGTGACACACGATCAGTACTGAAGCTGACGGCGATATTGACCGTACCGCTATGCAGCCAGTCAAACAATTCCAGCCGGGCAGGCAGTCGACCTTGCAGGCTGAAGAGGGTAAAGGTGAGCAGCAGGACAAGGGCAGCCAGGTTGAACAGGAGCGCAATCAGGCTGGTTGGTTTTTCGCCTGCCTCCCCACGGCAAAACCCAAACAGGATACCCAGACCGATCCAGACAAAGGCCGACAAGGGTAACAACGGAATCAATCCGAACCAGAGATCAGACATGGGATGATTTTCCTTTTTGTTTGATCAACACAGGTTCTTGTGGACCCGACTGATTGAAATACCAGTCTGCGGATTGGGAAACCGTTTTGAGTGGAACAGTCTTGCCCTGCCAGGGAATAAATCCACGCCCGGGAACGAAAACCTGGATCTGTTCGCTGCAGGGGTCCTTGGCGCTGAGTAATACCCAACCGTTCCCCACCAGTTCCTGCAATACCGGCTGACGCGCATAGATCTTGCCCAGTATATCGGTTGTTGCCTCAACCAGAATCTGCAAACGCATGGCCTCATGGATCTCCACCATCTGTTTCGGCAAGCCGGTGCGCAGATCGCTGCCGGTTCCTTCCATCACGCCATACAGACCGGTGACGTTATGTGTGATCTTGGTGCCACAGCCATATTGTTCATTGTTCACGGTGGAAAAATAATATTCCAGATTGATGCCCGCCCCCACCGGACCGGCCGCGAGCAGGATCGCTTCAACGATGGCGCCGTCCGGATCTTCCAGCGGGTTATAGGAGATCAAAAACACGCGCCGATCAAAGAAGGCGCCCTGACTCAATGAGCGTCGCCCGATGAAGGCGGCGGCATTGGTGGCATGGCCCAATTCAGGTCGTGTCTGACTGAAATCGAGTGAGCGCCGTTTGACATGTCGCAGTGCCTGAAACAGGCCGGGATTGTCGGGCGCAGAGGCGAAACGCCGGCAACGTTCATGTGCAGAATTGAGGCTGGCCTGATAGAGATCAGACTGTAAGCGGGAAAATGCCTTGTGCAGTCCGGCGGGAATGCGATCCGTATCGTACCAGGTGATACTGTCATCACAGGTATTATGCTCTGCACCGATAAACCAGCAGTCATCGGCAAGCACCAGTCCGCGTTCTTTTAGCAGGGCGCGTACTTCGGGACGGTTGGCCATGGCGGCAAAGGTGCGGGCATTGGGACCGCCATGGCGGCCGCTGCAGGCGCCGCAGTCATAGGCGGCCAGATGCGGGTTATTCTGGCTGCCGGAGCCGTGGCCCATTAACACCACAAACTTGCCAAAGCCGTTGCGCAAACCGATGGTGCGTAAAAAGTTGGTGACCCGATCCGCCTGTTCGGTATCGGTAAAACCGAGCCGGGGTTGTTCCACGGTTGCAGGCATGTCATTGACGGCATTGATTAACACATCAGTGGGGACCTGCAGATCAAACCGCTGTTGCATACTGCTGCTGAGACGACCAACCGTCAGCGGCATGAACAATTTGCCGAGCAAGGTCAACAGCGCCAATGGCGCGCCCGCCAGAATCACCGCCGCACTGCTTAACAGATTACGGCGTGATTCATGATGCAGGATATTTTTCACAACAAGTCGCAGGGCACGACGTTGTTGATGTCGTTGCGCGAGATCAATGGCCGCCTCGCGAGGTAATTCTTTTACGGCATGTGCCGGTGTCACGACAATGGGGCACAAGGGCGTAACTTTCTGATCATCCAGTCCCTGCCAGTTTATGGCCACACCAAAGAAACCGGCGGCCCCCATGGTTTCAATCTTTGGGTTGGACTCTTCCAGATGACGGCGAATACTCTCTTCCCGATCATCCATACAGAAGACAATTTGCGCCTCGGGACGTTGCTTGCGCTCCGCCCAGCGGCCGCGGCCATGATTCTGCACCACGGCATTAAAGAGTTGATCCCGGTAGTGATTCTCGTAGGCCTGCAGGAACAGCCAGGCCAACTGTGGCTCGGCCAGATCAAGACAGGCAAACAACTGCTCGATTTGGGCATCATCCAGTTGCTTGATCTCGATCGCGCTTAAACCCAGGTGTTGTGCCAGACGGAACAGTCGCCAGGCACTGCGATAGACCGTATGGCCGCTGTTGTGATCCGCGGCCGGGCTTTTCAGCCAGGTCCAGATCAGATCCGCCAGGTGTCCCCAGCGGGCATTGTCTTTTGGATTGGAAGGCTGTGAGGTCAATTGCTCCGCGAGATTGGTGAGATACTCGGGCAAGGGATGGTTATACAGGTGATAACGGATATACAGCTCTGATCGATGTTGACCAAAATACCAGCGCAACATGGAAAGGCCGGCGTCCACCTGCCACAGGCGGCGACATAACTGCCGGGCAAAGATCCGCTCCATCACCAGTCGCACCGCCAGATAATCGGCCATGTCGATGCGGGTCGGATTTTCTTCGTACTCTGGATGCCGGTGTCGCCAGTTAAACATGCCTGACCAGCCGGGCAGTTCCAGCGCCAGATGTTGCAGGTAGTTGCCCCATTGCGCCTCGGGCAGCAAATTGAGACGCTGTAATTCATTGACGATCACCGCAACCGGATCATCCGGCAGGATCTCCAGTTCGTCGCGCCACTCCGGCAAATCGTCCAGCAGCCGGCCCAGATCATCCATGGCCGTTTGTCGCCAGGCGGCATAAAAACCGGTCTCCCGGCCCGGGCTGTGCCAGGCGGCGATACCCAGATCCAGCCAGGAAGAGGTAAAACGGATCAGTCGCGGGCGAATCTCATCCAGCAGATCATGGCCGGTCAACATCAACAACAGACCGCGCAGGGTGTAGTCCTCACCGACGCGAATGATCAAGTTGCGCAGGATGCGATTGGTCTCATTCCTCACCATCTGGTGGACCAGAGGCAGGTCGCCGCTGCCTTCCAGTTCACCTGCATCCAGTTCGGTCAACATGGCCTCCGCCTGGGCGGGTGAGAGGTCGGTCAACTCTTCCGGGTGGAACAGGAACCAGGCCAGATCCAGTTTCTCCAGACAGGCCGACCAGAGATCTTGAATGGAATCAGCCGTATCTTTGCCGCTGCGCTGTAACAGAAGCCGACGAAACGCCGGGCTGACATCGGCCTGGAATGATCCAAAGGCCTGCATCTCTTCCACCTGCCAGTTTAACTGACTGCCGGTGACCGACTGGAAGGGATGGCAGAGTACCGCCTGCAACACGTCCCGACGATACAATTTGGCATCCTGAAATTCAGCGATGACGGTATCAGCCTGCAAGGTCGGGTCATTGTCGATTACCTTCAGCAAATCATCCCGGGTCACGCGCCCGGTCTGCAAAAAGTCCCGGAATTCGCTCAGGGGCAAAAAGCCGTTTGCGCCGGTTACCTTACGGGCGGCTTCCAGTGCTTCGGCAAAGGGCAGATGCTGAAATCCATGCAGGGTATTGTGGTGGACGAAATCCTGAATCGGGGCCTGACCGGGCAGCACATGTTCCAGATGATCGACGATGGAACGTATCAGTGCCTCGAATCGCCGGGTGGAGTTTTCGTTCTGCGCCATACCTGCCTGCCCTACATCCCGCTAAAAACCGCGCTGAAACGGCTCGCACTGTGGTGAAACAGATTCAGGACCTGAGCCGGCATTACGCCAATAAGGATGATCCCCACACAGAGCAGACCGGCGGCAAACATCTCATGCCGTTGCAGGTCCGGGACACTTTGCATCTCGCTGCGAACCGGTCCGGTAAACAGGAAGCCCACGGTTCGAATTGCATAGGCGGCGCTGATCAGCACACCCACCGTCAGCAACACCATGATCCAGCCCCAACGGCTGAAACCGCCAATCAGGGTATGCAACTCGGCGATAAACCCGGCTGTACCGGGCATCCCCACGGCACCGATAAAGGCCAGGGTGGTAAAGAAGGCGAAGCGGGGCATGGTCTGTACCAGGGAGCTGTAGTGGGTGACTTCCCGGGTATGGGTGCGCTCATAGAGCAGGCCGATCAACAGGAACAGGGCGCCGGCCACCAGCCCATGGGCCACCATTTGGGTCAGTGCACCGGTCAAACCGGCAAGATTCAGGGTGGCTATCCCAAGCAGGACCACGCCCATGTGGCTGATGGAGGAGTAGGCAATCATGGCCTTCAGGTCACTCTGTCGCCAGGCCAGCAGACCACCGTAGATCAGGCTGACAAAGGCCAATACCACCAACAGGCTCTGCAACTGGACCACGGCCATGGGCAACATTTCCGCTGCGCGCAACAGGCCATATGAACCCATCTTCAACAAAATACCGGAGAGCAGAATACTGACCGGGCTGGGGGCCTGCACATGGGCCAGGGGCAGCCAGCCGTGAATGGGAAAAATCGGCATTTTCACCCCAAAGCCGATCAGAAAGCCGAGGAAAATCAGCACCTGGGTCGGTTGAGGCAGGGCCTTGGCCCCGGCCAGGAAATTGCTCATGGCAAAGGAGTGGTTGGGGATGGCGTCAAACACCACCAATAAACTCAGCAACATAAAGACCGAACCGCCCATGGTATAGAGCACAAAGTTCAGTGAGGCGGTTTGTCGTTGCTGACCACCCCAGCGATCAATGAGGAAGAACAGGGGGATCAGGGTCATTTCCCAGAACAGATAAAACAGTGCCCAGTCCTGGGCCATGAATACACCCAACATGGCCGATTCAAGCAGCATGATTAACACATAGTAGCCTTTACACCGTTCTGTAATACCGGCAGAGGCCAGCACGGCGACAAAACAAAGCAGCGTTGCCAGCAGGATCATGGGGAAAGAAAAACCATCCACCCCCAGCGCAAACGAACTGCCAAGTCGGGAATTCCAGTCGTGAACTTCGGCAAATTGCAGACCGGCAGCGGGATCGAATTTACCTAACAGACTCCAGCTGAACAGCAGGGTGAACAGGGAGAACAGAATAGCGATCCGGCGGATCAGTTGATTTCGATCGCCCGGTATACAGGCAATTAACAGGGCACCCGGCAAGGGCAGCAGCAATGTTAGAGTGAGTTCGCCAATGGCCACTGTTTCTGACTCAAGTTGGTTGAGGGAGCCGTGAGATATGTTGCCGCACGATCATGTTTTACGATCTGAATGCGTGGCACTCGAATGAAATTATTGTTTTTCGAGTGGCTGGATGATAACACATTGAGCATAAAAGCATAATTTACGAAAATTCGGCGACTCCGCCGCAGAAAAACCGTAATCCGGTGCCTGATTTTGCTAAAGACATCACAAATAATGGCGATAATTGAAATGCAAGGCATTCTTAATAACCATAAATAATTTATGTTTCACTATGGTTTAACATAGTGACGGAGCGGGAACATGCCATTCAAACACTTTCTGCTACCCCTGAGTCTTATCCCGGCGGCACTGATTGGAACACAGTTATTGCCCTGGTCACTGCTCTCCGGGCTGTTGCTGGGAGCGATCACTTTATTCTGGCTGCTGGACCGCTTTCGTTTCCGGCAACTCACCCGCCATGCTGAAAAACGCCGGAGCCTGAATCAACAATTATTGCAGTTGACCGAGACCGGTGAAAAGGTCGGCAGTTTGCTGGAGAGTGTGATCAAACCGGAGTTTTATCATATTGGTGAAGAATCCGGCAAACTGCGCGAAGTCGTCAATGATTCAGTCCGACAACTTTTCGTGGTGTTCAACAGTATGAATGACTGTTTGCATCGGCAGCAGACATTTATCCGTGAGGTGTTGCTGGATCTGGATAACTCACAGCAGGTGTGTGATGAACAGATCCACGGCATCCGGCATTTCTCGCGTCTGACCGAATCGTTTCTCGGTGAACTGGTCGAGCTGGTGGTGACCACCAGCAAACAGAACATGGATACCGTATACCGCATGGAAGATATCAGCCGGGACGTCACCGTCCTGGTGGCATCGCTGGAAGAGATCGAGCTCATCGCCGATCAGACCGGATTACTGGCCTATAACGCCGCCATTGAGGCGGCCCGGGCCGGCAACCAGGGCAAGCCCTTTGCCATGGCGGCCGATGAAATGCGCTTGCTGGCCGCCAATTCCAAAACCTTCAGTGATCAGGCGCGTGCCCAGGTGGCGGCTATCGGCGACCGGATCCGATCTGCCCAGGGGGTGATGCAGGAGATCGCCGGTCGGGACATGAAAATCAGCATAGAGGTGAAAGATCGGGTGACCGATCTGGTGGGCCGGATCAACGAACTGGACGGCCGCCTGAACGAGAAAATGCAATTGGTTGCCGGACTGGACGGGGTATTGAACGACAACATGAGCCAGGCCGTCATGGCCCTGCAGTTTGAAGACATTGCCAATCAGATCAGCCGTCATATTGAGCAGCGTGTCGATTGGTTGAACCGCTGTGTGGACACCCTGCACATGCCGATGGGTGAGGGTGCGGAAGGTAACCTGGCCCTGGGGGCCATTCAGCAACGGATTAATGACTTGATCACCCGCCACGCCAGCGACCCCCACAGCCTCAATTCGCCGGTGAAACACAAGGCGCACTGGGGTGAAATCGAGCTCCTATAGCATCAGGAAAAATTGCAAGAAGTGACGAAAGCATAAACTTCCCTTATTATCCGGGGATGAATGTCACATTCCGACAGCTGAAAGTCTTTGAGGCGGTGGCCCGTCACCTCAGCTACACCCGTGCCGCCCAGGAACTGCACCTGACCCAGCCTGCCGTCTCCATGCAAATCCGCCAGCTGGAAGAGAGCGCCGGTCTGCCCCTGTTTGAGCAGATGGGTAAAAAGATCTTCCTCACCGATGCCGGCCGGGAGATGTACCACTACTCCCGCACCATCGCCCAACAACTGGACGAGGCCGAGGATGTGCTGGAACAGCTCAAAGGGGTCCAGCGGGGGCACCTGAATATCGCCGTAGCCAGTACCGCCAACTACTTTGCCACTCGCCTGCTGGCCAACTTTGCCAAACAGCATGAAGGCACCACCTTCAGTCTGGATGTCACCAACCGGGAATCCCTGCTGCGTCAGCTGGAGAACAACGAGAAGGATCTGGTCATCATGGGACGACCACCGGAAGGGATGGATCTGGAACTGGAAGCCTTTATGGACAACCCCCTCGTCGCTATCGCCCCGCCGGACCACCCGCTTTGCACGGAACAGCACATCTCCCTGACCCGTATCCAGCAGGAAACCTTCGTGGTGCGCGAACGCGGCTCCGGCACCCGAATCGCCATGGAACGCTTTTTCAACGAAAAAGGCATCACCCTGCAAACCGGCATGGAAATGACCAGTAACGAAGCCATCAAACAGGCGGTGGAAGCCGGGCTGGGACTGGGCATCGTCTCCATTCATACCCTGGAACTGGAACTGGAAACCAAACGGCTGGTGGTTCTGGACATCGACGGCTTCCCCATCCTCCGCCACTGGTATGTCGTGCATCGACAGGGCAAACGACTCTCACCCATCGCCGAAGCCTTCCGGCAGTTTGTGTTGACGGAAGCCAAGGGATTCATGACTTACGGTTAAGGCGGGGTGTGGTTTTGCCGCTGCATGTTTTTTATTGATTGTGTATCGCTGCGCGATGCTGTCATTGATGTTCGGTCCCGGCCGAACAGCCGGGTTTCTTTTCTTGGGCGTGCAGCGGCAGGCGGAAAAAAACAACATTGAATGAAAAAGTGATACTCGCTTTAGCCACTGTGCTGCATTGCACGCTGTACGTATGCCTGATTTCACTCCCTCACGGGAGCGAGTGACTTTTGAACATCAAAAGTCACCAAAAATGTTTCCCCCACAGGCAAGACTGTTGTGACCATCAACTTCGACTTGTTGCCCGGCAACGGTACCTCCCTGTACCGCTGCCGGGCAGC
>JAOUNS010000032.1 GCA_029880855.1 Gammaproteobacteria bacterium
CACCCTCTCAATTTCAAGCATGTATGAATAAGGTTTTAAGGGGCTGCGAGAAATACGCGATTCCTTATGTTGATGACATAATTGTTTTCTCTAAAAATCTTGAAGATCATTTAAAACACATTCAGGAGGTCTTTGATAGGTTAAGACAGAACGGGCTAAAACTAAAACTGTCCAAGTGTAGCTTCTTAGACGAAGAAACGCATTATCTAGGGTTTATCTTAAATAAAACAGGGTATAAACCAGATCCTGACAAGGTCAAGGCAATACGAACGGTTCCTCCGCCAAAGTCAGTCAAGGAAGTGCGCTCTTTTATAGGCATGTGTGGGTTTTATAGGAGAATAGTACCTAACTTTTCAGAGATTGCCAAACCATTAACAGAACTAACCAAAAAGTATGCACGTTTTAGTTGGTCTAACGAATGTCAGTTAGCATTTGAGACACTCAAAGAGAGATTAGCAACAATTCCTATGTTAGGGTTCCCGGATAGAAATAGAGGATATAGATTATATACCGATGCATCAGACACATGTATAGGAGCGGTGTTATGTCAAGAATGCGAGGACGAGGATAGCATCATACCAGGCATGCCTAATGAAAGACCAATTCATTTTCTCTCGCATAAACTAAGTCCCTCTTTACAGAAATGCTCCACCGTCGTCAAAGAGTGTTTTGCACTTAAATTTGCTTTAGACAAACTAAGTGTTTACGTCCAGGACACACCTGTCACATGCTTTGTTGATCACCAACCTTTAGTATATTTACTGACAGCTAATTTGACTAATAAGAAACTACAATCGTATGCGCTGGCCATATCTGGATACCAGGTCACGATTAAATATGTACCAGGGGTGAAAAATAAGGTTGCAGACATGCTGTCAAGATGTCAACATGGCGACTCCAGCACAGAGGTAAGTGAAAGCGAGTTACAACAGCATTTAGATGTAGGTAGGCATGCGTACGTTGTGCCCTCGGCTCCTAGAGTAGAGTCCGGTCAAGGACAAGGAGGCAGCCAGGAGGTAAATGTAGTAAACCTAAATTTAATAGACCCAAATCAAGACACGTACGCACAGGAACCGGAAGTAGTACCTGCGCAGAAGCCCAGGTACCATGACGAGCAAATAGACATGCACGCCGAGCAATCCAAGGATAAGGTAATACAAAAACGAATCAGAGAGCTGCAATCGCCTAAAGGTCAGGAGACATCGTCTAGATACATAGTAGTGGATAAACTATTATACTTTCTTAGTGATAGAGACGATAACCCGCAGCTAAGGTTGTGCATTCCTCAAGCCATGACCGATGACGTGATAAGGCATTATCACGATCAAGCACACTTAGGAGTAGATAAAATATATGATTCTTTAAAGATCAAATACTTCTGGCCTAATATGTATAAAGAAATATACAAATACACGACAACATGTGTAGTCTGCTTAGAAAGATCGAAATCTAATATCAAGTTGCCTGTGCAAGAAACTAGAGTGGCACATTCTAGTGGGTTATCGTGGTCTATTGACACATCTGGCCCTTTTAAGGAAACCTTGTCTGGGAATAAGTACATAATAGCATTTGTAGATGAAGCTACTAAATGGGTAGAAGCTTTCCCAGTACGGAATAAAACGGCAGAAATTGTAGCGGATTTACTTTTAGACGAGATAATACCAAGATTTAGCTTCCCGTATCAGATAAGGTCCGACAATGGCACTGAATTTTGTAATCAGGTCATAGATCATGTGTGTAAACATTATTCTATAGGAAAAATACGCACCAGCCCATATCATCCAGAGGCGAACGGTCAGGTAGAAATATACAACAAGTTCCTTAAGAATCTATTAAGTAAGGCAACCGAAGACAATAGCAATACCTGGGATCTACAGCTTAACGCCTGTCTGACAGCTATAAGGTGCGCACCATCAGAATCTACACGTTTCAGTCCGTTTTTCCTATTATATGGGAGGGATCCAGTACTTCCTTTAGACTCGTTACTTTTGCCACAACGCAAATATATGGGGGAAAGCGGGGCTAGGTATCAGATGGAAAACATACACAAGGCAATGCGCCAAGCTCACTCTAACATGCGGAAGGCTAAGCGAAAGCGGAACCAGAGGCGAAATCAAGATGCAGTGGAACCGGGTTTACAGGTAGGACAAGCTGTCATGTTGAAAAACCACAATAGATCAGGTAAATTAGATAGTTATTATAAACCATATTATAGAATCATAGAACAACTATCTCCGGCGACGTTTAGAATAAAAAATGTCGCAGACGGCACAGAGCAAAAAGTGCACGCAAAGAATATCAAAACCGTCGATATCGATGATTGGGATGTGCCAAGACAGCCGGGTACGGGTAGAAAAGGTAAGCGGAAAGCAACCTTAGTGGTGCCACCTAGTAACAGTGACACCGACTCCGGCGAAGAAGAGAGCAGTCAAAGTGATCGGGTAAGTATACATGAGTCAGCAACGAAATCGGAAATGGAGTATTCCGATGACGACGTACCGTTAGCAGAGTTAATCCGACGGAAGGTAAATGAGAGAGAATACTCCTCGGATAGCGACGGAAACGTACCTTTAGCAGAATTACAACGTAGGGTAAGGCAACGAACCAGTAGGTTACGAGACCAGTCTAGTAGTGACGAGCAGGCGTCTGTAAGTATCGGCGCAATTGCTACAAGGCACAAACGAAATAAGGATCCAAGTTCAAACAAGGTCAAAATGTTAGAAATGGTGAGAGATATGGTCAACAGGTTAATATAAAGTAATCAAAATCCGTTAGGGCGGTGGAAATCATTAAACGGTTATATTAGGATATTAACGCGCACACGTTATCAGATAAATTATTTAAATGCGCTTTTATTAAATATGTGATTTTAGACTATGGCAACCGCTAGTATCACCCAAGCAAGACCAGGCAACCAGCCCCGCTTCTACGAGCTATGGGGAGAAGAGTGCATGATTTGTAGTGACCCAGACGTCGATTTTTATGTCCAACGGCCGACGTGCCATCCCCAATGTCAGGCCATGGAGTGTATCCTATGCAATATGAAAGGCAGATTAAACGACCCACGCTGTCCCTTTTGCCGGAACCCGGAACCACTAATACCGAGGGAGAGACCGGGTCAAATTTTACTGTCTCGACGGAAGGAACGGGCCGCTCGGGAAATATGGGCGGAATGCTTTCAGCGGCTTGGAGGGGGAGAAATTCTGAGTCGATACGGACAGGAAGATGTGGATGCCCTCCAGGCCGTCACAATAATAGCCCGAGCAACTAAAATCCCGATTCTGTTCATGGATCCCTTGGACGCGGGGGCGATACACGACGATAAGAACCTAGCCATGGCGTTCACAAAGGCGCACCTCGACCTTTATGAACTTTATGCGACGGACCCGGCAATGCCGCCTCTGGAAGAAATTCCGCAGCAGGATTGGAATTTGCAAGAAGGCTGGGGATCAGGCTGGGAGGCAGGCTGGGGCACCTTATATTTCAGAAATCCAATTGTCTTGCCGCCGGGTGTGGGTTATCAATATGGTGGAGGATATCTACTAATTCCCTTAAGACATCATTTTAACATCCTACACTAATCTGTAAGAAGCATACATACTAACCCCTTAGTTATATCTACAGTCTAACGACGAGAGAAAAAAAACGGCCAGGGAAATAGTAACAAAAATATATATATATATATATATATCTAACCTCACTAATCAATGAGTTTATGGTGACGGGAGACAGGTGTGGAACGTAAAATAGTAATAATCGTAATTAGGTAGGCATGAAGAAAAGATAAATACTAACCTAGAG
>JAOUNS010000028.1 GCA_029880855.1 Gammaproteobacteria bacterium
GCCAGTATGGACAGGGTTAACAGCAGGGTCGTCAGTATGGTTTTTTTCATGGTTGTTTTTCCTCTTGTTGTTGGTGTTGATGAATTACCGGCCGAGCATGCGTGTTAATGTCCGGTCCCGGTCGAAATAATGATGTTTGACAGCAGCGGCGGCATGCAGCACCACCAGACTGATGAGCGTCACGGCCAGCCAGAGGTGAATGACACCGGCAATATCCTCCTGCTTGTCGATACCATGGAGGGTGGCGGGGACGCTGAACAGGCCGAATACCTCGATGGCGCGGCCATCGGCGGTGGAGATGAGATAGCCAAACACCATCACCGCAATCATTAACAGATAAAGCAGGTTATGGGCGAGATGGGCCAGTCGTTGTTCCCGTGCGGTGTGGCTCGACAGGGCGGCGGGCCGACCCTCAATGCGGCGCCATACCAGACGCAGCAGGGTGAGGATAAAAAGCAGGATACCGATACTCTTGTGCAGGTTTGGTCCCTGACGATACCAGGCGTGATAATAATCCAGCGACACCATCCACAGACCAAGGCCGAACAGGCTGAACACTGTCAGAGCCGTGAGCCAGTGGATCAGGATAGTGAGCAATCCCCACCGTTCTGTTGTTGTGCGCCACTGCATGGTCTCTCCTTTATGTCCCGGAACTTTGCCTGTTTGTCAGCAAGGCACTGAAATATGGGATTAGTGTATCGTTGCTTTCTCAGGAATAAAGGGCATAATTAAGAACATACTGTTCCGATATGAAGAACAATGGACCGATTCGAAGAAATGCTTACCTTTGTGCGGGTGGTCAAGGCCGGCAGCCTGAGTGCGGCGGCCGAACGCCAGGGTATTGCCAAGTCGGCTGTCAGTCGGCGGCTGGCCGAGCTGGAAACCCGCCTCGGCGTACAACTCCTGACCCGCACCACCCGTCGTCTCAATCTGACCGAGAGCGGTCGACAATATTACGCGCACTGCCAAACCATCCTTGCCGAGCTTGAAGAGGCGGAGCTGGCCGTCACTCACGGCGATGTTGCCCTGCGCGGCACCCTGCGTATTGCCGCCCCACTCAGTTTTGGCATCAGTCATCTCTCGCCGGTGTTGAACAGTTTCATGGAGCAACACGCGGCCCTGAAACTGGAGCTGGATCTCAATGATCGCACCCTCAATTTCATGGAAGAGGATATCGATCTGGCCATTCGCATCGGGCACCTGGAGGACTCAACGCTGGTGGCGCGCAAGCTGGCGTCGACCCGCATGGTACTTTGCGCCAGCCCGGCCTATCTGGCGCGCTATGGCGAACCCCGTCATCCCCGTGATTTGGAACAGCACACGCACCTCGCCTATAGCTATATAAAATCCCACTACTGGCATTTTGTCGGTGAAAACAATGAGAGTAAAAGGGGACGGAGGGATTAAATTTTGTACAATCTGATAAAGTGGTTAACAAATATTCCCTCCGTCCCCTTTTGGATCTCGACCCCGTTTATCTTCTCTGGGACCACCATAAAGCGGCGGCCCATTATGCAAGCCGTTATGTGCAATGATAAATTTAGTGTAGCAATGAAAAAGATATTAATATTAACAATTATTTTCGGCCTGCAAACAGAGTCGAATGCAGAAACAGTAGTGCGTTGTCTTGCAAAAATCGAAGTTGAGAACACTAACAAAGTAATGTGGTTAGATAAGGAGAATAAATATCAGCTACGTTTTAAACGAGGTCGTGTTGCGATACCAAAAACGTATTGGAACAATACTTGTGAATTAGATTTTCCTTATGCATTAAGGATGGGAATGAAGAGTGAATCAAGGACTGAGCTCGAGAAGGTAACACCTGGTCAAATAATATATTTCGTAGGCGAAGCTGAAGAAAATAATAGTAAAGTAATATCCGTTAAATTGATGTTTTTTAGTAATGAATCTGAATACCCTATACTAAAAACAGTTGATTGGCCAAAGTTTAACGATAAATGAGTTCAGCACATAACAAATCAGCCCACTGGGACGCTTCACTGCGGCTTCGCCGCGCTGGAGTCGCCCGTGGCTTCAACCGTTAGGCATATAAAAATGGCAGATCCTAAAGTTATTGCTGCAATTATCATTTCAATGACGAGCTTAGTAACCTCGTTGCTGTCACTCTATATTGCAAGCAAGAAAAACAAGGCAGAGATTGATAACAAACTACGAGAGGAAGTTCGTGAAGCTTTTAAATTAGCCCGTGAGAAAGCAGATCCAACAGAGAAGGCAATCCAGAGACTCTGGTCTTTATTTCAGAATCTAAAGCACCTGATCGATAACTATTTCAGTTGTCATTTATCTGAACGAAGAAATGTAGTTGATTCAATGAGATCAATTGTAAATGATATTGAAGTTTGGCATGCAACAACAGGAATAACATTAGATGAACAACTACGGGGTTTATGGCATGGTCAAAAAAACCAGTGTCAATCATTAGTGGAATTAGCTCAATATCATATAGATTCAAATATAGATCCTTTATCCGATGAGCGCGCAGATTTTGATTTGCACCGACTGAAGCTAAGCGAGAGACAAAGGCATATCTTGGAATATAGTAAAAAACTAAGTGATCAATTTACAAAAGAAATACTAGAAATTATTCAGGATAATACAAATGCCTAACAAACGCGTAAACACGGATCGTGCAAAAACGGGATCAGAGAACAATTGTTTCTAATATAAGCGACCTCGAATATAAGAAAGAATTGTTCTCTGCCCCCGATTATTGATTATTGAATTATATGGTGCAGTTAGCAAAGCACACACAATTTGGTCTTTCAACATTAATGTTGAGAGAGTTTACATATCTCCAATATGGTTTTAGTAACAAAATATGACATGTTTGTGAACTTGTATAGCAAAATTAGCGTTACATAAGTTTTTAATTCTCAAGTAAGTATCAGACCCTGCGAGTCTTTTCTTGCGAAAAGTATATGATCTGCTCCGATTCATTTGCACGCAAACATATGTCGAAATTCTTTACAAGGAACTCTGTATAAAATTATAACGCCATTATGTTATTGATACTGTTAATGTTTTAACTTGGCATTATTTATGCTCCAGTTTGAACTTGAGAGATAGATTCAAACTTATTTTTTAGGGTACTGTAAAGAGGACATATTCATGTATACATGGAGAAAATTCAAAACACTATTCGCTGCACTAATACTAAGTATATTATCTATGGGCACGGTAAATGCCATACCAATCTCTGCCGATGTCATCTCTATTATTGATGAGTCAGGCTCCATGAGTGGTGAACACGCATGGATTGGTGGCATGATCACTAACCTTGATTCAGAGCTTCTGACTGCTGGAGTAGGCACAGGAACCCAGACCAACCGCTATGGAATGACAGGCTTCGGTAATATTCTACATGACTCGTCAGGTGGACTTACTCAGGAACCACATAAACATGTTGTAGGTGGCGGTGATTTTGGTACTGCTGCTGACTTTGCGGCTGCAACACCAAGTCTGGATCTTACTGGCAGTCTGGAAGACGGTTGGGCAGGCATCAACTTTGCCATGAATAACTATACTTTAAATAGCAATGCAGCAATTAACATGATTCTGGTTTCTGACGAAGATCGTGATAATTCAGACCCATCTTTGACATATGACAGTGTCCTTAACGACCTGCTCAGTAACAACGCGCTTCTGAATGCCGTTGTTAATGCAACCTTCAGATGTGGCGATGGTTCTTCGGCACTTGGCATAGATTCCAATGGAACAGGTTATAAGGCTGATGGTGCTGGTGGCTTTACTACATGCGACAATGCAATCGCGACCATTGGTTTTGGTACTACTATCACTGACTACGTTAACCTGGCCCTTGCAACAGGTGGTGCTGCCTGGGATCTGAACCAGTTACGATCTGGTGGTCTGACTGCTACTTCTTTCACAGCAGCCTTTGTTGATATCAAGGTACAGGAAATTGTCAACACACCTGTACCGGAGCCACATTCACTGACATTACTCTGTCTTAGCCTTGCCGGCATTGGGTTTGTGAAACGGCGCAACAGCAAGTAGTTGCCAGGTAATTGATTGAACCCTCAAAAGGGTTGGAAGTTAAGCGGCGACCTTTGGGTCGCCGTTTTTTATGCATCAAAAACGAGGGCAGAGAATGATTGTTTCTAATATAAGCCCCTCGAATATAAGAAAGAATTGTTCTGACCCCGATTATTTATACTGTTACTATTTGCTAATTTTTCCGCTTTTATATTCTGGTTTATGTGGATAATATTTAAGCATTGATCAATACAACTGCTTGATCAGCTGGATGAAAAAGGGCATTTTAAGGCAGTATAGGAATCGTAATATACAGAAAGGTTGGTATTACGAGGAAAGGCAGATTTCTGTATATATCACTGTTAATCGTATAGGGAAAAATGAGAGTTTATCACCTTCTATCATCACAATTTGCGATAAACAATATTGCTTTATCGAGAATAAAGATATCTCGATATGACGACCTCAATGATCCATTTGAGCTGCTGGCTGGAGAACTCAGTGAGAAGGAACTTAGAGGCGCGGTTTCTGCAATGAAAAAAGAATTTAACGAAACAAAGGGACTAATATGTTTTTCGAAAAGCTGGGAAAATCCTGTTCTATGGAGTCACTACGCTGATAAACATCATGGAATGGCTTTAGGCTTCGATATTCCTGATGAATATGCGAGTGAAGTGCACTACAGTCCGGATAGAATTCCCGTTGAATATGTGGGCGGAAAAAAGACGAATGGAATTGAGCCATCGTATGTTCAAAAAATCACAAGTACAAAATTCAGCCACTGGGAGTACGAAGATGAAATACGTATGCATGTAGGTCTAGATGAAGGAACTTGTGAAGGTGGCTTGTATTTTTTGCCATTCTCTAGCCAGCTAAAGCTGTGCGAGGTTGTTTTGGGGCACTCCTGCCCAATTCCAATTGCTCAGATCAGGTCGCTACTTGCGGAGTTGCATCCTAGAGCGAAAGCAATTAAAGCACGATTGGCTTTTAAGTCATTCAGGGTCGTTACCAATCAAAGGTACGTGGATAGTTGAAGAAACGATTAACAAGGCGTTTAAAGAGTGGACCGCCTCCTACGTCGGCGGCCCTTTAACATTGGCGTTAGCGATTATAATTTTCAATGTTTTGCTGAAGCAGAAAAGGATCCACCAAATACTAAACAAACAAATAATTTTGACTGTATCTTAAGCTTTCTGAACATAGGAGGTTCCCGTGAAAAGTTATACATACAAGATCAATATCAATGAGTCGGTTAAAGAACAATTATCACAGCTTCCAAAACCTTGGTCTGAAACCGCGCCTAAGCAATTAACAGTACAAGTGGATTTGCACGAAGTCATATTATTTGACGATCAGGGATTCGCAACGCGTCTTGATTTAATAACCGAAAAACTCGAATTTATAATTCAAAATCAACGTGTCGAAGGAGAGCTTTCATTAGAGGAAGTATTAAAGTCGAATAAGTCGGGTCCCAATGATATTGCATCGTTACGGATGCGCAGTCAAAAAACGTTTAGCCTCGGCAGGCAAGATTTTCCTGTGAAAATGTTGCGGCTTACATCTAAAAAAGATGGATCGACCTTTGATATTATAGATACTCCTGATATTCGAATACCTGTGCCTGCCATGAGATTAATTTATTCGCTCCTGATTCCAGGTGTACAGTACAAAGCGAGTTATGGATTTCCAGTTTCTATTGAAGTTGCAGATGCTGATCAACAAAAGTTAGTAACGGCGACTCTTGTCAAAAAGGAATCTGGTAAGTTGCCTGTATTTGAGGATTTTTTGTCGATACCAGTCACTAAAAAGTCTCTAGAACTTGAACAAATAGAATGGAATAGTAATAAGAATAAAGCAAGAGAATTACCAGATACGGAGTTAAGAAAAAAAATACCTTCGGAAAAGGCTGTACGAAAAGGCGTGCTACCATCTTCATTAAGAGCGAAATCATCATCTACAGAAAAACCATGGTTTTACAGTTTCTTGTTGAACTTTGTACAAATCTATCATGGCGCTGAAGTTGGCCTGGGAATCCGTAATGGAGCCTTTGAAACGCTGCGTAACGCAATAAATCCCTTGTTAAATATTGGCAATTTCTCCGCCTTTCGTATTGGTAATTCAGAACAATTGATTTTTGCTAAAAACTTCTACTTTGATATTGCGCAACAGTTTACCGCTGAATATCGAGACCTGATCCCACAATGGATTGTATTGGCCTATTTAATGACGGGGGGTGAGCCATTACTTCAAAGTGAAGCAACACCGGATGGATTGGACCTAGAAGCCCGGCTTAAGTTAGAAAGATTGCCACGTCTACTCGAAGAGTTTCAATTTATTGGATTTGATCCAAATTATTATAGGGCTCAATGGGAAATGCCAGCCTTGGCCCCAGATTGGGTAAGAGAGATTCGTGACAATGTGCCGAATGATTCTACAATGTCGCAAGTACATAGGGACTTATTGCAATGGGCTCAATATGATGATGATGTCGGTGCAATGCAGACTTTATTACAGAATATACATAATGCAGTTAAAAGTGAGAAACCAGATATTTCACCATATGAGATTAAACAATTAGCATATGTTGTAATATTAGACATTTTGAGAAATGACTTAATTACAAAGCTAGAGTTTACTTCAATAACACGTGAAGTAAATCGGGTATTGCTTTTTAGAAATAACGAAGCAGATTCTAAAAATTTCATCGATGCACAATTGAGTGCGCTACTCACATTTAGTGATACACTCACAATGAAAAGTAGCAGGATTGGTGCTTTTGGGATGGAGATTGAAATCCATACACCTTCACTACTATCTGCTGACACCTACAATAGTATGATTCGTTCTATCTCACACACCGGAGATGGTGGTATTCGACTACATATTAATATACCCACATTAAGATATCACAGTCACTTACAGTTACATTTTGATTTATTAACAGTAATAGGAACAATCGCCAGTTGGGTGGAGTTTGGCTGGGTAGGTATGATTATTGGAGCCGGAACCCTGTTATCACTGAAAATACCTCGTCCGATACACCTGTTAGCCCAAAATATTGATGTGCACCTCTTATTACGCAGGGAGGCCGTGCATGAAACAAATTTCGAGACTGGCTGGGGATTTCGTCCCAGCCTGACCACTCCCGGTTTTGGGGTGATAATAAATAATCTTGGTATGGACAATACTAGAGGTATTGATATACCCGGACATATTATCGATGCGGTACTAACCTCTGGTAGCGTCTTTGCTGGAAAGCTTACGGAAGGACTTGAAAAAGAGCTTTATAAACTACTAACAAAACAACCGGACTGGCTAATTGAATTAGGTCAAATTGATTACTTTGCACCTGTTAAAAGATTGTTGCCCTGGCCATCCTTAATTCACTTTGATGGGCTTTACTTAAAATTATCGGTGCCCGAATGTAGTAGTGATACATGTTTCGAAGTACTCTGGGCACAGGTACGACATGGAGAGATGAATGAGGCAGGCATACAGGATGTGGATCTTACAGATGTTAATCAATTATGTATAATAATGAATCGTGCCACACTGGGTCGATGGTTCTATGGTTTCACACAATTATTACGAGTTGATGATGTGAGTCCTCCTTTGAAATACAGTGCCGCTGAAGCATGGGCAAACGATGTCGGATTGGGTAATGTTGATATTGATTTATTACCCGAACCACAGGAGGCAGTACGTGATCGTGGTGATCTTCCATTGCTTCCAGAGATTGAAGAATTATTTGGTACAGATTCTCCTTCTCGACCTCCCGCCGGTGGAAGAACTATACGATTTCTTCGACTAACAGTTGGACGCGATCTTTTACAAGCAGAAGAAAATCACAATATACCCAATGACCGGGCAATGGAACTGGTCATTGATTACAGTATACGACTTGATGCGGTTCTCGAGCAATCTGTGTGGGTTGCACGGAGAGTCGAGACGCAAACTCCACGATGGCAACTTCCTGTTAACGAACAAGAATCTGACACAGCACCTGGTTATGAACATGGCGGTCCATCAGAACCAGTAAATCACCACGATGAACACGATCCATCCAGTGCAAACTGGGAAGGTCCGAACAGTCCAGATCCGAATGACCTTGTAACCACGATTGAAGTCGAATGGCGCCGTACCAGACGCCAGTACATACTTGAGACCTTAGTCAAGGCCAATGTCAGTGTACATCAGGGGCTGGTTTTTGGTTTTGAAAAAACTGAAGCATCAGATTCGCCTAATGCATCTGGCTTAAGCATAGAGTTTCCATCGCTAGTGCTTGCACTAAAGCGGGATGGAGACAATGTTCTTACCGATGCAAACATCGAAGAATTGAATACATACTCAGACACCATCAATGAAGACTTCCTGAGACAATATTGTATCGCCGATACACAAAAGATGTTATATGAGATGCCAGTACTTAATAACAAAAATCTGTATAACAACAAGGCCACCGGAGCATGGGGTCTAACTGATATTATACCGGCTGAAATGCTCGATGATTTACCTGAGGGCTTAAGGAATGCTCGCCTTGTGCAAAGCATTAATGGGCCTGCACCTGGTGAGGCGTGGTCAGATAACCAGACTTTCCATTATCTACACAGGGATGACAGCATCATCTGGCCAGTAAACATCGAACTGGATTCAAGTGAGCTTTTTGTATCATGAGATAGAAGGTCACTGATTGAGTTGCCATTACGAAACTGACGATAATTATGGGCTTAGTATTAAAGGGATGTTTGGGGTAGGATGTTTGGGGTCAGAGTAAAAACCTGGAGTATATTAGTTGGGGTTTTACTCTGACCCCAAATATCGCGACGTGGGCCTGGGTCTTTCGTCAAGTTGATCAAAGAGCGCGTGATCATGACAACGACAGGCGAAAAATAACCCCGGTAAAATTAAAAAGCCGCGCAACAATCGCTTGTTGCGCGGCTTTGTTATGACAGGCAGAAAAACTTCCGCCCTGATTATTACTTGCGACGAATACCTTCAACGGAGAGGAACATTTCCACTGTGCGTGAGGCCGGACCAAGGTTGTAGTTGATACCAAAGTCGGCCAGGGTCAGTGTGGTTGAGCCTTCGAAACCGGCGCGGTAGTTGCCCCAGGGATCATTGCCGGCGCCGATGTGCTTGACGTTGATGCTGATCTCTTTGGTGA
>JAOUNS010000033.1 GCA_029880855.1 Gammaproteobacteria bacterium
GAGCTATCGACGACGGTCTGTCATGGTAGCGTATGAGTAACGTATGCATAACGTATACGAGCGTATGAGTAACGTATGCATAACGTATGCGAGCGTATGAGTAACGTATGCATAACGTACGCGAGCGTATGAGTCAAGTGTGCATAACATGTGTGAACTTATGACAATGAATAGCACCGACTTTCCACTGTGGACTGCCCCAGTACCTTCATATTCAAGCTAGACTACGAGGTGTCAAGATGCATGCGAAATGTCTTCAACCTATTCTCCTCCTTTCCCTGCTCCTTTGTTTTCCATTTCGTTTTACATAATAAAGTGTCAAATTTATTGAATCAAAATGGTGTTAGAGAAAAACCTATGTCTACAACTGACGAAAATGGAGAAAAAAGGACCCTTTATATATTTTGAGCTCAACTGGCCACTGTTTGTACCAACGTATGAGTAACGTACCTCTAGCGTATGTCTAGCGTATTCAGCGTATGCCTAGCGTATCCAGCGTATGCCTAGCGTATGATGAGCGTATGAGTAACGTATTATCTATACGCTCGCATACGCTGAAATTTTTTGAACATGTCCAAAAAATTATTTTAGCCTCTGCGTATAACGACGTACATCGACGTATGCCAGCGTATGAGGAACGTACACGACGTATGCCTAGCGTACCCCTAACGTATATCTGCGTATACGAGCGTATGATCATACGCTGGCATACGCTGATGTCATACGCTGTAGTGTGACTGCACTTTAAATGCTTCGCCAAGCGACTGCAAACAACACACTTTATCGTTTGAAAAATGAAGTAACAAAATGCCGGTAAATGAAACTGGTTGATATTAGGAATGCTTTTATAGTTGGGTCATTAGTGGTGTATGAACGCAACTCCATTGAGTTGGAATGTGTCCGTAAATGACAATCATTTTATGTTTTCTGTAGACTACTGCACTGTACCAAGATAGAGAACACGGGGCGGCCATTGAGTTGGAATGTGTCAAGAATCAAAGTCAACCCTGTCGCCACCTCGTGGTACGTATGTGAATAATTGTAAACATGGCGTTTACATACAAATATGTTAGATAAGTAACAATTGTAAAAGAAAAATAATATAGCCTACGTGTATAAAATTGGGAATAAAGTTCAAACCTTATATATTGTCTGGGGTGTTTACCTTCATATCAACAAACACAAACATTAGTGTTGACAGCTTTAGTAATCATTTGAATCAGAATCAAAATTTATTCATGTCTACTTGCTGGACAGGCACATGAAACGTTTTGCAATATTGAAAACAACCCACATATATTACATATGGTATAACTTACCTGGTTCTCTTGTGAACCAGCATGGCATTCGGCTTTGTACCACCTTCTTTATGACGCTACAAAACATCTCTACCCACAAACGTGCTAGGTAGTTGTAAAACATATCACTAAACTAGTCCAAATTAGATTTTACAACTACAATGTACTACAATGTAGTATTCACTTATTAAATACGCTTTATGTGGGTGGTTGGGTGGTTTTTGGGTGGAATAGTGGGTTTTTGGGTTGGTATCTTCGGGGTTGGGGGGTTGAGTATTTGGGAAGGTGGGTGGGTGGTCGGGTAGATGTATGGGTGGGTGTTTTTTGGGTGATTGGGTGGGTGGCTGGGTCTGGTTGGACGGGCGGGCGAGCGCGAGGGTGATATCTGAACCTTTATACACGCAGCAATTGAAAATCAAACAGAAACTTATTATACAAGATTAGGATAAATATAATAAATGTTTTCTATTTCAGCGAGGAATATTTCAAGCGGACAACAGCACATACGGGCTGGAACCGGATACCAAAGAAGACATTACATCCAATGAGGTCATTCATGGACTCTTTGAAATACATGAACAGACTGACTTCAAGACAGACTTTGTCATACCTGGTAATTTAACTACTGACCTACGTATTGACTGTGGTTTTATGTACGTTAATGTATAAGTTAGCACATTGTGTGAACGGCTTGCTAATTGTGTTAATGTAATCAGATGCGTATAAACACGTATATATATTATCAACCAGTCACACATACGTAATACCAATATAGAAATCTAGCTAAATGTGGAGTGACGTATATTAAAACGCCAATGATATTTCGTTTTAGTTTGCATGCTCTTGTTTCCATTTAAATGAAACTCCTAGAAAAAGACCCATGTAATCGAATAGTTATACGCGCGAATACTTGACATTAACACAAAATATATGCCATATACGAAACAATATACCGGTACGGTATGTTTCATTTGGATTTTGTCAACGTTAGCTGTAGAGGCAGATATGAATTACTGAATCGAACTTACATGTTAAGAACGCATTATATAATTATATATGAACCGTTTAAATATACTTTTAAAAACTAGTTGACGTACCGCAATATTCCCTATTTTGTTTAAAGTTTGTTCATTTTAGAATTGATATAAAACGATTTACTTTTATTGTAAATGAATGCATTGGTTTCTCATTTGGCAATCTTCGGAATTCACCACGCTTTTTAAAGATTTAAATGTGCTTTTGTTAATAAGCCTTAAAATAATTGTTATCAAAACTAAGACACTTTTTTATTTTTACTTTGAAAGAGCACCGATCCTGGATGACGAACAATGTCGTTCTAAACACAAACGCACGAGTGGAGCCGAGGTTTAAAACGCGGAAGAAACGTGCTGTTGTGGCTCATCGATTAGAGTTCCTGCCCGTCACAGACTACCCTATCTATGACTTGTAAGTCCTGCCCGTCACATACAACCCTATATGTGTTTTGTAAGTCCTTTCCGTCACAGACTACCATATATATGACTTGAAAGTCCTGCCCGTCACATACAACCCTATATGTGTTTTGTAAGTCCTGTCCGCCACAGACTACCATATATATGACTTGAAAGTCCTGTCCGTCACAGACTACCCTATATATGACTTGTAAGTCCTGTCCGTCACATACAACCCTAAATATGACTTGTAAGTCCTGTCAGTCACAGTACCCTATATATGACTTGTAAGTATTGTCCGTCACAGACTACCATATATATGACTTGTAAGTCCTGTCCGTCACATACAACCCTATATATGACTTGTAAGTCCTGCCGGTCCCAGACGACCCTATATATGTCTTGTAAGTCCTGCCCGTCACAGACTACTCTATATAAGACTTGTAAGTCCTGTCGGTCACAGACTACCATATATATGACTTGTAAGTCCTGTCGGTCACAGACTACCCTATATATGTATTGTAAGTCCTGCCGGTCACAGACTACTACTTTATATATGACTTGTAAGTCCTGTCGGTCACAGACTACACTCTATATGACTTGTAAGTCCTGCCCGTCACGGACTACACTTTATATGACTTGTTAGTCCTGCCCGTCACAGACTACCCTATATATGACTTGTAAGTCCTGCCCGTCACAGACTACCCTATATATGACTTGTAAGTCCTGCCCGTCACCGACTATTCTATATATGACTTGTAAGTCCTGCCCGTCACAGACTACCCTATATATGACTTGTAAGTCCTGCCCGTCACAGACTACCCTATATATGACGTGTAAGTCCTGTCCATCACAGAC
>JAOUNS010000006.1 GCA_029880855.1 Gammaproteobacteria bacterium
GAGCCAATCAGTTTCAAACATTAAAACCAGGCATCAGCCTGGTTTTTTTATTGGTGCGGTTGGAATGGCTCTCACCGCCTCGGGGTGGGTAACCTGCTGATAGAATTTCCAATTGTGTTTGCCCAATTTGCCGACCCGCAAATTGTCGAGCCCGTCCCTGGGAGCCAATCAGTTTCAAGCATTAAAACCAGGCATCAGCCTGGTTTTTTTATTGGTGTGTTTGGAATGGCTCTCACCGCCTCGGGGTGGGTAACCTGCTGATAGAATTTCCAATTGTGTTTGCTCAATTTGCAGGACTCCGGGTCTCGAAGGCACACCTGCACAATCAAACGCGGCCCGAGGGTTTTGCCCCGCATTCTGAATCGCAAGTACACATAAAAAAGCCGGGGGACCCCGGCTTTCGTGTTGGAAACTGTTTAACGATAATCAGGTCAGATCCAGCGTTTTGAGGTAGGCCTTAAAATCCTTGTTTAATTCAGGATGCTGCAAGCCATATTCCACTGTCGCCTGCAAATAGCCCAGCTTACTTCCGCAATCATATCGTTTGCCCTTGAAGGGATAGGCGTAGACCTCTTCATCCGCCAGCAGGGCGGCAATGGCATCCGTCAGTTGTATTTCGTTGCCGGCTCCACGTTTGGTCACCTTTAATAATTTAAATATGGTTGGTGTAAGTATGTAACGACCGACCACCGCAAGGTTTGAAGGCGCCTCGGCAGGTTTTGGTTTTTCGACAATCTGCCGTACCTTTGAAATCACACTGCTGTCACCGTCAATTTTAACGATACCGTATTTATCCGTTTCATCTGCTTCAACAGTTTCAACACCGAGAATACTGGCGTGTTTCTTTTCGTACTCATTGACCATCTGCTGCATACAGGGGTTGGCGCCACCATCTATCAGGTCATCAGCCAGAATGACAGCAAAGGGTTCATCGCCAACCACAGGTTCGGCACACAGCACAGCATGCCCCAACCCCAGGGCTTCTGCTTGTCGTATATAGATACAAGAGACGTGCTCGGGGATAATTTTGCGCACAATTTCCAGCAACTTGTCTTTACCCTTTGCCTCCAGTTCAGCCTCCAATTCATAGGCTTTGTCAAAATGATCTGGTATTGAGCGCTTGTTACGCCCAGTGATAAAGATCATCTGATCAATGCCGGCAGCAACCGCTTCTTCCACAGCATACTGAATTAACGGTTTATCCACGATGGGAAGCATTTCTTTGGGACTGGCCTTGGTTGCCGGCAAGAAACGGGTCCCCATTCCTGCTACCGGGAAAACTGCTTTGCGTATGGTTTTCATGATTATTGTCTTTTGTCACGTCCAATTGAATAATAGGTAAACCCGAGTTCTGTCATCATGTCGGGATCAAAAATATTTCTGCCATCGAAAATTACGGGTTCCGCCAGATTGGCTTTGATCTTATCAAAGTCCGGACTGCGAAATACATTCCATTCAGTGACAATAACGAGCGCATCAGCATCCTGTAACGTCTCATCCTGGCTCGTGCAGAGTTTGAGTTTTGGATCGTCACCATAAATACGGTGGGTTTCTTCCATCGCCTTGGGATCAAAAGCTTGCACCTTTGCTCCTGCCTGCCATAACATTTCCATCAGTACCCGGCTGGGTGCTTCGCGCATATCATCAGTCTTGGGTTTGAAAGACAGTCCCCACAGAGCAATAGTTTTACCATTCAACTTACCATTGTAATGTGTACTGATTTTATTGAACAGCACCTGCTTCTGGCGTGAATTGACATTCTCGACACTGTGCAACAATTCAGGTGTATAGCCATATTGCTCTGCTGTTCTACCCAGTGCGTTTACATCTTTGGGGAAACAGGAACCACCATAGCCTGCGCCGGGATAAATAAAGTGATAACCAATACGCGGGTCAGAACCAATACCGACACGTACCATTTCGATATCCGCTCCTGACAATTCTGCAATATTCGATAATTCATTCATAAAACTGATCTTTGTCGCCAACATCGCATTGGCTGCATATTTTGTCAGTTCGGCAGAACGCACATCCATGACGATAACACGATTATGGTTGCGATTAAATGGTGCATATAATGCTTTAAGAAGTTCAGAGGTACGGATATTATCAGTACCAATGATAATGCGGTCTGGTTTCATAAAATCGTCAATAGCCGCGCCTTCTTTAAGAAACTCGGGATTTGATACCACATCAAAATCCACTTTGACGTTTCGCTTTTCTATCGCTTCAGAAATGGCAGTATGCACCCGATCCGCAGTACCAATCGGGACAGTAGATTTATTTACGACAATTCTATAATCACAGATATGTTCACCAATACTGGATGCCACAGCAAGAACATATTGGAGATCTGCGGATCCATCTTCATCAGGAGGCGTACCGACAGCAATAAACTGGAATAAACCGTGACTTACGCCATCACTGATGTTTGTAGTAAATTTAAGCCGCTCTGCTTGCAAATTTTTTTTTACTAATTCATCAAGACCTGGCTCGTATATTGGGACACTACCTGAATTAAGCAAATTTATTTTCGCCGCATCAATGTCCACACATATTACATCGTTACCGACGTCCGCCAAACAGACTCCAGTAACCAGGCCTACGTAACCAGAACCGAAAATAGTTATTTTCATTCGCTACTCAACGTTAAATAATTAAATTGTATAGTCCGGTATTAAGTTATATAAATGTTAATGGTTTCTCAATGAAGTGGCTTGCTTTTGTTATCTTTGATTGGCAACTCTGTTGCAACATCAACACTTTCTGATGGATACATTTCATTTTGTTTTAGCTGAGTATATCTCTGCCAAACAGGATCAATAACCTGTTTTTCTGGCTTATATTCGATAACAGCGTCCTTTAGAATATTCACAACATTTAACGCATCAAATTTTTTGCAGTATTCTTCCAGCATAGATAAATATTTGATTACAACATCATAAGGTAGTTCATTTTCTTCAGCTCGCATAATCTTTGGATGATCTGTGCCAAGCGCATTATCACCAATCAGTAATTCTTCATACAGCTTTTCACCTGGTCGCAAACCGGTATATTTTATTTGTATGCCATTCCCTGAACTTCCATCACCTTGAACTTTGTAACCGCTTAGATGAATCATACTTTTGGCCAAATCAACAATTTTAACCGGTTCACCCATATCAAGGACAAACACATCACCTCCTTCACCCATTGTAGATGCCTGTAAAACAAGCTGTGATGCTTCAGAAATTGTCATAAAATATCTTGTAATTTCAGGGTGTGTTACAGTTACCGGGCCACCTTGACGTATTTGTTCACGGAAAAGTGGAACAACGGAACCAGACGATCCAAGGACATTTCCAAATCTTACCATGGAAAATACCGGTTTATTATGTTTTCTGGAATAAGATTGCAGAACCAGTTCAGCCATTCTTTTACTGGCACCCATGACATTCGTTGGTCTAACTGCCTTGTCAGTTGATATCAGGATAAATTTTTCCACGCCTTTTTCAGCTGCTGCTTGTGCACATCGCCATGTCCCAATAATATTGTTCCATACTCCTTCGATTGGGTTACTTTCTACAAGAGGCACATGTTTATATGCCGCAGCATGATATATAACTTGAATATCAAAAGAATCAAGAATTGTTTTAACTTTATCCTGATTTGTGATTGAACCAAGTATAGGTATTATACTAACTTGCTCTTCTGACAGATGGCTTCTCAACTCTGAATCAATCTTATATAACGCATATTCACTCAACTCAAACAAGACTAGTCTTTTAGGTCTAAAGTGAATAATCTGTCTACACAACTCTGAGCCAATTGATCCACCCGCGCCACTAACCATAATTGATTTACCACGAATACTGCTATTAAGCAACGACTCTCTAGGGTAAACAACATCTCTACCAAGTAGATCCTCAATTTTAATTTCAGTAATATCTGCCACGTTTGCCTTTCCAGACAATAGTTCGACAATACCAGGGACTGTTTTAACATGCACTGGATAAGGCTCAAGTTTTTCCAATATCTCATGTCTTCTTTTATGTGTTACTGATGGTAAAGCAAGGAGAACATCCTTGGCGTTATACTTATGTATAATTTTCTGGAGAGAGTTTGGCGAATGGACTTTGACTCCATGAATTTCACTACCATGTAATTCAGTGTTATCATCAAGAAAAGCTACAGGTTTGTATTCACCCCCAATTTGAAGTATTTTAGCAATTTCTGCTCCTGTAGTACCTGCTCCATATATCACAACAGATTCAACATTATCCGTTAACTCACGGGATTGTATTAAACCTCTTAAAAAGAATCTGCTTCCGCCAATAAGTAAAAAACTTATTCCCCAAAAGATAATAAATACAGATCTTGGTACTCCTTTTATTTGGAACAATATGACAAACATTGCAAAAATAAATGTCAGCAGGGTATTGGCCTTCGCTATTTCCATAATAGCTTTTTGACCAATATAACGAATCACCGCACGATAGAGACCAAACCGTATAAAAATAGGAATTGCAATGATTGGCGGTAGAAATAATAACCAGACATTATTGTTCAACAAATTTGGCCACCAGCCACCAAGCCGTATTGCATACGCGAGCCATAACGAAATAGATAGAATGACAATATCAATACCAAGCAACAAAATTCGCTTATGATTTTTTGATAAATTCAGTAATTTGATCAACATCCAAGTTTTCTCAACAAGTTTGCATATTGTTTCATATAGGTATTAATAGAATGGTTTATTTTTATTGAATTTTCAATTATCTGGCAAATTTTTATCTATATATTATTATTTGTGTGGTTATAGTAAAATTATGTTATCTGATGGATTCATTTCTTTTCCTCTCTGCTTGCAAGTCCGGCTACATGTTCAATCATATTTACTGTTTTATCGATTTCTTCAGTCGTCAGTGTCGGATGAACTAAAAACATGAGAGATACTTCTCCCAACTGTTGTGCATTCGTCAGAGGCTTATCAGGCCTGATAGCCAGACCATCGAAGGCATGCTCCAGATATACTTCGGAACAGGTTCCAGAATAGCAAGGTACACCCAAGGAATTGAATTCGTGAATAATTCGGTCGCGAGACCAGTCTTTGGCCAATGCTTCAGGCTGTATAAATAAATAACATCTATACCATGCATGCTCGATATGTTTAGGGATTACCGGTACTCGAAAGAGTGCATATTGCCGGGCACACTGATAAATTTTTTCAGCATGTAATTTTCTTTTCTTGTGCCACTCAGGCATCTTTCTGAGCTGTATTCGACCAATTGCTGCTTGCATTTCAGTCATTCGCATATTTGTGCCAAATGACTGATGCAGCCAGCGAAAACCGGCGGGATGCTCCTGATGATAGACGGCTTGATAACTTTTTCCATGGTCTTTGTATGCCCATGCGCGGGACCATACATCTTCATCATTTAATGTTAACATACCACCTTCACCACCGGTGGTGATAATTTTATCCTGACAAAATGACCATGCTCCGGCATTGCCCATACTTCCGACTGATGCTCCCCTGTATAAAGCACCGTGTGCCTGGGCGCAGTCCTCAATAATATACAGGTTATGCTCATCAGCCAATGCCTGTATTTCATCCATTTCACATGGCCAGCCTGCCAAGTGTACACATATAATTGCCTTTGTTTTATTTGTGATAACCGGCTCGATAGTCAAAGCTGTAATATTTTGTGAATCAAGATCGACATCAGCAAATATCGGTTTCGCTCCAACAGAAATTATACAACTGACAGAAGCAATAAATGTTCTTGGTGTTACAATTACTTCATCACCAGGACCAATATTTAATGACTTTAACGCCAATTCCAGTGCAACAGTTCCGTTTGCCAGTGCTATGGCATATTTTGTACCTGCCCAGTTCGCATATTCATCCTCAAACTTTCGCGCCTCTGTTCCCGTCCAGTAATTCACCTTGTTTGAAAGTAGAATATTGGAAACGGCGTCAGCTTCTTCCTGAGTAAAACTGGGCCATGGAGAAAAGTCTGTATTCAACATATTATCTATCTATATTCTTTGCAGGATTTCCAATAACAGTTATACTATCTTGAATATCATTTACTACTACCGCACCCGCGCCAACAATTACTTCACTGCCTATTGTAATATTTTGTTTTATAGCAGCACCGATTCCGATCCAACTGCGCCTTCCAATCTTTACATTTCCTGCAAGGTTGGAACCTGGGCATATATGCACGCCATCATCAATATTACAATCATGATCTACTGTCGCCGCCGTATTAATAATGCAGGCGTAACCGATTCCAACATCAACATTGACAACCGCCTTTGCTGACACTACACATCCAGCCATGAGTGTTGCGAACATACTTATCTCTGCCGTCGGATGAATCAAGGATACCAAAGGAGCATTTAAATTAATTAGATTATGAATAATATTCAACCTAAGTTGATTGTCTCCCAATGCAACCACAACACCATCATAATTCTGAATAGACGAATAAAATGAGTCTTCATTGCCAACAATATCCCAATGGCCATTGATTTTCCTGTCCGGCCATGAATTATCGAACATATTTATCTGTTCCCATTCACTTGTTGCTACTGCAATATCTGCAACCACTTTTGCATGACCGCCTGCTCCATATATAGCGAGCCGTTTCATTCTTTACTACCTGTGAATTTTTCTGCAGAGATACCGGAACTGTCTGTGATACCATTCATGGAAAACACCTTATACAAAGTAATGAATAATATTTTCAAATCCAAAAGTAATGTTTGGTTTTCAACATACCAGATGTCCAGCTTGAATTTTTCTTCCCAGGAAATATTATTTCGTCCATTTACCTGTGCCCAGCCTGTTATACCGGGTCTAACATCATGCCGTCTAAGCTGTTCCGTTGAGTAGAGCGGTATATACTCAATCAAAAGCGGTCTTGGTCCAACCAAACTCATTTCTCCTTTTAGGACGTTCCATAATTCCGGCAATTCATCCAGACTTGTTGCTCGTAAAAATCTCCCAAAACGTGTTAAACGTTCCGCATCCGGAAGCAAGCGTCCTTCTGCGTCTCGCTTGTTTGTCATGGTTCGGAATTTAATCATTTTGAAAACCTTGCCGCATTTTCCCGGTCTTTCCTGCGCAAAAAAAACCGGGCTGCCATGCAACACTCTCACCAAAATTGAAACAATAAAAAAAACAGGAACAAATATTATCAAAAGAAAAAAAGATGCCGTTATATCAAAAAGTCTTTTCATTTTTTACAGCACAGCCTTTTCAAGAACATCAACAAATGATGCTGACAATTTTTGTCGATCAAATTTTTCAAGCGCCAGCTTTCTACTATTTTCGCCCATTTTTATATTGGCTGATTTATTATTTGACATTGTTATTAATGCATCCGCAAATAGTGCTGGATTATCCGGCGGAACTACTACTCCACAACTATATTCCTGTATCAAATCGGCGACCCAACCAGGGTAGTTATTCAAAACAGGAATCCCGGATGCAATATAATCAAAAAACTTATTCGGCGATGTTCCATAATAAAAAGCAGGCACATTTGCCAATAACATCAAGCCCAAATCTGCCGAACGTAACAAACCAGACAGTTTTGTTTTTGGCACCGGGTCATGAAAAACGCAATTAGTTAAACCTTCCATATCTGCGCGCGCAACAAGATTTTTTTTTAATTTTCCTTCACCAATCAAAACCAACTTTATATTATTTGCGTTTCTTTTTTTCAGCTCAATCGCCACATCAAGTAAAGCATTCAGACCATTTGCAATACCATGCGCCCCGGTAAAAACTGCCATGAAGTCTTCATCGGTTACAGTATCCGGGCGCCAAAGATTGCTATCTCCGCTAAACAGATCAATGTCGCAGCCATTGGGAATCATATACACATCATTTTTCGAAATGTTCCTGTCTATGATTCCTTGCACGATCCCAGGCGCCAGTCCGATATTGTATTTTGCACTATGATAGGACAACCATTCCAGTATTGACATCATTGATAGTATTATTGGATTGGTAATAACGCCCATTGCCCTGGGTAATTCCGGCCACAGATCCCTTACTTCAAAAACAAACTTTTTTCTGCGAAAGAATGCCGCGACTATACCCGGCAAACCTGCGGTTAATGGTGTTGAAGTAGCAAAAATCAAATCATAATCTTCGCTCATCGCAATCTTAATGCTGCGCATGGCAAATTTTAAGAATGTAATGGTTCTGCGAATGAATCTGTCGTTATTGGAATAAGGCAATTCCAGTTCGATCACTTCAATTTTATCGACATTGCCTTTTCTAATCCCTTTACTGAATTTTGCCGTTAGACCGGTCTTGCCAACTCCGTATGACCCACAAACCATAGTAACATTATGGCCACGTTCAATTAGCTTACGCGCCATCTCATATGATCTTGTCCCTGTAGATCCCTGTGGTGTTGAAAAGTGTTGGTGAAAATATAAAACTTTCATACTTTACCATTTCAACTCAGTAAAGAACTTGCCAGGCCGGTTAATTTCCACTTCAAAAACCGGTACCTTCTCGCGCTTTAAATAGTACAATGACTCATCTTGATCCAATATCTCCGACCTGACAATAGTGCTCGATGAACTTACAGATAATGTAATACATTTGGATGATACGGTATTATTGTCAAGCGAATAATCATCAGGCAACAAACGCCACCGCAATACTGCCTTTTCGTCAAAGTCTTTCACATCATCAGTCACAGATAATTTACCTGGAGAGAGTACCAGGTAACGTTTATGAAAAGCACCATAAGAGTCACGATATTCTACACATGTAGACAGTTCTTTTTTACCATTTAGTTCGTTTTTTATAACCGGTTTTGATTTTGAATATATCCAATCACCAAATAAAAATCTTCCCAGTCTTGGCATTTGATCTCTTCCATCAAACTGCACTGTATTATGGCCGGCGGTTCCGGAAAAAAAAATAACATCATCTTTGGAAGAGTTATAACTATAAGTTCCACCATCACGCAGAACATTATTTCCACCTATCCAAAGATCAATATGGAGCACATCTGAATGACTTGGTCGAAACCGGTAGCGAGGGTATCGCAATACACACTTTATTTTTTCTTGATTCAGAAGAACGTATCCACCATCATGATAGACAATATTTTTTGGTTTTATTGCAGGAATCTTACTCATATTGAGCTTCAACCACTCAAGATGGATGCGACAGTTTTCATCAGCAGGGAAACATGATTTATTATCAAAAACAGTCATAGCTGTATGCACTGCGGGCCTGTAGTCGAGATAATCGGCATCAGTTAGAGAAAGTATATTCGCACCATCATTCGCCCCAATGTTTGGTACACGCCCTGTTGCCTCGTCCACAAATGAAAAAAGCCAGTATGTTGCCGCCCTGGCTCTTGAATAAAACATATTACTAAATTTTTGCAGCTGTAACTTATTCCTGAAAACCTCACATATTGACAATGTACTGAGCATAAGCCTGTGATAATTCATAGAATATTGGCTAAAACTTCCATCAGAGGCAACCAGTCGCTCCACCCTGTTTTCCAACATTGCTTTTCCTGTTGCATAGTATTTTTTGCCTGTTTTATTCCCGCCGTGTAATAACCATGCCCCACCGATAAAAAGTGCAGCCGCTTCAGATGTTCCGTGGTTATTATCCTGTGCGATTGCATAATTTATAGTGGGAAAAATCCTTTTAAGATGGGCTTCAAGTAATGACAACGTTGCAGGATTATCATCGTCAAGCTGATCCATAATAAACATCGCTGTTGCCAGATGCATAACACGTATTGATGCTTCCTGGCCACACTTCCAGTTTGGTCCAAGATAAGGAGGATTGTAAACTATCCACTCCTTAAGCCATAAATTGAATAGTTTTTCAGCAATTTTGTCGCCATGACATATATGTTGGGAAAATGTAAGCAGCCAATCAAATCGAGAAGGTTCCCAAATTATTTTAATGTCACCCGCCTTAATATCAAAATCTGCTATTCTCCACCATGGTTTATCAAAACCGGTAACTTCCATATTGGTAAATGGGTTAATTTTCCAGTTTGGTGACTCATTGTGCAAATCAATATTTTTCCAGCCAAAATAATTGGCTTTTCCCATCCACACTGTACGTGCTGGAGAAAGTGTTTCTGATGGGATATTTTTATCAATATATTTACCGGCAATTATTGCTGAACTTATATTAATAACCTTATGCAATTTTAATTTTAACAAAATGCGATAAATAATAACCCGCACAACATTTAAAATACCTAACGCTAATACAGTTCTAAAATAGATCAGTATTAGTTTCATTTACCACGAATCATTTCAGCTGCAAGAATTGAAAATTTTGCCACTTGATAGAGATCTTCTGGATCAATAGGACTGGGCTTACCCTCATTTACAGCATCGAGAAAGCTTACAACACAATTTTTTTGTCCTTTATCTTGTTGATACAAGTGCATTTTTTTGAAGCCTGGCCAGCCAAATCCATGTAATTTTCTAAAGTTATCAAGTTGCAACACTCTTCCAGAAACGAAAACCTCAATACGTTCTTTTGGAAAACTTTGTGCGCCATTGGCGAAATAGTGCACTGCTCCTATAGAACCATCAGTAAATCCCAGCGTTATAACGGCTTTATCTTCTGTTACCTCAACACCAGGAGAATTCCCCATTGACGTGGCATGCATAGAGTTAATATCAGCATCTGCCAAATATTTCATTAAATCTATTAAGTGACATGCCTCACCAATAATTCTCCCCCCCCCTATTTCTTTGTCCTGAGTCCAATGATTTTTAGGTATTTCACCGGCATTCATAGTCATTATAAATGTTTTCGGTTCGTTTACTGATGAAAGCAAGGATTTTATTTTTTTGATATGAGGAGAAAAACGACGATTATATCCAACCATGAGTCTGGATTGAGAACCTTCATTTTTCGCTTCATTATAAACCTTGAAAACATCATCAAGCTCATCCATTGTCAATGCAAGCGGCTTTTCTACGAAAACATTTTTTTTTGCTCTCAGGGCTTCAATCACATACGACGCATGAGTATTGTGCCGAGTAGCAACAACTATCACATTTGTATCTGAATCGGATAATATACTATCGACATCTGTTGATGCTTTGGCAAATCCTGCTTTTTTTCCATTCACAGCACTGCTAACGCCACCTGAAGTTACGATTGTTCTAAGTTGACCGCCTGCCTCTTTAAAAGCCGGGATTAATATCCTGGAAGCATAATTCCCTGCTCCAATAAATGAAACAACCGGTTTATTTGTATCATATGCTGCTTCTGACAATCGTACAGTAGTATTATGCCTGGTCTTTTTATCAGATGTGTACTGCAACAATAAACCAAGCGTTTTCTTGTCATTTGCCAATTTCTCATATGCTTCTTTTACATTATCAAATGAGTATCTGTGTGAAACCAGTGATTTCACATCGATTTTACCTTTAGCCATCATACCAAGAACAGCTTCAAAGTTTCGCTGCTCTGTCCATCGGACATAGCCATAAGGATAGTCATGTCCTTTATTCTCATATTCTATATCATATCGTCCCGGGCCATATGAACAAGAAACCTGAAATGACAATTCTTTCTCGTAAAACTCAGTTCTATTTAATTCCAAACCAACAACACCTACAAGAATGATTCTGCCACGTTTTCGACACATTCTTGCTGCTTGTGACACCGGATCATTGGATTTAGTAGACGCGGTAATTATCACACTATCGACACCGTTACCTAATGAAAATGCATATGCAGCACTTACAGGGTCTTCCCCATCTGCCGGATTACATGTGCTCGCACCATATGATTTTGCTATATCAAGTTTATCTTTATCAAAATCTATGGCAAGAACATGACAACCATTTGCAATCAACATTTGAATTGTGAGCAATCCGATTAACCCTGCACCTGTTACAACAAAATATTCTCCTAATTCCGGTTTAGCCAGTCTTATGCCTTGCAAACCGATACTGGCGAGTACAGTAAATGAGGCTGTTTCGTCATCAACATTATCCGGAATCCTGGCAGAAAGGTTAACAGGAACATTTACTACATCAGCATGTGGACCATTAGAAACAACACGCTCACCAGGCTTGTAATATTCAACACCGTGCCCTACCTCTGATATTACGCCAACATTACAATAACCCAACGGTATTGGCTGTGCCAGTTTTGATTTGACTGCATCTATTGTTGTCAACAGGCCATCTGTTTTTATTTTATCAATAACCATTTTGACTTTGTCAGGTTGTTGCCTTGCTTTATCCAGCAGCGAAGCCTTTCCAAAGTCGACAAGCATTCGTTCTGTCCCTGCAGAAATAAGACTAATTGATGTATCAATAAGAACGCACCCTTTTGTTACATTTGGGACCGGCGCATCGATAACATACGTTTCTCCGGTTGAAAGATCTTGCATAACTTGTTTCATATGATTTCCAAAATATTATTTAATTATCTACCTGTCTAAAATAAGAGCATTTTTTTTCATATGTAATGCGGGTCGTTCTATTAGCCTCCATGACAAAAAAGACATTACTACAGCAGCAAAAATTGCAAGAATTCCTGATGACACCCCTTTAAATCCAAGGAAAATCAGCACATTTACAATTGGCATATGATAAATATAGAGACCATACGAGATGTCATTTTTCGCAAGTAATTTATCTGAAATACTTGGCAGGCTATAAGCCGCGCTGACTGTTAGAAGACCGAGCAATATAATCTGCACGACATTAAGGTAATTACCCGTAATGCCGCCGATGTGAAAATATTTATGCAACAAAATAGATAAAACATATAGACCGAGGTAATAATGTAACGTGTTTGCAAAGATATTTGGCCTCAGCTCAAAAATATGTCTCGCAACAATTCCTACAATAAAATAAAATATATATGGCACCAGGGAAACAGAGAGCAGTTTTTGAATGGTTGTATGCTTGTCAGATATAAAATATCTTGAGGAAAACAGCAGGGCCATTGCAACAATCACAAATATTATCCATCTATACAATTTGTCTTTACAAGCCAAATATATAAATGGCAGAACAAAATAAAACTGTAACTCAACCGGTATTGTCCATAAGCTGCCGTTAATAACTCCTACTCCAAATCCTCGCAAGAAATCAGGATTGTAAAATTGGCCAATGCTGATTTGAGCTATTAACCATATACTGAACTCTTTGAAAGATGCAGGCCTAACACCTGCCGCAATAAAAATACATACAGATATAATTAAACAAACCCACAGCGCCGGAAATATCCTTAATGCTCTATTTCTAAAATATGTAGAAAATGAGGGCGATACCTGCCATGACTTTGAGATGAGAAACCCCGAAACAACAAAAAAAACAGGAACACCAGGAAAATATTTTAAAATTGCAACCAGATTGTACAACTGCTCTATTTTCAAGTGTGTGACGATATGAATCAGCGCAACCTGGACTGCTGCAAACAGCCTTATCAAATCGAAATTGTTTACTTTAAAAGATACAGACACTAAATTTAATCGTGAAGAAGAACAGAGTCCGAATTATTTTCAACACAGTGACATAATATAATTTTTCAACTCATCATTTTCAGTTGAATAAATATAAACTTTCTCCGGCAAAGCACTTAAGTTATCTTTCCATACTTGCATGTCTTGCTCAGATATTTCCTGCAATTCTTTAATCGCATCATATGTTGAACCGCCTACACTTTTACCAATACCAAGGCGCTCTGCCGCTTTTGCATTCCCACTTCCAGCTCGATTTATTATCGGCCTTTGGTAAAAACATGACTCATAAAGTCGATTTGATAGCGCTGATTGAAAATTCACATCATTATTATCATGAGAGGGCTGGCATCCCCATACGAGATCAATGCCACTATACATTCCTGCCAGATCATCAGGTGATTTGAATTCGCCACGATAATGAATGTTTGGATATTCTTTTACTCTTTCTACCAAATCAGCAGGTTCTACCGCCAGCCCTGCAATTTCAATAACTACGTCATCAGGGTATGTTTTTGCCAGCAATTCCAACACCTGCCATGACCATTCACACCTTAGCAAGCCAAAATATCCTATTTTATGAAATGCCAATTTACCCTGCATATTGGTAATTGTGTTTCCTGCATACTTTGATTTTCGATACTCATGGAGTAAATGTGGTTCAATTTTATTTTCCAAAACAAGATAAGGCGTGTTGCTGCCGAGATATTTTTTGAAATAATTAGCCACAAAATCCGGAGATGTAACAACAATTAATTTACTGGCGCGCGTAATAAACCTATCAAAAACTCTTAGCAATTTTCCTGTTATCTTATTACTTGTTTGTATTGATCTGACATCGCCTGTTTCAAATATTATTGGCTTCTTCAATCCCGTACCCGCGACATATGACGCCATGGCCATATCCGAACCGAACGCGTATATCAAATCTGATTGTTTTATCTGTTTTCGTAATTTCGGCAAAGCAACAATCAACTTACCGACCCTTTGCAGGTATTTTCCCTTGCTGATCTTGCCTAAAGACACCACAGGACAATCTGGCAATCTTCCTTTATGATAATCACGCTCAAATGCTGCCACCTTAACTTTAAAACCAGATTGTTTTAACATACTGACTCTTTTTGCATGCCTTGGCTGTCCAAGCACCGGCAATACACAGATAATAGTCTTGTTAAGCATTTGCTGTTCCTGCTGTATTAATTATTTCTTCTCTCACAACAATATTTTTCTGTATACTTTTTGTTTTAATTTTATATACACTGACAAACAAGCAAAGCACCAGTATTATGGGATATAGTTTGTTCCTGGATGCCCCCCCTCCATCTCTATAAATCGCATAGAGCAGCGTATTGATGACAGCCATGATGAAAATCGCATGCAGGAAAATATTATCCCGCATAACAGCATATGTGCTACGCCATTTGTACATCAACATCAATGCCATAATATAATACGATGTCATCATAATTATCCTGAAAAACTCCAGGAGAAATAGATTTTGCGACAGGCCTTGCGTAAGAAAATAGTTGATTTTCGAACTTGGCAAAGGTGTTAATAATTGACGAACAATCGATGCAGCATTACTGTTCATGAATGGCACATTGGTTATTTCTACCGCCGTTTCATTCAGGTAAGAATCGATTCTAACCGGGTAAATTATTTTCGCGATGGAAAAAACCAGATCACCAATGTATATATATGAAAAAATTATAAAAAAGGAAGGAATAACGCAGAGTACAAATAATCCACCTCTGACCGTGCGCGAAATCAATACCCAGAACATAAGCAAAAAGCATACATAAAAATATTCCGGACGTATATACAAACATAAATTGGCGACAACAAGCGACAAAACCAGCAACCACTTCACATTCGCGGTAGATATCTTCAACATGTAAAAAAGCATAATACATATGACCATCGTATCACGCATATTTAATGTTGATATAAAAAATATATACCCCAGGAAAAATGGGAACAACCACAATATTTCGATTTTTTTCACCCCATCATAAAGAATTAATGCAATTAATAACGCAAATGGTACTGATTGCAGCTTAAATCCCCACTCACCTGTCAGCAGATAGGTTGTATGGCTATATGCTATATACAGAAAATATCGAGTATGTTTTGCCCATATTTCCAATAACGATAGTTTTGCTTCATTTGCAAACCATACCTCATCAGAATTTATGTAAAATGTTTGCTCATTGAAGAAAAGTACCTCAGAAAATGAAAATAACACAATAAATACAGCAAACACATAATTTAAAATAAAAGCAGGATGGCGCAAAACACCCAGTTTGGCAGCATAAATTATCACAAACAAACACACCAACGAAAACATTACTATACTTTAACCTGTCAAATTTCCATCAACGAGACCGAATATTGTTCTAATTCTATTTTCAATAGTGTATTTTTTAGACAATTTTACGCATGATTCACTCATTTCTTTTTGTCTATTATCAGAAAACACTTTTTCTATTGCGGAACATATATCGTCTATATCAACCGGATTGATAAATTCTGCACACGCACTGTCAAGAAATTCGTGATTAAACTCAAGGTCTGACACTATTAACGGCAAGCCACATGCCATGGCTTCCAAAATTGCGTTACTCATACCCTCTGCTTTACTTGGCAGAATAAAAACATCAGCCGAACTCAGCCAGTATGGTAGTTCTTCATTTACAACAGATCCTGCATACAGTACATATTCCCCAACCGGTCGTAGTGGTCCCTGCCCAAGAAAAATCCCATAAATCCCAAGTCGACTGATAGCTTGACTAACCAACTGTACGCCTTTCCTTTCAATGAAATGACCTACAAAGACAACAATTTTTTTATTCAAATCAATATGTAATTTTTCTCTGCATTTTAGTTTGTCACGCGGATGAAAAATATTTGTATTAACACCATTAGGAACATAATGAATGTTCTTTTCCAGCAGCGGATTTCTTTTCAGCAAAATATCGCGATTTTCTTTTGAAACGGCCAATATATGGTCGAAATCAGATAGTTTTTCTATCCATTCACTTCCATAATAGTTATCATATACTGACAGATTTGACTCTCCAACATTCAATACGATTGGTGTATTTTTGCTTTTCAATAAGTCAACCACAGCCAGGCCGGAGCGTAAAAAATGGCAATAACAGAAATCATATTTTGTATCGTGATTAATGCTTCTCCGTACACCTCTGTTAAATGACAAATCATTCAGCCACATAAAGAATTTGTAGATAAATTTGCCAAAACGAAGTGAAAATGTCGTTATCATTGGCTGTTGCACATTAAGCGGAGATAAGTTGACTTTTTGTTTTGGCTTAAACAGGGTTTTCAGTCCAGCCACCCAGGATAACGGCGCGATCACATCCACATCAGCATTTTGCCGTGTCATCTCCAGTAAAATATTCCTGACAAAGACACCTTTTTCAGGAAACCGTGGGCTGGGAAAGTTGGTCGTAACAGCCAGTACTTTGCGTGACTTCATATAGATTGATTTGAATTTACTGACAACAAATTACAGACATGATCGGCAAGGTATTAATTTGTGGATTTTTTAAGCAAGACATACGACACCTTGTAGGGTTTAAACAACCACAGAAAACGATGCGCCACACCAATCCAGGATTTTGGTTTATAAAATGGCATGACCAACCTGCCTAATATCCGTAGTATTGTTGAAAATGAGTACTTCTTTAAATCCTGGTAATAGTTTGTACTTGTGATGACCTGTTTGTCGATTACCTGATACCTGGGAAACAATGCTGCCAATTCATCAGGACTGGGCCGGAAATAGGTGTCTATTGGATCAAAGTGTAATGGGTAGGAATACGGTACAGTCAATATTAGAAATCCATCGTTGGCTAAAATAGTATCAAGAGCAGCTGGGAAACGATCTCGAACTTCGAGTGGCAAATGCTCAAGCAAATTAGAGGCCAGAATAATTCTTGGGTGCAGGCAGGCCAGTTCTTTCTGAACATTGACATCCAGCAAATCACCTGAAATATCCACACCATCTGCATCTTTTAAATCGGTATGAATTACTTTGACAGCATCGCTCTTCAATGGCAGAAATATTTTTTCGTTAACATGCTTTTGAATGTTTTCACGAAAATTTCTTGTACTACTCCCCACATTCAGAACAGGTCCACCAAATTCTTGTCCAAGTTGTCGAATTGAATTCCCAATGTATTCTGCTTCCTCTTTTCGCATTAGATTCTCACATTCATGCTCTTGAGTATTTTCAATATTTACAGGTTTAAGTAACCGGAAATCACTGCTTTTGCTCTCGCCTGCCAGGTATATTTACTTAAAAAAAGAGTTTTGGCATTCTCTGCCAGCCGCCGACTTAATACCTGATCACTTTCCAGAATGCTGATAGACTCCAGCCATTTATCAGGATTTTCCGGCTCCACCATCAGTGCAGTATCCCTGTCTGAAAGTATTTCACGCAAAACAGGCAAATCTGAACAAATGATCGGTTTGCCGGCAGCCATGTACTCAAACAGTTTCAAAGGTGACATCCATTTGGTTGTATCAATACCTGAGTTGGTGGAGACTTTACTTTGATACGGCGCCAGCAAAACATCACAAGCCAGACGATATTGTTCGGCCATTTTTGGAGGAACAAAACCATGTAAAATGATATTAGACGGGGTGGTTGCATCCTGTCGAATATCTGACAAAACTTCCTCAGTTCCGCCAACAAGATGAAATGCCGCCCAGGGCGCCGCGATAGCGAGATCACGAATCAGCTCGTAACCTCGACCAGGATACAAATGTCCCACATATCCGACATGGAGTTTATATCCGGGATACTCATTACTGAAGCTGGAGTTTGACTCTATTGCAATATCTGCGGCATCGTGGGCGACAAAAGCCCTGTCCTCCAGTTCAGGAAATAATTGCACGACATCTTCTTTCAATTGACCGGAAACAAAAACAATTCTTAACAGGTTTTTTTTCCTAATCATAATTCGAAACAAAAGCTTGTCTGACCAACGTCGATAAAAATCCAGCGCATGCGCTTCAAAAATAACATTTGCACCAAGGATGGATGCAATTGCACAGGCAGTAATATTTCGTCCATAAACAAGCCCTTGTTTGACGAGTGCTGCCCGTATTCCTGCTAACCAGCCATAGATGATATTGACGCCCTTGCCAAACAAGGAAATTCTCGGGATTCTGACTATCCGGAAGTTGTTTATTACTCCATAGTAATCATAGATTTCATCTATGGAGAGTTTCCCATCCAGCGGTGACGGCACCAGCAAATCAACATCGACTCCGTTGCGAGCAAAAGCACTGCACATCCTCATCACATGAATGCTGTTGGCTGTCTTCGAAGGTATCATTGATGACGCACAGTATATCAGTCTCATGTTGTCATCAACCTGTCAGTGATATTGCACTTTAACAAAATAATCTATAGTCAAATATGTCGCATTACATTGATTGACTGAAAAGTTGCTTTAACATTCTGTAATAGTTGAGGACTCAATTCCTGGCACAAGGTTTCACCCGGTTTTTTTCGCTGCACATTGCCAAAACCGGTTTTGTTTAAGGCTCGTTTCAATGTATCAAAATTATGCAGGTAATAATGATCATGATAAAGCAGGCGACTGATAAACAAATCTGTATGATTTTCAATCGGCAGGCGTTCAGACACCTCAGATTCTGCGATTGCCCTTTCCAGGTCCTCAGTCTGTTCCTGATAATTTTTCACCATAATATCCAAATCAGGCACTGTCATCCTTACCATCCCATCAACTTCAAGCAAGCGGTAACACTCAAGAAAGTGATTAATCAATTCCAGATAGGTCAGGTGTTCCAGTGTGGCACGTGAAAATATTAATTTAACACTACCATCCGGCAAAGGAATATGGCGTGTTATATCTGCAAGTATTTCCGGCGGTGGAATATGTCGGCCTTTTTTCCTCTCCTTGCCAATATTGATTTCCACATGATGAAAACCCGGAATCCTGTGGGCACCACAACCGACATAAAGATACTTTGATTCGCTTTGAGACATATTCAGAAACACATTCCAATTATATTTTACCGCGCTATATCTGTTTCTTGTTTTTCAATGTAGACAGTATGGACAATAGATACCGCAAATTACCCCTCATCATAATTCTAAAAATATACCATAAACGCACAGCAATACTGTTCGTGCACTGATAGGCTGACCAGTCAATTTTGCCCTTAAAATCTCGCCTGGTCCTGAAACTCATTTTATTCTTGTATTTATTATAAAAGCATTTAATCCCATTCAAAAAACGTAGACTTGCCGCACTGGATAAGTGCTCGACACCATGAACCCTTCGAATAACCAACATTTCCTGAACAACACTGTAAGATCGACCTGAATCAATTAAACGTAGTAACAGATCCTTGTCCTCAGACACAAGTAAATTCTTGTCAAAACCAGACAGTGCTTCAAATGTCTCTTTTTTCATAACAATATTTGAACCAGTCACGCCGGGATTCTTGACAAAAAAGCTCTCAACCTGCAAATTTTTTCCGATTTTCTTATCTTCGGTAAAGGTTTGACCATTGTAGGTTTTCATCCAGGTGATGGTTGCATCGGTATTTTCATGAAGCGCCAGGGAAACAGCTTTTTCCAGGTAATCCGCTTCCCACATATCATCATCATCAAGGAAGGCCACCCAATCAGAACCAGCATGCCAAGCTCCATTATTACGGTTAACCGAAGCACCACCTCCACCTTCGATGTAGATAATGGAGTTCTGATTTTGCTTTAACTTATCAATAACCGGCATGGCGGTAAGATCAGGATGCGCGTCAACCACAATAATTTCTACAGGGGGAGTAGTTTGATTTTGCACGGAATTGATTGCTTCAAGCAGCAGTTCAGGACGCCCCATAGTCGGAATTATGACAGAGACAGATTGCATACTATGACAACCCTGATGTGCTCATCTCTTGCTGTCGTCCTCGTACAAAATTTTGCATAATCGATTGGAATATAGCTTTGTAATACATGATCAATTTGATACCAAACCACTTGATACTATTGAGAAGGTAGATTAGTCTGAATTTTACCTTCGTATTGAACTGTTCATCCCTGTAATGCCATTTAAGCAAGCCGGACCGACACAGACGTTGAAACTCATAGAGTTCAAAATCGGTTAACTTCTCCTGATATTTCCCTGTATTTGAACTATCGATTCTATCGAAAACATTTGACTTCCATGTTTCACTTTTTTGGAATATTTTATTTTTATTGGTATTCATATCAGTAACAAAAAGACCGGTATCTTTTAAAGCCGCATTTACCTGTCCGACCGGATCCAATATCATATCCTCATAGCGAATAACCGGGATAGATGCTGCCTCCATTTCACACAGGGCACTATTCCACATATTAGCCACTTCATGAATAGAACGGTCTGGCTTTCCCTGCTGGGAGAGCATTTTGTTAAATGACAAATATACATCACGCGGGTCTCGTACCACGCCGACAAAAACCGCATCAGGGAAGATGCTTTTTATAACAGGTATATGAAACACATGGGCCGGTGTTTTCTCAATCAGAACAGTTTCTTCGCTATCTTTGCTATAGGTGTATGCCAAACAATCAAAGAGATCAGCTGTTACGAGTCTGCCGTTTGTCGCCGATTGGTATAACTCACTTACCTGTTCGCTACTCATATTGAGTTCGGCATTTTTTTTCATGCTTGTTAGAACCCGGGCCAAGGTCTTTGGTGACAGGAACTTTTCATAGGTCAATGCCTTGACCGGTCGACTTGAACGTGTTGCAAGATAATAATTTATTGCCACCTGCCGAAAATAATCCGTTTCCGGCATGGAAAAACTGTTTTCCACACCCAGCATCAACCGTTGCAACAGGGTTGTACCGGAACGGGGACAACCAACCACAAATATCCTTGTTGAAATCAAACCGATATTACCAACTGAGCAGTTTTTTACCGCTGAACATAATTTTCGACGTAGCTGTAAAACAACTTATATAAGTCATCCATGTTTCCCTTTTCACCTCTCTCCCAAATCCCGATCCAGTTTATATCAAAACCAACATCGTATGCTGCAGCAACATAATTATTCAATTTTCTATTGTAATCCTGTTCATCCATTTTTGTTTTTAACACATCAACAATTTTTCCATCCAATGTGGAAAAATCCGAATGTAAAACCACATTGGGCAACAGCCGAACTGTACCAATATCCCCCAGTAATATAGATGGCAATTTCAATACCGCTGCTTCAAAAAAGATAGTACCGGTTGGTGCAATGAGCATTTTTGCATTAGCAAGCACCCTACCCGCCGGTATCCGATAATCAATTAACTTTACATTTGGTGTACGGGCGACTTTTTCAAGATATTCAGGGGAACGATATCCCAACATGGCAGGATGATCTTTTACGACCAGGGTCATATCGCCCGGTAAAGACATGGCAATTTGGCGGGCCGTTTCTATCTGATTATTATAGCGAGGTGAGAATACATCAATATTTGCCTCCGGCTGAAATTGCAGAGGCATAAACGCATATTGTCCTGTCTTTTCAAAGTCGTAGTAATCAAATGAATTTGCCGCCTGTGTGTAAGCCCTCGATTTCCAGTAATCACGCCAATGTATGGCTGGCGAAAGCGCATCTATCGAACTTCCAAAACCCTGCAACCGGTTTTTTTGACGAATAAAACTGGACAGCATACGGCGTGACAATTGGACAAGTTCTCTGGGACTGACTTTTTTGTATCGTGTCTTGATCAACCCGGGAGCCTGTATTTCCTCTTTCAGTTTATCAATGTATTTGGCAGCCCTTTCGTGATTTTCTGATTTTTCCCCTGCGTTCAGTTCATTTATCCTGTCTATAAATGGACCACCACTGTCGAAATAGGATTCAACAAAGACATCGATTCCCTTCACTTTACTATCGGTGACACCCAACATTTTAACGCCGCGTTTTTTTGCATAATGATAGAGGGCTATATGCACATAGGAGACAAAATTTGGTGTAATAATAACGTCAGGCTTAAACTTTTCAAAAACATCAACGCAAAGTTTGTGAATTGCCTTTAAAAAAAGTACAATATTGTCATCATCAATATTTTGCTTAAAACCATAATAATATTTATCCTGGTAAGATTTAACATGATTACGCAAGCTTTGCACAAAAGGCCAAATTGAATTGACATCATATTCACGACATATCTCTTCCAGAGAGAAATCATCATCGCCAAGGTATTGTGCAGGAAACTCCATTATCCTGTCATGATTCTCAATGTAGACGTAGTCTACTTCTTGTTGCTCACGAATAAACTTATCCGTGGTTTTCTTCAAGGTTACCGCGCCAATGACAGCACCATCATCCTGAAAACGCTTGGCTATGTATTGACCTATTCTTAATGCCCAACCACGCTGCTGCATGATCAATATTCTGGTATTGTTAAATTTATTACTCATAGAATTAGTGACTTTATTTCCGCTTCCATTCAGGCCCAACGATCAGGATATCTTCCCGGGTGTTCCCAAACGGTAAATCTGCCGGCTGTTCTACCAAATAGGAATGAAAACCCTTTTTACGTACATGTAAAAGAATATCCATGACCAACTCATCAGTAATCTCAACAAGTTCCTGATTTGATTCAAAAACGGGAGATTGTGGCATGTTACTCATAGCGGCATTCCATTCTTGCAGAAATGCCTGCCCCTGCTGACTTTTGACAAACCTGTCTTTCCTACCCAGACAACTAATGTCTCCAAGCAGCATACGTCCGGAATCTTTCAACAAACTGCAGGCCTTGTCGATAAAAGCAAACAAGGCATCTGTATCTTTCATATAGTGCAGAACACTATAAATAATGATTTTGTCAAATTGTCCGTCAATTTTCTGATCTTCAAGAGTACCGGCGAGTAAAGTAATTTTTTCTGAATAATACCGGTTCTTTAATCGACCAATAACAGTTTCGTGATCTATCCCGGTAATATCATTCACAAAGAAACTGAGTGGTATTAATAGATTACCCACCCCACAGCCTATTTCCAATACACTGTCTGAACTTTCAATCTTGAGTTTATCAGCCAGGTCCAGTACGATTTTTCTCTCAGCCTCTTCCTGAAGCGCGTAACGTCCTGATATAACAGTCTCGCTAGAAATGGTCCTGGCTCTTTCACCATATTCTTCAAAATATGTTTTGGCCATTTATGACTCCTCGCCGTGGTTGGTATACACAGCACAAGCTTCACCAGAACAACTTAGTGAGTCGCTCAAGTCAATCTTGCTCAAAATGTAATTTATAAAGGGGAAAAACATGAGATGCAAAACCATGCTTAAATTCTGCAATAGAGACTTCTTTTTCAGTCGGCTGTGGTGTGTCTGTCGCATACGGACGCAAGCCAACCTTGTACCATCGAACTCCCCTTTTTTTGAATTCTTCAATCGCCCTGTGCTGAACAACATGTCCAATCGGTTTATCAAAAAGGCTTCTATCGTAAGCACCAACAGCATACAAGCCTTCATCTTTGGTTTGATAAAACAATCCACCGCCTACCATAGTATCTTTATCATCTGTCAGATAAATCAAAAATGCAGACTTATTGGCAATATGCTCCAACTGAATATCCCAGCTTTCATCGGAACGGGTTTTACGCCCTGCGACCATAAAGTGTAAATCACGAAATTGTTGCCAGATTTTTTTATCGTCTGAATCCAGCAATTTCACTGTCCACATGCGCAAACCGGTATTTATAAGACTTTTATACCGCTTTCTGAAATGTGCCTTAATGCCTGACAAATCCGGTGACAGATCGACATAAACTTCATGCTGCATACTGCTGCCGGCGCCATGTTGCATTGCCTCCACATGCCAGTCGCTCATTCCCCATTCCTGAATAAATGATTCGTTTGAGCACCAGGAATCCACGCCCACATGAGCTGCGATATTTTTTGCAAGCTCAAAACAAAGCTTGCTGATTTTTTTTCTTGATGTTGCCGGGCAATCAGCAACAAACAATGGGGGCAATAAAGGCAAACCTTGCGAGTCAATTTTTGGCCGACCATCTTTAACTGCAACACTAAGCGGCCAGATTGCAACGGGTTTATTGCTCCACGTAATTACAATGGACATATCATGCCATTCACCGCCATGACCAACCTGATAACAAAACTGATAATCGATGCTTTCGTGAGAATAGACGACAGGTAAATAGGGAACCTGTCGGGCCGTATCTGACCACAGCATTCTGTCATCACAGCGATATGTAAATTCCATACCTGAATTATCAAGCATCACTTTAACGCTATCAATCATTATAATTAATTCTTTTGCAAACAGACGGTTAAACAGGATTGGATTTCCGGGAGGGATTATCAGCAATCAGTTCCCACTTGACAGCGGTTCCAAAGCTGACATCACAGGTAATTTGTTTACCCACTATTTCATCTATATGTTTTGGCGGTATGCCAAAACCCGGGCGCACACTTCTGACGTCACCGGTCTGAATGATGTGTCCTTCCTTCAGGTTTCTCACAAAATACAACGAACGTCGGAATTGGACATTGCCAATTTCGCTGGATTTACGACCATAATCAATCTTGCCGAGTGATTGCCATGCTGTTTTAACTCCCTCACACAACTGTTTTAACTCAGGAGGCTCTAAAGAGAATGAGTCATCGGGTCCGCCGTTGCGACGATCAAGAGTAAAATGCTTTTCTATGATAGCTGCCCCGAGGGCAACACTGGTTATTGCAGTGGTGTTATCCAGTGTATGGTCTGATAAACCGGTGACAACACCAAATCTGGCAGACATATCGGGTATTGTACGCAAATTGTAATCTGATGCCGGCGCCGGGTAGCCACTTACACAATGTAAAATGGCTAACTGTTTACATCCTGCCTCGTGCGCTGCATTAATGGCTTCCTGGATTTCTTCATCATCCGCCATACCTGTTGATATAATAACCGGCTTCCCTGTTCCTGCTGCGTATTTAATCAATGGCAGGTCAATTGCTTCGAACGAGGCTATCTTGTACGCGGGGGTGTTTAAGTCTTCGAGCAAGTCGACTGCACTGTTATCAAAAGGCGAGCTAAAGATTGTAATCTCATGTTTTTTTGCAAATTCGAACAGTGGTTTATGCCAGGCCCAAGGCAAGTGTGCTTCCTGATAGAGGTCGTATAGTTTTCGACCATCCCATAGTCCACCACTAATCATAAATTGTTCATTTTCACAATCAAGAGTAATTGTATCAGGTGTATACGTTTGTAATTTAACTGCATCAGCTCCGGCTTTCTTTGCTTCCATGATTATTTTTTTTGCTGTATCAAGCGATCCATTGTGATTTGCAGAAAGTTCTGCGATCACATATGGTTCAGCGTCACATGCAATACGTCTATTTGCAATTGTAATTGATTTCATCGCACTTACTTCAAGCTACTTCAAGAGTGTATTCGTTGCATACTTAATAAGACCAAAGCATATGAGGTCATGATAATTCTCACCATCAAAATGATGCTCTTTAAGAATACCTTCCTGGTCAAACCCAAGAGTCTGATGCAGCAATACCGATTTAGTATTCGAGGCTATTACATTTCCATATACTTTATGGATATTTAAATCTGTAAATGCTGTTTGTAACGCAACTTTTCCCAGATCCAATCCGACGCCTTTTGGAGCATCCGGTGATTTGTAGAAACCCCACTCAGAGATACTTCCTTTATATGCATTTTTAAAACTTATGAATCCCATATCAATGCCATGGTTCTCGTAAATATATAATTTGCTTATCGGATCGATTGAGACTCTGTCAAACCAGGCGTAATGTTCTTTAGCAGGTATTTCCTGATTATTCAGCATATATCTTCTAATAGACTGGTCATTTCTCCATGCAAGCACTTTATCCAAATCGCTTTTGTCCATGGCCCTCAATCTGCCATTACTGTTTGTCATATACAAAACCTGAATCCAGTAACAGCTCCGCAATTATTCTTGCCCCTGTTCCATCGGTTAAACCCTGTGCAGCAATACTCATTTTAGACAAAGTCGAATCCTGCATAAGATAATGTATTGCATGTGCCATTTCTATTTCTAATGCGTCTTCATTCTGAATGACTATTGCAGCCCCACTCCTCTCTAATGCACTTGCGCTTGCCTGTTGATTTTGTGCAAGAACCAGAATAACTGTTGGCAGTCCAAGGCAACATCTTTCCCATGCTGTACTACCAGCGGCACCTATTGCCAAATCAGACTTGGTCATTAACTCTGCCATATTGTTAACATCGAACAGTACATCTGTTACCCATGGCATATCAGAGGCTTCAGATTGCACAAGATGTTTAGCAGGTGAATTTTTACCCATAACTACTGTTATCGCACAATCAGCCGGCAATTCACTGTTTTTTAATGCTGCCAGTACTTTACCTGTAGTATTATTACTGTCAATGCCACCCATACTGATTAGGACGTTTTTAATAGTCCGGTTATTTCGTCGCGCCAAACTTGCTTCCCTGTGCAATGAAAACTCAGAGCGTAGCAATGCATATTTACTTCCAGTGAAAACGGTACAATTTTCAGGCACCAAATCTGAATACATCTTATTGCTGCGACCAAAGTTCTGATCCAACAAAAGATCGCAATCATGTTTCCGATTCGCAAGATCGTCTATCACCATCATTTTCCGACAATGTCCACGAAAGCGTTTTTCCCAGTCAATATCGATTGCATAATGATCTACAATCAGCCAATCCGGTATTGTTTCGCGGAGACATGCTATAGTATCTTCAGAATCCTTTTTCTGATCCACACCAAGCCAATCAGCATATTGTCGATTAGTAGCAACACTTGTAGTTTCTTCGACCTGCTCTATATTCCGTAATGGCAGCGCATGAACTTTAAAACCCTCTTGTTTAATGCGTTCAATCAAGTTTCCATTGTGGGCACGGCAAATAAATTGGCAATTTACACCACTATTACTCAGTTCCTTCGCAAGCGTTAGACAACGCATCACATGGCCCGTGCCAATCATTAGTGAAGCGTCTGTACGGAAAATGACATCCACAACTGGTTAATTCAGCCTTTTAAATCCTGCGTGACAAACCGGACCTTTCAGAAGTTCTCCTACATCCCTGCCATTTTCGCACTCCTTAATAAGTGCAAATATCGAGTCAAGTGCTTCAATGTAGCTATCAACCACCTCATCAGTATGTTCTGTACAAACATACAAACAGTTGCTTGCAAGGAATCCTTTTGCCAGCATTTCCTGGGTAACCAGTGTCTTATAGGCCAGTGCGTTCACACTCTCAAAGGTGTAACCCGTCAATGCGGGTAAGCCCCAGTGGCTGATCGCAAGTTGATGCTTGTCCGCCAATGCCTGCCAGCGACTTCTCACCTTTAATCCGGTTGATGTGATCTGATCCCAGGATTGGGTTTTTTCCATTACTTTCAGTGTTGCCAGGGCTGCCGTTGGACCAATACGTTCTGTCCAGAAAGTACTGCTTATAAAGGTTGACTGGGCTGCCTCCATTATTTCACGACGACCAATGGTTGCTGTTATGCTGTATCCATTGCCCAACGCTTTACCAAACATGGCCATATCCGGCTCAACACCATATTTTTTATGCAAACCACCAAATGTTTCCCGAAAACCGGAGGTACATTCATCAAAAATCAGAACGATATTCTTTTTTGTCGCCAGTTCACGGACCTTTTCCAGAAAACCATTTTCAGGTCCCTTGTTTCTGACCACTTCCATTTTGATGACACCAATATCATGTGTATTGACCAGTGCTTCGAGTTCATCAAAATTATTATAATTAAAAGGAAAGACGGTTCCTTTGAGATTCCGCGGTACACCGGCCGGTTCCAGTCCCGGTAACAGATGTCCATCCAGCCCTTTATCATCGGCAAGATTTGCAGACAGGTACCAGTCATGCCAGCCATGGTATCCACAGATGGCAACCTTGTCTCTGCCGGAAGCGGCACGGGCAATCCTGATCGCAACAGCATTTGCTTCACCACCGGAACGGGCAAGGCGCACCATATCAGCCCAGGGGTGTAGCTCAATCAATTTTTCTGCCAGATAGACTTCTTCCGGGCAATTAAATGTAGACATGTTACCTGTATCGATAGTTCTCCGTACGGCATTATCAACTTCAGGATGACCATAGCCCAAAATATTGGTGCCAATACCCATGATAGACATATCAATATATTCATTTCCGTCCAGATCCCACACTTTACAGCCTTTGGCTTTACTGAAATATGCCGGCCAGTATTCAGGCAGAAACATCTCTGCACGTTTTGACAGTAGCATATTTCCACCGGGAATTAATGACTTTGCCCGTTTCCATAATTTTTGCCCAGTGCCCAACTTAAGCCCCTCATTACGGTTAATGTGTTCATTGACGCGAAACATCGCAGGATTTTGTCGATACAATTCAATTACATCTTTCCATGAGAAAAGATAATCAGGTGAAAAATACTCAACTATGGATTTAACAAGTTCAAAATCATCTGCTTCATCTACCGTCCAGCGCATGTCAGAATAATCAACAGGATTGGCATAATTCCAGGTAGAATACTCACCGGAGTTTCTGATATAGGGTGTAACATGCTCACGGTCAAAATCTGTTGATGCCTTGTTATTGGCCTCTTCCAGCGCAGAGAATGTGAAAATTTCGATATCCAGGCCATCAGGATATGTCGGTGTGATGACATTTGTTAAATAGTCAATATTTCTTGTCTCAAATTCTGCGATCATGTCATCCAGCAGTTCCGGGTCCATCAAGGGACAATCACCGGTAATACGGATAACAACATCAGATGGATACTCCCTGGCTGAAAAATAGTAGCGTTTCAAAACATCATTTTCGTCACCGCGAAAGACACTAAAACCAAGCTGCTGTACAAATTCAACCAATTCATCATTATTCGGATTAATAGATGTCGCAAGGATCACCTTGTCCACTTTTTTTGCCTGGGACAAGCGTTTAAATAACAATTCGATCAACGGTATACCATTGATGGTCTTCATCACCTTCTTGGGCAACCTGCTGGAACCCATTCTGGCCTGGACAATAACATGAACACTCATAATGCAGACCACCTGGCCGGATTAATTAAATCAATATCGTTTGTTGTCATGTTTATTGGCAGCCCGGCGACATCCGTGTCGGCAGCAGTGATTATTTCCTCAAGTTGTAATGCGGTATTTACACCGACGACGACTTTCGTCACTTCTGTGTGAGAGACAGCATATGACACACAAGCAGCAACCGGATCCGTGTCCATATCCAGCAACCAGTTGTCCCAAAGAGCCCATAGTTTATTCCAGCGGTCAAACTTTGCCGGACGCTTGTCCTTGCTCATTAACAGCAGTCCCTGCAAAAAAATGGATCGCGCATGAAATTCAACACCAGAATCAGCCAACTTGTTCAACCAGCCTGATTTAATCATTCGTTCGTCAAGAATATTGAATGGACCCTGCACGATTTGATATGAATACTTATCGGGAATCATATCCAGTTCAGCAGGCTCATAAATTGAGAGCCCCAGGTTTTGCACCAACCCATCATCCTGTAGTTTAAGTAATGCTGCGTAGTATTCATCACCATACGACTGTAGTAGTTGAGCCGGTCTATGCAACAACAACCCATACAGCTTATTCAATTTTAACCTGCTCAATGAAGCAGCAACAGAAGTACGAACCCAGTCTGAAATATCCTTACAGTCATCCGGCACGGAAGGCAGCTTGCTTATCACTTTAAACTCGTTTACGCCAATCTCACCCAGACGTGTTTCGCTCTCACCGTATGCTATAGCAGTATCCAGAGTGTCAATATTATGGTTTGATGCGGCCAACAAAATGCGACCGGCCTCATCAATACTCACCATACCGGTTTGATTCGCAATACCATAATCCAGTCCAAACTGGACAGTACCGAGCGCAAGCTTCATATGTTCAACGCAGTCTTTAGCATTTCTACTACCTGATCCTGTTGCTGCTCTGTCAGCGCAGGATATAATGGCAGCGTAATGGCGTATTTGTAATACTGCTCAGCAATTTCACAATAACCTTCCGAAAACCCCAACCCCTGATAGTAAGGCTGTTTATAGATCGGTATATAATGAATATTTACTCCAATTCCATTTTCTCGCAACGTGGAAAACACACTCTCCCTGGTGGTGGTTGTATGCTCGTGATCTATCCTGATCACATACAAATGATAACTGCTATATGCATCAGACAGAACAAAAGGAGTAATTACGGGCAATTCTGACAGTAAGTCTGTATAACGATTTGCCAGTTCATTTCTTTTGCTGACAAATTTATCCAAACGTTTGAGCTGACTGACACCCAGTGCCGCCTGTATATCGGTTAACCGATAGTTAAAACCCAGGTCAATCTGTTCATAGTACCATTCGCCATGCGGCTTATGTTTCATCAAACCCGGATCGCGAGTAATACCGTGCGATCGAAATAGTTGCATTTTTTCAGCCAGCACTGGGTTGTTTGTCAGCGCCATGCCGCCTTCACCGGTTGTAATTATCTTTACCGGATGAAAACTGAATATGGTTATATCACTGTATTGCCCCCCGCCAATTGGCATTCCCTGATACTTTCCACCGATAGCATGAGAGGCATCTTCAATAATGTGAAAGCCGTATTCTTCTGATAACTGATGGATTGCAGCCATCTCGCATGACTGACCACATAAGTGTACCGGAATGACAACTTTTGGCAGGGAATTGGTTTGTTTTGCCTGTTCGAGTTTATCTCTGAGTTTGTCTGCACTCAAATTATATGTATTTGGGTCGATATCAACAAAATCGACTGAGGCGCCACAATAAAGGGCCGCATTAGAAGACGCGACAAAACTGATGGGGGAAGTCCAGACACGATCACCTGAAGAGACGCCCAGAGAAAGGCAGGCAATATGTAGTGCAGACGTGGCGCTATTGACAGCAACGGCATGTTTCGCTCCACAATGTTCAGCAACCCGGGTTTCAAATTCCGGTACTGTGTCACCTTGTGTCAAAAATGATGACTTCAGTATTTTGACGACTTCATCAATATCTGTTTGATCAATATCATGACAACCATAAGGTATCATCAAATTCCCGCCAGCTTGTTAAACTCGGTAATTTCTTCAATATTAAGGAAATGCTTGTTCTCACCTGAGTTGTATTCAAAGCCGATATCTACCGGCACACCTGATTCGCCCAGTTTGTTTGTTGTGAAATCATTACCACGCTCAGTGAATGTAATAGTGGGACGCAAAACATAATGATCTTCAAACTCCAGCGTTAAATGCGAATCATCTTCCGGGCACATAACTTCATGTATTTTTTCACCGGGTCTGATGCCTACAATCTCAATATCAAGATCGGGCGCCATAGCCTTGGCAAGGTCTATAATCTTTACCGAGGGTATTTTCGGAACAAATATTTCACCACCTCTCATTCGTTGAAAATTTTTCAAAACAAAATCAACCCCTTGTTGCAGAGTAATCCAAAATCGTGTCATTCTGTCGTCAGTAATAGGCAGGTGACTTGCTCCTTCCTCGATGAGCTTCTTAAAGAAAGGCACAACAGAACCTCTTGAACCAACGACATTCCCATAACGCACTACTGCAAATCTCGTGTGATGTTTTCCTGTCATATTATTTGCTGCAACAAATAATTTGTCAGAGGCAAGCTTTGTTGCGCCATACAAATTAATGGGGTTGGCGGCTTTATCCGTTGACAAAGCAATAACTTTTTCTACTCCGCGAATCAATGCAGCGTGAATGACATTCTCTGCACCGTGAATGTTGGTTTTGATACATTCCATCGGATTGTATTCGGCAGCAGGCACTTGTTTGAGTGCTGCCGCATGTATTACAAAATTTACATCCTCAAACGCTTGCGTCAACCTTTCTTTGTCGCGAACATCTCCGATAAAATAGCGCATACATTGTTGATCAAACTCCTGCGCCATTTCATATTGTTTTAATTCATCTCTGGAATAGACAATCAGTCTTTTTGGTTTGTAGTGCTTGAGAATCGTACGCACATACTGTTTTCCAAATGAACCTGTTCCGCCTGTTATAAGTATTGTGGAATCATCAAACATTGAAAAATTTGCCTTTTTATCTACACACTGGGTTATCAGTAATTGTTTATTGTTGGTGGAATGTCAGACTGGCACAGAGAAATCACTTCGTATTTTCTCAACCACAGATATAATTTTATTTGGAACACTGCCTTTTCCGCCGGACACAAAATCTTCGATATATCTTGCATTATTTTCGCCGTACCTGGTGAAATATTGGTGTTGAAGCTCGGTTAAAGAAGTAGTTGCCTGAATGCACAAATTTCTCAACTCGTCCCTGTTTTTCAGGGTTATGCCGGCGTCATATATCTCGGATATCAAGGTATTTGATGTCAGATATCTGGGAAAAACGGTAATTTTATTGCGCATGAATGATTCAAAAAGGATTCCTGTTGCCGAGTGGAATACCAAATCCGCCCATTCTATCAAAGAGCTGGTCGAATAATCAGTCGAGATTAAATAGTCATGCACATTTTGGCGTTTTAATATTTCATCAGAAAGAGGCGGGTAATTTCTTGAACTTCTGTTTAGTATCAATTCAATATCATCATAACGGGAAATAAAATCTATTGTTCTGATCAACTCTTCTGTAAAAATATTGATATGTCGTTTAGGTATCAAAAAAAGTATCTTGACCTTCCCTTTGCCACACTCAGGCATCGGTCCATCCAGACAGTTCTCTGTTTTGATATTCAGCCATTCCTTACAAAACCTTGGGGAACCGATAACAACAACTTTATCAGGATCTATGCCTTCTGCAATCGCATCATCTTTTTCCCTTTCGCTGGTTCTTACAAAATAATCAACGTACTGAAACATATTTTGCACCTTGATTTCATTGGTAAGACCCATATCTGAAGCCATAACCATCGCATTATCACAAATACTGGTACCGTGCGGAATAACTGCCCATTTTGCATTTTTATTCAAAGCGCGAAAAATATTTATTACAGGGATAACTCGTGAATTCAAATGCAGAGCCAGGATCAGAGGAGACTTTGATTTTAAATAATCATGCCCCAGCTTTTCTTTCCAGATATTTAGTTCATTATTTTTACTTTTTCGACGAGGAGAGAACACTTTCAACATCAACCTTGCCGGCCTGCCCCAAAATACGCTTTTGATGGCTACATATTCAAGTGCATCTATCCACACCGGATTAGAATATAAATATTCCACAGTTACATGACTCTGCGAACAAAGAAAATGTGTTCGTTTGTCTTGTGAATCGATGAATCTGTTTTTGGCGCCTACAATAATGCCTTTTGCCTGAAATTGAAGATTCTCTGCCTGTTCCAAAAAATAGAAAAACGGCAAATAATGATCGATGTCTTTATGACCGATTTTTTCCTCGCGCTGTATCAGAAAATATACATCCAAAGCAGAATTGTCACTTTGTTGATTATCTCTTTGCATACTGACTACCAGGTTGTACGACCACCATCAACAGACACAATAGCACCATTAAGATAGCTTGATGCATCACTCAACATCCATAATAGCGTACCCTGATACTCATTCTTTTTTGCCAACCTGCCCATAGGAATCCTGGAATTTACTTTAGCTAGAAATTCTTCCGGTTGGTTGTTCTCCACTCCACCCGGACACATAGCATTGCATCTGACGCCTTTATCGGCCCAATATGTTGCAAGGTAGCGAGTCAAACCAATTAAACCTGATTTAACAACTGAATAGGTAACCGGTTTTACCGGTTGCAGTTCATCCGCTAAACCAGATTGTTTATAGAGACGTTGGTCTGGGGCAATCACACCCAGATCCGATGCAATATTAACAATAGAACCACCGACAGGGTTATTTGCAATTGCCTGTCCATAGTGTTTAGCGCACAACCATGCCCCTGTCAGGCCAACTGCAATATCCTGTTGCCAAACTTCCAGCGGAAAATTTTCCAGGCGTGAGAAATTTTTTGTATCACTTTGTTCGACTTTTGGATTATTCGCTGCATTGTTTACCAAGCCGTCAATCCTGCCAAACTTGTCTAGAATATCCTGACAGCTTCTGGAAATTGCCGACTCATCTGTGATATCAAGTGCGAGTGCCAGCGGTTCACGGTCATGCTTGTTTGCCAGATCGACTGCCAGATTTTGTACTGCAGTTGCCTGCATGTCGAGCAGCACAGGGATTCCACCATAAGCTGCAACCACTTCTGCATGTTTTTGACCCAACAATCCGGCCGCCCCGGTTATTACGATAACCCGTCCATCCAGATTAAACAAATTCTGCAATTGATTAACTGTCACAAACCACCTCAACCCACGATTGGGTTATAATGTATTATTTTTAAAATCAGCAAAATCCACTTTTGCATTACTCTGCAATGATGCTTTTATGGCCAGAGCAGTTAAATGACCGTCAATGACCTGTTCCAGAGCCGTAAATGGTTGCTCTTTTGATTTGACTGAGTTTATAAAAGTCTGCATCTGTAAACGAAACATCTCATTCCGTTCAAAATGAGCGAACTCATGTAGTTCATGTGTATCATTTTTGTACTCATCCAACACGATCTTTTGTGCAACAATGTCCCACCGAATCGATCCGTTCTCTCCCAATACCAGAAACTCCCGAATAGGCGCCTGCTGAACAAATGACATGTTTACGGTAACCGGGATATGACGTCCCTGACAGGGTTGTTCAAGCATGACCGCCACCGTATCCTCAACATCAAGTGCAAGAGGACTTAACTTGCCGCCGATTGCAGATACACTGCCAGGAGCACCGAAATACCAATTCAGCAAATCCAGCTCATGTATTTCAGTCAAAACAACGCCGCCTCCCAGATCTTTTTTACCGGCGTAGAATTCATTATATTTTTCATATTTATGCCAGGCGGGCATATACGAATTAACATTTACCGAGACACTATAGATATCGCCCAGTGCTTTCTGTTCTATATACTGTTTCATTTTTTCAGCACACGGGTGAAAGCGCATCATGTATCCTACCATCACAATAGAGTCATGACTTTTGGCCGCATCTAACAGGGCACCCAATTGCTCTGAGGTATTTGACACCGGCTTTTCAAGCAAGAGAGGAATATTCTGCTCGACCAGGTCCATTGCTGTCTGCACATGAAGACTCGTCGGGTTTGCTACAATGGCAAAGTCCGGTGCAAATTGTGCAGCATCTGCGATTGAAGAGAACACGGAAATATTGTATTTCTCATCAATATTAACTGAGGTATTTGGTTGCAAATCGTCGCCGATTTCAAATGGTCGTCCTCTGCTCCTGACTGCTGCAATTTGCACATCCGGTTCAAGGGATTTCAAAATACGTAAATGACGCTGGCCAATACCACCCAGCCCAATAAATAATGCCTTCACATCACACCCGTGTCTTGTTGTGAAATCAGACTATTAGACCTTTTTTTCTCTTGTATAAGAATTAAAATCAGCCACTTTACGGAATACCGGTCGGACAGGAATTCCTTCGATCTGATCAGCAAGATTTATATTGTTCTTTACAATTTTCCCAAAACCTTCCATTGCCGCATCATAGGCTTGTAATGTGATATCAATGTCATGTTCTTTATGAGACCAGGAAAGTGCATGATATGCGGCCCATAACACACCATGTCTCAGAAGTTCCTGTTGAAAATAGGATTTCATTTCCAGATCATTATATTTTCCCTGACCTTTGAAAGTTATAATGCTTCTACATGGATATCCTATACATTCAATAAAATCTTCCAGCCCATGATTTGCAGCCAATTCGTTGAATCCGTTTTTGAGCTTTGTACCAACCACATTTAAATGCTCAGGTACTTTTTCACGCTCCAGTTTGGGAATACACGCCTTTGCAGCGGACAAACCGATGCAATCACCGCCATAGGTAAATGAAAAGAAGGTCTTTTCCAGTGCAAACATGTACTCTTTTTTTCCGACCACGGCAGAAAGAGGAATCGCGTTTGAAATCGCCTTTGCAAAAGTCGCCAAATCGGGAGTCACACCGGTCAGTTCCTGTGCGCCACCCATAGAGAAACGAAAACCGGTGATAATCTCATCAAAGATCAGCAAGGCTCCATAATGATGGGCCATCTTCTTGACCTCGGCAAGAAAGTTATCCCGGGGTTCCAATACCGTCAAAGGCTCCATAATGACACAGGCTACTTCGTCAGGATGCTGCTTGAATATTTGTTCCAGACTATCCAGATCGTTATAAGTAAAGCTGTGTGCCAGTTGTTTATTGAAATCCGGTATACCACTATTCAAATCTGTATTGGCAATATACCAGTCATGCCAACCATGGTACCCACAATAGGCAACATGATTACGACCGGTTACAGCACGGGATATTCGCACGGCAACTGTTGTTGCATCTGCGCCGTTTTTACCAAATCGGGCTGCTTCGGCACAAGGAACCTTGTCTATAAGCAGTTCAGTCACGTCAACTTCCAGTTCATTCATCAGTGAGAATGTGGAACCCAACTCAAGCTGGTCAATGACCGCCTGATTTACGTCATGGTCTGCATAGCCAAGAATAATCGGATGACACCCCATGATGTAATCCAAAAATTTGTTATTATCAACGTCCCACACATAAGCGCCTTTTCCCCGGTGTAAATATTTAGGAGCAAATCCTTCTACAAATTGAGTCACACCTTTACTAAAAGTTTGGGTGCCGGCAGGAATTATATTTTTTGCCCGTTTATATATTTCATCAGATCTATCTGTTCTGAATGGTTTATCAGACATGGCGTTACCCTCGATTCTTGCTATTCTGTAACGCTTCCCATTTTTCCAGATCCGCTGGTGTATCTATCTCTACCAGGTTCTTCGCTTGTTCTTCTGACAGAAAAACAGGGTGCGTATTTTTATTTAAAAGTTCACTATCAAGAGCTGCAATTTCGCCGGCTTTAAAACAACATACATAATGATAATGCATCCAGGCCGGCGGCATGTCCTGGCGGCGAAAGACATCGTTTTCAATATACTTGGTGATCATGTGAGTAGAATCATCGTATTTCCACACCGTATATGGATGCGTTACTGCAGGTATAAATGTGCATAAACTGTTTATAGGCTTGTTTTCAATATTTACTTTGGCATTTTCAAAGTCATGCAATGATTTATAGAGAACCGGCAAGTAAAATAACCACAATATGGTATCTTTGGGGATATTTCGACTTGATATCAACTCTTCGAACACAGCCTTAATCGAAACAGCAGGGCCGGCCAATTCGTCGGGCCGTTGATGTGGTATATATCCGCGTGCACTGGCTTTTATAATAACTTCCGGGTCATCGGTGCTGACAATGACCGAATCAAACCAGCCGATTCCGTCGAGGAAATCGGCGGTATTGTCAAAAAAAATACGATTCTTACCGGGAAAACCCACGCTTCCCGCCCGTGCCGGTATTACGGCAATATGTTTATATTCACTCATTTCATTTGAGACACTTTAACAACAACAGAGCGTGATTTGGCAATGATATCGGGTGGAGTATGCAGAACATTGAGCAGCGATATATATTGAGCCGGTTTTACTTCATCATCATCAATCCGTATTTTATGGATATTTAGAATTCCATCTCTTACGTATACCGTAATATCACCGTTTATTGACGCGTTCACGATCCTTCCTGACATATAGGGATGCATTGAATCGGATTTTTCATATGTAGCTTCTATAATATGAATTATATTTGAACCAACATAGGTAAAGGCACCAGGATAGGGTCTTGAGAATGCTCTGATGAATCTGTCTATCTCATCTCCAGACCATGTCCAGTCTATTGCCCCATTGGTTTCAGTATGCAATCTTGGTAAATATGTGCCGGCTTCTTCGTTTTGCGGCGTTATGTTCAGCCCTGCATTCTTTTTTAAATCATCCACAAACGTATCCAATAACTCATCAAACAGCTGGAATGTCTCATACAACATATCTGCAGGTATGGGGCGTTTGTTAACCATATTTTTTCTTTTTTGATAAATTATTGGCCCCTCATCAATGCCTTCTGTTAAAACATGCAGCGTGCCTGCCGCCTCATTGATGCCACGCATAATCCTCCAGGAAAATGTTCCGCCACCTCTTTCTTTTGGTAACATTGAGGGATGAATGTTAAATATTTTCCCGGATAATATAGAGATTATTTCACTCTTAATTATAGATCTGCAGCTGAATGAAAATCCGGCATTACAATGATGCTTGATTAAATAATCAGAAACTTCTTTAGTATTTACTGATTTTGCCTCAAGCAATTCAAGCTCAAGTTTATCTGCGACGTCGAATATATTCTGATATGTACTTTCTTTTCCCAAAAGCCGAATATCTCTTTCATGTTCTGCCCTGGGGTGCGTAATGATTACAGGTTTCTGGAATCCCTGCGCAATTAGTAATTTTGAAAACCTGCAAATATGATATCCGTGCCCAAATAAAGCAAACTTAACATCTTTCCAATTCGGCATATCCAGCATACTTTAAAATCCTGATATCATATTGCGGCTCATGTTGTTCATAACAAGCTGTTTTTTATCCATTCATACTGCTTTTTAAAAACATCGACGCCGTTATCATCCCGATATGCCTGGAGTATAACCAACCCCTGATAATTGATGTTTTTTAATAATTTTTTAATTACCGGAAAATTTGCATTACCTGTACCAAGGACAACTGAGCCACCACCAAGTAACCGATCTTTAATATGTAAATCTGTTACTTTTTCGCCGTATGCCGCAAATTCTTCAACAGGGTCGTAGCCTAGAGATGCGCTGTTGCCAATATCATAATTAACGGTAATTCTTTTTGAGGGTAGGCGGTCCAATAATTTACCAAATTTTTCAGGGGACAAATCTGTTTCCAGTGAAATATTGATACAACATTTTTCAGCAACAGGGAGTATAGACTGGATGTTATCGACAAACCTGTCCATATCACTATCCGTGGCCAGGCTGGAATGATCAACACAGGGAATAACAATATCACTCACGCCTAGTTTTTCCGCATTTTTTATCAAGCGGTCCAACACAATGAGACTTTGTGCTACAATCGAGTTATCCTGATTATGGATTGGCGCTTCCATAAAATAGTCCGCACATATTGAGCGCACTTTCACGCTTGTTGAAGTAGTGACAGCCTGAATTTCTTCAAGACCACCGTCAGCCAACAATGGGTTTCGCTCCGCGTCGTTATAATCAAGAATAAACTCGATGGAATCCAGTCCCAGGTTTTCTGCAATGGGAAATTCGTCTTGCCAATATCCAACAGGGTGAGCCTGATAGCGCTGTTCGTATTTAGGTAAAAGACGACCCTGCATTACACCAAATTTATTAAACATTATTACTCCCGGCAACTGCTAAAACAAATCAGCAGCATTTTTCGTACATAGGAACAAAGAAATGTTGCCGTCAAATTATGATTTCTGAACATACAATTCCTGCGCGAACTACATATTAAATATGTTTTTTACACGTTTCATCACTCTGTCAGTGAAACCAGGATCAACCTGATACAGGTTTTGATTGACTACCGCGTTAAACACAAAAAACTTTCGACAATACTCAGTGATTTCTCGCTGTGAAACGCCATGAATTGAATCAATAGTATTCATAAAAGTTGCCAGTCTATTTTTATCATATTTGACTTGTGCAAATTCCGTCACATCGGACAATTTTACCGAGCGTCTTGGACCAAGTCTCAACTTTTTTGTTGGTTTTAATTGATATGCAGTATAATGACCGGTATTCGTCGGGTCATCGTCGTCCTTAAAATAGCATAAGCCAACATAGAGGACATTTCTGTTATCCAAATGTGGTCCACGAGCAGTGGATAGAGATTTAACAGGAGTATTCACCCCTAATTGAAAATCAAGCAACACATCAACATCAGATATATTATCAAAGCCGGCAATACCAAGCTTAATTGATTTTGCTTTCACTTTTTCATACAAATCAGGATAATAAGCGTTCAAATCATCTGCATACAATTCGCACATTCTGTAAAAAAACTTCTGGCTAACAAAGTACGAACCGATTTCGAACCAAGGTGATGTTTTATCATTATTGATTATTGCAAAAGGCATTTTTGCAATATAATTCCCATGTTCAGGTATAGACTCTTTTATGCCCGGCAAATCCAGAAAATCCTGCAAGGAAGGAAAAACTTCTACAAGTTTATTATATGTGATTTGATCGATAAAATTATCAATTTGAGCAAACGGATACGGTTTAGAATACTTATTCACCACCCAGTTCTTTTCGTTTAAAATTGTTTCCTGATTTAACATAGTAAACTCCAGATATTCCATGCACTAATTCATTTTTTCACAGCCAATAACTCATTCGCTTTAAGCTCGACCAGTTCATAACCAAGCTTTATCAAGCGTTTTCTTAATGTGAATCTGGTAATCAAATATCCGACAATTTCACCTAAACCGGCACCAAAAATAAAAAACGGTCGCTCCAGTTCAACGACAATTTGCTTGGGATAAACCTTGCTGTCTAAAATCCCGTTTAACACTTCAAACGCTGCGCCTTCAATATCCATTTTCAGAACATCCACACTGGCATGACCAAATTCCGACATTAGAGTAGCAATTGTCTTGCAAGGAATAGACACATAAGTGTCACTATGAAAGATATTGGTTGCTGAAAGATTTTGACTGCCAGGATCATTCGGATGATAAAATTTAATATCTCCATTTTCAGACCAAATCCCAATATTATGAAAATCCAGATTTGGATTAGTCACTGACTTCATATAGAGACGACTCTTATCAGTAGGATCAAACATGTGTACCTTGCAACCATATTTAGCCGCTACTGCTTCATCAAACTGAATATTTTCTGCAACCCCGCAGGAATAGACAATAGAATCCGAGTTTAAACTATCAGCAACAATCCTGTAGTTACCCAATCTCTCCAGTTTATTATCATATTTCCTGTTTCTAAAAGTAATGTGCCAGAGATACCCGATTGTACGAACACATTTATCTAAAAAAAGTTTAACAGAATTCCCATACTTATTGCCTGGCATCTGTTTTACTTCTCTGGGAATAGCAGAAAAATCAAGCCATATTCTTTTAAATATACCAATGAGTTGCATGGTTAATTAGTATTCCAAATTGTATCGTTTTTAGACCAGGTATTAATTCTCAGTGACTGGATTCCCACTTCAGATGCTCACGCAATTTTCTTGCGATAGGAACTTCCGCTTCAATCATGCGTTTCTGACCATCACCCATCGCTTTTTCAATTTTACGAACCGCACCAACCAACTGCATTAATCCGGCTGGCTCAACAGAAGCAGATTGATCAGAACCATACATTGCACGGCTAAGAGTGATATGGCGCTCCAAAGAGGTAATACCGAGAGCAGCAGCTGCGTATGATACAGCCAGACCAACTTCATGCCCGCTGTATCCGACATTACAATTAAATTTTTCTCGCAGAGTACGTATCACGTTCAAATTTGCATCTTCATCCTTCATTGGATAAGTTGACACTGTGTGCATCAACTCATAGGGGCAACCGGCTTTTTTAAATATATCTATTGCCTTCTGAATATCATCATAATCAGACATACCAGTTGAAATAAAAGTATGCTTGCCTTCTTCCGCGATCATCTTTAGCAATTCTTCATGGACAATCATGGCAGATGCGACTTTATTATACTTACAATCAAATTGACGCAGAAACGTCTGGCTGTTTACATCCCAGGCCGATGCAAACCATTCAATATACTTGCTTTTACAATATTCATCAATTTCCCTGTATTCATCCACACCAAATTCCAGACCTTCTTTCTGGTCACGCTGAGTGGTACCCCAAGGGCTTTCCCTTGGAGAATCGAGAAACTCCTGTGTATATACTTGATCCAGATCCCTCTTTTGAAACTTTACAGCATCACATCCTGCTATTTTTGCCACATCAATTAAATCTTTGGCTATGCTTATATCACCATTATGGTTAATTCCGATTTCTGCTACAATAAATATCGACACAATGTCCTCCTTTAATATAGCTCTTTTAGAATATCGATCTGAAAAACACTCTCCACCAACTCCCGCGCCACACCTTCACCACCTTTGCACTTCAATTTAAAATTGGCAATTTGCAAAATTTTTTGATGACTGTCTGAGGGGCAAGCTGTATAGCCACACATAGACATCACTCTGTAATCATTTATATCATTTCCCGTGTATAACATACGACTAATTGAATAATTTTTTTCTATTGCCAATTGCGTTAAGGCATCAACTTTATTTGCAATGCCCTGTATAGCCGGGATACCAAGTTTTTTTGCTCGCGCACTAACCACTTTGTTTTTTTCAGTGGATAGGATATATGTTGGCACATGTAATTTACGTAACAGATCAAATGCCAAACCATCACTTCGATTACAACTTACCCATTCGCCTCCCTCCTGATCTATATGGACAAAATTGTTTGTTAACACACCATCAAAATCAAAGACAATCGCATCAATTTGTTTAAGGTTCAGCTTGGAATATGACATTTTACGCATCACTCCAAACTTGGTAAGAATGACTGGACATTAAGCGATTCTCCCAGGCAAATCATAATTTTTTTCCTGCAATCATGAGCAAGCATCGCCCTCTTCGAACAGGATGTACATTTCTAAACGAAAAGATTTTTATAAAAAGAGGTGAAATGATTTTTTTTAAAAATCCATATCTGGCGTTTAACTCTTTTCTAATTGGTAACAACAAATGTAATTTATAGTTATCAAACAAGACTTGTAACGAATTTATACTAAAAAACATAACATGAGGAGGGGCTTCAGTTTTTCTCTCAGGGAATTTTACCAGGTCATCATGAGGAACCTCAACTATGAGTATACCGTCATCATGAAGAAGCTCCCTTAATACAGCCACAAATTCTTTTACCGAATGAGGTGATACATGTTCCAGAAAGTGCGAGCACACAATCAAATCGAACTTGTTTTTTTTTGTTGATTTTAATGATTTAATTAAATCACCGGAAATCACTTTAGCGCCTAAATACTCAAGGTATTTAATACCATTTGTATCATTTTCATACGCGTAGAGAATTGGTTTATCAAAATACTGAGTGGCATAATATAGTGTTGTTCCCAGCCCTGCACCTATATCAAGAACATTAATATGCGACTTTTTCGGACAATATTTTTTAACCCATTCCAGATGTTGACGAGATCTCATAGATTTATTTTGTTTGTCTGGTTCAGAAAAATATTTTTCTGGCGACAAATACAGCTCCGATCTCTTGTAAACCTCTTTATCAAAACATTCTTCATAAAATCTGTCTAATTTTTCCTGCTCAATCCCGCTTCCCCAACTAAATGAGCAATCATAACAAGTGTAGACATACTTATCGAAAAAAACGGCATTTTCTGAAATGTACTTATGCGAGACCTGAAAGTTGGCAGAGGAGCAAATCGGACACACTTTATCTTTAAACCCTTCAGCAGAGATTATTGGCAGATTTGTTTTGCAGTTAATCATCCGCACTCAACATCCGCAGACATTGTTAAAACTGATCAAAGTAGAATTTCTATCCGTCATAAAATGACAAAAAAAATCAGCCATACCCCAACTCAACCTCAACAAGTTCACAGACCAAATGCTCAATTAAGATATGCATTTCTTGAATTCTGGCAGTCACATCTGAGGGCACAACCAATGCAATTTCTGCCAACTCTTTACATACTCCCCCATCTTTTCCTAACAAGGCAATCGTTTTAACTCCAATTATTTTGCATATATTCAGAGCACGTTTTACATTTTCACTTTGACCTGATGTTGAAATAGCAACCAGCACATCTCCTGGTCTCCCCAAGGCTTCTATCTGACGAACAAACACATCATCATAGCAATAATCATTTGAAACGCATGTAATAACAGAGCTATCTGTTGTTAAAGCGATTGATCGCAGTGGTTTTCTATCTTTTTTAAAACGTCCAACAAATTCAGCAGCCATGTGCTGACTATCTGCAGCACTGCCTCCATTACCGCACCAAAACAAGGTGCCCGAATTTGCCAATGACTCAGATATCATTTTTACTGCATCTGTAATATTTTCTGACAAAACATTTTTCGTCTCTACGAGAAGTTTCGCATGGTCTTCAAATGTTTTTGAAATCAACGTATCAGTCATATCATTACCTGCTGTTGGGCTTACATGTTGCATATAAACGCAAAATCGAATTCAACCCACTACAAAACTTTCAGATTAGAAAAAATATTATTACAATTTCTGTAAAGAGACCAATCGATTAAAGTTACCTTGCTCCGTATCTACAAGATCCTGATAGGTTCCTTGCTCCGCCACATTTCCATTATCAAGTACATATATGTAGTCTGCATTCTTAATCGTTGAAAGACGATGAGCAATAATCACAACCGTAGTTTCCCCATGCAACTCATCAATGCTATTTTTTATTATCAATTCCGACTCTGAGTCTAATGAACTTGTCGCCTCATCAAGTATCAACAATTTTGGTTTTTTATACAGTTCTCGGGCAATAAACAAACGTTGACATTGCCCCCCAGACAAACGAATTCCTCTGTCTCCCACAACAGCATTAAACCCATCAGGCATTTCCTTAACAAAATTTATTATATGTGTTTTTTCTGCTACGTGCTCAATGTCTTTTTTTACATCGTTATCTTGATTATAATCGCCTCGCCATAGTGATATATTATTTGCAATCGTATCATCAAATACTACTGTCTCCTGAGAAACATAACCAATCTGACTTCTCCAGCTTTGCAAATTCATATCACTTTCAATTTTTACCCCGTCAATTAACAACTCTCCATTTGTCGGCTTTAGCAGTAAAGTGAGCAAATCAACCAGCGTTGATTTTCCTGAGCCTGATTCACCAACAAGCGCAACTGTTTTATTAGCCGGAATAAACATACTAATATTTTTCAGCACATCGCCATTTTTGACATCATAGGAAAAAGAAACATTTTTTAGTTCTATTCCTTTTTTCAGGGGTTGGATAGTCACATCCCCACTATTCTGCTTATGTATCTTTGTATCTTCAAACTCTTTTTCAAGTATTTCCAAACTACCCACCATACCCATGGTTCTTTGCCAGGCCGTTTGAAGCGTAAAGACATAGCCAATTGCCCGATATATAAGCAACAAAGAAACCAATATTGGCGCAAGGTCAGCTTTAAAAAACACAAACTGAATTACAATGATGCCTAACAATACAATAATCGAGAATGGTTCACGAATTGCTTGTGTGAATGCGATTGCAATATCCTGATGTCGCAAACACTTTGTCAGATGTTTATTACTTTTCAGGATGGCATTTCGTAATGGTTCTACTTGACCTGTTGAGGCAATATATTTAAAAGTTTGCATTGCCTGTACAATAAAGTGATTTAGAATACCCAGCTCATTAACGGTCAGCTGAGACATTTTTCTTACATATCGATTCAATCTTCGAAACAGCAACAGGACACCACCGCCAAAAATCAGCGCCATCGAAGCGAATTCCCAACTAACCAAAAACGCAAAAAGAAAATACGCTGCGACTGTAATTAATGAAATCAGAAACCGAACAAACTGATCGAAAGACCCAACAAAATTACCAATTTGAACATTAATCAGATTAACAAAATGCCCTGCATTATGCTGAATATAATAACGATAATCCATTGTGGCATATGCATCAAATAATTCAGATCTGAGATCACGCATCAAGCTGGATTTTAACTTTGCTTTATATACGCCCTCACAAAATTTAAGAATGCCTTTTATGAGAAAAATGATAGCAATAAAAACAAGCATCCCTGTTACTGAACCTTTAATGCCAATCCAGTCAAGCAAACCATTTATAAAGCTTGTAAAACCAGAGTCCATCGCATCTACACTTGCGATACCCAACTGAGAAATCATAGGTAATAATAATGCAAGTCCAAACCCTTCTGTTGTTACTGCTAAAAGAGTGAGTGTAAAGATCACATAAAATCGGGACCCGACATATTTACGATATACCGAAAAATATGAATATATAACTTTAAAAGGGTTCATAAGATAATTATTGGTGTATTTATCCCAACGATTTATTCGGGCACGCTACCGCCATACCATGTTCAGAATCACACAGCGTAGCAAGATAATTCGTAAGATAACTCGTGTATCAGGCGAATTGTAAATTATGCCGCGTCATGCTGACACGGGTATGCTGTCCTGCAATATTCAAAAGTATTGTTACGCGATCCTTGCTTTTTTCCTCCAAAAAAATTCCTTCGTAACCGGACAAGGCACCGTCTATAATTTCCACCCTGTCACCTGGTCTGAAATCTTTCATGACTGCGTGCTGGATCCCGTGCTGATCCTCATTTTCCATCAAGATGGATACGAGGTCATTGGGCACCTGCATGGGGTATGTACCAAATCTAACGATTGATGAAACCCCCAGTGTGGAACGAATAGGTGACCAGTTATCCGTTGTACAATTTAATTGTATGAACAGATAGCGGGGGAACATGGGTTCTACCACCTCAACATATTTCCGCTGTCTTCTTTTCTGGATTTTAATAAAAGGGAGATAAACCTGATATTGTTGACGGGCAAGATTTTCCTGTGCTGTCTTTTCAGCTCTGGGCTTGGTGTATATCAGGTACCAGCCTCGCTCTGCAGGATTTGAACTATTCGTTGTCACGCTATTTTGAATTCAGTCTGGTTTGGTAGTTCGCCAATATTCTCATCATATTACCGGGCTTCTTCCGGTAATGTATCCCCATCCTTGCGTATCCTCTCAGCTTCATTTCTGATTTGAGCGATCTCTGCTTCCAGTGCTTCGTATTCCCGCATTTTGTACTTTAGAAATCGGAATGTAACACTGGCTTTTTCTTTAATCCCCTCCGTGGTTAATAGATAGGCATAACCTTTTTTATTTGTACTGTTGTAAAAATTTCGCGCTTTCACCCAGCCTTTTTCAATCACTGATTTTAAACAGTAATTTGCCTTGCCAAGACTGATGCCCAGTTCACGGGCTATTTCCCGTTGGCTGATATTGGGATCTTCCTGTACAAGTTTGAGCAGTTTGTAGGCTGTTTCGTCGTCCAGCACAATTTTCCTCTATCGTTCAATCATTGAACATGAGAAAAGTCTACTGCATGATAATGAAATTGCAAGGAAAAAAAAGGCGCCATAATGGCGCCTTTTTCTTATGGCTATATATTTTCTGGTAATTTGCTAGTTTGGAGAAATCAGCAAATTATCACGGTTTTTTTCCACCAGCTTCAATCCAATTCCCTTGACTTTGGTGAGTTCTTCAATCGTTTTGAATGGCCCATTGGCCTGTCGATAGGCGATGATCGCTTCTGCCTTTTTCTTTCCCACCCCTTTGATATTGACTGCAAGGCTGTCGGCAGTTGCTGTGTTGATATCCACAGGTGCCGCAGAGGCAAAACCGGTAAAGAGGGTAAACATCAGACCAAACACGATTGACTTGAGGTACTTCATTTCGAGACTCCTTTCTCAGAGGTTGTTGTTAAAGTTCAGCTTAAGTATGGCGACCTTTCCACTTGATATGCAAGTCTGGATTAGATAGGACATTTCTGAATTTTATGTAGGAAAAATCCTACACAAATACCACGCCCTATAGACTATTTATTTCCTGTTCAATTGCGCTAAGAGCCGCCATGGGATCATCAGCCTGGGTAATTGGTCTGCCAATAACCAGATAGCTGGAACCAAGTCGAACGGCATCGCCGGGGGTCATGATTCGTTTTTGATCGCCCGACGCGCTCCCTGCCGGCCGGATGCCTGGTGTAACCAGACAAAAATCCTGTCCCAATGTTGTTCGTAAACGATCAACCTCTTTTGGCGAGCAAACAACACCATCCAGGCCGCAGGCTTTGGTCAAGCCGGCCAGCTTTGTCACCTGCTCTTCGACCGATACATTGATCCCGACCTCCTGTAAATCGCTCTCCTTCATGCTGGTCAACACAGTAACGGCGATAAGCAGAGGACCTTGTCCCGCCGGCAGGGCCTCACGAGCCGCCTCAAGCATGGCCCGGCCTCCGGAGGCGTGTACATTGACCATCCAAACCCCCAGGTCTGCGGCCGCCTTACAGGCTTGCGCAACAGTATTGGGGATATCATGAAATTTCAGATCCAAAAAAACAGCAAATCCCCGTTTCACCAGGTCTTCAACCAGGGCCGGCCCTGCCCGGGTGAAAAGCTCCTTGCCGACCTTAACCCGGCAATGTGCCGGATCAATACGTGTATATAAGTCCTTTGCAGCGGATGCAGAGGGGAAATCAAGGGCAACGATGATTTTTGAATCAGACAAATTTACTCTCCTTCAACACCATGAATAGGTTTGATGCTGTCCCAGGTTCGACAACCGGGACATTGCCAATAAAGCTGTTTGCTGCTGAATCCGCAGCCGTGACATTTATAAATGGGTTTGCCTGCCAGCATCTTCTCGGTAACGTCCTTCAGCACCTGAAGTTTGTCCCGCACTGCTTCACTGCTGTGCAGCAGGTTCATAGCGATTAATCGATCCATGCCGCGCACAGTCGGGCGTTTTCGCAGGGAATCCGTTAGAAATTCAACGGCCAACTCGTCCCCCTGCTGCTCTTTCAACAAATCAGTCAGCGCGAGAATGATCGATACACCGTTATGGTGTTCGGTGATTTGCTGCAGATAGCCGGTCATTTCCTCAATTTTATCCATTTGACGATAACACTTCATCAATTGCGGAATTATCTCGGGAAGAAAATTGATATCCTGCTGTTCGATTCGTTTGAATGCCTTGAGCGCTGTTTTGTAATTTTGCGTTTCAAGCTCGAGATTCCCTTCCAAAATGCTGGCCCTGACACTGCTGCGATCCGTATTTAGCGCTCTTTTGACCAGTTTTAGGGCTCTTGAAAACTCGTTGTTATGGCGCGCCTGTTCCGCCTGTTCACAATAAAAATGCGCGATATTGGAATATTGCTGCATACCGGTTTTGACTTCCAGTCGCCGCGCCATTTCGATAGCCTTATCCCAGTCTTTTTCCTGTTGATAGATGTCAATCAAATAGCGTAAAGCCGGTTCAGTATGGGGATTACTGCTGATCAGTTCAGAGAACAAAGCCTCGGCCCGATCCAGCAGGCCGGCCCTGAGATAATCCTGACCCAGTTCAAACAGGGCTTCCGAGCGTTGTTCTTTATTCAGGGTCGGTCTGGCAATCAAGTTTTGATGTATTCGAATTGCGCGATCCACTTCACCACGACGCCGAAACAGGCTGCCCAGGGCAAGGTGAGTTTCTATTGTCTCACTGTCCACTTCCAGTAACTGGATAAAAACGTCAATCGCCTTGTCAGGTTGCTCATTGAGCAGAAAATTCAGTCCTTTCAGGTATGCGGGCGACACATCGCGCCGCTCGTTTTCCACGGTATTGCCGGATTCACGTCGACCGATATACCAGCCTGACAGGGCCGCAACCGGTAACAGCAGGAATAAGACGGACATGAACTCCATTAGTGATTGTCTTTAACGGGGATTGTCCTGAGGTTGCTTACTTCTTTTTCAGCAAGTTGAACGGCCTTTTTCAGCTTGTTAATTTCACGACGGGCCTTCAGCACATGTCCCATACTGACCACCACCCCGAGCACCGCTCCGAAAAACAACGACACGATCATAATCAATGACAAGTGCAATTCCAATTTGCCAAAATAGTAGTCCAGAGCAACCTGTTCGGAATTGAGCACAGCAAATACCAGTCCGGAGATGACCAGTAACGAGTAAAATGTGTAGTTCAGAATTTTTTTCATTCTGTTACCTCATGGACACGGGGACACCCGATTCACAAGCTATATTGTAGCGCTGTTCCGCATAAATAAAAAACGGCATGAAGCGAAGTACTCCATGCCGTTTATGGTAATCATTGTGTTCGGGACACCGCTAGGTAATTATCGGAACCCTGATCATACTTTCGTTGACCCGCTCCCGCATCTCTTTTCCGGGTTTGAAATGAGGCACAAACTTTTCACCCAGTTTGACCGAATCCCCTGTTTTGGGGTTTCGACCGACTCGAGGCGGTCTGTGATGGAGAGAAAAGCTGCCAAAACCCCGGATTTCAATACGCTCACCCGAGGCCAACGACTGGGCCATGTGTTCCAGCATCGTTTTAACAGCCAGCTCAACATCCTTATAGGCCAATTGTTTCTGTTTTTGTGCGAGGATTTCTATCAGTTCTGATTTTGTCATTATTGTTAGTCCCCAAACAAACAAAAAATGGGGGGTAACATGAGTTACCCCCGCTATCACTTATGATTCGCTGCCATCCATTTGTTCTTTCAGCAAATCACCAAGGGTTGTTGTTGCCGGCGCTGCACCACGAGTATAGTCTTCCAGCACACCCTTTTCTTCATCCGAATCCTTCGCCTTGATAGACAGGGCGATGGTGCGGTTTTTACGGTCAATACCGGTGAATTTGGCTTCCACTTCGTCACCAACATTCAACATGGTACGGGCATCTTCGATCTTGTCACGGGAAATTTCTGAAGCACGCAGGTAGCCTTCAACACCATCACCCAGATCAATTACAGCACCTTTTGCATCAACTTCAAGGATGGTGCCCTTGACGATGCTGCCTTTGGTGTTTTCAGCCACAAAATTGGAGACCGGATCTTTCTCCATCTGTTTGATGCCGAGAGAGATACGCTCACGTTCGGGGTCAACAGACAGTACAACGGCTTCAACTTCATCGCCTTTCTTGTAGTTACGGACCGCCTCTTCACCAGCCACGTTCCAGGAGATGTCTGACAGGTGAACCAGACCGTCGATACCGCCATCCAGACCGATGAAAATACCAAAGTCGGTGATGGACTTGATAGTACCAACCACCTTGTCGTTCTTATTGTGAGTTGCTGCGAAGCTTTCCCAAGGATTGGCCTGACACTGTTTCATACCCAGGGAGATACGACGACGTTCTTCATCAATATCCAGTACGATAACTTCAACTTCTTCACCCAGCTGGACAACCTTGCTTGGGTGGATGTTTTTGTTGGTCCAATCCATTTCGGAAACGTGTACCAGACCTTCCACACCATCTTCGATCTCAACAAAGCAGCCATAATCGGCAATATTGGTGACCTTGCCGTACAGGCGGGTGTGTTCGGGGTAACGACGTGCGATATCGACCCAAGGATCGTCGCCCATCTGTTTCAGACCAAGAGAAACACGCATGCGGTCCTTGTCAAACTTCAGGACCTTCACGTCGATTTCGTCACCGACGTTCACGATTTCACTCGGGTGTTTGACACGGCGCCAGGCCATATCAGTAATATGCAGCAGACCATCAATACCGCCCAGGTCAACGAAAGCACCGTAGTCGGTCAGGTTTTTCACCACACCGCGTGCGATTGAACCTTCTTCCATATTGGCCAGCATGGCTTCGCGCTCTTCACCGCCCTCTTCTTCAACTACGGCACGGCGGGAAACAACCACGTTGTTACGACGCTGATCCAGCTTGATAACCTTGAATTCCAGTTCCTTGCCTTCCAGATAGCTGGTGTCGCGTACCGGACGTATATCAACAAGTGAACCAGGCAGGAAGGCACGGATATCACCCAGATCAACAGTAAAGCCACCCTTGACCTTATCGGCGATCGTACCTATGACAGTTTCATTGGCGGTGTGTGCCGCTTCAAGACGTTTCCACGCTTCGGCACGTTTGGCCTTTTCGCGTGACAGACGGGTTTCACCATATCCGTCTTCCAAAGTGTCGAGTGCAACTTCCACTGCATCGCCGACATTGACATTGATTTCACCGTTTTCGTTGGCGAACTGTTCGATGGGGATGACCCCTTCAGACTTCAGTCCGGCATTTACGACAACGTAATCATCACTGACCTGAACCACAGTACCAGTGATAATGGAACCTGGATTCATTTGTGCCCTGGAAAGGCTCTCTTCAAATAATTCTGCAAAGCTTTCGCTCATTTGTTTCTGCCTGTGACCGGACCAGCCGATCAATTGGTTGCGCCACGAAGAATTCGTGGATTAATTAAAAGTCAAAACCTGTTTATCTGCGACGAAACCAGGTTCGGACGCCCTTATCCGGACGCGTCAACCTGCTATTTGGCAAAGGCCTGTCGGCAAAGTTGGGTTACCCGCTGTACCACTTCATCAATGGTCATGTCAGAGGTATCCACAAGAACAGCATCATCGGCCGGTTTCAGGGGGGATACGGATCTCTGGCTGTCGCGGGTGTCGCGCTCGGCTATCTCCTCAGAGAGACCGCGCAGACTAACACCCAACCCCTTTTCTTTCAACTGTTTATAGCGCCTTTTCGCCCGTTCTTCTACGCTGGCGGTGAGAAAAATCTTCAATTTGGCCTCAGGAAAAACGGTGGTACCCATGTCCCGCCCGTCAGCCACCAGACCGGGGGGCATGGCAAAGTTTCGCTGACGTTCCAGCAAGGCGGCCCGCACCGGTTGTATGGCGGCGACTTTAGACGCGGCATTGCCTGTTGTCTCGGTTCGCAAGTCACGTGTCACATTGCGGCCTTCCAGGTAAACCTGGATTTCCCCACCGTCCTCAGGAACCTCGAATCGGGTATCCAAATGGAGCGCATATTCGGCCAGCGCGGCGGCATCATCCAATGCCAGATGATGGTGCATTGCTCCCAGCGCCACCAATCGGTATAAGGCGCCGCTGTCCAGCATGTGCCAACCCAGGGCTTGTGCAACACGCAGACTGATGGTGCCTTTGCCGGAGCCACTGGGTCCGTCTATTGTTAGAATCGGAATATCCGTCATGAGTAACTTATTGTATTTGTTCTAAATAATAACAAAAATCAGCAGATTACCGGCCTAGCCCCGGATCGATAAGCCGGCTCTGGCGGCCAGTTCCACAAAACCGGGAAACGAGGTTTCCACATTGGCGCAATCGGTAATCACCACCGGCCCGGCTGCTCGCAAACCGGCCATGGAAAAGGACATGGCAATGCGGTGATCGCCGTGGCTGTCCACGGTGCCGCTACCCAACGCCCCCCCCTGGATGATAATGCCGTCTTCGGTGGCATTGGCATCAATTCCCAGCGTCACCAGACCATCCGCCATCACCTGAATACGGTCGCTCTCCTTGACCCGCAACTCTTTTGCACCGGTCAGGACGGTTTCACCCTCGGCACAAGCCGCGGCAACGAACAGGGCGGGGAATTCATCAATCGCCAGCGGTACCTGATCTTCGGGAATACGAATCCCCTTCAGTTTCGATGCCCGGACCCGAATATCGGCCACCGGTTCTCCGCCGATATCCCGCTCATTACTGATTTCCAGATCGGCTCCCATCAAACGCAAAATATTGATCACACCGATACGGGTGGGGTTGATACCGACGTGCTGCAGGGTGATGTCCGAACCAGGGGCAATCGCGGCACCGACCATAAAAAAGGTAGCCGAGGAGATATCGGCAGGAACGTCAATCTTGCAGGCACTGAGTTTGCCGCCGGGCTGAACACAGGCAGTCGCTCCATTCACTTCAACCGGATAGCCGAACCCTTTCAGCATTCTTTCTGTATGGTCGCGGGTTGGCGCCGGTTCCGACACACAGGTCTTGCCTTCTGCATACAAACCGGCCAGTAACAGGCAGGATTTAACCTGGGCACTGGCCACCGGCATATCGTATTGAATGCCGGTCAGTTTCTGTTTGCCGGTAATTTTCAGCGGTGGTGTACCGGCTTCAGTCGATTCCACCCTGGCACCCATTGTCGCCAGGGGGCCGGTCACCCGGCGCATGGGTCGCCCGCTCAGGGAGGCATCACCGGTCAGTACGCAATCAAATGCCTGGGCGGACAGCAAACCGGACAGCAGGCGCATCGATGTACCGGAGTTACCCAAATATAAAGGTTCGGTCGGTGCTTTGAGTCCGTGCAATCCCACTCCCTGGATCGTCACCTTGCCGTCATGCGGTCCGTCAATCACCACACCCATGGCCCGAAATGCATTCAGGGTCGCCAGATTATCTTCTCCGGACAAAAACCCGCTCACCTGCGTCGTACCCTCCGCCAGCGAACCCAGCATGATACTGCGATGGGAAATGGACTTGTCGCCGGGAACACGGATTGCGCCACTGAGCTGACCGCCCGGCTGGATAGTAAAAGTTTTATTCGGTGATGAATGTGACATGGTGATTACTCAAAACAACAAAGGTTTCAGATTGAATCGGCAAAAGCATCCCTGGCCTGTTTGGCGCGGGTAAAGGTCTGCCGGATAAATTCACTATCGCCGTTGGCAATGGCGTCAATTAGTAACTGGAGATCATCGCGGAATCGTTGCATGACATCAAGCAACGCGTCCTGATTGGCCAGACAGATATCATGCCACATGCGGGGATCACTGGAGGCGATACGGGTAAAGTCACGAAATCCACCGGCGGCATAGGTAAAGATTTCCCGACTGTCATCCATCCGCGCCAGGGTATCCACCAGGGCATAGGCCAGCATGTGGGGCAGATGACTGGTCGCCGCCAGCACCTCATCATGGTGCCTGACCCCCATAGAAATGACATTTGCTCCGCAGGCCTGCCAAACCGTACGGATTCGTTCAACAATCTTTGGATCGCTTTGCGGTGTCGGTGTGAGGATCACCCGTCGCCCGTCAAACAACTCGGCAAACGAGGCAGCCACGCCGCTTTTTTCTGTGCCTGCGATTGGATGACCGGGGACAAAATTGGCGGGCAATCGGCCAAACACTGCTTCCGCCGCCGTTACCAGTGGGCCTTTTACACTGCCCACATCAGTAATCATGCAGTCAGGAGAAAGATGTTGTTTGATCTGCGCCAGAACACTTTGCATGGCACCCATCGGTACCGCCAGGACCACCATATCGGCCGCTTGAACCGCCACGGCCGGATCAGTATCAAAACGATCAATCACTCCCAATCTTACCGCTTCGGCAAGATGCTCGGCATCGCGACCACTGCCAACGATCTCGTCCACCACCCCGGCACGACGCAACGCCCGCGCAAATGAGCCGCCTATCAGGCCGACACCGATGATACAAAGTCGTTTGATCAGGATATCCGTCACTGTGCTTCCCGTTTATTTATCGAGGACGTCGCGCAATGCCTGTATGGCCTGTTGGTTCTCTGACTCCAGTCCGATACTGACACGTAGATAACCGGGCATACCATAATTGGCCACCGGCCTGACAATCACGCCCTTACGCAACAGGGCATCATACACACCGGCGGCATCACCGCCCACCGCCACACTGATAAAGTTACCGGCTGAGGGTATCCAGTCCAGTCCCAGTTCAGTAAAGGCTGTCTGATACTGTTGCATACCTGCTGCATTCAGCGTAACGGAACGATGCAGATGTTCGTTGTCGTCCAGCGCCGCCGCCGCTGCGCGCATGGCCATACTGTTCACATTAAACGGTTGACGCACCCGGTTGAGGATATTGGCCACCTGCGGGTGTGAAATACCATAACCGACACGCAGACCTGCCAGACCATACGCCTTGGAAAAGGTCCGTGCAACGATCAGGTTGGGAAACTTGTCGAGCAGGTCCATGCCATTTGGATAATCTGCGATACCCATCGCAGGATGCGCCGCATATTCAAAGTAGGCCTCATCCAGTACCACCAGCACCTGCTCCGGTATCTGCTGTAAAAAATCACGGAGTTCGGAATCGCTGAAGCTGGTCCCGGTAGGATTATTGGGATTGGCCAGGAAAATAATCCGTGTCCTGTCTGTGATTGCAGCCGCCATGGCAACCAGATCATGCCCCCAATTCACGGCCGGTGTGATCACCGCCGTCGCGCCAATCACCCGGGCGACAATGCCGTAGATAGCAAAAGCATGTTCGGAAATAATGATTTCATCACCGCTGCCGGCATAGGCGCGGCCAACCAGTTCCAGAATATCATTTGAACCATTGCCCAGCGTGATCTGCGCAGCATCGCAGGCATATTTTTTGGACAAGGCCTGTTTCAGCACAAAGCCATTGCCATCCGGGTAACGGGCCAGTTCACGGAATTCCTGCTGAATCGCCGCCATGGCCAGTGGACTCGGACCCAATGGATTTTCATTGGAAGCAAGCTTGATAACATGTTCCACCCCGTACTCCCGTTTGAGTTCCTCAATGGGTTTACCGGGCAAATAAGGCTGCAGCCGGCGCACACCCGGCTGGGCCAATTCTATATAGTCACAGGAAGACATCGCTTGTACAGCCGTTTGCTATAAAACCGCACGCGGATACGAACCAAGCACTTTCACTTTGGTGGAGGTTTCGGCTAAATCCTGCAGGGCCTTGGCCAGGGCAGGTTCAGATTGGTGCCCTTCCACATCCACAAAGAAAACATAATTCCACATTCCCTGACCTGACGGTCTGGATTCGATACGGGTCATGGAAATGCCGTTACGTGCCAGCGGCTCCAGCATGCGGTATAAAGCACCTGGTTTGTTATCGGTAATCAACAGCAATGATGTTTTGTCATCACCGCTGGGTGGGGTGGCACGCTTGCCGATCACGAGAAAACGGGTGGTATTGTTGACCTGATCCTCGATATTGCGTGACAGGATATTGAGGCCATACAACTCGGCGGCAATCGCACCGGCAATCGCGACCGCAGTTGTATCGGATGCCGCCAGTCTTGCTGCTTCTGCATTACTGCTGACTTCCATGCGTTCGATTCCACGCAGATTATTATCCAGCCAGCGACGACACTGGCCGAATGACTGCCGATGTGAATAGACCTTGGTGACACCGGTCAGATCAGCCCCCTTGCCCATCAGGCAGTGGTGAATGCGCAGTTCCACCTCACCACAAACACACAGGCCGGAAGCGATGAATTGATCCAGGGTGTGACTGATGATCCCCTCGGTGGAATTTTCGATCGGCACCACACCATAGGATGCCGCACCGGTTTCCACTTCATTGAAGACATCGGCGATGGTGGCCAACGGCAAGGTATCAACAGAATGACCGAAATGTTTTAACGCCGCGGTTTGGGTATAGGTACCGTTAGGTCCGAGGAATGCGATGTTGAGTTTTTGTTCCAGCGCCAGGCAGGCGGACATGATCTCGCGAAACAGACGCGCAATCTCATTGTCACTCAGTGGCCCGTTGTTACGTTCCTTGACCCTGCGTAACACCTCGGCCTCACGTTCAGCCCGATAGAACTCGCTGTCATCACCACTCTCACGCTTGGCTTTGGCGACTGCCTCGGCCACTGAGGCCCGCTCAGACAACAGGCGCTGAATGTCAATATCCAGTGCATCAATGCGATCCCGCAGGTTTTTCAGATCTTCACTCATGGTCGAACGCTACCGTATCGAACTGAATTTACAATGCACGTACTGACAAAACACCGTCAATGGCACCAATCTCCTGCAACAGGGACTCGGCCGGTGACTGATCCACATCAATCACGGTGTATGCCAATTCACCGCGAGATTTGTTCAACATATCCACGATATTCAGCCCCTGTCGCGCCAGGGCGGATGATATCTGTCCGACCATGTTGGGAACATTGCTGTTGACGATGGTGATGCGATGACCTTCCGTGCGATCCATGTGCACTTCGGGGAAATTGACTGAGTTTTTGATATTGCCGTTTTCCAGGTAATCACGCACCTGATCGGCAACCATGATCGCACAGTTATCTTCCGCTTCACGGGTCGAGGCACCCAGATGCGGCAGCGTGATAACCCGTTCGTGGTTCTTTAACAGGTTGCTCGGGAAGTCACACACATAGGCATATACCTTGCCGCTCTTGATTGCGGCAGAAACAGCCTGATCATCAATGATTCCGTTACGCGAGAAATTCAGAATAACCACGTTGTCTTTCATCAATTTCAGACGATCAGCATTCAACATATTTTTGGTTGCATCGACCAGCGGGACATGAAAGGTGACAAAATCGACTTTGCTGAACAAGGCATCTACAGAAGGTGCCTTCTCGACAGATGATGAAAGTTGCCAGGCACCTTCAACCGTGATGCCGGGATCGTACCCCACCACCTTCATACCCAAATCAAGCGCGGCATTGGCAACGTACCGACCAATTGCTCCAAGACCAATCACACCCAATGTGCGGCCGGGTAATTCAAAACCGCCAAAATTTTTCTTGCCGGCCTCAACTTGTTTGCTGATCTCTTCATCGGAACCTGTCAGGTTACGGGCAAATTCCCAGGCCTGACACAAATTTCGAGCCCCCATCAACATGCCGGCCAATACCAGTTCTTTCACCGCATTGGCATTGGCGCCGGGTGCGTTAAAGACCGGTATGCCGCGTGCAGACATCTTGTCCACCGGAATATTATTTACACCGGCACCGGCACGACCGACCGCTTTCAAGGTTGCCGGTAAATCCATGTCATGCATTTTAAAGGAGCGTAACAGGATCGCGTCCGGATGTTGTATTTCAGAAGCGATTTCATATTTATCGCGCGGCAGCCGTTCCAGGCCCGCGACGGATATATTGTTCAAGGTTAAAATCTTTTTCATGTTACTCCACCCTTTTTTATATTTTTTTTCAACACGAAGACGCAGCAGCGCAAAGATAAATTTCCTTTGCGCCCTGGCGCCTCTGCGTTAAAAAATTTTAACCATTCTGCTTTTCAAATTCGGCCATAAAGGCGACCAGCGCATCGATACCGGCTTCCGGCATGGCGTTATAGATGCTGGCACGCATACCACCGACCGACCGATGGCCTTTCAGTGCGGTCAGACCGGCCTGTTCAGCCTCTTCAAGGAATTTTTTATCCAGTTCGGGATTGGCCAGCGTAAACGGTACGTTCATGATGGAACGGTATTCAGGCACAACCGGGTTGGCGTAGAAATCCGAGGCATCAATGGCATCGTAAAGTTTTTTTGCCTTGCGCTGATTGATTTCGGCCATGGCGGCAACACCGCCCTGTTGCTTGATCCAGTCAAACACCAATCCCGCCAGATACCAGCCGTAGGTCGGTGGCGTGTTATACATGGATTCATTCTTGGCATGGATGGCATAATCAAACATGGCAGGCATGGTCTCCATGGCCTGGCCGACCAGATCCTTGCGAAGGATGACAACAGTCAAGCCGGCCGGACCGATATTTTTTTGTGCTCCGGCATAGATCACTGCATATTTATTCACATCAATTGGTGCAGAAAGAATATTGGATGACATGTCGGCAACCAGCGGCACATCACCGACTTCCGGAACATAGTTGAATTCAACACCGCCGATGGTTTCGTTGGGTGTGTAATGCAGATAGGCGGCATTCTTGTCCAACTTCCATGTGTCAAAAGCCGGAATGCCGGTAAAATTATTCGCCTCATCACTGGCCACCACATTCACAGCACAATACCGTTTAGCTTCAGAAATGGCTTTTTTCGACCAGGCACCGGTATTCACGTAGTCCGCAGACTTTTTGCCACGCAGAAGGTTGATTGGCACCATGGCAAATTGGCTGCTGGCGCCGCCTTGCAGAAACAGTACATGGTAATCGTCGGAGATCGACATTAACTCACGCAGATCCGCCTCCGCCCTGGCGGCAATGGACATAAACGCCTTGCCGCGATGACTCATTTCCATCACTGACATGCCGGTTCCCTGCCAATCGAGCATTTCTTCCCTGGCCTTTACCAGTACTGCCTGAGGCAATACTGCGGGGCCTGCACTAAAATTAAAAACACGAGACATGATAGGTCAACTCCTGATAACAACATTTCCGCGCATAACGGAGATGCAAAACAATGTAAAAAAAAATGAATCTGCCGGACGGTTTATTCTTCGTCGTCCTGAATACCTTCGATGCGTTCCACACCCGAGAGTTTTTCATCTTCGCCCAGCGAAATGAGTTTGACACCCTGGGTATTGCGTCCCATAACGGAAATTTCATCAACCCGTGTACGCACCAGCGTACCGCTGGTGGTTATCAACATGATTTCATCATCCGGTTGTACTTGCTTGGCGCCGGTCACCGTGCCGTTTCGATCTGTTGTCTGGATTGATATCACACCCATACCACCACGACCATGGATCGGATAATCCTCGATTGGAGTCAACTTGCCAAAGCCGTTTTCCGTTACCGTCAGGATGTTGCCTGCTTCAGCAATGATCAATGAAATGACCTGTTGATCGGGTTTGAGTTTAATACCACGCACACCCACAGAAGCGCGCCCCATCGGCCGGACATCTTCTTCATTAAAGCGTATGGACTTGCCGCTGCTGCTGAATAACAGTACATCCTTGCTGCCATCGGTCAATTCAACACCAATCAGTTGATCTCCGTCGCGCAACTCAACGGCGATAATGCCGGAGGAACGTGGCCGTGAGAAATCCTGTAACGGGGTCTTCTTGACGGTGCCATCCGCGGTGGCAAAGAATATGTACAAGCCATCTTCATACTCACGGATGGGCAGAATCGCATTGATGCGTTCACCCTCTTCCAGCGGCAACAGGTTAACAATGGGTTTGCCGCGGGCGGTACGTCCGGCCTGTGGCAATTCATACACCTTCAGCCAATAGACTTTGCCTCGACTGGAGAAACAGAGGATCGTATCGTGGGTGTTGGCGATAAACAGTTTGTCGATAAAATCTTCGTCCTTGACCGAGGTTGCCGCCTTGCCGCGACCACCGCGACGTTGCGCGGTATATGTAGTCACCGGTTGTGCCTTGGCGTAACCCTCGTGGGACAGGGTGACCACCACATCCTCTTCAGTAATCAGATCTTCAATCGTCAGATCTTCCTGGCTGGAGCGGATCTCGGTGCGACGCTTGTCGCCATATTGTTCTTTCAGTTCATTCAGTTCATCGCGGATCACCTGCATCAGGCGTTCGAAACTGCCAAGGATATCCAGCAGATCAGCGATGATCGCCAGCAGTTCTTCATACTCCTTGATAATTTTGTCCTGCTCCAGTCCGGTCAGGCGATGCAAACGCATATCCAGGATCGCCTGGGCCTGCTCAGAGGAGAGATGATACTTGCCGTTGATCAGACCGCATTCCGCCGGCAGGCCTTCCGGTTTGGAGGATTCCGCGCCGGTGCGTTCCAGCATCTTGATGACCACACCCGGTTCCCAGGGAGTCGCCATTAACTTCGCCTTGGCTTCGGTCGGATTGGGTGCCGCCTTGATCAGGGCAATAATGGGATCAATATTGGCCAGGGCCACGGCCAGACCTTCACGAATGTGGGCTCGCTCCCGTGCCTTGCGAAGGTCATACACAGTGCGTCGGGTCACCACTTCACGGCGGTGACGAATAAAGGCTTCCAGGATCTGTTTCAGGTTAAGCAGCCGCGGTTGGCCGTCCACCAGAGCAACCATGTTTATACCAAACACACTCTGCATCTGGGTGTGTTGATAAAGATTATTCAGCATGACCTCGGCCACTTCACCACGGCGCAGTTCAATGACCATGCGCATACCGTCTTTATCCGACTCATCGCGCAGTTCAGTGATACCCTCGATCTTCTTTTCCTTGACCAGTTCGGCAATTCGCTCCAGCAAACGCGCCTTGTTCACCTGGTAGGGTAGTTCGGTAACAATGATGGTCTGTTTGCCGGATTTGGGATCTTCTTCGATCTCGGTGCGGGCACGCACATAGATACGCCCGCGACCGCCGGCATAGGCCTCGGCAATCCCCCGTGCACCATTGATGATGCCGGCGGTGGGAAAGTCGGGACCGGGCAGATGTTGCTGCATCAGATCAGCGATGGAAATCCCGGGATTATCCATCACCGCCAGAGTGGCGCTGATCACTTCATTCAGGTTATGCGGAGGTATATTGGTCGCCATACCCACCGCGATACCGGCCGAACCATTGACCAGCAGGTTGGGGATACGGGCAGGCAGAACCTCCGGCTCATGTTCCGATTCGTCGTAGTTGGGCACAAAGTCGACGGTTTCACGATCGATATCGGCCAGGATCTCATGGGCGATCTTTGCCATGCGTACTTCGGTGTAACGCATGGCCGCCGGGGCATCACCATCCACCGAACCGAAGTTACCCTGCCCGTCCACGAGCATATAGCGCAGAGAAAATGGCTGGGCCATGCGGACGATGGTGTCATAAACGGCCGTATCACCGTGCGGGTGGTACTTACCAATGACATCACCCACGACACGGGCAGATTTTTTATAGGGTTTATTAAAGTCATTACCCAGTTCGCGCATGGCGAAGAGGACCCGGCGGTGGACCGGCTTCAGTCCGTCACGCACATCCGGCAGGGCTCGTCCGACGATCACACTCATGGCGTAATCGAGATAGGACTGCTTCATCTCCTCTTCGATATTAACGGGGAGGATTTCTTTGGCGAATTCGGTCATTTTCGTTGATTATCTATATTCCGTCTGTGTCGAGCCGTTTTACACACAATTCTAACATACCCTTGGTATGCACCGCATCTTGTTAAAGTCGTCCGATTGCGCTTTAAAAACGCCCCTGCATCACACCGCATGATAAATAAGGTTTTCCCGCACAAGATATAGTCTAGGAAGTACACTGTTTTCGATAAGCAAGGTAATTAGCCATAAACTCCACTATAAAGGCCATAATTAGTCCAAGAAACAGCCCCAAACATGCCCCGCCAAAAATGGTGACCGCTTTGTTGGGTTTTATACCATATGACTGTACCGTCACAGGTTCGCGAATGTAGCTCGGAAATGAGACTGATTTCATCTGCTTGGTCCGGTAGTTGAGTAAATTTCCTGTTACATCCAGCAGATCCATTTCCAGTCTGGTTTTGGCTTGCTGATAGTTGAACTCATCAATTCTTGCTGACTTATAAGTTTTTTGCAGTTCACCCCGCGCAGAAAGAAGCCTGTTTCTTTGATCTTTTAGTGATTGAACGTAATTGGTGTTCAGTCTGGTAAACTCATCGAATTTTTTATTCTGTCGGTCGACAATTTCATTCAGTAATTGATTCATGCGATCGACAGATGACTGCAAATCTTCCTGACTGCTTCGCATCGAAAACATAACTGCAACATGGTTCTTATATTGTGATCGCACACTTTTAACGGACAGCCCCTTGAGCTTGTTTAATTGTCCAACTATTTCGTTGTATTCTTCGACAGCCCCCTCCAAACGACCCAGTTGCCCCACTTCCAGTTCAGCTGTAATCAGGTATGAGGGCTTTTTCAATAGCAAATACGCGCCGGCCAAACACACTGCAAGAACAAAAACACCTATAACAACCAGCTTGCGCTTAACAATTATATCCAGCAAATCATAAATACTGACTTCTGTCGTATTTTGAATTGTACTGCTGTTATTCATTGCTTTCTCCAGGTGCAGTGAATGAGATATTTAACAGGCATTACGTTCTGGATATCAGTTTATTCATTTTATCCAGCGACGGTCTTGCAACCACTCCCGCCTCGGTAACGATATAATCCACCAGTTCTGCCGGAGTCACATCAAACACCGGATTCCATGTACCGGCACCCTCTGCGGCAACCCGTTTACCGCCGAGCGAAAGAATTTCCGCACCATCACGTGTTTCAATGGGAATCTCCGCACCGGATGCGACATTCATGTCAATAGTAGACGTTGGCGCAGCCACCATGAATTTCACACCATGGTATTTTGCCGCCACAGCCAGATTATAGGTGCCGATCTTGTTGGCCACATCGCCATTGGCGGCGATCCGATCCGAACCGACTATCACCCACTGTACCTTGCCCTGCTTCATCAACCAGGCCGCCGCGCCGTCTGTATTCAGATTGACCGGTATTCCGTCCTGCAATAATTCCCAGGCGGTCAGTCTTGCGCCCTGTAACCAGGGTCGGGTCTCATCCGCATAGACCGCTGTCAACTTACCCTGTCCCCAGGCGCTGCGTATCACCCCCAGCGCTGTACCATAACCACCGGTAGCCAGGGCACCGGCATTACAATGGGTGAGGACGCCGGAACCGGCTTCGATCAGCTCAGCCGCCAGTTCACCCATGCGATGATTGGCGGCGATATCTTCCTCCAGAATGGCATGGGCTTCCGCCAACAAAGCGGGCACCGGATCTCCCTGCAATTCAGCGGCACGCTTTTTCATGCGGTCGATGGCCCAGAACAGGTTAATTGCCGTCGGCCGTGATGCCGCCAGATAATCCAGATCCGTTTGCATGGCGGTGAACCAGTTCTCCGGCTGAGAGCCATAATGCTGTCGTGCTGACAGCACGATGCCATAAGCCGCTGTAATACCGATGGCCGGCGCACCACGCACCACCATATCCCGAATGGCGTCGGCGACGGCATGGGCATCGGTATACTTAACAAATGTGTATTCCCCGGGCAGGATGCGCTGGTCAAGCAATTCCAGATGGTCATCCTGCCAGGTGATGGGTCGTATCGAGTCGTGTTGTTTCATAATCATAGCGGGCTAAGATACAAGAGACCTGTCATTGAACACAAGAATATTATCCGTCAGCCCGGCTTGTATCCTTTCCCCGGTAACGGTATCTTCTCCTCCATGCAAATCGATACCCTGATTTCAGCCAGATGGATTGTTCCCGTCGAGCCCCGTGATGTTGTCTTGCATGATCACAGTCTGGCCATCCACGATGGTCGCATCAGCGCTATTGTTCCCAATGCGCAGGCAGATCAATTTTCCGCTGTTACCCGCATTAATCTGCCCAATCATGTCCTGCTGCCCGGTCTGATCAATTGTCATGGCCATGCCGCCATGACCCTGATGCGCGGTATGGCGGATGATTTGCCATTGATGGACTGGTTGAACAACCATATCTGGCCTGCCGAGCAAAAGTTTGTGAATGCAGAATTTGCCTATGACGGCAGCCTGCTGGCCGGGGCGGAGATGTTGCGCGGCGGCACCACCTGTTTCAATGATATGTATTTCTACCCCGAAGAAACGGCACGTTCTGCTGAACAATTGGGTATCCGCGCCGTCGTCGGCCTGATCGTCATCAATTTTCCCTCGGCCTGGGCCGCCGATGCCGATGACTATATCGCCAAGGGGCTGGAGTTGCATGATCAACTGCAGAATAATCCACTGATCAGCACCGCCTTTGCCCCGCACGCACCCTACACGGTGTCGAACGGCCCGCTGGAACGTATTCGCACCCTGTCTGCCGAACTGGATATCCCCATTCACATCCACGTGCACGAGACACTGGATGAGATCAACCAGTCCGTGCAGGAGTATGGGCAGCGCCCCCTGGCCCGACTGGAGCAAATGGGCTTGTTAAATCCGAATCTGGTCAGTGTACACATGACCCAACTGACGGATGAAGAGATCGCCCTCTATGCGGAATGCGGCGGCCATATCGTGCACTGTCCCGAATCCAATTTGAAATTGGCCAGTGGTTTTTGCCCGTTACACAAACTGCATCAGGCCGGTATCAATCTGGCCCTGGGCACCGATGGCGCCGCCAGCAATAATGACCTCGATATGTTCGGCGAGATGCGTACCGCCGCATTGCTGGCCAAGGCCGTAGCCAATGATGCCGGCGCCATGCCGGCCGGCGAGATCCTGCGCATGGCTACCATCAATGGCGCCCGCGCCCTTGGCCTTGAGCACGAAATCGGCTCCCTGGAAATCGGCAAGGCCGCCGATGTGATTGCCGTGAATCTGAGCGGTATCGAAACCGAACCGGTCTATAAGCCGGTTTCCCAACTGGTCTATGCCACCAACCGGGAGCGGGTAACCGATGTCTGGGTGGCGGGACGCCATCTGGTAAAAGATCGTGACCTCACCACACTGGCGGAACATGATTTACTCAGCCGGGTGCGAAACTGGCAGCAGAAACTGGCGGACTGACCGTTTATCTTCACAACCGAATTACGTTATGCTTCGCCCATGAGTACACAGACCCTGAACGTAGACCCCGCAGAAGTTGCCAAATTCGAGGCCCTTGCCTCTCGCTGGTGGGATCCCAACAGTGAATTCAAACCCCTGCATGACATCAATCCGCTGCGTGTCGAATATATTGACCGCCGCGCCGGCCTGCGCAACAAGCAGGTTGTGGATGTGGGTTGCGGCGGCGGTATCCTCTCTGAGTCAATGGCTGCCCGTGGCGCTGTCGTTACCGGTATCGACATGGGTGAAGCACCGCTGTCGGTCGCCAAACTGCACCGACATGAATCAGGTCTGGAGATCGACTATCGACGCATCACCGCAGAAGAGCTGGCTGCCGAACGCCCTGCCGGTTTTGATGTCGTCACTTGTCTGGAGATGCTGGAACACGTGCCTGATCCGGCCTCGGTGATCCAGTCCTGCGCCCAACTGGTCAAACCGGGCGGTCATCTCTTTTTCTCCACCATCAACCGCAATCCCAAGTCCTATTTGTTTGCGGTCATCGGTGCTGAATACCTGTTACGCTTGTTGCCCAAAGGCACACACGATTACGCCAAATTCATTAAACCGTCCGAACTGGAAAGCTGGTGTCGCGCCGCCGATTTGCAGGTCCGCGAAATCACCGGCATGACCTATAACCCGTTAAGCAAACGCTATTCATTGGGTTATGACGTGGATGTCAATTACCTGCTGCATTGCCAGAAAGCAGCCGATTAGCCGGCTCTGAATGGCGACACCTGCCCTGCGCACAGTCCTGTTTGATCTGGACGGCACTCTGGCCGATACCGCGCCCGACCTCGCCTATGCCCTCAACCTGTTACTGGAAGAGCAAGGTAAACCCGCCCTGACACTGGATGATGTTCGCCCCGCCGCCTCACATGGCAGTATTGCCATCCTGAAGGCAGGCTTTGGAATGACACCGGACGATGCCGGTTTTGAGGACTTGCGCCAACGCTATCTGCAGCTTTATGCGGCCAATATCAATACCCATACCACGGTCTTTCCCGGGATGGCACCGGTGCTGGATGCCATTGAACAACGAGGAATGAATTGGGGCGTGGTGACCAACAAACCGGCCTTTCTTACCGAACCCCTGCTCCAGGCGCTGGATTTAACCCGGCGCTGTGCCTGCATTGTCAGTGGTGACACACTGCCGGAGCGGAAACCCCATCCGGCCCCACTCCTCTATGCCTGCCGGCAGGCCGGCAGTGCAGCGGCACAATGCCTTTATATTGGTGATGCGGAACGGGATATCCTGGCCGGGCGTAATGCCGGTATGAAGACACTGATCGCCATGTTCGGTTACCTCGCCGCGACAGACGAACCGGAAAAATGGCCGGCGGACGGGATGGTGCACCACCCGGCCGAGATTCTCGACTGGTTGGCATAACCACAACAGCGGGATCCGTGTATACTCCGGAGGCATGTCCGAACCGCTGATCTACAGTCTCATTGCCCTGGTCGCTGCCCTGTTGGGCGGTCTGCTCACCTACCTGCGTCTGCAACAAAAGCTTGCAGCACTGCGTGAACAACAGGTCAGCCTGCAAACCACACTGGATCTGGAGCGTAAAGCCGGCGCGGAAAAAATCGCCGCCCTGAATCAGGCCCGTGAGCAATTAAGCGAAACCTTCAGCCATCTCTCCAGTCAGGCCCTGAAACACAACAGCGAAGAGTTTCTCAAGCTGGCCGGCGAAAATCTCAAACAGTTTCAGGTCCAGGCCTCCGGGGATCTGCAACAAAAAGAAAAGGCCATCGAGAATCTGGTCAAGCCCATCAAAGAGGCGCTGGAAAAGACCGAAAAGCAGATCCAGTCCATCGAAAGCGAACGCAAGGAGGCCTATGGCTCGCTGCATGCCCACTTGCAAAACATGGCGCGCATGCAGGAAAACCTGCAGGGTGAAACCCGGAATCTGGTCCAGGCCCTGCGTCGACCCGAGGTACGCGGTCAATGGGGTGAATTGACCCTGAAGCGTCTCGCCGAACTGGCCGGAATGGTGGAACATTGTGATTTTTATGAACAGGAAAATATCACTACCCAGGAAGGTCGCATGCGCCCGGACATGATTGTCCGCATGCCGGACCGGCGTGAAATCATTGTCGATGTAAAAACACCGCTGGATGCCTATCTGAACGCCATTGAAGCGGATGACGATGAACAACAACAGCAGGAGTTGCAACGCCATGCGCGCAATGTCCGACGCCGGGTGGATGAACTGGCCGGCAAGGATTACTGGAAACAGTTTCCTGATGCACCCGAATTTGTGGTGTTATTTATTCCCGGTGATCAGTTCCTCTCTGCGGCACTGAACGAAGATCGTGATCTGCTGGAAGATGCCTTGCGCAAACAGGTGATCCTCGCCACCCCTACCAGTTTTGTCGCCCTGCTCCGTGCCGTCGCCTTTGGCTGGCGTCAGGAGCAACTGGCCCATAATGCGGAACATATCCGCCAGACCGGTGAAGAACTCTATAGCCGTTTAATGACCTTCACTGACCATTTGACGAAACTGGGCAAGAGTCTGGATGGCAGTATCCGGCATTACAACAATGCCGTCGGCTCATTCGACAGTCGCGTCCTGCCCGGCGCTCGCAAGTTTAAAGAGATGGGCATCAGTACCGGCAAGGAGACAGCCCGCCCCGAACGGATAGAAACGGCAAGCCGCCAACCAGACACCTTGCAACTGGAACTGGAAGAGCACTGAACAACCGTTTGGTTATTTATCCTTGCCTTTAATTTCCTTGCCAATGCGTTCAACACTCTCGCCCACTTTGGTTTTCACCTTTTCGGTAAAGTTTTCCTGCCCAAAGGGATTGGAAAAAATACTGCGCCCCTTGCCGATGTTAACGCCAAACCAAAGACCGAGGAGCAGACCGATCACCAGACCGTACATCAGCCCCCTGATTTGTATTCTTGTATCACCCATTGTCAGACTACCTTACGGTTATTATTGGATAACCTGACCATATTACAGGAAATTTCACTTGCAAGACAGTCGACTTGAAAATGCCTATCGCTTTTGCGAAGCAACCGTGCGCAGCCATTATGAAAATTTCCCTGTTGCCTCCCGGTTTCTGCCCGGAGGTCTGCGCCGCCCCATTGCGGTTATCTATGCCTTTGCGCGCAGCGCAGATGATTTTGCCGATGAGGGTGATCTGACCAAAGACGAGCGACTGGCCAAATTGAGTGAATATTCCACCCGACTGGAATACCTGCATAAACCACAGGAAGAACCCTTGTTTCTGGCCCTGTCGGATGTGGTGCAAAAACACCGGCTTTCCATCGAATTATTGCAAAGCCTGTTAACGGCCTTCAGTATGGATGTCACTCGTACCCGCTATGCCGGCTTCTCCAGTGTCCTCTTTTATTGCAAACATTCCGCCAATCCGATAGGTCGTTTACTTCTGGAACTGAACAAGGTCACGACACAGGAGGCCATACAGCATTCAGATGCGGTTTGCAGCGCGTTACAACTCATTAATTTTTATCAGGACCTGGGTCAGGACTTCGATGAACACAATCGGATCTATATACCCGCTGATGAAATGCTCGAATACGGTGTGACGGTGGACCATTTCCGGGATAAAATCAGTGATACAAAAATGATCAGATTAATTGAATTTCAGATTACACGCGCCCGACAACTGCTATTATCAGGATATCCATTAGGCAAACTGCTGCGTGGTCGAATGGGATATGAACTACGCTTGATAATGGAAGCCGGTCTGCTGATTTGTGATAAATTGATGAACCATAACAATAATGTCTTTGCGCGTCCCCGCCTGCACAAACAAGACTGGCTGACTGTGGCCTGGCGTGCGGCTGTCTCACATTCATATAGAAAAGTATCACAGCTGACATGACACCGGCTCAATATTGTCAGGAAAAGGCTGCCAAAAGCGGTTCAAGTTTTTATTACAGTTTTCTGTTTCTGCCTGAACAGCAACGCAGTGCGATTACCGCACTCTATGCCTTTTGCCGCGAAGTGGATGATATCGTTGACACCGGGATTGACCCCGCCATCATGCACCGCAAACTGGACTGGTGGCGAACTGAGCTGACCGGTTTATTTGCCGGTCATCCACAACATCCGGTCAGTCATGCCCTGCAACCTGCCATTGAACACTACAAGCTGCCGCAGGAACTGTTCGTGGAAATTATCGATGGTATGACCATGGATATTGAACAGGTGCGATACGCCAATTTCAGTGAACTGGCATTATACTGCCACCGTGTCGCCGGTGTGATTGGGCTGCTGTCCGCCGAGATATTCGGCTACAAGGATCGACAAACCTTAAAATATGCGCACGACCTGGGCACCGCCTTTCAGCTCACCAATATTCTGCGCGATATCAGTGAAGATGCCCGACGCGGACGCATCTACCTGCCACAGGATGAGTTGGCCAAATTCGGTGTTACTGAACAGGATATCCTGCATAACCAAAATACGGCCGCATTTACCCGCCTGATGGAATTCCAGTTTCAACGCGCTTCGGCCTATTACCGACATGCTTATGAAAAGCTGCCCGATGCTGATCGTTATACACAGCGCACCGGCCTGATCATGGCGGCCATTTATCAGGCTATCCTGGCGGAAATTAAAAAAGATCAATTCCGGGTCCTGCAACATCGCATCAGCCTGACGCCTTTACGCAAACTCTGGCTGGCCTGGAAAACCATGTACACAGAAAAACGTCGATATAAAAAATGGCAGCGACTGAATCCACAGGCAAACTGACCCGATCACATGTGATCATTATCGGTGCCGGTTGGGCGGGACTGGCCGCCGCTGTCGCCCTGTCCCGTGCCGGTGTGAAAATCACCTTGCTGGAATCGGCACGTCAGGTCGGAGGGCGCGCACGCCGGGTCGCCTTTAACAAACTCCGTGTCGACAACGGTCAACATCTGTTAATCGGAGCCTATCAACAGACCCTGCAGTTGATGTCCTCGTTAAACATCAACATTGATGAAAAATTTATTCGCGAGAGTCTGCAATTGACACTGCGCGACCAGCAGGGCAATACGGTTTTCCTTTCCACCCCGCGCCTGCTGGTACCGCTGCATCTGCTGGTTGCATTGTTGAAAAGCAAGGGGTTGAGCCTGTCTGAACGTATGCGTGCGATTCAATTCGGTGTTCGGCTTTTCATGCACGGTTTTAAATTCAGGCAAGACATGTCTGTAGCGGAATTGATGGTCCGCTACAAACAACCTGCCGGACTGTGCCGTAAATTCTGGTATCCGCTGTGCATTGCCATTATGAATACCCCGCCGGAGCGAGCCTCCGCCCAGGTATTTTTGCGTGTCCTGCATGACAGTTTCAGGCAGAACGCCAATCACAGTGATTTGCTCTATACCCGTGCGGACCTGAGCAGTTTGTTCCCGGATCCCGCTATCGAATATATAGAAAAACAGGGCGGCAGTATCCGGCTGGGACAACGCGTCACCGGTCTGCAACTGGATGAAAAATCCGGTCGTATCAATGCGGTTGCTGTCGATGAGCAAATCCTGCCTGCTGATCATGTCATCATCGCCACTCCCGCCCACGCCTGTGCCAACCTGTTGAAAGATATCCCGGGTTTACAACCACTCTCCGGCCAACTGGCCAAGCTCAGTTATGAACCCATTGTTACCGCCTACTTGCAATATCCCGAATCAGTCAGGATGCCGCATCACATGCTGGGGATGCTGGACACAACCACCCAGTGGCTGTTTGACCGACGCATCTACGGGCAAGCCGGTTTACTCGCCGCTGTGATCAGCAGCAACGGTCCGCACATGGAACAGGACAATGAAGTCCTGGGTGGAATCATTAGCGGGGAGATCGCCCGACTGTTTCCCGACTGGCCCGCCCCGGAAGATATGCTGATTATTCGCGAGAAACGCGCCACTTTCGCCTGCGAACCGGGCATCAACACACTGCGTCCGCCCAACAATACAACCATCGACGGGTTATGGCTGGCCGGTGATTACACCAATACCGGTTACCCGGCAACACTCGAAGGCGCAGTACAAAGTGGTTTACAATGTGCAGCCCGAATCATCGAAACCCTGCCCAACTGAGCGGCAGTAATACAGGACGCAATTGTGAGCAGTATTCATACCTATCAACCGACAACCGATTGTCTGCAAGATCGTATCATTCTCATCACCGGTGCGGGCGCCGGCATCGGTGCAGCCGTGGCAAAATCCTGTGCAAGCCATGGTGCAACAGTTATTCTGCTGGGCAAAACCACCCGCAAACTGGAAACGGTCTATGATGAAATCGTCGCTTCCGGCGCACCGGAACCGATCATCATGCCCATGGATCTGGCTGTTGCCAAACCGGAAGACTACACAAACATGGCCGAGGCTGTTGAGAAGGAGTTTGGTCATCTGGACGGCCTGCTGCACAATGCCGCCCATCTGGGCAATCGAATGATGTTTGAGCAATACGATCTGGAACTCTGGAACAAGGTGATGCAGGTCAATCTCAACGCCCCCATGTTGCTCACCCGCGCCTGCCTGCCTTTACTGAAAAAATCGGCTGATGCCTCCATCATCTTCACCTCGTCCGAGTCAGGTCGCAAGGGCCGCGCCTACTGGGGCGCCTATGCCATCAGCAATGCCGCGACAGACAACATGATGCAGGTACTGGCCGATGAACTGGAAACCAACACCGGCATTCGAGTCAACAGCCTCGACCCCGGTCCCGTACGCTCCGCCCTGCGCCTGATTGCCTACCCGGGTGAAAACCAGAATCAGATAAAGAAACCGGAAGAGATCGTCAATGGCTATCTTTACCTGCTGGGACCGGCGGGCAAAGGTGTAACAGGTCAGCTGCTGTCTTTGCAGGCGTAATGTCAGGCTTTAATTGCACAATCATTTTTATTCTGCCTGAGTGATGTTGCGTGCAGCAAATTAATACCACATCTTGAGCAAACGGAACGTACTTGATCATTCCATTCCCGGGCAGTCTTTACTCTTGCAGGCATTCAGGATAGGTTTAACCCTGCAAGTCAGACAAAATAGACAAGGCAAGTATCACACCGCCGGATATAACAATACGAAATGGATGGAGACATGAATATCCCACAGGATTTTAATTTGGCGTATGAACTCAATGAACTCGGCCAACCAATCGGACTCCCCGTACCGGACTGGCAGGGTGTGCAAGCCCCGGAAAAGATCACCCTTGATGGTCAGTTTTGCCGTCTCGAACCATTGAATATTGATAAACATGCCAGACAACTGTTCGATGCCAATAACACGGAACCGACGAATCGACTCTGGACCTACCTGCCCAACGGGCCTTTCCGGGAATTCAATGACTATGTGCAATGGCTGGAAACCAATGCACTGGGGCTCAATCCCCTCTTCTATGCCATTATTGACAGGCAAAGCGGCAAGGCCGTTGGTGTCGCCGGTTACCTGCGTATCGAACCACAGTTCGGCAGTATCGAAGTCGGCCATATCTGTTATTCACCGTTACTGGCCAAAACCGTTGCTGCGACCGAAGCCATGTACCTAATGATGAAAAACATCTTCAACATGGGCTATCGGCGTTATGAGTGGAAATGTAACGCATTGAACTTTCCTTCACGCCATGCGGCGCAACGACTGGGCTTTTCCTTTGAAGGGATATTTCGCAATTCGAACGTACTCAAGGGGCGCAATCGGGATACGGCCTGGTTCTCGATTACCGACGCCGAATGGTCTGCCCTGAACGAAGTCTTTCAGCAGTGGTTGTCCGCAGAAAATTTTCAGGCGGATGGCACACAAAAGACCAGTCTGTCGGCGTTGACCAAACCGTTACTGGCTGCGCTCGACAATATCCGGCAATGATCAAATTCATCATCGCGATATTGCTTTATTGCAGCATTACCAACGGGAGTTATGGCATGGAACCGGCAGATAAAAAAGAGATCAATCGAATCCTGCTCAACTATGGTCAAAAGTGGGCCGGCGGCATTGCGCATATGGAACAGGACTACACCATCACCCTGACCAAAACTGCTGACAGCTATGTGCTTGATGCAACGCTGAAACTGCCGCCTGCAATTTCTGTTACCCAAACTCTTGCCCGCAGCGGTGATGGATTCAGAGCCGAACCATATCGCCTGCCTGAATTGCGGGAACTCAACCATGAAGAATTGGCGACTATTGATGATATTCTGAAAAAGACACGTCAACTTATCCTGTTGACATCGTCCAACGGTTATCTCAAGGTAGTGGATACAAGTCAGGGTTATAAAGAAATTGCCAAACAACAGATCAATGAGTCCGAGCAAGAGACTGTGGCTGACGAAATCACGATCGCGACACGGAAAAACGGCGAATTTGCCATTCTCTATTACAGAAAAAAATGGGACCCCTGGTTTTGTCTTTGGTTCGACCTGGACAAGAAGCAGATTGGCGGCGCCAACTGGATTGATATTCCGATGAACAATGGCGGATATCTGGCGCCTGCCGATGTTGAATTTATTGATCATGCATTGAAAAAACATGGTGATTTCGGCGTCTATGGCAATGTCACCGGGGGCTTGCTGGAGCAGGCGAAATATTTTCAGGTTCAGATTAATCATGATCCGAAAAACAAACTTTGGTTAATCGATATTAACCCGCATGACGGCCATGGTCACTTTTTACAATTTTATATCGATAAAACCACAGGTAAAATCGGCGGCATGAGTGCCGGACATATTGAACCCATGCCGGAACCGACGCCTGATCCACAATAAATGTACCCGCAACAGCTTCCCTCCGATCACAAGCAGGCGTAAAGTTACCATCAGATCCACCAACGGAGATGATCCGCATGTCTTGTACACGTCGCCGTTTTATCCAAACCCTGGCCGGTGCCGGTGCTTCGATGTTGCTGCCCGCTTATGGCTATGAATTTCCCATTCCTGCCATTACCCGCACCATTCCCAAAAGCGGTGAAGTTATTCCCGCCCTCGGTATGGGCACATGGCTCACTTTTGCTGTTGGCGGTGAGCCGGACAAGATCGCCGTGCGGACTCAGGTATTGCAAACCTTCTTTGATCGCGGCGGACGACTGATAGACTCCTCTCCCATGTACGGCACATCAGAAACCGTGATCGGAGAATGTCTGAAACAAACCCGCTGGAAACAACCGCCACTGAGCGCCACCAAGGTCTGGACCACCGGCTGGCAACAGGGCATGCGACAGATGACGCGTTCGAAACATTTATGGGGCGTCAAACAATTTGATCTGATGCAGATCCATAATCTGCTCGACTGGGAAGTACATCTTGAAACCCTCAAGGCCTGGAAGGCTGAAGGCAAAATCCGCTATATCGGCGTCACCACATCACACGGTCGCCGCCACCAGGAATTGATTCATATCATGCAAACTGTTGATGCCCTCGATTTTGTCCAGTTCACCTATAACATCGAAGACCGGGAAGCGGAACAATATCTGCTGCCGATTGCCCGGGAACGCAAACTGGCGGTGATCATTAATCGCCCATTCCAGGGCGGCGAACTCTTTGCCAAAATTCGCAACAAGCCTCTTCCACCCTGGGCGAATGAGATCGATTGCGGCGCCTGGTCACAGTTCTTTCTCAAGTTCATCATCTCCCATCCTGCCGTTACCTGCGCCATCCCTGCCACTTCAAGAGTGGATCACATGATGGAAAACATGGGGGCGATGAATTTGCGGTTACCGGATACGTCAATGCGGAATAAAATGATCCAGTATGTTAAAATACTTTAGATGATTGGCCGCTTTATCACCTTTCTGCTGCTTCATTTTGTGCGGCTTGCTGTGATTTTGTCCTGGACCAAAGCCGGAAATTCCTCTTTTTGAGCCTCAGATGAAAATGCCCTGTTTGGAATCACGTGCGCATGAAGTTGCGATACATAAACTGCAATAAAATCGGGATCAGTAAATTTATTCTCGTACTCAATACGCATCATATTATCAACTACTTGCCTGGCTATTGCATCAATTCAATATGCACACCCCTCGCCTCCAGTTCATCCGCCCGTTTGGAGATGAAGCGCTGGAAACTGGGTTGGGTTTTGTAGGCGCCGGATGCCGCATAGTCCATGACCGACTGTATATGAAAGGATTTAAGGTAGGCTTCAGTACGGATGATTTCCCTGCCGGTGTTTTCAAAAATCACCATGGTGGGGGCATACTGGATCTTCAGCTGTCTGGCCCATTCCTTTGCCGTCGTCACGTATCCGTGCGGAGTGGCCACTTCTTCATCTGACCGGATATCGAAACGGACGATATTGAAGCGTTTGAGTTGTTCGATGGTTTCCGGTCGTTTAAAGACATCAGTATGCAATTCATCGCAGTCCTTGCATTGTTTTTGTTCAAACAGGACCAGCAGGGGTTTGTCGCTCTTTTCCAGCAAGTGTTGCAAATCGTTTTGCTTGATGATGAATTCAGCCTGATGTAACCGCCCGGCGGCCTTGTCCGGCTGATTTTTGGCGTAATATTCCTGAAATGACATCTTGCGCTCCAGGCCTCGGCCGACATATTCAATCACGGCCTCGAATTTGTCCGGGTCGTAGTAGCCGTTGATCCGCAGTGCAACATTGCCGTTTTCATCCAGGAACAACAATGTTGGTGTAAACATGACTCGCAGTCTGGCTGCTGTCACCTTTTCCGTCGACACGTCCCCATCGATCCAGGTGACCTCCCGATCCCCCCACATGTTGATCGCGATGACATCGAAATAACTTTGGGTTTTATCGGCAATACGGCGTTGGCCAAAATTATCCTGCAGCAATTTGGCGCAGTACGGGCAACCGTCCTGATAAAAATAGAGCAACAGCCGCCGGTTACGGCGGTTGGCTTCTTCGATATCCTCACTGATATCAAGGAAGGACTGTTTAAACCAGGCGGGTGTGTCGTGATAGCCGGGATTGACCATACCCGGTTCAAGACCGGTTTCTGCCGCCCTGCCCTGACTGACAGGCAAAAGCAGCAAGACAAACAGGGTATAGAGGAATAATCGATGGTATGGTTGTGATCGCTTCATTCTGAAATTCCTGTGTATCGCCGCCGGCATGATACGGGTTATCGTCTTGTCCTCTACAATGTTGCGGATTCTTGACCCGGTTGCCGGGATCATTATGCCAAATTATTGACTATCCCTGTTTATGATTCCGGAATAAGACCACAATTATCTGATTTTACAATAAATTTCCGGGAAGCCACCTTTTTCTGACCACTGGCACAGTTTTCGCATATTTACGAGTAATCTGTTTACCAGTGCATGTGAAAATGGCGACACCAATTTACAGTAATAATAGTAATTCTGCGAAGGAAACTGAAACCGCGCTGGATTTTAGTGCGGTTGAGTTGCAACGCACCCTGAAGCTGGCCGGTCTGCTGCAGACCTCGCTGGAGGTATCCAGTATTCTGGATTATTTCCTGTCCACTGTGCGTGAGGTGGTGAATTTCGATGGTGTACATTTTGAATATGAGCCGCTGCAGATCGACCTGAAGATTGGCAGCCAGGCCCGCCATCGCTGTTTCTATCGTCTGCGCCTGTGCGAGGAACTGCTCGGGGTTATCAATTTCTCCCGGAAAAAAGCCTTTGAAGATGAAGAACTTAAGAATCTGGAAACCCTGCTTTGTCAGCTGATCTACCCCTTGCGTAATGCGATTTTATACCAGAAGGCATTAAAAGCCGCACACATGGACCCGCTCACCGGCGCCAACAATCGCGCCGCCATGGATACCGCCCTGCAAAGAGAGGTGGAACTGGCCCATCGACATCATATTCCGCTGTCACTGCTGGTGCTGGACCTGGACCATTTCAAAACCGTTAATGACAGATACGGCCACAGTGCCGGGGATTACATCCTGAAAACACTGGTCACCTGTATCAATGAAACCAAGCGCGGCAGTGACATGTTATTCCGCTTTGGTGGTGAAGAGTTCACATTGATCCTGACCGGCACGGATACGGAAGGTGCAAAACGTATCGCGGAACGGTTACGCCGTTCGATTGAGCTTTATCCTTTTGTCTATGACCGGCAAGAAATTGCCATGACGGCCAGTTTTGGCATTGCCACCCTCCGCCCCAGTGACAATCCGGAGCGGCTGTTTAACAAGGCAGACACTGCTCTGTATCAGGCCAAGGAGGCGGGTCGCAATCAGGTCCACTATTTTGCGGAGCCTGATCTGCACAGCATCAAAAACACCTGATCCCGGTTTTTAACAGTTTTTTTCGCAAAACAGGTCACATTTCCGATGTTGTGACCTGTGTCTATGGACGGGCCGTGCCGTCAACAGGTAGAATTCCGGTTAATTCCCGGGATGGAAACGCCAATGAACTACCTCGACCAACTGGACCAAATGTTCGATGCGAAATATCGCCTGATCGCGATGGAGACCTACGATCCCAAGCGCGTCGAAGAATTGATCACCCAACTCAGCCGCCTCAGTAACAAAGCCTATTACATCTCCAGGCCGGGTCGAGGCATGGCCCGTGTCGGTGCTTCACATATTGAGATACCGCGCACCCGTGAAACCATGGAAATCCTGAATCATATCTATGACGCCCGCCATTTCGGTGTCTATATCCTGTGTGATTTTCATCATGCGCTGGAAGAAAGCGCTGTTGTGAATCGCCTGCTGGAGATTATCAAGAGTGATTCCCCCAAGGTCGTGATGCTGCTCGGCGCCAATATCGAACTGCCGCCCCGGCTGAAACCTTATACCATGCGTTCCAAGCACCAGATCAAGAGTACGGCCTGAGCTTATCCCTGCTCCGGGACAACACACGTCCGGTTTAAACAACAACCTTCACACACCGGTTTACTGCGACAATGATGTTTGGCGTGGATGACGATCAAGGCATGATACTCGTTAAACAATTCAACCGGTGCTGCTTCCCGCGCCAAACCCTGTTCAAACAGGGCACGTAATTCTTCATAACCCTCATCGCCGTTAATCAATGCCAGTCGCGAAAACAATCGGCGGGTATAGGCGTCAATCACAAACACCGGACGAGCAAAAGCATAGAGGAGGATATCGTCAGCCGTTTCCGGTCCGATGCCGTTCACCGAGAGCAGTCCTGCGCGCAATGTGTCGGTGGACCACTGGTTCAATCCCTGATATTCCCCGTGTTGCAAATACCAGTGACAAAAGTTCTTTAATCGTTTGGCCTTGACGTTGAAATAACCGGACGGTTTCAGCCAGGCTGCCAACCGTTTTGGATGGGTTTTTACGATCACTTCGGCAGAAAGCGCATCATGTTCCACCAGATTGGTGATGGCGCGTTCGACATTGATCCATGCCGTATTCTGGGTCAGTACAGCACCGACCATGACTTCAAAAGGACTGTCTCCGGGCCACCAGTGTTGCGGCCCATGATGACGGTAAAGCAGGTTATAGATTTTTTTCAGGGCCACGCAGCATCAGCACCTGGAGTAACGACTTCACAACCGTTGTTTGATCCACTCGGCAATCCCGGCCACGACCTTGTCTTCTATGCCAAGGAAACCATGCGGGGTCATGCCCTTGCAGGCGTTGCTATGCTGTGCATCGACACTGTTGTATGTCTGCAGTGCGGTCTCGCGGGACTTGTTCAACTTTGCCTTGAACGTTTCCACCAGTGCGTAAGGACTGACATGACATTGATCGCTTTGGTTATGCACAAACAGGGTCGGTACTGTGATTCGGTCCAGCTCCACGTCCTGCAATGAGGGTCGATTGCCACTGACCATGACACTGGCGGTAAGCACAACACCGGCTGGAACGTATTTCCCCTGCAAGCGAATTGCTGCATTGGCAGCCGAGATCGTGCCACGACTGGTGCCAATCAACCAGACCGGCTTATTGTACCTGCTGTGCAGAAATTCAATCACCGCCTGTATGTCATCGGCATGTTCCTGCGTGGTGCGAAAATCTTCCAGACTGCCTTTATCCTGTGGCTTGTCGATAACGACAACATTGAAACCGTGACCTGCAAATCGATCACGGCTGCGCACCAAAAAATTTTTCTTTTTCTTGATTCCGTCTGCTGTGATCTTGAGTTTACCCTTGCCGCCTGCAAACAAAATTACACTGGCGGCTGCATTATCACTCTCGATGAGCCAAAACGGTTGTACCGCGCCACGCTTTGTAGTGACTTCCTGATAACCTTCCGTTGCGGCTGACAAGGTCTGCGGTAACACCAGCATGACTGCCGGTAACAACGACAGTAACCAACGTTTAATCATCAGCATTATCGTCTTCTCCTTACCGGTGCCCGACCAAAACGGGCTTTTTCAAGACGAGAACCCGTGCGCCCCTCATAAATTTGTGCGGGTTCCAATTTCAGACCGACCATGCGCCCCAACAGCTGGATCTGTTTGACCGGCAGGTCCTGCCACTTCCCCTGCTTTAATTGACGGGATAAAGTGATCGCGCCAAAACGAACCCGGGTCAATCTGCTCACGGTGCAACCCACGGCTTCCCAGATGCGGCGCACTTCGCGATTACGACCTTCCTTGATAATCACATGATACCAATGGTTCGCGCCCTCTCCACCGATATCCTTAATCTGCTCAAAACGGGCTGTGCCGTCTTCCAGCATTACGCCATCACGCAGTTGCTGCAGGGTTTCATTTTCCACCTTGCCCAATATGCGCACGGCATATTCACGTTCTATCTCTGATGAAGGGTGCATTAAACGATTGGCCAGCTCACCATCGGTGGTAAGCAACAACAACCCGGCAGTATTGAGATCGAGGCGTCCAACCGATATCCAGCGTCCGCCCTTGATCAGCGGCAGGTGATCAAAAATGGTTTTGCGACCTTCGGGATCGTCACGGCTGCACACCTCACCGACCGGTTTGTGGTAGGCAATCACGCGTGTTTTGCGGGAATGGCGCGGGAAGTAAAACGGCTTGCCGTCGACAACAATGTTGTCCTTGTCGCTGACCCTGACACCGAGTTGGGCAACCTGACCATTGACTGTGATGCGGCCCTGTTCGATCCAGTTTTCGATTTCACGGCGGGAACCGAAACCGGCGTTGGCCAGGACCTTTTGTAATCTTTCGTCCATCCGGACCAATCCGCCTAGTGTTCTGCGCCGGCGGGAGCGGAGCGAAACGTGTTGTCTTCGCCTTCTTCCTCAGCGTCATCCTGTTGGCCGGTCACCTCGACAACGTCGACGGCATCATCAGCTTCTGTCGCCAAATTGATCACCGTGGCGTCATCGTCGTCTGCTTCAGTATCAGTGTCGTCCGCTTCCGTTGCAAAGCCGGCCTGTATATCTGTTTCACCGGCATCAGTATCTGCAGCAACTTCGGCAGCATCCTGCTCGTCGACCACCTCTGCGGCAACTGTTTCCGTTGCGGCGTCTTCGGTATGTTCAGACTCAGCAGACTTCTCGCCACCTTCTTCCATTTCTTCATTCATGGCATCGGGCAGACGCAAGTCCAGTTCGGCGTTGATTTGGTCGATATCGCGGATCTCCTGCAGGCTGGGCAGATCATCCAGGCCGGCAAGATTGAAATAATCGAGAAACTCTTTGGTCGTCGCATAGAGTGAGGGTTTACCCGGTACATCGCGGTGGCCGACAACCTTGATCCAGTCACGTTCGTGCAGGGTTTTGATGATCTGACTGCTGACACTGACGCCGCGTACCGCCTCGATCTCGCCACGGGTAATCGGTTGACGATAGGCAATCAACGCCAGTGTCTCGAGCAGGGCGCGGGAATAACGTGCCGGTTTGTCTTCCCATAAACGGGTGACATATTCCGCATAGTCCTTGCGAACCTGGAAGCGATAACCACTGCTGACCTGTTTCAGTTCATAACTGCGACCTTCACACTCAGCAACCAACTCATCCAGCGCCGCCTGTAGTTCGTCTTTTTCCGGTGGTTCATTTTCCGGAAAAATTTTCATTAATGCATCAATGCTCAATGGTGTGCTGGAAGCCATGATCACGGCTTCGAGGATCGGTTTCAATTGTTGTTTTTCCATCCGTCTGTTTCCAACTTCGTTAGGATTCGTTTGTTGCTGTACTTTGTCCCACCGCTTTGACGTGGATCGGACCGAACATCTCGGTCTGTATCAGTTCAATCAGGGACTGCTTGATCAATTCAAGAATGGCCAGCAGGGTGACAACTACACCGCCGCGCCCCTCTTCCACCGTAAACAGCGTGGTAAATTCGGTAAACTCATCCGCCTTCACCGAACCCAGCACGATGGACATGCGTTCACGTACTGACAGGGGCTCCATGGTGATATGGTGATGGGCATAATTCTCGGCACGTTTCATCACATCGTTCAGTGCTTTCATTAAGTCACGCATATCCACGCGTGGCGGTAGTTTTACCACCTTGAGATCCGGCGCCGGTAACTCAACCAGATGAATTTCGCGATTCACCCGCGGCATTTGATCGATATCTTCGGCCGCTTGTTTGTAACGTTCGTATTCCTGCAGACGACGTACCAGTTCGGCACGGGGATCGTCTTCGTCAAGGTCGTCTTCCACAGGACGGGGCAGTAACATGCGGGATTTGATCTCCGCCAGCATGGCGGCCATAACCAGATATTCCGCTGCCAATTCCAGCCGCAGTTCCTTCATCAGCTCAACGTATACAACGTACTGACGGGTGATCTCGGCAATGGGGATATCGAGAATATCGAGATTTTGTCGTTTGATCAGATAGAGCAACAGATCAAGGGGTCCTTCAAAGGACTCGGCCAAAAAGATTTCCAGTGCATCCGGTGGAATATAGAGATCTTTAGGCAAGGAGGTGATGGCCGTACCCTGCACAATGGCAAACGGCATCTCTTCCTGTTGCGGTTGGGGGTTATGCGGTAACGAGTCTGTCATTATGTCCTGTTCCAGAATTTCTAGCTCTGCCGGTAATCCAGCCCCATTGCCTGCCGTACCTCAGTCATGGTCTGGCGGGCCACATCACGTGCCTTGTCACACCCCTCGCTGATGATGTTGCGCACCAGGTTGCGGTTTTGGGTGTATTCTTCCGCCCGTTCACGAATCGGGGCCAGTTCCGCCTGAATGGCGTCAATGAGCGGTCCCTTGCAGTCGATACAACCAATCCCGGCGCTTCGACAACCTTCCTGCACCCAGGCGCGGGTGTCGTCGCTCGAGTATACCTGATGCAAACTCCAGACTGGGCACTTTTCCGGATTTCCCGGATCGGTCCGCCGCACCCGGTCGGTATCTGTTGGCATGGTACGCAATTTTTGCTCAACTGAGGCCGGGTCTTCCCGCAGGGAAATCACGTTATTATAGGATTTGGACATTTTTTGACCATCCAGTCCGGGCATTTTGGAGGCCGGTGTCAGCAAGGCCCCGGGTTCCGGCAATATGATCCGTCCGCCACCTTCCAGGTAACCAAACAGCCGTTCCTTGTCGCCCAGCGTGATATTCTGCTGTTCTTCCAGCAAGGCGCGGGCGGTGTCCAGGGCGCCTTCGTCGCCCTGCTCCTGGTATTTGCGACGCAACTCTGTGTACAGTTTGGCGTTTTTCTTGCCCATCTTCTTGATGGCTTCGGCGGCTTTTTCTTCAAAACCGGCTTCCCGGCCATACAGGTGGTTGAAGCGGCGGGCAATTTCCCGGGTCAGCTCCACATGGGCAACCTGGTCCTCGCCGACCGGGACACTGGTCGCCTTATAAACCAGGATGTCGGCACTCTGCAGCAGGGGATAGCCCAAAAAACCGTAGGTGGAGAGATCCCGCTCCTTGAGTTTTTCCTGCTGATCCTTATAGGTCGGCACCCTTTCCAGCCAGCCCAGCGGCGTCATCATGGATAACAGCAAGTGCAGTTCGGCATGTTCCATCACCCGTGACTGAATAAACAGACAGGCAGAACCCGGGTTGATACCCACCGCCAACCAGTCGATAACCATGTCCCAAACGTGCTGCTCGATGGTCGCCGGTTCATCATAGTGGGTGGTCAGGGCATGCCAATCTGCTGCAAAAAAGTAACATTCATATTCGTGCTGGAGTTTAAGCCAGTTTTTGAGAACCCCATGATAATGGCCAAGATGCAAAGCGCCGGTCGGGCGCATTCCCGACAAGACTCGTGCCTGCTGATTTGGTAATAAACTCAACGATCTCTCCCGGGATTCAAGTAACTATCTTATTGTAATTAAAGATAATTTATTATTAATTTTGTTATTCAGGGTACCTCGGGCCGGTCACTGTTCAGGTCGGACCGCCGGGTACGAAAGTCTGGCATTATACTCAGATCGCCGGCAAGCCACGACCTTTTACAACGCCTAATCCTTCGCAAAAGGTGAGGTATCTCCCCGTCCGACGCGGGCGATTTCAGGCAGCCCGGAGGTGAGGTCAATGACGGTCGTGGGTTCGATCCCGCAATGGCCGCCATCAATAACCAAATCCACATGATGCTCCAGCCGTTCCCGGATTTCGTAGGGTTCAGTCAGGGGCATTTCCTCACCCGGCATAATCAGGGTGGTGCTCATCAGGGGCTCGCCCAATTCACTCAACAGGGCCTGGGTCACCGGATGGTCCGGAATCCGCAGACCAATTGTTCGCCGTTTGGGGTGTTGCAGACGCCGGGGTACTTCCCGGGTGGCAGGCAGGATGAAGGTGTAGGCCCCCGGTGTATTGTGATTAAGCAGGCGATAGCTGACATTATCCACCTTGGCATAGGTCGCAATTTCGGACAGATCTCGACACATCAGGGTGAAATTGTGTTTGGCATCAACCTGACGGATCCGCTGAATGCGCTCCAGTGCTTTTTTATCATCCAGGTGGCAACCCAGTGCATAGGCAGAATCGGTGGGATAGACAATGACCGCCCCCTGTCTGACCATCTCAACGGCCTGTCGAATCAGACGCAATTGGGGATTTTGCGGATGGATCTGAAAAAACTGACTCATGGTTATCCTTTAGCCGGACGCAACGGCCAGCGCTCACTCTCCCAAACCGGGACACAGGCCTCCGGAAAGGGCATCAATCTGCCCAGTTCGAGGTAGGGATTTTTCGGCCCATGGTAATCCGAACCACAAGAACTGAGCAGTCCAAACCGGCTCGCCAGACGTGACATATATTGCACTTCATCCCGACTGTGGGTGCCGGAGACCACCTCGAAACCTTCACCGCCCAACTCTTTGAACTCGCCTATCAGTTTACGCAGACGAGTCGCGGTCATGCTGTAGCGGGCCGGGTGGGCGATCACCGCGATACCGCCCGGTTGACGAATCCAGTTTACCGCCTCCTCCAGACTCGCCCACTGACCGGGAACATAGCCGGGCTTTTTGTTTACCAGAAAGCGCTTGAATACTTCTCCCATATCACCGGCATGCCCCTGATCCACCAGGAAATGGGCAAAATGCGTCCGGCTCAGGATTTTTCCGCCGGCAAAGGCAGCAGCGCCCTCCAGAGCACCCGGTATACCCGACTTGGCCAAGCGCCTGGCGATCTCGGCGCCACGCCAGTTACGAAACTCAAGTAATTTTGCCAGCCCTGCCTGCAATGGTGGATGATTGACGTCAATATTCAGGCCGACAATATGGACTGTCAGCCGTTGCCAGGTGACTGAGACTTCAATCCCCGGCACAAAACCAATCCCGGCTTCAGCCGCCGCCTGACCGGCCTCGTCCAGACCGTCCGTTACGTCATGATCCGTCAACGCCAGCACATTCACACGCTGCTGCGCCGCTTTTAGAACCAATTGCCGGGGAGTAAGTGAGCCGTCAGATGCCGTGGAATGGCAGTGTAAGTCGTATACCTGATTCATCGCGGCGCTAGTCTAACGGATGGGCCATGGCAAAAGCCAATGCTAATTCCTTTCCCGACCACATCACCGTACAGCTATGGTACAGTCCGGACTGAACAGCAGGCAGACCGCCCCGGAGAACGCATGACTTTGCATTTTAATATCACCATCGAGGAACTCGGCCATACCCTTGAACCGGTCATGCAGCAACTCATCGCCACCCATCACGAGCGCGACACAACAGGCCTGCAATTAACCGACCCCTCCCGACTGACCCAGGCCATGCAGCAGGTTTTGGCCATCCTCAACAGCATTGAAGCACAGAGCGGGCCGGAGTCTGTGGAGGCTGAAAACCTGACAGTCGACCAAATTGACCTGGGCGAATTGGGTGAATACGGGCTGGGTCTGCTTTCGCAACTGACAGATTGGCAGAATATATTCCAATTGGAAAACACCGGTGAATTGTATAAAGCCACCCTGTCCCTGGCCCTGTGGCTGGCCAATCAGGGCGGTAAAATCCGCAACCTGGAACATCTGGTGAACAGTGTGAGTTTCCTCGCCAACCGGAGCCGGGATAAAGCAATACTGGAGAATCTGGCGGAGGTGATCACCTTCGTCATCGATGCTATCGACCCCGCCCTCAAAGAGGACCTCCCGGGCAGCCCCTGGTTGTTCCTGAACATGAACTATGGCATCGTCGCCACGCGCAGCCATAACCCGGATATTATGAATAAGGTTTTTGATAAACTCTTGCTCAATATCCCGAATAATGTCGGTAGTTTTTTCCAGGAGGGTATGGAACAAATGGATACAGTCGGCTACCCTGACCATGTCCGAAAAATTATGCAAAAATACTACAACCGATCCCGCCACCGGGTCCTGCACTGATATCTGCAACATACAACGATTATGAAATTTCTGTTTGATTTTTTCCCGCTCATCCTGTTCTTTATCGTATACAAATCCTATGACGATAATCTGCTGGGCGTCATCGCCGGCACCAAGATGTTGATTGCGGCAGGTATTATCCAGAACGGCATCTTCTGGCTCAAAAACCGTCGCTTTGAAACCATGCATCTGATCACGCTGGTGCTGGGGACAGTCCTGGGCGGCGCCACCATCTACTTTCACAATGCCGATTTCATTAAATGGAAACCCACCGCCGTTTACTGGCTGTTCGCTCTGGTCTTTATGGGCAGTGAATTTATCGGCAAGAAGTCTGTCATAAGGCGCATGTTGGAAAAAAACATCACCCTGCCTGATGAAATCTGGTCCCGGTTGTCCTACGCCTGGACGGCCTTTTTTACCGCACTCGGCAGCCTGAATCTTTACATCGCTTTTACCTTTTCACTGGATACCTGGGTGCTGTTCAAGGTATACGGTATAATCGGCCTGATTTTGTTGTTTGTCATAGCGCAGGCTGTCTACATGGCACGATTCATCAGCGAAGATGCATCAGTCGAACAATCCAACCCTGAAGAGTAAGTAACCCATGTTTTATGTGATCTACGGTGAAGATAATCCCGACAGTCTGTCCAAACGACAGGTTGCACGACCGGCCCACCTGGAACGACTCCACAAATTGAGGGATTCGGGCCGATTGCTGCTTGCCGGTCCCTGCCCGGCCATTGATAATGAGGATCCGGGCCCGGCCGGTTTTACCGGCTCGTTCATCGTCGCCGAGTTTGAGTCGCTTGCTGAAGCGAAAAGCTGGGCCGATGCAGACCCATATATTAAGGAAGGTGTCTATAATAAAGTCACCGTCAAGCCGTTCAAAAAAGTATTGCCCTGAAATTAATATTTACTGCAAACCAACCATATTAAAGGAAGTCTCATGCGTTCAATTACCGGAATCATTTGTCTGGGGATGATCACCATGATCAGCACCCCGGCCTTCGCTGCTGACAAGGTCGTCGCCACTGTAAACAAGGCCAAAATCACTGAGCTGGATGTGCAACAGTTCTCCAAAATGATGAAGATGAAAAACCCAAAATTTGATGAAACCAATCCGCGCGCCCGCACCGCCATCATCAACAACCTGGTGAATATGGAAGTTCTCTTCCAGGAAGCAAAAAAAAATAAACTCGACAAGAACCCTGACGTGGCGTTTGTCCTGCGTCAACAAGAGATGGAGCTACTCAGCAACGCCCTGGTTCAGAAACAAATCGGCGGTAAAAGCATCCCGGAAAAGCAGTTGAAACAGCTGTATAGCGATCAGGTTGCCGGTGCAAACCTGAAAGAATACAAGGCGCGACACATCCTGGTGAAATCTGAAGATGAAGCCAAGGCGGTGATTGCCGAACTGGATGCCGGTAAGGATTTTGCACAACTGGCCAAAGACAAGTCTCTCGATTCATCCGCAAAAGCCGGCGGTGAGCTGGGCTGGTTCAAACCCGGCGGCATGGTGCCGGAGTTTTCCCGGGCTGCAGCGGAATTACAAAAAGGCTCCTATACCAAAAAGCCGGTGCAAACTGTGCATGGCTGGCATGTGATTAAGCTGGATGACAGCAAGGATCTGGAACCACCGACATTCGAACAGGTGCGCGGTCAGCTGGAATCATTTGAGAGACAAAAAATGTTGCAGGCCTATATCAAGAAATTACGTGACAAGGCAAAAATCGACATCAAGTAAGCTTCATGCGCCATGGACGAGACTTTCGTCCATGGCATTTTATGCCTGCTGTTACCGGCAATCAGCGTAAGTCTTTTTCCAGTTGTTCGTGGTTATACTTACAACCCAACACTCGGGCTATTGTCTCAACATCTTTCATGGCGTTTCCCAGACAACTGGTGGCGCCCGGTGATGGCGTCATATTAAAAATAATACCATTGCCGGGATTGATCTTGGCTTCCCCCAGATGCAGCACACATTTTTCCTTGTCGATCATAACCGGCCGAATCCCCCCCACCTTTCTCGCAAAGGTTAAATCAGAGAGCTTCATGGACGGTACAATCTTGCGCGCATCCTTTAGGAACAAACGGCGTCGAATCACGGGGACTTCAAACAAGGTGTTCTTGATGATGTAGTTACGGATATCCGGCACCTTGAACAGATCCCAAAACACCTTCAGCACACTGCGATCCAGGTGCAGGACTTTGAAAAAATCGGGGACAGAAGACAGGTTATAGCGCTCCAGCATGGGCAGGATGAGTGCGGTGGGTCCAAAGCGTGTTTTACCGGCGACAACCACATCCGGATCACCATGAATAGCGGCAAAAGGCAGTTTGTCATTTTGCACCGTGTAGACTTTGCCATTCAGCATATTGGGTGCAAAGTAAAAACTGCCGGCCATGGGCAGACAGGAATAGTTCATGCCATAGCCCATCTGCTGGGCAAACAACAAACTATGGCCGCCGGCGGAGACAACCACGAAGCGCGCCTCCAGATCACCCTTGTCGGTCGCGATTTTAAACCCGCTATCTGTCTCACGGATCGTTTTCACGCGGGTACCGAGGCGAATATCCATCTTCTTTCCTTTGATTTCGCCGGCCTGTTCCACAAAGGAATTGGCCAGTGTGCGGAAATTGACAGCCGTAAACTCATTTTCCACTCCCATGCCCACCACCGGTTCCTTGCGACCAAGCATGACATTGGGTTCGATGCGCGCAATATCCTGTGCTTCAAACAGACTGACATTGGGAAATTGCGGTTTGAACTGCGTATAACGCTGTCGTATTTTTTCACACTCAATCTCACCGACACCCAGTACCATTTTGGGAAACTTATACAGAATATTGTTGTTGGCGAGCTGTGCGACATAACGCACCACCATATTGGCGGAGGCCTGCACTTCGGTTGCCTTGGTCAGGGTGTAATTGGTTTCTATATCACCGCAATGCAGTGTCTGGCTGTTATGCGTGGCGTTGGAATTTAATGCAGCAATACTGTCACATTTTTCCAGCAAAGTGATCTGTTCCAGATCGGTATATCGAGCCAACAGATATAACAACGCTGTTCCGGAAATACCACCGCCAATAATTGCGACATCAGTTTTTGTTATTGTAGTTGTCACGACGATTTTTCCTTACTCATCCTGACGGCATTGGCCGTTTCTCAAATTAGGATAGGCTATCGGTCAGCAACTGCATAGCCTTAAGATGAACAATCAACTATTTCACCTGATTGAAGGCAGGGTTATCAACACTGCGCCAACTGATAAGCGCGGCAATCAAACTAAACACGGCCGCTGTCATGTAGATTACCTCGCCCCCCACACTCTCCCAGGCATGTCCGCTCAATAAAGTTCCTATTGCACCGCCCGCACCGAAGCTCAGGCTGCTGTACAAGGCCTGCCCCTTACCCTGGTGTCGCCCCCTGAAGTAATAATGGATAAGCTGGATTGCGGCAGCATGGTAAATTCCGAACGTAGCCGCGTGCAAGCACTGGGCCGACAACATCAATACCAGGTTATCCGGGAACAAACCCAACATCAGCCAGCGCAGTGATGCGAGCAACAGACTGACGATTAACAGTCGCTTCAATCCGAAGCGCGGTACGAGACGGTGCATAAACAGGAAGACAATGACTTCGGCAATCACACCCAGTGCCCAGAGCAAGCCGATGATAAACAGCGAATAGCCATGACTGCTCATGTATATCGAATAAAAAGCGTAATACGGGCCATGGCTTGCCTGCATAAAAAAACAGCTTGCCAACAGACCGAGGACAGCGGGTTGTGTTAACACCTTGCGCAAGGGTTCGTGATCCAGACTCAGATGACCGGCTGCGTCCTCCGGCACCCACAGACTCATTAACCATATCCCGATGAATAATCCCAACAGGATAGCCGGCAAGATACCCATGCCGGTAAACTCCAGCAGTTCACCCAATCCCCACACGGCAACCACAAATCCAATCGAACCCCATAAGCGGATTGAACTGTAACGATGCGTTTCCGTGCCCAGATGGTTGAAGGTGGTTGCCTCAAACTGGGGCAAGGCGGCATTCCAGAAAAAACTGAAGACCAGCATTACCAGCGCCAACCACCAAAATTGCCGGGTATAGAAAACGCCGATAAAGGCCAGCACCGCGCACAGTGAACCGATGCGAACGATGGCCATGCGCTTGCCGGTATGGTCGGCAATCCAGCCCCAGATATTGGGTGAGATTATTTTGGTGGCCATGATGACCGCCATCAAACTGCCGATGGCGCCGGCATCGAAACCGATATCTTTCAGGTATAGACCCCAGTAGGGGATTAAGGCGCCAAGGCTGGCAAAATAGAAAAAATAGAAACCGGACAGGCGCCAGTATGGCGTCGTGTTGTTGCGGGTTGTCATCGGTTTAGGTATGGACTCATATCCCAATGGCAGCGATCAACCAGATCAGTCCGCACCGGCAGGGATGATCGGGGTGGCGGACACCACGTCCATGTTCTGGGCACGATGGCGCAACAAATGATCCATCAGGACAATAGCCAACATGGCTTCGGCAATGGGGGTGGCCCGGATGCCGACGCAAGGGTCATGACGTCCCTTGGTCACCACTTCCACCGGTTGGCCATGGATGTTCACGCTCCGGCACGGCAGACGCAGGCTGGAGGTAGGTTTGAGCGCCATGCTGACCAGAATATCCTGGCCCGATGAGATGCCGCCCAGAATACCGCCGGCATTATTGCTGAGGAAACCGGCGGGTGTGATCTCGTCACGGTGTTCGGTCCCTTTTTGCTCAATGCAGTCAAAACCGGCGCCGATCTCCACGCCTTTCACCGCATTGATGCTCATCATGGCATGGGCAATGTCAGCCTCCAGCCTATCGAAAATCGGCTCGCCCAAACCCGGCGGGACACCGGCAGCGACCACATTGATCCTGGCACCTATTGAATTGCCCTCTTTGCGCAAGGCATCCATATAGGCTTCCAGTGCATCAACCTTGTCGGCATCCGGGAAGAAAAAGGGATTTTGCCGCACCGCGTCCCAGTCAAATTTTTCATACTTGATGGGACCCAGTTGCGCCATGTAACCACGAATGGAGATCCCCAACTTATCCGCCAGATATTTTTTCGCAATACCACCGGCCGCCACACGCATGGCGGTCTCCCGCGCCGAAGAGCGTCCCCCGCCCCGGTAATCGCGGCAGCCGTATTTCTGCTGATAGGTATAGTCGGCATGACCGGGACGAAACCGATCCATGATCTCCGAGTAGTCCTTGGAACGTTGATCGGTGTTGTGAATAATCAGCCCGATGGGGGTGCCGGTGGTCTTGCCTTCAAAGACACCGGAGAGTATTTGCACGGCATCCGCTTCCCGACGCTGTGTAGTGTGACGTGACGTTCCCGGCTTGCGGCGATCCAGATCGGCCTGCAGGTCCTGTTCGGACAATTCCAGGCCGGGCGGACACCCGTCAACGATACAACCGATGGCCGGACCATGGCTTTCGCCGAATCCGGTGACGGTAAAAAGCTTTCCAAAACTGTTTCCTGACATGGGGCCGTATTGTACAGAAAAGGATTGTCTCCCGTCGCCCCGTTACCGAAATTTTTGTGAAGAAAATTTCAACTCGCTACCGTTTTTCTTAAAAATTTCAGTACATTGGCTCCTCCGCATACCCTGAAATATATTAGGGCATATATCATATGATATTTAAGGTTATTTAGGCAGGTGCCGTTATATACCACTGGAGTGCAAGCCGTTATCCCCCACCCGCCCAGTGGTGACCGCGATAGTGATTATGTCTATGGACTTGAAGCTGTTAAACAAACTTCTGCATAAAGCGGCGGAAACGAAATATCTTATTTCGTTCGGTTTTGCCCTCTCGTTCGGCTTGTTTGGATTGGTCATCCTGCTGGGGCTGAGCCAGATTGATCGCACTCATGAACATGTCCAGTCCATTGTGGACAAACACAATGTCAAAACCAGCCTGATCACCGAAATGATGTGGGCGGCACGCGAACGCAGTTTGAATCTCTATCACATGATCAGTATCTCCGACCCGTTTGAACGTGATGATGTCTTTCTGGAATATACCTATCATGCCGCCGAGTTTGGTCATGCCCGCAGCCAATTGATGCAAATGAAACTGACCAAAGAGGAGAGCACCCTGCTCGACCGGCAAGCCAGAGCAACCAGGGAAACCGTCCCCGTCCAGGATCAGGTCATCGAGTTGCTAAATGTCGGCCGAATAAGCCAGGCATATGATTTATTAATCAACAAAGCCGTCCCGTCACAAAACCGGGTAATGGATGCGTTACACAGTCTGTCGCTGCTGCAACAGCAAGCCGCACAGGAGCTTGCTCAACAAAATGCCTCCATCATGCACGAAAGTAACATGTTGATCCTGTTATTGGGGATCATCGCCTTGTCCCTGAGTATTGTCATTGCATTTAAAGTCACCCGTCGCGCCCTGCATTCGGAAAAAGTGCTGCAACTGGAAAAAGATCATGCCGAAGTGACGCTGCAATCAATTGGTGATGCGGTTATTACGACAGACGAAAACGGCATAATCAAGGACATGAACGCCATTGCCGAAAGCCTGACCGGCTGGTCTCGAAAGGCCGCAATAAATCATAACCTGGCCGGTATCTTCATCACACATTGCGACAAAACCTTGTGTCCGTTGATTAATCCACTGGAAGAGGCAATCAAAACCGGTCGAATTGTCACCCCTGAAGTCAACACCACCTTAATCAGCCGAAATAGAAAAGAATACGCCATTGAATACACGGCGGCGCCGATTACCGACGCCGGCGGCTTGATTCAGGGGGGCGTTATCGTGTTCCGCGATGTGACCGAAATGCGCAGCATGGCCCATCAATTAAGTTATCAGGCCAGTCATGATGCCCTAACCGGCCTGTTAAACCGGCGGGAATTTGAAAACAGGCTGGAGCAGGCCATCGGTCATGCACACAATTCACATTTGAATCATGCACTCTGTTACCTGGATCTCGATCAGTTCAAGATCATCAACGATACCTGTGGTCATGTGGCCGGTGATGAACTGCTGAAACAGATATCCGGCCGGTTGCGTGAGCAATTACGCGAGAGTGATGTGTTCGCCCGGTTGGGCGGCGACGAATTCGGTATCCTGCTGGAAGGTTGTACCACAGAAAAGGCGGAAGTGATCGCCACCAATATCCTTGCCACCGTCAAACAAACACGCTTTATCTGGGATAACAAATCCTTTGAACTGGGTGTCAGTATCGGTGTTGTACCGATTAACAGCATGTCAGGCAATGTCTCCGATGTATTGAGCGCGGCTGATACCGCCTGCTATGAAGCCAAGGACAAGGGGCGCAACTGCATCCATATCTACTCAACTGATGATGACGATCTGGCCAAACGTCGTGGCGAGATGAACTGGGTCCATCGTATCACGCATGCGCTGGATCATGATCGGTTTGAACTCTATTGTCAGGAAATCGTCCCGCTGGATGATGAGAGCAACCACAGTTATTTTTACGAAATTCTGTTGCGCCTGAAAAATGATGATGGCTCGATGGTCCCGCCCATGGCGTTTATACCCGCTGCTGAGCGTTATAATATGATGCCGATCATCGACAAGATGGTTATCGAAAAGGCGATGGATTGTCTGACGAAATTATCCACCAACCATTATGATGTACACATTTCAATTAACATTTCCGGACAGTCCCTCTCCAACCCGACCTTCCTGGACAGTGTGGTGGATATCATTGCCAATACAGAAGTCAATCCTGAATTGCTCATGTTTGAAATCACGGAAACCGCCGCTATCGCCAACCTGAGCAGGGCCATTCGTTTTATTCAGACGCTCAAGGGACTGGGGTGTAAATTCGCGCTGGATGACTTTGGCAGCGGCCTGTCGTCATTTGCCTATCTGAAAAACATCCCGGTTGATTATCTGAAAATCGATGGTTATTTTGTTCGGGATATTAATGTTGACGCCACAGATTCTGCATTCGTGGAATCGATTTCACAGATCGGCAATGTTATGGGTATCAAGACCATAGCCGAATATGTGGAAAATGAGGAAACACTGCAGAAGTTGCGCAGCATCGGTGTGAACTTTGGTCAGGGATATCACTTCGGCAAACCCAGGCCGTTGTCGGACCTAAAAACCGAACTGCTGGCCAAAGGCAAGGAATCGGCCGCCTAGATCACCTTGGAGAAACGCTTTTCACCCGCTTCACGCAAGTAGCGATCAAATACCATGCAAACATTTCGGATCAGGAACTTGCCTGCCGGTGTCACCATGATGCTGCTGTCAGTACACGTCACCAGACCATCCAGTTGCAGTTGCAGCAACTCCTGCAGTTCTACACTGAAATAGTCGTTAAAGCTGATGTTAAACTGTTTTTCCACCTGCGCTTTATCCAGGCTGAAATGACAAATCAATTGGGTAATCACGTGACGGCGTAACACATCATCTGCAGTCAGGCCGATACCGCGAAACATGGGTAGATGACCGCTGTCGATTCGCTGCTCGTATTCTTCCATGGTCTTTACATTCTGGCAGTAACTGTTACCGACCTTGGAAATGGATGTGACGCCCATGGCAATCAGGTCACATTCGGATTGGGTGGAATAGCCCTGAAAATTCCGGTACAGCGTGCCATTACGCTGGGCCACCGCCAATTCATCTTCCGGTTTGGCGAAGTGATCCATCCCGATATAGACATAACCGGCATCGGTCAGGCGCTTGACACAAAGCTGCAGAATGGCCAGCTTTACATCCGGTGTCGGTAACTCATCATCATTGATCTGGCGCTGGGTCTTGAACATCTGCGGCAGATGGGCATAGTTAAACACCGACAGTCGATCCGGCGACATGGCGATGACCTTGTTCAGGGTTTCGGTAAAGGTCTCGACTGATTGCAACGGCAGGCCGTACATCAGGTCGATACTGACTGAATGAAAACCCGCTGCCCGTGCTGCGGTGATAACTTCATTCGTCTCGGCCTCGGACTGGATACGATTGACCGCCTTTTGCACTGCCGGATTAAAATCCTGCACACCAAGACTCAAACGATTAAAGCCCAGTTCGCGCAACAGGTTGATGGTATCTGTATCCGCCTCACGGGGATCAACCTCGATGGAATACTCGCCACTGTCATCATCCAGCAGCTTGAAGTAACGACGGGTCTCGGCCATTAACTCACGCATTTCATCATGACTGATAAAGGTGGGTGTACCGCCGCCCCAGTGTAACTGGGTGACGGGTCTATCCTTGTCAAACAGGGCCGCCTGCATGGCGATCTCACGGTATAAACGCTGCAGATAGGGGGCGGCACGTTTGCGATTCTTGGTGACGATTTTGTTGCAGGCACAGTAAAAGCAGACAGTGTCACAAAACGGCAAATGGAAATAGAGCGACAACGGTTGTCCGGTATCATTACTCTTGATCGCATAGTCCTTGTATTCGCGCTCGGCAAAGCCTTCATGGAACTGTACAGCAGTGGGATACGAGGTGTAACGCGGCCCCGCCTTGTCGTAGCGGCGAATCAATTCCGGATCAAAAACAATTTCTGACATACTTATTGTCCTGGAGATAACGGGTTTTAAGACTACTGTGTTCCTTGCATTGAACGTTTGATATCGATCAATTTTCCTCAGTTTCCAGTCCTTTGTGATGATTCCGGTTAATCAGTCGCAACCGGGATTGAAATAGAACGTCAATATTCAACGACATATTTTCGATTCCGGCTATACCCGCAGTTGTTACCACGCGGGCGATATATTTATTTAAAACTGTCCCGGTGGGCAGCCAGGGTTGCTGCATCCAGCATAAAGACACCCTGTCCGCCATATTCAAATTCCAGCCAGGTAAACGGCACATCGGGGAAACGTTCCTCCAGTGCAGTCTGGCTGTTACCCACCTCGATCACCACAATGCCGCCGGGTTGCAGATAATCACCGGCCTGGGCCAGCATGGGCACAACCAGATCAAGACCGTCCTCACCGGCCGCGAGGCCAAGTTCCGGTTCGTGATGAAACTCGGCCGGTCGGTTGCGCATATCCTCTGCATCCACATAGGGCGGGTTACTGACGATAATGTCGTACTTTTTTCCGGCCAGGGCGTCGAAGAGGTCCGATTGTATCAAATCCAGACGGGTTTCGAGTCCATAACGTTGCCGGTTTTTCTCCGCCACCGCCAGCGCATCCGGTGAAATATCCACCGCATCCACACGGGCGTCGGGAAAAGTCAGGGCACAGGCTATCGCAATACAGCCACTGCCCGTGCCGATCTCCAAAATTCTCTCCACCGGCTGATCACCCAACCAGGGTTGAAAACCGTCATGAATCAGCTCTGCTATGGGTGATCGGGGCACCAGTACCCGCTCATCCACATAAAACGGCAACCCGGCAAACCAGGCTTCCTGAATGAGATAGGCCGCCGGTCTGCGTTCCTCGATGCGCCGCTGATAGAGCCGGGAAATCCGCTGCATCTCGTCCTCTGTCAGCAGGCGTTCCACATCCACACCGTCATAGTCAGGTGTCACTTCCAGCGCCCAGGCGGTCAACCAGGCGGCTTCATCCAGAGCGTTTTCGGTGCCGTGGCCGAAACATAATCCGGCTTCCTCAAACCGGTCCGCCCCCCACTCCACCATCTCGCGCAGGGTCAGTTCTTTTTCGGGCATGTTCAGACTCATCTACGCGTTTGGCTTTTTGGCATGTTTGGGCCGGAAGGCCTTAATGAAAGACTCGTCGGTTTCCAGGTAAGGCCCCTCGATCAAATCAATACAATACGGCACCGCCGGGAAAACGGCATTCAGGCAATCGGCGATGGCCGAGGGTTTGCCGGGGAGATTAATGATTAAAGATTTACCCTTAATTCCGGCGATTTGCCGCGATAAGATGGCAGTAGGTACGAATTGCAGCGAAACTGAGCGCATTTGTTCACCGAAGCCATCCAGGATCTTGTCGCAGACCGCGGCTGTTGCCTCCGGGGTAATATCCCGTGGCGCCGGGCCGGTTCCGCCGGTGGTGACAATAAGACAGCAATCCTGCTCATCGGCCAGCTCACGCAACACCGCCTCCACTGCGGGCTGCTCGTCCGGCACCAAACGGCTTACCGCTTCCCAGTCATTGGTCAGGGCCTTGCCCAGCCACTCCTGCATGGCCGGCCCCCCCAGATCCTCGTATTCGCCCCGACTGGCGCGATCCGAGATGGTAACGAATCCTATGCGTATCTGTTGCTCACTCATTTCTAGCAATATCCGGCTGTCTGTTTGGGGCTGGGATTTTAGCCGATTTTTACCGACAAGAGAGCTTTATATCACCACTCTGCTCAACGAGACGAGATTATCCTGTTCCCGTGGATGTTGGCTGATCATGCAACAGAAAAGTCTGCCAGACGCACCGGTTGACGCCGCGCCCCCCAATGTCCGGGTTGTCTTTCAAATACACCGGCACAGGCAGTACCACAGTTTTTACACTGTCCCTCGGCCGTCAGGTTCCAGTCTGACAATACATACCAGTCCCGACCAATCAAAACCTCACCACACCGGTGACACCAGGTACTGCCACCGGCCTTGTCATGCACATTACCGGTATAGACGTAATGCAAACCGGCCTGCAGCGCAATTTGTCTGGCTCGTGACAAAGTGGCTGTCGGCGTGGCTGGTATATCGAGCATCTTGTAGTCGGGATGAAAGGCGGAGAAATGCAAGGGCACATCCGGCCCCAGGTTTTCCATCACCCACTCACTCAATGCCGTCAATTCAGCATCCGAATCATTCTCCCCCGGGATCACCAGCGTGGTGACCTCCAGCCAAACATCGGTTTCGTGTTTGATATATACGAGTGTGTCCAGCACATCCTGCAAGTGTCCGCCGGTCAGTTTGTGATAAAACTGTTCAGTAAAGGCCTTCAGGTCCACATTTGCGGCATCCATATATTGATAAAACTCGGCACGGGGTTCAGGGCAAACATAACCGGCCGTCACCGCCACCGATTTAATATCCAGTTCACGACAGGCTTGCGCCACATCAATGGCGTATTCATGAAAGATCACGGGATCGTTATAGGTGTAGGCAACACTGCGACAGCCATACTTTTTCGCTGCAGCGGCAATCGTCTCCGGCGCGGCCTGATCAGCCAGCGTATCAATTTCCCGCGATTTGCTGATATCCCAGTTCTGGCAAAACTTGCAGGCCAGATTGCATCCGGCGGTACCAAAGGAAAACACCGGCGTACCGGGCAGGAAATGATTTAGCGGCTTTTTCTCTATGGGATCGACACAAAATCCGCTGGAACGACCATAAGTAGTCAGGACCATGGTATCCCCTACTCTGCCTCTGACAAAGCAGAGTCCACGTTGCCCGTCATGCAGTTTACAAAAACGGGGACAGAGATCGCATTGAATACGATCACCATCCAGTTTGTGCCAATACTTCACCGGTCGGGCGGTGGCAGGATCAATAGGGAAATCGGTCATGGCGATACCCCCTCGGCGATGGAAATATATTTAATTAATATACGTCGGCCGATCGGTTTTCAATGTGCTGCGTCAATATTTCAGCCAATACTGTAAATAGACCAAAAAAATCAAACAGCTAGCTTTTCACCGCTTTCTCCATTTTTTCCAGACCGATATGGCGTACATCCTTGCCTTTCACCAGATAAATAATGTATTCACAGATATTCTTGGCATGGTCACCAATACGTTCAATGGCTCGTGCAGTCCACATGACATCCAGCATACGGGATATAGAACGCGGGTCTTCCATCATGAAAGTCAGTGCCTGACGCATGACGCCGTCATATTCCTGGTCCACTTTCAAATCCTGCTTGGCCACTTCAATGGCGGCATCAATATCCATGCGGGCAAAGGCATCAAGGGCATCATGCACCATAGCCGCGACCAGCTCTCCCAGATGACGCAACTCACCGTAATTATTCTTGGGCCTTTCTTTCTCCATCAGACGCAAGCCCATCCGTGCAATACGTTCGGCCTGGTCTCCGATCCGTTCAAGATCGGTGATGGTTTTGATGACCGCGATCATCAAGCGCAAGTCTGATGCAGCCGGCTGGCGTCTGGCAATGATATGTGTGCATTCTTCATCGATGGCCACTTCCGCCGTATTGACCTTGATATCATTATCTATCACCAGTTCGGCCAGCTTGGCATCACCTTCAGACAGGGCGGTAATCGCCTGAATGATCTGTTGCTCAACCAAACCGCCCATGGACAGGACACGATTCCTGACGTCTTCCAGTTCGGCATCAAACTGCTGTGAAATGTGATGTCTGCGTTCCATAACCAGCTCCTCTGTAATCTTTTAACCGTAGCGACCGGTAATATAATCTTCTGTCTGTTTTTCAGAAGGATTTGTAAAGATGGTGTCCGTATCACCAAACTCAATCAGCTCTCCCATGTACATGAAAGCCGTATAGTCAGATACACGGGCGGCCTGTTGCATGTTATGGGTAACAATGATAATCGTATAATTATCCTTTAACTCATGGATCAGCTCTTCAATTTTCAGGGTCGAAATCGGATCCAGTGCCGATGCCGGTTCATCCAGCAACAATACTTTTGGCTCAATCGCAATGGCGCGCGCAATCACCAGCCGCTGTTGCTGACCGCCGGAGAGACCCAGTGCAGAATCATGTAACCGATCTTTTACTTCATCCCACAGGGCAGCGCCATTGAGTGAACGCTCGACGGCCTCATCCAGAACCCGTCGATTCTTTACACCTTGCAAACGCAGCCCATAGGCCACGTTTTCATAAATGGATTTGGGAAACGGATTGGGCTTCTGGAATACCATCCCCACGCGCCGCCGCAGTTCCGCCACATCGACTGACTTGGCATAGATATCTTCACCGTTCAGGGTAATACTGCCTGCGATTCGGCAGGTATCCACCAGATCATTCATGCGGTTAAAACAACGCAACAAGGTCGATTTGCCGCATCCGCTGGGGCCGATAAAAGCCGAAACCCGCTTTTCCGGTAACTTGATATTAACCCCTTTCAACGCCTGCTTCTCACCGTAGAACAGATCCAAAGCATTGGTTTCCAGACAGATGGTTTCTGATTCGATATTCAACACGGTTGATTTGCGTTCCAGCGCATCAAGATTGATGCCGTGTGTTAAGCCTGTATCGGATGCCATAACGACTACCTCAATTCCTCTAAACTCATGTTACGTCTCCAGACCCTTGTATTTTTCACGCAGGCGGTTACGAATATAAATGGCGGCCAGATTCAATATCACAATCACCACAACCAGCAACAGTGCCGTCGCATAGACCAGCGGTCTGGCGGCTTCCACATTCGGACTCTGGAAACCGACATCATAAATATGAAAACCCAGATGCATGAATTTTCTGTCCAGGTGCAGGAAAGGTGCATTACCATCCAGCGCCAGAGATGGCGCCAGTTTCACCACCCCGACCAGCATCAACGGCGCCACTTCACCGGCGGCGCGGGCAATGGCCAGGATCATTCCGGTCATCATGGCCGGTGTGGCCATGGGTAAAACAGTACGCCACAGTGTTTCCGCTTTGGTGGCGCCAAGCGCCAGGGAACCTTCCCGAATCGCACGTGGTATGCGCGATAACCCTTCTTCAGTGGCAACAATCACCACCGGTACAGTGAGAATAGCCAGGGTCAATGATGACCAAAGGATTCCCGGTGTACCGAAAGTGGGTGCCGGCAAGGCCTCCGCATAAAACAACCGGTCGATATTTCCACCGAGGAAATAAACAAAGAAGCCCAGACCAAACACACCATAAACAATCGACGGCACCCCCGCCAGATTATTCACGGCGATACGTATGGTCCGTGTCAACACACCCTGTTTGGCATACTCACGCAAATAGACTGCCGCGACAACACCAAACGGTGTCACCATCAGAGACATGATAAACACCATCATAACGGTACCGAAGATCGCCGGGAAAATCCCTCCCTCGGTGTTGGCTTCCCGTGGCTCATCGGAAACAAATTCCCACAATCTGGAAATATACAGACCGATTTTGCCGAACAGGCTCAGATCATTCGGCATATAGGCACGGACGATCTTGGCCAATGGTATTTCAACTGTCTGACCATTCATGATCTCGGCAGTCAGGCTGTCACGATTGATCGCCGTATACAGCTCACCCAGTTGCTGTTGCAGCGTGGCATACTCTTTCTCAAGTTGCTTGCGTTCAACAGTCAGTGCTTGCAGGTTTTCCGGTGTATTTTCACCATCCAGCTCCAAACGCCGCTGGTTCAGACGCAATCTTTCGATGGCATAGTTAATATCACCAATGGCGCCCTTCTCGATATCGTGTATCTGATCTTGCAGGTCCAACACCCGTTCCATGCGCTGTTGCAATTCGGGCCGGCTTTTATCACCTTCGGCCACCACTTTGCCTGCTTGCTTGATGGTCTTGAGATAGCCGTAAAAATTACCCCATTCACGCCGTTCCAGCACCATGATCTGTTCCGGAAATTGTTTGTCGGATAAATAGGGATCAACCACCCAGCGAAAGTCACTGCCCAACACATCGCGATTGCCGGTCTTGAGCAGATGCCGGTTGATAAACTTTTCCTTGCTATCCAGTTCAAAGCCCGCCGTCCGCAAGTTCGCCAGGGAAACAACCTCGGTTTCCACAAGTTCACCGATCACACGCTCAGGCTGAGATCCGATTCTTGAATATTGCGCCTGCACGACATCGGCCGGCCAGAAGTGACCAAGACCACGTACCGCAATCAACAGCAACAGACCAAAGACGATGATCAGGCTGGCGCTGACAGCCGCCGCATTCAGCCAAATCCAGGGAGTACCACTTTTAAACCATTCGCGCATCATAGTGAACTGTACTTCCTGCGTAAGCGATGCCGCACAATCTCGGCCATCGTATTAAACATAAAGGTAAAGATGAACAACACCAACGCCGCGAGGAACAGGACACGGTAGTGTGTGCTGTTCACTTCTGATTCCGGCATCTCCACGGCAATGTTGGCCGACAGGGTACGCATCCCCTGGAAAATACTGAAATCCATGACCGGAGTATTGCCCGTTGCCATAAGCACAATCATGGTCTCCCCCACCGCACGTCCCAGGCCAATCATCACGGCAGAAAAGATACCGGGGCTGGCTGTGAGCAATACCACACGCATCATGGTCTGCCAGGGTGTTGCACCGAGAGCCAGCGAACCAAAGGTCAGATGTTTGGGGACACTGAAGATCGCATCCTCGGTAATGGAAAAAATAGTTGGGATAACCGCCACCCCCATGGCGATGCCGACCACCAGCGAGTTGCGCTGGTCATAGCCCATGCCCAACTCCTTATCCATCCATTGGCGCATATCGCCACTAAACAACACTGTCTCCAGCAGGGGGCTGATGCCAATCGAAAACCAGCCAATCAGAAAGACAACCGGGACCAGAATGGCCGCCTGCCAACCTTCGGGAACGCGATTCCGTATGTTCGCCGGCAGGTTGTGCCAACCCCAGGCAAACAAGATCACCCCAAAAGGTAATAACACGAGGACGCTGAAAACACCCGGCAGGTTTTGCTCTATACCCGGCGCCAGCCACAAACCGGCCAGGAAACCAAGAATCACGGTTGGCAACGCCTCCATGATCTCAATCGAAGGCTTTACATAGGCCCGCATCACCGGTGTCATAAAATAGGCGGTGTAGATTGCGCCCATGATGGCCAGCGGCACCGCAAACAACATGGCGTAAAATGCCGCTTTCAGCGTTCCGAACGCCAACGGCACCAGACTGTATTTGGGTTCAAAGTCATTACTGGCCGATGATGACTGCCAGGTGTAACCGGGCTGTTCATAACTCTCATACCAGACCTGCTGCCACAGGACACGCCAGGAAATCTCGGGGTGCTCATTTTCAATATGCCAGAACTGAAAATCTGTATTTTTCATTTCGGCCAACAGCGTGTCAGCACGCGGTGAAATCGTAATATGCGCAGGTGGCTCATCAGCCAGTTTTTTCTGCATGATAGTACGATCTGCGGTGGAATGGTGAACAGCAACTTCGCCCAACGCATTGGCTGTCACAAAACCCTTGCGACGTTGCTCGGTCACCAGATCAGTCACCGCGCTGCCCTTTGTCATGGCAAAGCTGCGAATACGCTTTAACCGAAACCCCTCTGCTTCACGCACCGGGAACCACTGTGTTGTCACCCCGGTACTGTCGCCTATCAGCAGGGAAATGCCGCCGGTCAAGAAACGCATGCGACTGATAGTAATGTTCTCGGTTACAACCCGTACCCGTTCGATAAATTTTGGCTCATCTGTCTCACTGATATCGATAACGGTAACATGGCCGCTCTGCTCCGCGACGTACAGAATATGTTGCTCATTATCCACCAGCAGCGATGCCGCCTTTTCTACCGCCGGCAATTTAACAATGGACTGCTCATAGCGCGGTTCCTCATCTTCATCAGACAGCATGGATTCCGCTTTCTGCAGTCTGACCATCAATAATCGCTTGTCTTGCGTCAGTGCAACAATCGTGTTTTTCTCGTCATCACTGCCCAAACTCACCTGCAGTAATGGTTCACCCCGGCGATCGACTGTGATGGGTTTATTACCCAGAGGAAACTCGATTTGCGGTGTGATCAACTGTTTGTCATCGGGGTAGGTTATCTTGTATGTATACCTGACCACCAAAGCCTTGCCATTATCCAAACCATAAACAACCTGTCCTTTTGAGAGCTGACCGTGGGCAAAACTTGTTGTACTGTTCTTTGCCGGGACCGGCAGACTTATATCCTGAATCACCTCGCCGGTTCGTGCTTTGAAAAACACCGCGTGCGCCTTGTCTGTAAACCGGACCGCCACTTCGTTCTGCTCTTCCACTGTAAAATGGAGTGTTTGTCCCGCGTTCCGTGCAGGCAATGGATAATCAGCCAGCTTGTGCATGCCGGCCGGTATAAACAGGGGAAAGACCACATAAAGCAAATAAAAGAAAATCAGGACAATCGCCACGATGACGCCGATCCCGCCAACGCCCATGCCAAAACCGGTCAACCAGTCTTTTATGTTGCGTGCGTTATATTGACCCTTCCGGGAGAGGGAGTTTGGAGCTGAATCGGATGAATTAGTCATGTCAGAATTCTAACCGTCAAATATGACAGAAATGTTACAGGCTCGGTCAAGGTTAAACCAGTCTCATCATCACCAGGCGGCAGTGTTGCTCTGGCTGCGTCATGATTTCTGTACCGCCGGGAAGTCGGTTCCAATATTCTCTTTTCATTCTGGTATGGATTTCGTACTCCGTCAAAGGCACTTGCATCAACAACAGAAAACCCCGCCAATGGCGGGGCTTGCTTCAACACCGGGCAAAACCTGTTTATTTCAGTTTGTCGAGTTGTTTGTTGACCATCTTGCTGTCGAGCGGGATATAACCATCCTTGATAACCACCTGCTGACCGGCCTTTGACAGGACCATTTTCACGAATTCCCGTTCCAGGGGAGACAGTGGCTGGTTCGGTTTCTTGTTGACATAGATGTACAGAAAACGACTCAATGGATACTTGCCTGAAGCCGCGTTTTCAGCTGTGGCGGCAACAAAAGGGGTTCCGGGTTTCTTGGTCAATGGTACGGCGCGTACACCAGAGGTCTTGTAACCGATGCCGGAATAACCAACACCATTAATCGAAGAAGAGACAGATTGCACAACTGAAGCGGAACCCGGTTGCTCGTTGACCGTGGTTTTAAAATCGCCCTTGCACAGTGCTTTCTTCTTGAAGTACCCATAGGTACCTGATACAGAGTTACGACCATAAATCTGGACGTTGCGACCGGCCCACGCACCCTTCAGACCGGCATCACCCCAACGGTTGATGTCTTTGTCAGCACCGCACTTGCGCGTGGAAGAGAATATGGCATCAACTTGCGGAATGGTCAGCCCCTTGATCGGGTTGTCTTTGTGGACATAGACCGCCAGTGCATCAATCGCGACAGGAATGGCCAGCGGTTTATATCCGTGTCTCTTTTCGAAAGCCTGTAATTCCTTGTCCTTCATTTTGCGGCTCATGGGTCCCAGATTGGACGTCCCTTCTGTCAAGGCAGGCGGTGCAGTGGAAGAACCGGCAGCCTGGATCTGAATGTTCACATTAGGATACAGGCGATTAAACTCTTCCGCCCACAAGGTCATCAGGTTGGCCAGGGTATCGGAACCAACGCTGGACAGGTTGCCAGACACACCACTGGTTTTTTTGTATACAGGTAAGTTTTCATCCGGCTTGGAGCCGGCCCAGGCAGTTGGGATTCCCATGGCAAGCACCAACAAGCCGATGACAGGTAAACGATTGTTCATTTTGTCTCTCCAGTAATATCTTTAAATTCGACGTGCTTAATCATTACTTCAAATTATGACGCGGTAATGAATGGTGTATGACACTTTTATTAAATCACACAATAATTCAGCGCTGTGTATACCTGCCCGGTTCGGTCCCGTGCAGGAACGCCTTGATTAATCGTTTATAACGCGCTCCGAGCCGGCCTTTTTAGTATCGGCAATCGTCCGTTCAGCAGAAAAACAGCAACGGAACGTGCTGCCTTTATTCAATTCACTGCTGATATTCAACGTCCCGTCATGCCGCTCCAGAATATGTTTCACAATGGCCAACCCCAGACCGGTGCCGCCGGATTCCCTGGAGCGATCCACATCGACCCGGTAAAACCGTTGTGTCAAATGGGGAATATGTTGAGGAGCAATACCCGCACCGGTATCCTGCACAGAAAACACCGCCTTGCCGTTGTCATTAAACCATTTGATCTCAATCTTGCCGGCGGCCGGGGTGTAGCGGATGGCATTACTGATCAAGTTGTTAAACAAACTGCTCAGTTCATCAAAATTACCCAGTAACTGTAAATCAGGCTCGACGCTGAAGTTAATCTGATGTTGTTTCTCACCGCTCAATAATCCCGCCGCTTCTTTCATGGCCGCCAACATCGCCGGGATATCGACAACATTGTTGGTAAACTTGACCGGTTCTGTCTCCAGTCTGGAGAGCGTTAGCAAATCGGTAACCAGTCGTTCCATACGGTCCACCTGATCCGCCATGGTGGTGAGCGGTTGTTGCAGATCATCGACACTCCGCCCCGACATACCCTGGATAGTCTCAAGATAACCTGACAAAACCGTAATGGGTGAGCGCAACTCATGGGAGACATTGGCCACAAACCGGCTGCGCATTTCTTCCAGTTTGTGTACATGGGTAATGTCCCGGCAAATCAGCAACTTTTGGCTGCTGCCGTAGGGTATCACCTGCACACTCAAGACATGTTCGACCCGGATTTGTGAAACAAGCTGGAGTTCATTCCCGAAATTATTTGCCATCAGGTATTTCAGAAATTCGGGATGACGGATCAAATTGGTGACAGGCTGCCCCACATCCCGGGGAAATGCGATGCTCAACATTCTTGCGGCGGCCGGATTGGCCCATTCGATTTTATTCCGTTTGGTGAGGATCACCATACCATCGGGCAGTGCTGCGGCAGCGTCCTGGAAACGCGTCAGCATATTGGTAAGATGCTGGCGGTTTCCCCTGCTCTCTTTTTGCATGAGATAAAGCTCATGGTAAAGCTCACCCCAAATTCCATGTGCATCCGGCAAATCCAGCTCATCACGTTTCAAAAACCAGCTGTGCAAGCGGAAAATATTTCGCAGAGTAATAATGATATAAATGATGAGAAAGACACTGACAAACAACATCGGCCAGCCAAATAACAAGCCCAGTGAGCCGGCGGCGATACCGGCCAGGATCAGTTGCCATACAAGTTGTTGATGCTGTGATTGCATTATCTTAATGCTGAAAACCGATAACCTGCGCCACGCACAGTCTGGATCAACCTGTCACACTCAAAGGGTTCCAGGGCCTTGCGAAGACGCCTTATATGCACATCAACAGTACGTTCTTCGACGTAGATGTTATCACCCCAAACATTATTCAGCACCTGTTCCCGACTGAAAACCCGCTCCGGGTTTTCCATGAAAAATTTTAATAATTTATACTCGGTCGGTCCCAATTCAATGGGTCGCCCCTTGCTGGATACGCGATGGGCGGAGGTATCCAGCTGCAAACCGGATAATTCGATAATCTCCTTTTCGACGGCATGGTTGCCGGTCCGTCTGAGAATGGCCCGGATGCGGGCCAGCAGTTCACGCGTGGAAAACGGCTTGGTCAGATAATCGTCCGCGCCGCTATCCAGCCCCCGGATCATATCGTCTTCCCCAACTCTTGCTGTCAGCATGATGATGGGGATATCCCGCCCCTCATCGCGCCGGCGCAGACTGCGGGCATAATCCACCCCGCTGATCCCCGGCATCATCCAGTCCAGCAGAATCACATCGGGTCGGATTTCTTTTATGATGCTGTCCGCCTTGTGGGCATCGGCGGCCTCCAGACACTGATAGCCTTCGCTGCTCAATGCCAGGCAAACCATCTCCCGGATTGCACGTTCATCATCGACAATCAGGATGCGCTTACCTGTTTGAAATTGTTCTGTCATGCTATTCATCACGGCTACATTTAAGCAGAGTAAAGTTACAGTTCTATGACAAGCTGTCATTATTGTAATTATCTGATTTCAATCAGGATTCAGATATATTAGCCAATTTCTGTCACAGACCGTAGCACTATCCTGCTTGCAGGTCACCCACCTTCCCCCTATTGTTAACATATGAGTGAACATATACGACACGCGGCCGTGGCCGGGATGTTTTATCCCGATCAGGAACTTGAATTGCGCCAAATGGTACAAGGCTATCTTAATCAGGCAACTCCTCTGGATGGCCCTGCCCCCAAGGCAATCATCGCCCCGCATGCCGGCTATATCTATTCCGGGCCGGTTGCCGCGTCCGCCTATATCAATTTGCTGAAGGTTGCCAAACAGATTCAGCGTGTTGTCCTGCTGGGTCCTGCGCATCGGGTCCCGGTACGCGGCATTGCCGCCAGCAGTGCCGGCAATTTTGCCACTCCGCTCGGGCTGGTGCCGATCGATATGGAAGCAGTCCGGATGATTTGTGAAATGCCCGGTGTAAGAATAGATGATGAGGCCCACATGCTGGAACACAGCCTCGAAGTCCACCTCCCTTTCCTGCAGGTGGTGCTGGACAAGTTCACGCTGGTGCCACTGCTGGTCGGACGGGCTTCCGCCGTCGATGTCGATTTGGTATTGAGCCGTCTCTGGAACGGTCCCGAAACCCTGCTGGTGATCAGCTCTGATCTGAGTCATTACCACGATTACAAAACGGCCCGTGAACTGGATAAAGCGACATCAGAAGCCATCGAAAAACTTGACTACGAACATATCAATTATGAAAACGCCTGTGGCCGCGATCCGGTCAACGGATTGTTACACTTCGCCAAGCGTTTTGGCTTACATGCCAAAACTATCGATTTGCGTAATTCCGGCGATACGGCCGGTCCCCATGACAAGGTCGTCGGTTATGGCGCCTATCTGTTCCACTAATAATGCATGAATGGTGCTATTGCACAGTTGATTGCCCATGCTGGAAGAAAAAAACAAAACATTGTTGCTCAAACTGGCTGCCGCCTCAGTAAAGTATGGTCTGGATCACCATCAACCCTTGCCCATTAACGTGGATGAATATCCGGATGAACTGCGGCAAAACGGCGCCGGCTTTGTCACTTTGCAAATTGATAATGAATTGCGCGGTTGTATCGGTACGCTGGAGGCCTATCAACCGCTGGTGGCTGATGTGGTACAAAATGCGTATGCGGCAGCATTTCGTGATCCCCGCTTCCCTGCCCTGCGTGCGGATGAATATGCACAGTTGCACTATCACATTTCGGTATTAAATCCACCGCAGCCAATGGAATTTGCCTCAGAAGCTGATCTGCTGGCTCAATTACGCCCACATATTGATGGCTTGATCCTGAGCGATGCCGGTCGACGAGGCACATTTTTACCATCGGTATGGGAGAGTCTGCCTCAACCTCGCGATTTTCTTACACACTTGAAGTTAAAAGCCGGTCTCAGCGCCGGTCACTGGTCCGATACCATCCATGTACAGCGCTACACGGTTGAAGATATCGAATAAGACGGGTTTTATTCCGCCGCTTCCGGCGGTTTCTCCGGCAAACAACTCTCGATAGTCTTGCTGCGGCAAGGTTTGCCGTCTGTCCAGATGGCGTGTGACATATTCGCGCCGGTGAAATCTACATCCTGCAATTTTGCACCTCGAAAATCGGCGTAGGTCAGATTGGCATCAAGGAAAGTGACACCTTTCAGCTCCGCCTTGCGATAACTGCCACCCTTGATATTTGAGCGCGCAAAACTGACATTGGTGATGACGGCATGATCAAATTCGATATATTGCAGGTTCGCCAGCATAAAGGATGAATTCACCACACGAGCTCCCTGTAAATAGGCTCCCATCAGGTTGGCACGGGTCAGATTGGATAAATTGATCCGCGCATCAGCCAGATCACAATGACTTAAATCGACACCCTGTGCAAACGGTGCGGTACATTTCTCACTGAAGGGGCTTTTCGATGGTGTTAACAGAATCATCAGGCTCACCACGACCACCACGGCGCCGACAAAGATCAAACTCGCCTTTGCCCCTCCGGATGTTCCCTGCCAGAAGGTATCAATCAACATTTCACGGGCGGCTCTGGAGATATAGTGGCTGAGTGTCTCACCCTGGCGCCGATCCGCCGCTTCGCGTTCCTCATCATTGCCATACCGACGTTCACGGCGCCGCTCATCAGCCCAGCGACGGGCGCTGTTCAAATCCGGAACCGCTTCCAGTTCCTGGCTCAGCTCGTCAATATCGTCGATTGGTTGCCAATCGGCCTGATTGGCACTGGCCTCATCCGTGACCTGAAACCGGCCCAACACCAGATATTGAACAACCTGGCCGGTGGGGAACGGTCCACTGACTTCACCTTCACGGCGGATATACCAGAGATGTGGTTGATTGGCTGCCATAACGCGAATATCGGCCTCCGACCCTATATATATAGATGTTGCATCCGATATTACTCATAACGGCAAAAAGTCTGAGTTCTGAATAAATTTTATCCCATGGATCTGAAAAATTTGACCGGCACACGCATTGACAAGGGACTCACCGACAGTGGTGTGGTCAAGCCTTCTGTTGCCTCCAGCGACCACCCGCCCGCCACACCGGTCCCGACCCAGCCTGCCCGCAACCTTCAGACCCTGCTCAATACACTGCAACTTGGTAAAGTTTTTGACGTGATCGTCGCCAAAGTGGAAGGGAATATGATGTTTTTGAGCATACCGGGTGCCCCGGCCGATACCCCCCTGCTGCAGGCCGAACTGGCCACACCGCTGCCGGTTGGGACCCGTCTGACCCTGCAACTCACCGGAGAAAGTACCAAGCCACAGCTCAAGGTGATAGCCAGTCCCAACAGCCCCCAGGACCCTATTTCCCGGGATTTACGCAGCAGCCTGCAACAACAGCAATCCCTGCCGCCCCTGCTGGCCAATTTGAATATCGTGGCCAGAAACCCGGCCAGGGTGGCCGCTTTGCCACAGGAAGTGCTGGAAGTCGGCCGTGAAGTGGTCCGACAACTGCCCGATTCACGCCAGATCAGCCAACCCCAGGGACTGAAACATGCCCTGCAACAGGCCGGTCCCTTTCTGGAAAATGCCCTGCTTAACAACACCGTGGCCACCGGTTCCAGACCGGAATTACGCCAACCCCTGCTCCCGCCGGGTCTCGCCAACCCCTTACCCGGCAACCTCTCTGCCCCGGCCGGGAAACCACCACTGCCTTTTGACAACGATGATGGAATACCGGTGGTTAAAGAGCCGCCTCCAACAGTCGCGCAAGCGATGCAGACGGTGGTTCAGGCCATGCAACGCCAACCCGTGCAGGATGTACGCGCCAATCTGTTGCGACTGGCTTTGTTACTGCGCATGTTCAATGACCAGAACCAATCGGCACAGAAAGCGCTCACCGAACAGGCAAACCAGTCCTTATTAAAAGAAGCGGCACAACCACCAGCGAAGACGACTCCGGGTTTATCACCATTGGCGGATACAACGACGGGGGCAACGAAATCCACGACAGGGTCCGCGCTTTCACAACCGAACGCCGTACGCACGGCCAATCCCGAATACAGCACCGCCGTACGCAGTCAAACCCCGCAGCCTCAGGCGCAGGCCGGTAACGCCAGTCTGATTAACCTGTTACAGCAGGACACAGCGATTGAAGAACTACTGGGTCAGGTGGAAGGCGTGCTGGCGCGGATTCATGTTCAGCAATTACAAACGGTCGCTGCCGAACAACAACACCGTCCCACCTGGGTGATCGAGCTGCCGGTACGCACCGAACAGGGAATTGATCTGTTTGATCTGCGTATCCAGCGTGAACATCAGAATCATGCCAACGATGATCCCAAAGCGCCCTGGACCGTCACCCTGGCCTTTGATCTGGATCGTATGGGACCGGTGCGCGTACAGGTAACCTTATATGGCGAAGATCGCATCAGTGCGAACATCTGGGCGGAACAACGGGCCACCAGTATTCTGTTCAATCACTATCTTGATTCACTCAAGAGTCGTTTAAAACAGGTTGGGCTGGAAGTGGGACAGATCAACTGCCGTTGCGGCAAACCCGATCAACCGGCGGCCGGTCATGAACCCCGTCTGGTGGATGAAAAAGTATGAGTGAAAATAACGAACTTGCCCATTCCACTATTGCCGTTGCCCTGCACTACGACGAAGTCAACGCACCCCGTGTTACCGCCAAGGGTCGCGGCACCACCGCCGAACAGATCCTGGCCATTGCCAAAGCACACAACATCCCGCTGGAAGAAAATCCTGCGCTGGTCGGTGTGTTATCGGAACTGGAACTGGGCACCGAAATTCCTGAAGCTCTGTATCTTGCCGTCGCTGAGGTAATTGCCTTTGCCTATATGGTGAGGGGCCGGTTCCCGAAGAACTGGAAACCGGAGTAAAAACAATATGCCGTGGTTAAAGCACATTGCCACGCTGTTCACTATGAGAACTATTTTTTGGCTTTTTTTACTTCCACGTCATACCCCTTCAATACACCATATGGTTCGTCCAGAGGATTTGTTTCATTCCCTTTGCCGACCAGCAACGCTCTTGATGTTATAACATTGCTATAGTTGACGATGGGCATACACGCAACCTGCTTGCCTGATTTATCCTTCCTATGTTCGTACCCGCCAAATATATTGAGCTTCACACACACATCAGCATCAAACCCCATCACAATAACATTGTCATGCTGAGACATAAACAGATCAAACTCCGGTTCATGCCCTCCCATATGCCCAAGGTCGACCCGAATATTTGTCAACTTCTGCATATTTATACAGTCAGCCAGTTCATCCCATAACATATGCCCACCTACCTGCAGGTTTAGAATATCCAGACCCTTATCAGTTGCCAGGGAAAGCACAGATTTCATATGTTCTTTAATAGAAACACCATCTACCAATGCATCAGCACCACTCTTCTTGTCACCCATATGAATAATTGCAACACCCGGCTTGTCTCCATCATCTACAGCTGAATATATATACTCTTCCACACTCATATTAAGCAATTTACTTTGGGCGTCAATGTATTCATTTTTATCCTGTTCCTTGTCCCTGGGAATAAATTGAACAACCTGATCCAGGTCTGCCGTTCCGACATTGATCTTGGGATCCAATATATCATTCACACTCATTTCGGATAGTGTTCTGGCTATTTCTTTAACAGGTGCATATGTATCACCCAAGGCATTGATCGCACTCAAACTCTTCTGCTTCTTCAACAATTCGTGTTTGTTTTGAACATCTTCATCCTTGCTTTTGTATTTATTAAACCCGACTGGTGCTTTTTTCATGATATAAATAGCGGCTTCGGAATACTTTATCGGCACTTCGCATCCCATCCAGTCATCATGCAAAATTGGATATGTTGCCTTGAGATACCAAAGCGCATTCAGGTATTTCAATTTCTTTTTATCAGGCATGGACTTGACAGCTTCAATCACCGCATTTTCATTTTTATCAGGCGCACTCAATAGTGGCAACAAAGTCTTCAACGAACTGCTTTTATCAGGAGTTTTTTTATTTGCCATGACACATCTCAGAATAAAACTGTCATAGTTTTTATAATACGGCGAATTATCCTTATTCTTGGCAGCGGTCATTACATTTGCTGGTACAGACATCGTCTCTCTCCTTGGATGATAAGTCGACTCGGCTTAATCGCCGAATTTATATATACGTTCATATAGTAAAGCTGTTATATACCTGAAATACTGAATTGACAGGGGTGGTTTTATACTAAGCATTAACGGCGCTATGAACAGTAGTCTTTAGTCTCTTCTGGCATATTGCGGGATGAGCAACAGGATTTTGCCGCTCTTTTCTGACAGACAAATTCTCAAAATAAACAATACTCTGGTCCTCTTCATACGGTATTCCCTGTCGACTGTAGCTACTGTAACCATCAAGTTAGTGAGCTTTCCCGTTAAAGAAAATATACCGCAGGACGATGAGATAACAGCTATAGGTTGGCTATGCGCTCTCGTCATCCTCAGCCGGCACACCAAATAAATTTACCGCTTATAGCACCACAAACAAACGGTACCAAGACAGGGAAGCAACTGATATGACTGAAGCAAATCCGCTTTTAACAAGCACAATTTCCTCGGCGAAATCCATTAATTTCAGGGAACTAATGGAAACACTGAATCCCGGTCTCGAAGCCGGGATCAATATCGGGGTCGGCAGTCTCACCGAGGCCTTTGACGAATTTCTGGATAAATTCTACTTCTGGCAAGGCAAAACCATCAAGCTCGATAATGTGCAAATGGGTGTTGATGAGTCCGGTCGCAGCCTGAGCTTTAGCGGCACGGCTTCTTACCTGAATATTCCCAACATGCCTGTCTCCGCATTGTTTACTACCGATGATGCCGGGCAGGTACAAGCGACCCTTAAATACAGCCTGATTAGCGAGGAACAAACAGCCTCATACTGGTGTTTTTCAAAATCCTTCCCCGACCTGCCTGCAGAATTCGACTACAGTGATGGCTCACATTTTAATGATATGCCTGCATTGGATAGACTGTTGTTTTACAAGGCCCATGTCATCGTTACCACTCATGCTCAGCAGGAAGGTGAATACCAGATCGAATTACAGGAAGGAATCAACTTCATCGGTGACATGAAACCCCTGGGCGCACTGGGTATCCTGGAAAATATTCTGCAACCGGTACCGGAGTTGACCATCTTCGGTCAACTCCACATACCCAAAGATTATAGCCAGGTGTTTCTGCCCCGGGCGTTGCAGGACCTGACGGCGGCAAGGGTCTACCCGTGGGAAGTGGCCGAAGAATTGCCCGGTATCCATCTGCAGGCTCGCCTGAATACGGAATTTACAGCCGGGAACGTAAAATTCCGGGATGCTGTATTCCGTATCTATTCACCATTAACAAGCGACTGGCTGACAAAAGGGGATATCTATCGGCCTGTCAATGCACTGACCGCCGGCCTCAATATCCCGTCAGCGGATATCAGCGTCGATGCGATAGCGTTTATAGAGAAAGGCCTGAATACCATCTCGGTGGAAACCCGTTTTGAGGGTGTTTCCCTGGGTAATCTTGCCCGATTGGCAGACCTGACGGGGAGTGAATCTCTCACGGCTCAACTCCCCGATACCATAGTCGACGCAGTGGAAAAACTGGAGCGACTGGAGTTGATGGATCTGGCCTTTAGCATCGTCTGGGGCAAACAGGGAATCTATCCCAGCTATGCCTCTATACAAATCGGCATGCCTGATCTCAACTGGCGGGTGTGGGGTGACCACCTGGCGGTAAACAGTATCGGCTGCCGTTTTTCAATCAGCGATCCCCTTACCGAACCGGAGTTCGATATTAACTTGTGGGGTAAAACCGAAATTGAGGGAGTACCGGTTACCATCAAGACCGCCTCGCGCAACGGCTTCGTGCTCATGGCCATGCTGGAAGAGAAACAGACCATCCCGCTAAAGCAGTTAATTGAAAGCCACCTGCCACAAGTACCGCCTCCGGCCAACCTGACTGTTAATAATCTGTTCGTGGCGATTGCACCCAAACAGTTTTATATGATGAGCTGCGCCCTGGCGGAAAAACCGGCCGGCTGGAAGATCAAACTTGGTCCGACTGAACTGTCCTTCAGTAACCTGCGTATGGACCTCACCAAGTTTCATGGTGGTGATACCAGCGGTCAAATCCGCGGTGAGATTGCCTTCGACAGGAACATCACTCTCAATGCTGTCTACACCATGCCGGGTGACTTTGTCGTACAAACCGAGATTAAGGAGATCAGTTTTCAGCAACTGACGAAAAAATTCAGTGATACACCGTTGGCCCTGCCGAGTGATTTTGATCTCACACTGAAGAATTCCTCCATCCTGATCAAAAAGGATAACAGCGGCTATCTATTCCAGACGGCAACCACCATCGACAAGTTCGGCATCGTCGCCTTTGAGGCGCGCAAGGTAAACGGACAAAAGTTCGGCGTGGCGGCCGGTGTGAGTCTCACGGCCAGGCCATCACAGTTGCCCGGTCTCGGTGCGTTAAAGCCATTGGAAAAGGTTGTCGCCCTGCAGGACCTGCTGTTGATCGTGGCAAGCTATGACGCCAATGATTTTCGTTTTCCCGATATGGCGGCCTTTAGCAACCCGGCCCTCACCAATCACAACATGCCCATGCCGAAACAGGCCAATGGCATACAGGCCGGCCTGAATCTCTATGCCAAATGGAAGATCAACAACAGCGATAAACAGCAAAAGTTATTGCAAACCCTGCTCGGTTTGAATCCCGAAATGGCGATCACCCTGCAGGTGGGTAAACAACCGCAAAATGATTCACGGTTGTTTGTCAGTCACAGCACACGAATAGATGGCAAATGGCCGTTGAACTGTCAATTTGGTTTTGCCATGAACAAGGGCACGCCGGAAATTTTCCTGGCTGGTCAACTACTGGTCAATATCCAGAAAAAACCCTGTCGTTTTGATATTGCCATGAGTATGGTGAAAAGCGGCGCCTTCTTCGCCGGCACCATGCAGGGCACCATCAAGGTCGAAAGCATTCAGTTGAGTAATCTGGCCCTGGTCGTGGGGATCAATTGGGGCGGCATACCCAGCCTTGGCGTAGCGGCTTCCATCAACAGCAAGGCCTTCAGCAGTTCCGTGGCCTTCTTTTTCGACTCCACGGATCCTTCACGCAGTATCCTGGCCGGTTCGGTGAGCGATCTCAGTCTGCAGGATATCGCCACTACCATCGCCGGCAGCAAGAGCCTGCCCAAAGAACTGACCTCCGTGCTGGGCAAGTTTAAAATCCAGGGCAGATTGTTGTTCAAGATGCCGGCCCGAGTTGCTGCCTTGCTGGACGCCAGCGATATCGCCGCTGTCTCGCAGGCCTTTAATCAACATGGCAAGACCCGTATCCCGTCAGACGTGAATCGCATCCTGCTGGTGATCAACCAGCCGGGCAACTTATGGCATATCACCGACATGCAAAATGAGATGCGCAACTACCAGGTGAGAAAGGATCAAAAAACCGGTCAGTTGTTTGTCTATGTGAACTCACAACTCTATTGTGCCCCGCAACACTCGCAGATCGGCACACTGGAATTCCAGCAGGGTTTTTATCTCAACGGCACACTGAACATCCTTGGACTGCAATCCACCACCACCGTCGAGGTCAGCACCAACAAGGGTATCGCCTTTGAGTCATATCTCAACAAGCCGCTGGTATTGGGCAATGAAAACGTCTTCAAACTGAGTGACATGAAAGGCAAGAATGGGCCGCGTGTATCCATGTCGACCTTCAGTCAACCCAACAAAGCAGAACAGATGTTCCGCAAACCCCACCTCTATATGGATGGACAGGTCAGGTTGTTGGGCCTGAAAAGTGAATGTCTGGTACAAATTACACAAAACGGTGCAATCTTCCACTTTGCACAAAATGCACAGGCAAAGTTCAGTATCCCGGCTTTCTCCGGCAAGAGTCTGTTTGCCTTTAGCGTGGACGGTAAAATTGATGCCAAACAAGGCGCCGATATCACCACCGCGGTCAAACTGGAGTTACAAGGCAAGATATCTCCCGGCAAGCTGGTGAAGATGCCCAAGGGCACGCCACTCACCGCTATCAATAAAATGGGCAGTATTACGCTGCGTGAAAAGCTGGCCGGCAGTGTCCGCATCAAGGTCACCGGCAAACAGATCTCCGCCAGTTTCACCACCAGGGTAAAACTGGAGGGATTGCCGGCAATAAAAATCAATACAAAACTCAATGTCAAAACCGGTCAATTGATCGACCTGGGTGAAATCGTCTGTAAAGAGATCGAAAAAGAGGTGAAGAAGATTGTCACCGATGTCACCAAATGGGCAAAATGGGCCGAGCAAGGCATCATTCAAGGCGTCAAGGGTGTGGAACAGGTCGGTGAAGTCATGGTCGATGTGTTCGGCAAATCGCCCGAGGCCGCCGTCAAGGCCCTCAAGGATATTGGTAAAGGGGTTGAAGATGTGGGCAAGGTGTTAAACAAGGTCTACAAGGTCAATCCGAAAGATGCCGAGAAATTCCTCCGCAAAAGTTTCAAGATCAGCGACAAGGATCTGAAGAAAGTTTTGAAAGGTGCCGGTTACGCCGCCAGGGAAGTGGATAAATTCTTCGACGATGCGGGCAAGGAAATCGGCAAGGGCGCAAAAAAGGTCGGTAAGGAGATCAGCAAGGGTGCGAAAAAAGTCGGTAAATTCTTTGGTTTATAAACGGCATTGCCGTTATGACGCCAGGTAAGTGGATAAATTTTTCGACGATGCCGGTAAGGAAATCAGCAAGGGAGTCGGCAAGGAGATTGGCAAGGCAGCCAGGAGGCACAAGTTCTGGTAAAGCAATATTGTGCCAACCGGAACACACGGGATGGGCAGGATGTCCCATCCCCTGTTTATTTCAAATCAGCGGAACATTCTGCGTTGGCGGTTTTCAGAGCGCCATAAGCCGATCAATACTGCAAGACCGAGTACGACCCAAACTGCTACCCAAACGATTTCCGGTATATAGGTCAATTTGGCCAGTGCGGCCCCGTCGCCGATGCTTTGCCCGTCAAGCAGATGAAACGGTGAACGAATGGCATTCATCAATACATATATTCCAATAAACTCTTCAACCCGATTAAATACTTGGCTGAATCGTTTGGCGGCTGCCAGATAGAACAACAGAACCAGTATGCCAAGGATCAACATGGTGATGAGGTCACCTGCATAAAAGATGATGGTGAGGAGAATGGCGATCACCAGTAATGTGGAAATAATGGTGGAACTGCGTCCCAGTGAACGAGCCGACAGGTACATCAATGCCCCCGACAGGATGGCCCCCGCATAACCGGCAAAGGATGTCAGGCCGTGCCAACCACCGGCGTATTCACAATAACCGGAACCATCTATGCGAATCACAATCTCCCGGATATGGCCACCGGTGAATACCGCTGTCAGTCCATGACTGATCTCGTGAAAATAGGTTTCGATCCAGTTAAAAGGCCAACTGAGAAATGGTACAGCTGAAATAACCAAAGCTGAGATAATGTAAACAAGCAGTCGTTTTTGGCTGTCCATGTTGTGCTATACCCCCCTGTTTGTTCCCTGACCTGACTGAACTGATCCGGCAATGCAGTATGACACACTAACTGTCTAATGGCAGCGCCGATCTGCCTGCTTATTTTATAGCAGGATGATCCACCAGCAACAACAGGATAATGACAAACAGTATCAGGGAGAGTCCCTTCCAGAACAAAACCGGGTTGCGTTCAATTAACGGGGGACGGGTCTTGTTGAGAAAGGCCTGATTGGGATGACGCAGATCATGAATGAATTCCGATATCTCAGCATAACGCTGAGCGGGGTTGGGATGTACCGCCTTGCAGATCGCATCATCAACCCAGGCCGGGATACTGCGCTCGCCATCGCGTAACGGCTGATAGCGTAACTGACGCTGGGCGGAGCGGCTGGTTGCCCGCGCCACCGCCGGGCCATACGGCAATTTACCCGAGAGCATTTGATAGACAATGGCGCCAAGGGAATACTGATCCGAACGAGTGCTACCGGTTTCGCCAAGAAAATACTCCGGTGCAGAGTATTGTGCCGTGCCGAGAACAGCCTGTTGATCCGGCATGGTATTGATTTCACTTAATCCCGCCACCCGGGTGGAACCGAAATCAATCAATCTGACGGTGCCATTCCGATCGATCATGATATTGTCGGGTCGCAGGTCCTGGTGCAGCATCTCCTGTCGATGCAATGCACGCAGACCGGCGGCGATCTGTTCACTGAGGGTACGTACGGTTTCCAAATCGGGCTGGGAATTATCTCGCATCCATTGCCCCAGTGACTGTCCCTCAATATATTCCATGGCAATATATAAATAGTTGCGCTTGCGTGTATGCTGACAGGGTTTAACCACATGCGCATTATTGATACGCCTGGCCACCCACTCTTCCATCAGAAACCGTTCCAGTGCGGCGGCATCACTGCGCAGGTCAACAGCCGGAATCTTTAACACCACCTGCTCACCGCTTTCCTTGTCCTCGGCCAAATAGATATGGCTGCGATGACTCATATGCAGCTCACGCAAGATCTCATAGCCGTCAAACTGCATCCGGGGGCGAAGTTCAGGCGGAAAAGGCAAGGTATTCAGTTGTTGCACCACTTCATTGGCACTGTGTGGTGGCAGAGTATCGATCCTGACGATCTGAATTGTCAGGTTATCGTTACTGCCGCGCTGCAGTGCCTCGGCAATAATCAACTCTGCAGCCTGGTCCAGATTGTCCCGGTTTTTCTGAATCGCTCCGGTGACAAACTTTTCGTCCGTGAATTCATACACACCGTCCGTGGCCAGAATAAAAATGTCGCCCTGCTCCAGGGACACTGCCCGATAATCGATATCAATCTGCTCCCGCATACCAAGAGCGCGCCGCAAATAACTCTTGCCCTCCGGCACCCAGAGACAGTGATCTTCAGTCAACTGTTCCAGATGTCTGTCCTGAACGCGATAGACCCGGGTGTCACCCACATGGAAAATGTGTGCTGTGTTGGATTTAACCACCAGAGTACTAAAGGTGCAGACATAGCCCTTCTCCAGCGTATAACGGAACCGGCTGTTGCGGGTCTGGGAATAGAGCCAGGAATTGGTTGCAGTCAGCACGCGCTGTACCGAGGTCTTCACTGTCCAGGATTCCGACGTGGAATAATAGTCTTCCAAAAAACCTTTGATGGATGCCTCACTGGCAAATTGGCTGACCTCGCTGCTGCTGATACCGTCGGCCAGTGCAATAACAATCCCCTTGGCGCTGAGTTGCGGCTCATGTGGCATCCGGGCCGCGTGGAAATCCTGATTGATTGCCTTGCGTCCCTTATCGCTGTACTGACCGATTGATATAGAGAGTTGTTGCGTCATAAAACAAGCATATCAGCCCATGTCGGGCTGATATACTTTTTCCATACAGATATCCTTACTTACCCAGTACACGTTGTGGACTGGTTCTGACATGGGTGTAGTACAAGGGCAAGGCAACAAACACAAATCCACCCACCAGATTACCGATTGCGGTGGGAATTTCATTCCACAACAAATATTCGACAAAGGTGAAGTTACCGCCCATGATGATGGAGAAGGGGAACAGGAACATGTTAACGATGGAATGCTCAAAACCCATGAAAAAGAACAGCATGATGGGCATCCACATGGCCATCATCTTGCCGCTGGCGGAAGTTGAAATCATCGCACCTACCACACCCATGGAGACCATCCAGTTACATAACATGCCGCGAATAAAGATGGTCATCCAGCCATCAAAGCCGTGTGCCTTGTAACCCAGTACCCGGGACTCGCCAATGGCGCTCACCTTCTTGGCGATTGCGCCGCCATCCACGTTATAACCATAAGTGAGAATAAAAGACATCATAAAAGCCACGGCCAGGGCACCGGCAAAGTTACCCACAAACACCAGTCCCCAATTACGCATTACCTGACCAAACGTTACACCCGGCCGCTTGTCGATCAAGGCCAGGGGCACCAGAGTGAAGACACCGGTTAACAGGTCAAACTTCATGAGGTAAAGCATAATAAATCCGACCGGAAATAATATTGACCCCACTAACAAAGAACCTGTTTTGGTGGCAACGGTAATGGCAAATACAGCAGCCAGGGCCAATATCGCACCGGCCATAAAGGCGCGTATCAGCGTATCCTTGGTTGACATGTAGACCTTGGACTCGCCGGAATCGACCATCTTTGAGACAAACTCGGTAGGCTCTAAATACGACATAACACTCCCTCTTGAATAAATAATTGTGCCAACATTGCTTTAAGCGTTAACACCCTTACAGCAACTAGCGTGCCGGCCCGAAATCGGCCGATTTTCCACGTCTTGCGCTGTTATTCCGCGTTATTTTTCACCAGCATGGTGCGTGGAGAGGTCAGGATGACCTTTTTATGCCCCGTTTGGGTGCCTGATGGATAATCTTATGGTGTTGTATGAAATAAAGAAAAAGTGGATATAATCACTTTCGTGTGGAAATGCACCATAAACAAGAACTTTTCTTTGTTCTATGAGACGAGCGAAACATAACCCTCACCCCATTCTCCTTGTCGATTGATAACGCAGAACCCGCCGTGCCGCAGAGAACACAGCGTTTTGAAATAGATCAGAAACATGACGCAAAGTCGCAAAGCCGCGAAGGACACAAAGAATATATTTGTTCGGTTTATATCGCAGAGCAGTAGAGAACACAGCGTTTTGAAATAGATCAGAAGCATAACGCAAAGACGCAGAGATAAAATAATCTCCACTCCTTGCCGGTCCTGGCAGTATGTGTACCCGGATTGATACCAGACAGGCGTCGGATTACGCTGTGCTAATCCAACCTGCTCACTGCTTCAAACAAGAAATTCATCGCAACTCTGTTTCAGCCGATTGGGTGTCCTTTGCTTTGGTGAAACATTAGAACACCGAATTACACCCTAAATGACCAGGGTGGAAAGCGGCGGGCATTCCGGTAAACGTTTGAGACGCATCTGGTTCCCACGCAGAGCATGAGAACCGGACGGGTTAACTTTATCGTACTTCTAGCTTGCCTTGTCCAGCTTGTGCATCAAGCGGATCAATTCCGCTTCACTCTCACTGATACCGCAGACATCGACAATTTCGGTGGTGTTTGATCCGCTCTGTATCATTTGAATGGCCTGTTCGTAAGGCTGATTGGCGGGGTCATAGATGTCGATCTGGTCCTGGCGCTCGGTCAACCGGCGCTGGCGGCGTTCGATTTCCAGCACCCGTTCACCAACACCGATGGCGGCGGCGGTGATCGCACGCAGATCACGTTGCAGGTTTTTGATATCGCGCAGTTTGCCGTTTAATTGGCGGCGACTGCGAATCAAGAGCAGGGCGGCAAACAGCATCACACAAGTACTGACGGCCAGACTGAAGCCGGGATGATGGATAGTCTGTTGCAAGGTGCTGAGAAGAAGTTCCGGTTTGGCAAAAGCAAGTTGTTCGAGAATCTGATTCATTATGCATACTCGTCTATGTGGAGTTGATCATCATCGTCATCTGTGTCGGGCTTTTGATCTTGCTGTTGCGGTTGACGTTTTGGAGGCTGCTTGCGCTCCCCCACTTTCCCAGACGGTTGGGTTGCCGGCGTGGGCCATACCGGCCCCAGTGGATTGATGTTATTGACATTTGCCATTGTTCATCGCAGTTACCACTCACCTACATACTGGCAACCTCCTCCCATTCTTCGTCCGTCAACAGGCGTTCCACATCAACAAGGATGAGCAGTTCATTGTCCTTGTTGCAGACGCCCTGGATATAACGCGAACTCTCCTCGCTGCCGATATTCGGCGCACTTTCGATTTCTGAACTTCTGAGCAGGACCACTTCCGCCACACTGTCCACCAGGATCCCGACCACTTGATCATTGTCGGCCTCGAGGATGACGATACGGCTGGAATCGTCGGTGTCCTTTTCATCTAATCCAAAGCGCTTGCGCGAGTCGATGACCGTCACGACATTACCACGGAGATTAATGATGCCCAGAACATAGTTCGGTGCACCGGGTACCGGGGCAATGTCACTGACCCGCAGGACTTCTTGCACCTGCATTACCTGAATGCCGTATTTCTCATTATCAAGAAAAAAAGTCACCCATTGGGTAATGGGATCTTTGGCAGCATCTGTGGCTTCGCTCATGCATTGGCTCCTGTCAGATAGTCAACACTGTTCGCAACGTCGTCAAAAACCCGTCATTCAACACAGTCGATAAATAACCTTGCATATTCCATACCAGCATTCAGGAATGATGATAGGAAGATTCTCAGTCTTGTTTAGCGGCCTCCAGCAGCAGAACTAGACCCCGTGTATCAATTAAAGCGCACATGAGTTCGATAGAGGTTCCGGCCAGCCATTGGCGGCGGGTACGGGCGGTATGCCAGCGGATATTCTCCGGCTGGAGGGTGATCAGTTCATGGACGGAATCACAGGCCAGACCCCATTGGCCCTCCTGGATGAGGACGATGCGACTGATGCGCTCCGCCGGTTTACTGCCCACCAGATCCTCGAGCATGGTGGGGGGCAGGACAAGTTGGGCCATATCCATCACCGGGACAGACTTGCCGTTATATTGATAGGTACCCAGTTGTGCACCTGGCATGCCGGGCTGTCGGTCGATACCTTTCCATTCCACCACGCCGGTCAGTTCGGACAGCGGCAGGGCCAGGGAAAGCTCGCCCACCTTGAAAAGCATGGCCTGAAACGGTCCATTGGCCCAGTCAGGAATAATGGCGTCCGGTTGCTGCGGCAAGCTCGGTTTGCCGCCGGGAGGGGGGGTGATGGCGGTTTCCATCGGCGGCGTTTTCACTACGCCATCGTGTAACTTCCCGGCATCCTCAGACGACGCTGGTGTTGCCGGCGCGGCAATCGTTTTTTCATCAACAGCTGTCGCCTGTTCTGCCTCCTCTCCATCCGGTACATCCTTCAGCAGGGAATCCAGGTAGAGGGAAATGGCTTCACTTTGCAGGGCAAGATTGGATTGGCTCATGTGTTATTCACCAGATGGAGTCGGGGGATGGGGCCGTTTTGCAGCTCGCGCAGCAGACCGGCATAGGCCAGGGAACCGTGGGATTTCCCGGCCAGATGGGAAAGCGGCATACCGCGTTTGCTGGCCTCACGAAAACGGGTGTCGATGGGGATCATGCCGCTAAAGACATCATCACCATGCTGATCCCGCAACAATTTCAGGCTTTCCTGTGCGGCCCGGGTCCGTCGATCAAACATGGTCGGCACAATGGTGAAACGGAGAGGCTCCGGTCGTGATTTGTTAATCATCCCCAGGGTGTGCATCATGCGCTCCAGCCCTTTGAGGGCCAGGAATTCGGTTTGCACCGGCAGGATCAGGTGTTCGCAGGCCGCCAGGGCATTGACCAGCAGGATACCCAACAGCGGCGGGCAGTCGATCAGAACATCGTCATATTCATCCTGCAGCTGTTTCAGGGTTCGCATGATGACCAACCCCTTGCCTTCACGGGTGCCCAGTTGTCGATCCAGGGTGGCCAGCGCGGTCGATGCCGGCAGCAGGCTGATCTCCTTCACGCGGGTCGGCAGAATGATGGTACGGGCGGTTTTTCCCAGATCGGGACTTGCAGCCTGAAACAGCAAGTAGGCGCTCTTTTCCAGTGTGTCCGGATCTTGACCGAAATAAGCGGTCATGGAGCCATGTGGATCCAGGTCGACCAGCAAGACACGCCGTCCTTGCAGGGCCAGGTGTCCTGCCAGGTTAACGGTTGTGGTGGTCTTGCCGACCCCTCCTTTCTGATTTGCTACTGCCCAAACTTTCAATGCTCTCTCCGCTGACTGCCCATCCCCAAAATGAAAGCATACTTTGTGCCATACGCGCCTATTTCAGTATTAATATTATGGTCTATGGCGGATCCGTGCGCCTCTTAGAAGATTTGTTCATTTTTTGCCCAATGTCCAGTATGCGACGCACATTTTGGCTGCCCAGGATCACGATCACCACACGGCGGTTGTTGCGCCGCCCTTTATTCGTTTTGTTGCTCTCCTTGGGGCGATATTCACCATAGCCAATCGCGGTCATGCGCTCCGGTTCCACACCATTCTTGCTGAACAGATGGACCACACTGGCCGCCCGAGAGGCGGAGAGCTCCCAATTGGAGGGGAAGACCCGGGTGTTGATGGGCTGGTTATCGGTATGCCCTTCCACCTGGATCGGGTTGGGCAGCGGTTTGAGGACCCTGGCCAAAGATACCAGTGGTTCACTGGCATCGTTCTCCAGTTCAGCACTGCCCACATCAAACAATATGCTGGTGTTAATCTCGATCTGTACCCAGTATTGATTGTGGTCCACGGTGATGAGTTTTTGGTCCACCAGTGGTTTGAGGCTGTTGATCACCTGATCGGCAATCTTCGCCATCTGTTTTTTATCCTGCAGTTTTTTATCCGGCTTTGGCGGATTATCAGGATCAATCTCGTCATCGTTACGGGGTTTCCTGATCTGGACCAGGGTTTTCGGTTCCTTGCCGACCTGAATGGGATCTTTGGACTTCTCCTGTTGCTTGAAGGTCTTGTCCAGTGTATCGGCCAGCACCCGGTACTTGCCTTCATTTACGGATGAGATGGCATACATCACCACAAAAAAGGCAAACATCAGAGTAATGAAATCGGCGTACGACACCATCCAGCGGCCGAGGTCATCCTTATCCTGATCTTTAGAAGCGCGGCGAGCCATGGCATGTCACCTCTTAGTGGACAAAGCTCAGCAAGCGGGTTTCTACATTCCGCGGATTTTCACCTTCTGCAATCGAGACGATCCCTTCCAGCACCAGTTCACGATGATAAACATAATGGTGGATATAGGTTTTCAGTTTATTGGCGATAGGCAGAAAAACCAGATTGGCGGCCCCGACACCGTATATCGTCGCCACAAAGGCCACGGCGATACCGTCTCCCAACCGTGAAGGGTCAGTCAGATTCCCCATCACCTGGATCAAGCCCAGCACCGCGCCGATAATGCCAATGGTCGGACTGTAACCGCCCATGCTCTCAAACACCCGGGCACAGGAAAGCTCGTAGCGTTCCCGGTTATTGATTTCAAGGTCAAGAATATTGCGAATATTTTCCGGCGTGCTGCCGTCGACCAGCAACTGCAACCCCTTCTCGGTAAAGGCATCCAGTGCGTCGTCCTCGATATTTTCCAGTCCCAGCAACCCCTCACGCCGTGCGCGCTGACTCCAGGAGACAATCTTTTCGATGGTCTCTTTGTTATGCAAACGCGGCGGAAAAAACACCCAGATCATCATGGCCATGGCATGTAAAAACATACGAATCGGTGTTTGTACCATCACGGCGCCCAATGTCCCGCCGAGCACGATCAAGGCAGCCGGACCATTGATCAGTGTGCTGATTTGCCCACCTTCCAGATATTGCCCGAGCAGGATGGCCGCCACACCGACCGCCAGCCCAAGCATACTGAGAAAATCAATACTTATATTTTTGAAACGATACATTTTCCGATCTCATCCAGATGCAGTACTTTGTCAGCCAAGCCGGCATCCACAATTGCCGCCGGCATGCCATAGACAACACAACTCTCTTCATTTTGAGCCCATATCTTCGATCCATACCCTTTCAGGACCCGTGCGCCTTCACGCCCGTCAGCGCCCATTCCGGTCATAATCACAGCGAGCGTTTCACCGGGGAAAACACCGGCAATTGATGTAAAGGTAATATCCACAGATGGTTTATACGTTTGTGATGCTTCCCCCTGGACAATTTTTACTACAGGGTTGTCCCGTGTCCCGGTTAACTGCATTTGCATCCCGCCCGGCGCCAGCAGTGCCAAACCGGGTTTCAACAGATCACCATCCGCTGCTTCTTTTACTGAAATTGCGCATTGTTGATTCAAGCGCTCGGCAAATGTCGGGGTAAATGTCGCCGGCATGTGCTGGATTAACAAAATCGGCAAGGGAAAATCGCCGGGGAGTTTGGTTAATACATTTTGCAGTGCCACCGGACCACCCGTGGATGTCCCGATCGCCACCAGTTTGATCTTGCCCCCACGGGGTGCATCAGCAGGTGGTGTTGGAATGGCTAAAGTTTTCTCTGCCGGTGGCGCCGGGCGTGGCGCAACCGCAGCTCTGGCAGCCGATTTGTCTGCCGCCGGACGGGCCGTGGTTACAGCTGGTTTACGTGCTGCAGGTTTGCCACCCAGCGCCCTGACTCGCTGGCAAAGCAGCATGCGAGCTTCATCAATATCCTTGGCGATATCCTGAAAACGTTTGGGCAAAAAATCGACGGCGCCTGCTTCCAGCGCTTCCAGTGTCGAGGTTGCACCCTCCGTGGTCAGCGATGAAAACATAATGATCTGGGTCGGGTGTTCCGCCATGATACGGTGAGTGGCTTCAATGCCGTCCATCACCGGCATTTCGATATCCATGGTAATGACATCGGGTTTGAGCTGCTTGTTGAGTTCAATGGCTTCCTTGCCGTCATTTGCATAACCGATCACTTCCAGTAACGGATCGGCATTGATCATTTCACCGACGCGACGACGAAAAAATCCGGAATCATCAACAACCAGGACTTTTATGGACATACATACCGCCTTTCACCCGTTTCACATTGGAATCCCTTGTTTATTATTGTCATATATCAGTGTTCCATCGTGGATACAGTGATCAGGCAGCATGTCTTGCATAGGAAAGAAGTAACCCGGGTACATCGAGAATAATGGCAATACCGCCGTCACCGGTGATGGTGGCGCCGGCCAGTCCGCGCGTACCATGCAAGAGCGCACCGAGCGGTTTGATCACCACTTCTTCCTGCCCAATGAGTTCATCAACAACAAAACCGACTTTCTGGTTGCCGACATGCACCACAACCACATGACCTTCTTTCGGCAACTCTGCATTGGCCAGACCTTTTACCAGCCAGCGACTCAGATAAAACAACGGCAGGGTGCGACCGCGCACCACCACACATAATTGGCCATCCACCACGTTGGTGCGGGTCAGATCCAGATGGAAGATTTCATTCACATTCACCAGCGGCAGTGCAAACAACTGTTCCTGCAACTGCACCATCAGAGTCGGCATGATCGCCAGCGTCAGGGGCAGCTTGATCAACAGCTTGCTGCCCACACCCAGTTGTGAATCGATATCGACTGTACCGTTCAATTGGGTAATACGAGTCTTGACCACATCCATGCCCACACCGCGACCGGAGATATCGGATATCTCTTCCTTGGTGGAAAAACCGGGTGCAAAGATCAGATTATACGCGTCACGATCATCCATCCTGGCAGCCGCATCGGCATCCATCAGTCCTTTTGACACTGCAATCTGGCGTAACTTGTTCGGGTCCATGCCTTTGCCGTCATCGGCAATGGTTAACAAAATATGGTCACCTTCCTGTTCCGCCTTCAGTTCTACCAAACCTTCACGCGGCTTGCCGACCTTTTCCCGGTCATCCGGCATTTCAATACCATGGTCGACGGCATTTCGCACCAGATGCACCAGTGGATCGGCCAGCGCATCCACCAGGTTCTTGTCCAGGTCGGTATCTTCACCGACCATCTCCAGCTTGATTTCTTTTTTCAGACTGCGGGCCAGATCGCGTACCACACGCGGGAAACGGCCAAAAACTTTTTTGATCGGTTGCATGCGGGTCTTCATCACCGACATCTGTAAATCGGTGGTGACCAGATCGAGATTGGAGACCGCTTTGATCATCTCCTCATCGCCGAGTGCCGCCCCCAGCCGGTCAATGCGGTTACGTACCAGCACCAGTTCGCCAACCATGTTCATAATGTCATCCAGCCGTTTGGTGTCGACACGAACAGTGGTTTCCGCCTGGGAGGCTGCAGATTTTTCTTTTGGTGCAGCAGATGCACCGATAGCAGGCCTGGCGGATTTTTGTGGTGCTTCAGCCACCGCCTCTTCAGCGTCTTCAGGTTCATCAACAGCAACCGGCTTGCTTGCCGCCACTACCGGCGCAACGGGTTTTTCAGTCACCGCTGCCTTGGCTTTTGCGACAGCCGGTGCTTTGCCCTTGCCGTGCAAGTCATCCAGTAATTTGTCGAATTCTTCTTCAGAAATCTCATCATCGGCGGGAGCCGTTGCTGCAGCCGGTTTTACTTCTGCACCGGCACCACCGCCTAGAGTTGGTCCTTTGCCCTTGCCGTGGATATTGTCCAGCAGTTTGTCGAATTCTTCTTCGGTAATCTCATCGCTTGCCGGTGCTGTTGTCACTGCATTGGCAACAACAGATGGACCTTTGCCCTTGCCATGCAATTTATCGAGAATATTTTCGAATTCATTATCAGTGATATCCCCATCCTCGACTGCCGGTGTCGTACTGTTTACCGCCGGCCCTTTGCCCTTGCCGTGCAAGTCATCCAGCAGTTGATCAAATTCCTCTTCGGAAATATCATCACCACCACCGACCGCAGCCGGTGTTTCTGGTGGCAGGGCGGGGATGTTTGCCGAATCGGGATTCTGCAACGCATCCAGCAGGTTCTGAAATTCATCATCAGTGATATTCAAACCGGCGCCATGCTCAACAACCGGTTGTTCATTGGCGGGTGCGACAGGTTCGGCCTCGGCAACCTGTTCAATAACCGGCTCAGGTTCCGGTTCAGGTGCGGGTTTGGGCTGTGGTGCTGCTGCCGCTGCCTGACCGCGGATGATACGCTCCAGCGAGGCCAGCAGTTCGGGATCGACCGGCTCCGGCTCTTCACCGGCACGTAACCGATCGAACTGATCATTGAGAACATCAAGAACCGGCAAGACGGTATCCATCAATTCTGCATTGACTTCACGTTCACCGTTGCGTAACAGATTGAAAACGTCTTCGGAACGGTGGCATACCGCCACCATGGGTTCAATGCTCAGGAATCCGGCACCACCCTTGATGGTATGGAAACCGCGAAACACCGCATTGAGCAAATCCGCATCATCCGGACTGTGTTCCAGATCAACGAGCTGCTCGTTCAGGAGTTCGAGAATCTCTCCGGCTTCAACGAGAAAGTCCTGTAAAAGTTCTTCATCCACAATTGCTTTCCCAATCAGACCATGCGTTAAAATCCAAGACTGGACAGAAGTTCATCAACTTCGTCTTGCCCTGAAACCACGCCTTGATCCACACCGGGTACAGCAGGTCCCTGTGGTGATGTATCATGGACCGGTTTCTTCACATCAGGCAGATCCTTGGCGGCTGAAGAACCGGTCAGTTTGATGAGATTCACCAGATTGGATTCGACATCTTCCACCAGATCGATAACGCGCTTGATAATCTGGCTGGTGAGGTCCTGGAAGTCCTGCGCCAACAGGATATTGCTCAAATGTGTGCGCAAGACGGTGACTTCTTCAGTATTGTCTTCCAGAAATTTGTCTATGCTTGCACTCAGTTCACGAAATTCATTCACGTCCATATCACGCTTGATAAAGCGCTTCCAGCTCTCATTCAGTGTGCGGGAGTTTTTACTCATACCATCACACAACGGGATGGATTTTTCGACTGATGTCAGTGTTTTATTCGCCGCATCATCAGTCAGTTCAATGACATAGCGCAGGCGCGAGCGTGCATCCGGAATATCATCTTTGGCAAGATTGATGATTTCATTATCCATGCCAAAGGCCGAGATGGAGTCATGCAATTCACGAGTCAGCTTGCCCATCTCCTGGTAGAGTTCTGTTTCTCTGATTCGCGCCAGTTCTTCCAGTACCTCACGGGCGCCCTGCTCATCTCCTCTTTCCATACAGGCCAGCAAGTCTTTGGCCCGGGCAATATTGTCCTCGTTAATAAGCTGATTTTCGTCCAGCATTACAGGAACCCTTTTTATGCGTTGATTCGCTCAAATATTTTGTCGATCTTTTCCTTGAGAGTCCCTGCTGTAAATGGTTTGACGATATAACCGTTAACACCGGCTTCAGCTGCTTCTACAATCTGCTCACGTTTCTGTTCGGCAGTCACCATCAAAACCGGCAAACTGTTCAGCTTGTCATCTGCCCGAACATTCTTCAATAACTCGATACCTGTCATACCCGGCATGTTCCAATCGGTAATCAGAAAGTCGAAACCGCCTTTCTTCAGGATGGGTAAAGCAGTATTACCATCATCAGCTTCACTGATGTTGGTAAAACCCAAGTCATTGAGCAGGTTTTTTATAATTCGCCTCATGGTGGAAAAATCATCCACGACGAGGATTTTCATGTTCATATCCACGACTTGCCTCCGTTAGGGTGCCAGGAATGTTGCCGTCAAGACAGCACTGTCCTCTACCATTTCAGTCCATGGTTCGGACAATTCTCTTTCAAACAATATCGGCGTAGGGGGAAAAATGTTTAACTATCACTGCCTAATCGGTGCCCCAATCTGGCCTGTAAACGGATTACCGCCTGACTGTGGATTTGGCTGACCCGCGACTCACTGACACCCATAACAGCACCAATTTCTCTCAGGTTTAATTCTTCATCATAGTAAAGCGCCATCACCAGACGCTCACGTTCCGGCAGGGTGGCAATGGCATCAGACAGAAGTTGTTGCATATCTTCGCGCTGCAAGCCATCAAGAATACCGGGGGCATTGTCCGACATGGTTTCCAGAATGGATTCATCACCGATACCCAGGTCTTCAAAACTCAGGACTTTGTGGTAACTGTTATCCTGCAGTATCTTGTAGTAATCCTGCAGTGACATTTCGAGAGATTCGGCAATTTCGGTATCACGGGCATCACGCCCCACTTCATTTTCAATCTCTCGCACCGCTTCAGCCACCATCCGCGCCTTGCGATGCACGGAGCGTGGCGCCCAGTCATTTTTACGTATCTCATCCAGCATGGCGCCGCGAATGCGGATACCGGCATAGGTTTCGAAGCTCGCGCCCTGACATTCGTCATAATTACGCGCCGCTTCCAGCAGGCCGATCATGCCGGCCTGAACCAGATCTTCCAGTTGTACACTGGCCGGCAGACGATTTATCAGATGACAGGCGATTCGCTTGACCAAAGAAGCATGTTTTTCCACCATCTGGTCATGTGATTTGGGTTGGGTTGCCGCATACATCGCAAGGCCATTCATGGCATAACCTCCGCATTTGTCTGTTGAGTGCCGTGAATCAATCGTTCCACAAAAAATTCCAGATGACCGCCCGCACCTTGCGGTATCGGCCATTTCATGGCCTTGTCAGCCAGGCTCTTAAATGCCATGGAAGCCTTGCTGCGTGGAAACGCTTCATACACACCGCGTTGTTTTTTAATCGCTTTCAGGACATATTCATCATAAGGAATATGCCCTGCATAACTGAGTGCCACATCAAGAAAGCGATCAGTTACCTTAACTATCTTTTCATACACTTCCCTGCCTTCCTGGGCAGATCGGGCCATATTGCTCAGGATGTGAAACCGGCTCACGCCATAATCACGATTCAGCAGCTTAATTAAAGCATACGCATCGGTGATTGACGCGGGTTCGTCACAAATTACAACAATGATCTCCTGTGCCGCCCGGGTAAAACTGATCACGCTGTCCGAAATACCGGCTGCCGTATCAACCACCAGTACATCAATGTTCATGCTCAGCTCACTAAAAGCGCGTATCAAACCGGCATGCTGCACCGGCGTCATTTGCGCCATGTCCTTGAAACCGGATGAGGCCGGCACGATTTTGATATTGCCCGGCCCATCAAGAATAATCTCTTCCAGAGTCAATCGACCTTCTATCACGTCCAGCAAGGTGTGTTTCGGATAGAGTCCCAGCAACACATCCACGTTCGCCAGACCCAGATCAGCGTCCATCAGCATCACATCTTTACCTGCCGCTGACATGGCCATGGCCAAATTGACTGAAACATTGGTTTTGCCCACACCGCCCTTGCCGCCGGTCACTGCCACTACCTGGACCGGATGTGGATTCAATGCCCGGCGCAAACCGGAGTCCTGCTTACTGTGTTGTCCACTAGCCATGCGCATGCGCCACCATTCCACCCAAATTCAGGGCGATCTGGTCATCGCGAGACGCACCCCCCATGTTTTGCATAATCGAGACACAGCGTGTCACCAAATTATGCGCCCGTGCCGGATGAATATCCTCAGGGACCTTCTGGCCATCGTTGAAATAGGCAACCGGCAGCTTGTTCTCTATGGCTACCGACAGTGCACCACCCAGACTGGTCGTTTCATCCACCTTGGTGAGAATACAACCGGTAAGCGCATAGCCATTAAATGCCCTGGTGACATCCGTTAAGACACCACGTTGACTGTTGGTGGCCATTACCAAATAGGTTTGCACTGCTTTTCCCCCATGTCTCAGTCGGATCAACTCACGGGTCAATTCCATGTCGCGTTGATTCATGCCGGCGGTATCGATCAGGATCAGATCCTTGTCACGAAACTTGTTAAACGCATCGGTAATGCTTTCCACGTCACTGGCGATACACAACGGCGCACCCATAATACGCGCATAACTTTTAAGTTGTTCGTGCGCCCCAACACGATAATTATCGGTCGAGATGAGGCCGACTTTACCTTTACCATGTCGCAGGATGTAGCGGGCCGCCAGTTTGGCGATGGTGGTTGTTTTCCCTACTCCTGTTGCACCTACCAGTGCAACGATGCCGCCCTTGTCAATAATTCGGTCGTCAACCGTTTCGATACGATGGGCCAGATTACCCAGCGCCAGTCGCCAGTTGTGTTCAAAATCGTCTTCTTCTTTCACGGCTTCGGCGATCTGTCGGGCCAGCCCGGGACTTAATCCCAGCGCAATGAGGCGCTGCAACAGGCGCGCACGTGCCGGATGAAACTGGGTTTCATTGCCCCAGGCCAGGCCGGAGAGTTGATTCAGCAACAGACCGCGCAAAGATTTCAATTCACTGCGCATCTCGGTGATGGCGGGTTCGTCCTGTTTATAGGATGACTTGCCCGCACGTTTGGTTTTATTGACAGCCGCTGCGGCTTCTTTATTGATGGTTGGTTCGGGAATGTAGCGACCCAGTTTAATGTCGTTCCAGATCTCTTCACGTGATGCAGCAGGTTCCGCTGTCGCGACTGCCGGTTCGTTTTTGGCAACGCTGACACCGGAAAACAGTGACTCGTCATAATCCACGGCAGCCACGATCTCGATACCGCCCTCCACCCTTTTGTTGGATAGAATCACGGCATCCGGTCCGAGTGTTTCCCGTACCTTGAGAATCGTCCTGCGCATATCTGCGGCAAAAAATCGTTTTATCTTCATATCCGCCTCATCAATACATGCCTGTCACGGCAATATCTTGCCACTCTGATCTGTTATCCAACCGGTGCGGCCTGTCCGACCGTAGCTACGATCCGGATCTGACGATCACTGGGTATCTCGTTGTATGACAACACGTACATGGAGCTGATTGTGTGTCTGACAAAACGAGACAACATGGTTCGTAACGCGGCGGGGACCAACAGAATCGCAGGTTGCCCGGACTGTTCTTGTGCCCTGGCACTCTCCTGCAAGGCTTCATGCAGGCGCTCCGCGAGACTCGGCTCTACCCCGCCACCGACACCATCGGCTGAGTGAAGTGTTTGATGCAACAACTGTTCCAGTTCCGGTGCGAGAGTTATCACCGGCAATTCTGCCGTCATGCCATTGATTTGCTGGATAATTGAGCGGGCCAGCGCCACCCGGACGGCGGCCAGCAAGATGTCAGGGTCTTGACTGCGGCTGCCGTGTTCCGCCAATGTTTCGGCAATCGTGCGGATATCACGTACCGAAACCCCTTCTTCCAGCAAGCCTTGCAGTACCTTGACCACAATACCCAGCGCCAATGTTTCCGGAACGAGATTTTCCACCAGCTTGGGCGCAGTTTTGGCCAGTTGATCGAGAATATGTTGCACCTCTTCATGACCCAGCAGCTCATGGGCGTGTGATTGGATCAACTGACTGAGATGGGTGGCAATAACGGTATTCGCATCCACCACGGTATACCCCAGCGTTTGGGCATTATCCCGTTGTTGCGGGTCGATCCAGATCGCATCAAGGCCGAAGGCCGGATCTGTAGTGGCAATCCCTTCCAGATCACCAAACACGGTACCGGGGTTAATGGCCAATTCACGATCCGGATAGACATCGGCTTCACCCACGCTGACACCCATCAGGGTAATCCGATATCCGGTGGGAGAGAGATCCAGATTGTCACGGATATGCACCGCCGGAATAAGAAAACCCAGTTCCTGCGAAAGCTTTTTACGCACACCTTTAATGCGCCCCATCAACTGACCACCCTGTTCCTTGTCCACCATGGGGATCAGGCGATATCCCACTTCCAGCCCAATCGCATCCACCGGTCCCACATCATCCCAGGTCAGGTCTCGCACTTCAGGCTGTTTCTGTTGTTGCGCGGTGCGAATCGCCTCGCGTTTCACCACCTGTTGTTGATTGCGATAAATAAGCCAGGCGCCGCCGATACAAAACAGCGCCAGCGACAGGAAGGCAATATTGGGCATCCCCGGTATCACACCCATGAATAAAAGAATGACGCCGGTGACGGCCAGCGAGCGGGGATTGCCAAATAACTGCTTCAGGACTTGCTCACCCATGTTTTGCTTGGAGGAGACACGGGTAATGATGATACCTGCCGCCGTAGAAAGTAACAGTGCGGGGATCTGTGCCACCAAACCATCACCGATGGTGAGCAAGGTGTAATAACGGGCGGCGTCAGCAAAACTCAGATCATGTTGAAATAAACCAATGGCCAGACCACCGATAATATTAATCAACAGGATCAGGATACCGGCAACCGCATCACCGCGTACAAATTTACTCGCACCGTCCATGGAACCATAGAATTCGGCCTCATCGGATATCTCTTTGCGACGTGTGCGAGCCTGATCCTGATCAATCAAACCCGCATTCAGATCAGCATCGATGGCCATCTGCTTGCCGGGCATGGCATCCAGGGTAAACCGGGCACTTACCTCTGAGATACGTGTCGCACCCTTGGTGATTACCACAAAATTGATGATCACCAGGATCATGAAGACCACCAGCCCCACGGCATAGTTACCGCCGATCACGAATTCACCAAAGGCCTTGATCACCTGTCCGGCTGCATCGGTACCGCTATGGCCTTCAAGCAAGACGATACGGGTAGAGGCCACATTCAAGGCCAGACGCAGTAACGTGGTAATCAGCAAAACAGTGGGAAACAGGGCAAAATCCAGCGGTCGCAAGGTGTATACCGTGACCAGCAGGATCACCAGTGCCAGCGAGATATTGAAACTGAACAATACATCAAGTACAAACGGCGCCAACGGCACGACAATCATCGCCATCATCATTAACATCAGGATGGGCGCACCCAATCCGGAGCGGGTAACGAACCGCAATCTTTCCAACGCTACACTTTGCTCAGCCATAAAACCTCTCCTGCATTAAAACTGCATATCATCGGGTATGGATAAATTATTCATTTTGATATCACTGCGCTGTTTCCAGCTGCGGGCCCGCCGCTTCAACTGGAAGACATACGCCAACACTTGCGCTACGGCCAGATAGAGTCCGGCCGGAATTTCCTGGTTCAATGAGGTGGTATAGTGCAAGGCTCGCGCCAACGGCGGTGCTGTGACAATGGGAATGTTATGTTCAGAAGCAATAGATCGGATACGGAATGCGATAATATCCACGCCTTTGGCGATCACGACCGGCGCATTCATGCGCTCCGGATCGTATTTCAGGGCAACCGAATAGTGTTCCGGGTTGGTGACAATCACATCGGCCTTGGGTACATCCGCCATCATGCGCTGCTGGGCGATATCACGCTGCATACGCCGTACACGGGCGCGCACTTCAGGACTGCCTTCCGTATCCTTGTTCTCGTCCTTGACCTCCTGATTGGTCATCTTCAGTTGTTGCTGGTAATCCCAAATCTGGAATGGCACATCCACCGCTGCGATCAGGATCATGGTGGAGGCTATCGCAATAAATCCCCAAATCAATAACTGGGCGGTATGGACCAGCCCCTGCTTGACCGGTTCATCACTCAGATTCAGATAATGATCGGCCTGGCTATAAAGAAAAATCACGGCAACTATGCCAATGATCAAAAACTTGACCAGGGCTTTCAGCAATTCAACCAGTCCGCGCAGTGCAAATACCCGTTTCATGCCTTTGATCGGATCGAGCTTTTCCCACTTGAAGGCAATCGCCTCGGTGCTGAAATTAAACCCACCGCTCAAAGCCAGTGGTCCGGCAACGGCAGCAAGTGTCACTATGATAAAAAACGGCAACAGCAGGTACAGGGCATCAAATATCGCCTGCTTGAATAACAGGGTCATGGCGTTGGGATCAAAGGCATTGGCCCTGCTGACATTCAAATAGGTTTGCACCAGTTCCGCCATACCGGAGGCCAGTCCCGGTCCCAGGAACCACAGCGCCAGGCCGGACAACATCAACATCAATGTTGTGTTCAATTCCCTTGAGTGTGGAATCTGGCCGCGCTCACGCGCCTGTTGCAGACGTCGTGGGCTGGCCTCCTGAGTGCGTTCCTGGCCGGTATCTTCCGCCATCACGGCCCCCCTGTACGTAACAGTTGTTGCACCAAATGGTAGGTTTGGTTAAACAACTCGGTTGAATTGGGAATAACGCTGGGCAAAGTAACCAGGATCACGGCAAAACCGATGGTCATGGTGATGGGAAACCCAATGGCAAAAATATTCAGTTGCGGCGCAGCGCGGGTCATAATACCAAAGGCAATATTCACCAGCAGCAGTGAAGCAATGGCCGGCAAAGCCAGACTCAATGCCCCGGAAAAGATGATCGACGCCCAACCCAGCAGCTGCCAGATATCCTTAGGTTTCAAGCCTTCCACACCAATCGGCATACTGCGAAAACTGTCGGCAATTATTTCAATTAACAGCAGATGACCGTTCAGCAGTAAAAACACCAGCAAAACCATCAACACATAGAACTGGCTGAGCACCGGTGCCTGAGTGCCGTTTTGTGGATCAACCATCACGGCAAAACCCAACCCCATTTGCATGGCTACCGTCTGGCCGCCGGTAATCACCGCACTGATCACCAATTGAAAGGCAAAACCCATGACAATGCCGATCAATAATTGCTGCGCAACTACCAGCATACCGAGCGGGCTGAAGGCATCCACTGCAAGTGTCTGGGGTGCAATCACCGGCACCACGACGGCGGTAATCGCCAGTGTGATGATCAATCGAATTCGTACCGGGATGGGTTTGGAGCCAAACACCGGTGCAGTCATGACCATGCCGCCGATACGGATCAACGGCCAGATGTAGGCCCCGACCCAGGCAGTAATTTCGGCACCGGTAATGATCATGTGTGCTATCCGATCAGGTATGGAATATCCATGATCAGACGTTGCGTGTATTCCAGCATGTAACGCAGCATCCAGGGACCGGCCACCATCAATGTCACCAGTGTCACGATCAGTTTGGGAATAAAACTCAGGGTCATTTCATTGATTTGGGTTGCGGCCTGGAACATGCTGACCAGCAAGCCGACAATCAGGGCAGGGATCAGGACAATCATGATCAGAATCAGGATCACTTCCAGCGCATGCTGAAACAGAGTCAGGACACTTTCAGGCGTCATGGTATATTTCTCCTAGACATAAAAGCTTGAGGCGAGAGTACCCATCACAATATTCCAGCCATCGACAAGAACGAACAGCATGATCTTGAACGGCAGGGAGATAATCATTGGTGACAACATCATCATACCCATGGACATCAGCACACTGGAGACCACCAGATCGATAATCAAAAACGGAATAAACAACAGGAAGCCGATTTGAAAGGCGGTTTTCAATTCACTGGTGACAAAGGCAGGCACCAGAATAGTCATGGGTACATGCTCAGGTGATTCAATCGCTTTATTGCCCGCGATTCGCGCAAACATACTGATGTCCGCTTCCCGGGTCTGACCCAGCATAAACTTTTTCAGGGGTTGCCCTGCCTTATCCAGAGCCGTTTGCAGACTCATCTTCTCTTCCAGATACGGTGTAACCGCATCCTGATAGATACGATCAAACACCGGCGCCATGATGAAGAAGGTTAAGAACAGAGACAGTCCAATCAGGGTCTGTGAGGACGGCGCCTGCATCAAGCCGATCGCCTGGCGCAGGATCGACAGGACAATAATGATACGGGTAAATGAGGTCATCATCATTAACGCTGCGGGCAGCAGCGTTAACATGGTCATCAAAAACAGAACTTGTATGGTGATGCTGTAGTTCTGGCTGCCACCGGGTCCTGGTTTAACGGTAATGGCGGGCAGACCGGTCTGCGCCAGTACTGCATCAAACGGAAATATCATCACCAGCAAGGCGCAAAAAAATACTGCGTATTTATACCGCATCAGCGCACCTTTCCCTGCAGCACGCTGTTCAAGCGTTCCGCAAAGCCCGGTGTTTTCATCTGCGGTGCAGTAACGGTTAACGGTTTATCCAGGACATGCAGCGTGCGGATTTGTCCGGGTGCAAGTCCCACCAGAAGTTGAGTATCTCCCACCTGCAGCAAAACCACTCGCTCGCGCTGACCGAGAGACAAACCACCGAGGATTTTTAATCCACCCTGACCTAACGGGTGAATGTTACCCATCCGGCGCACCAACCAGGCCATACCGAAAATCACGCCCAGCACCAGGGCCAGACCGAGGAACATCTGCAGATAATCGAAAAAGCCAATAGGATCAGACGCCAGTGATCGGGGCGTAGCCTGTCCGGCGGCATCACCGACGGCCAACGCCGCAACCGGCAAGCAAACGACTGACAGCAAACAGATTTTTATCCAGACATGCCGCATCATTTTAGTTTCTTCACTCGTTCAACCGGACTGATAACATCGGTCAGACGGATACCGAATTTTTCGTTAACCACCACCACTTCACCATGGGCGATCAGTGTGCCGTTAACCAATACATCCAGTGGTTCACCGGCCAGTCGATCCAGCTCGATTACCGAACCCTGGTTCAGCTGCAACAGGTTACGAATACTGATCTTGGTCTGGCCGATCTCCATGGACACCGTCACCGGTACATCAAGGATGACATCCAGGTTGACGTCTTCACTGCCGCCGCGCCGGGCATTATCCTCCAGATTTTGCAAACCGGCCGGTTGTATGTCATCACCGCCTGCACCGGCCTCCTCCATGGCTTCCGCCCAGTTATCCATCACTTCCTGATCATTTTCTGTTGTGTCACTCATCGCTTCTCTCCGGCTTCAATCAGCGCCCGCGTTGCTTCATTCGGGTTTATGGGTTTCTCTATCCGCTCAACGATTTTGATGGCGGTCATATCGTTGGACTCACCGTAAATCCCCCGATAGATAGGTATATCTTCAGCCCGCACCACTACCGTTTCCGGCATGTTGATTGGAATAATGTCACCTTCCTTGATCTTCAATAACTGGCGCATAGTCAGTCTGACTTCAGTAAGTTGTGAACTGAGCGCGATCTCCGCGTCTTTGAAATCCTCACGCAATGCCACCGCCCAGCGGTCGTCCTTGTCCACGCGATCACTTTGCACGCCTGCATCCAGCAGTTCACGGATGGGTTCCAGCATGGCGTACGGCATTACCACCTGGAACTGGCCCCCCCCCCCATCCAGCTCCACATGAAAGGAGCTGACGACAACCACTTCAGTCGGGCTTACAATGGTTGCAAATTCCGGATTGAGCTCCATGTTCAGGAACTCAAATTGCACCGGTATCACCGGTCGCCATGCTTCGGTCAGATCATCGAAGGCATAGTTCAGCACCAGTGACACAATGCGTTGTTCCGTTGCGGTCAGGTCGCGTCCTTCAATTTTGGCGTGACGACCGGTACCACCGAAAAAATTATCCACAATGATAAACACCAGCTTTGGATCGAACACGCACAGGGCCGAACCCCGCAAGGGATGAATCCTGACGATGTTCAAACTGGTAGGAACAAACAGGCTGTGAATGTATTCGGAGAATTTAACCATCTGTACACCACCCACAGAAATTTCAGCGGAGCGGCGCAACATGTTAAACATACTCACGCGGAAGTAACGTGCAAATCGTTCATTGATCATTTCCAGGGTCGGCATACGACCGCGCACGATGCGGTCCTGACTGGCAAAGTCAAACGTCCTGACCACGCCGTCATGCTGGGTGATTTCCGAATGGGTGGAAACGTCCCCGCTGTCTACGCCATGCAGCAGGGCATCAATTTCATCTTGTGATAAAAGGTCGTTGGCTGACATGGAGCACCCTTATTGCATAATAAAATCGGTAAAGTAGACCGCTTCAATACTGTTCGCATTGGGATTCGGACTGATAACAATGGTACGTAACTTGTCCAATATCGCCTTGCGCAGTTTTTCCTTGCCGTCACGGGTGCGCAATTCACTGTATTGCTGGTTGCTGAGCAGAATCACGATCTCATGCCGAATGCGTGGCAGGTTTGCAGTCGCCACATCGATATATTGCTGATAGTGCGACATGATCGTGATGGTGATCTGCATATAATTCACCGGCTGGCCGTCACTGAAATTGACAATAAACTCGGGACCGAGCGGCAAATAGAAGGCCTCCTTGATTTGCTCAGCCTCTTCCTTGTCCCCGTCTTTGTCTTTCTTCTTGTCGCCAAATGCCCCGGTAAAATAAAGCGTACCGCCAATCGACCCGCCGATAAGAATCAGGGCGAGCAGGATCAGCACGATCATCTTTTTTGGGCCGGCTTTTTTACCGTCGGCATCCAAATCGAGTTCTTCTGGTGGCATGGGCCGTTACCTGCGTCGTGGATATCATTAATGATTAAAATATAGTCATTTAGATAGCAAAACGTGTGCCACCCGTATGACAGGCAGGTTTACTTGGATTTCAGGCAGTTAGCGCCGCTATTTGACGCTATGTCGGGGGTTTGACGATGCGACAGGCGTCAAATCCCATCGCAATACGTCAAGAGTGTGACGGTATCCCGCTCAGGGGAGTCTGATAAAGTGCTCGCGGTAGTATTGTAATTCCCGGATCGAATCACGGACATCATCCATGGCCAGGTGGCTGCTTTGCTTGTCAAAGCCCTGATAGACCTTCGGCGCCCAACGACGCGCCAGTTCTTTCAGGCTGCTCACATCCAGATTGCGGTAATGGAAAAAGTCTTCCAGTGCCGGCATACAGCGCGCCAGAAAACGCCGGTCCTGACAAATACTGTTGCCACACATGGGCGAAGCATTGGCCGGCACATATTCACGCAGAAAGGCCAGAGTTTGCTGTTCCGCGTCAGACTCGGTAATGGTACTGGTCCGCACGCGCTCGGTAAGACCGGACTGTCCGTGTTGTTTGGTGTTCCACTCATCCATTCCGGCCATGACTTCATCGGGTTGATGGATGGCCAGCATGGGTCCTTCGGCAAGGATATTCAGATTGGCATCGGTGACGATGGTGGCGATTTCGATGATTCGATCATTTTGTGTGTCCAGACCGGTCATTTCCAAATCGATCCAGACAAGATTATTTGCATCCTGGGGCATTTCACTACTCTTTTACTATCATTATTAAACTTGCCTTGCATTCTAGCAGAGGCTAACCTGAGTTCCCATGACGCACAGAGACAGAGGTCTATCCGATTCATGCAAGCAGTAACCATTATCTTTTTAGTGGCTTTAAGCCTGGCATTTCTTCTCCAGTTCTGGCTGGACCAACGGCAGATTCAGCATGTCAGATCGCATCGTCCTGAAGTCCCCGCCGACTTTGCAGATCGTATCAGCCTGGAAGAGCACCAAAAGGCCGCTGACTACACGATTGATCGCACCCGCTTTGGTCTGGTGGACCAGATTGCGGGGGTGGTGATATTACTGCTGTGGACCCTGGCCGGTGGTCTTGAACTGCTGGATCAGGCCTGGCGGACCATGCAGCTTGGCGAGATACAAACCGGGGTGGCCGTGATGCTCAGCTTTATGTTGATCTCGAGCCTGATCGATCTGCCGTTTGCCGCCTATCGGACCTTTGTCATTGAACAGCGTTATGGTTTCAACAAAATGACCATGGGTCTGTTTATCAGTGATCTCTTCAAACAATCCTTGCTGACGATGCTCATCGGCATACCGTTGTTATGGCTGGTGTTATGGCTGATGGGCGCAATGGGTGAACTCTGGTGGATCTATGTCTGGGCAGTGTGGATTGGTTTTGTACTCTTAATGATGTGGGCCTATCCCGCCTTCATCGCGCCGTTCTTTAACAAGTTTTCGCCACTGGAAAATCAGGATTTGCGCGAACGCATCGAACAACTGTTGAACCGCTGTGGTTTTACCAGCAACGGGATCTTCATCATGGACGGTTCGCGTCGTTCCAGTCACGGTAATGCCTATTTCACCGGTCTGGGTCGTAACAAGCGCATCGTTTTTTTCGATACCCTGATCGAATCTCTGGAGCCGGAAGAAACTGAAGCTGTACTGGCCCACGAACTGGGTCATTTCAAACGCAAGCATATTCAGAAGCGGATCATCTCCATGGCCTTGATCAGTCTGACCGGTCTGGCCATCCTTGGCTGGCTCATGCAACTCGAGAGCTTTTTCACCGGACTGGGTGTCTCCCATTCATCGCAATACATCGGCCTGTTATTATTCATGATGGTTTCACCGCTGTTCAGCATCTACCTGCAACCGCTGTTTGCCTATTTCAGCCGCAAGCATGAATTTGAAGCCGATGCCTACGCGGCACAACAGAGTGATGCCAACAAGTTGATTCAGGCCCTGGTCAAACTGTATCGTGAAAACGCCAGTACCCTGACACCGGATCCACTCTATTCCGCCTTCCACGATTCACACCCGCCGGCACCGGTCCGAATTGCGCATCTGAATGCTCAGCACAGTTGAAAAGTATGCGTAAAAGCATTGCATTGTTCTTCCTCTGTCTGCCCTGTTTGCCCGGCACTGTCCATGCGGCGGATATTCAATTAGGCAAGGAATTGCATCAGGAGAATTGTACTGACTGTCATATTTCCATGATGGGCGGGGATGGCAGCCGGATATATACACGCGAAGATCGCCGCATCGACTCCCGTACAGGACTGGAAAATCAGGTACGTCGATGCAAGACCAGTCTGGGCACAGACTGGCCCGAAAACCAAATCAATGCAGTGGTGGAGTTTCTGGATCAACGTTATTACCACTTCTCCCGCGAATGAGCCAGGCACTTGTCAACAGACATTGCGTCCCCTGTCACAGGGACACGGTTCCCTATGATGCGACAAAAACCAGTGAGCTGCTTGCCCCGTTACACGGTTGGCGCTATATCGATAATGCCATCGAATGTGAATTCCACTTCCCGGATTATTACCGGACCATGGCCTTTGTCAATGCCGTTGCCTGGCTTGCTCACCAGGAAGATCATCATCCGCAGCTGACCGTGTTTTATCAGCGCTGCATCGTCAGGTATCATACCCATTCAATCGGCGGCGTATCAGACAATGATCTGATCTGTGCCGCAAAAATCAACATGCTCATTGAATCAAAACCATAAATTTTCCACCGATGTCCAAACGCAGACTCAGCAAACGCCAGCAGACGCGTATCCGTGAACAACAGGATAAGCATCTCGCGCAGGCCAAACAGGCGCATACCCCGGATATGGCGGACAGCAACGGCATGGAGGGAACAGTGGTGGCCAATTTTGGTGTAACTGTGCAGGTGGAAGACAATGCGGGCAATTCCATCTCATGCAATGTCCGTCAGAACATGGAGACGCTGGTCTGTGGTGATCATGTCATCTGGCAGCAGGCAGATGAGCAAAATGGTATTGTTGTGGCACTGGTGCCGCGCAACAACTTTCTGGCCAGACCGGATCGCCGCGGCAAGGCCAGAGTCATCGCTGCCAACATCGATCAGATCCTTATCGTCAGTGCCGCCAGACCGGCCATGAATACCCGCTTGATCGATCGCTATCTGGTTGCCGCGGAAACCGCCGGTATCATCCCTGTCATTGTCTTTAACAAGATTGACTTGCCCGATGCAGAGGCGCTGGCGGCCTTTCAAGCCGATCTGCTTATCTATACCGAAATCGGTTATCAGGTGGTCTTCACCAGCGCCAAACAACATCAGGGACTGGCGGAAATACAACAGGTCCTGAATCATAAAACCAGTGTTGTGGTCGGCCAATCGGGTGTCGGTAAATCCTCTCTGCTCAACTGCCTGCTGCCCGAAGCACCCGCCCTGGTCGGTGATGTCTCCGACAGCTCCAACAAAGGCCGTCACACCACCACACTGGCACAGCTCTACCACCTGCCCAGTGGCGGCCGGCTGATCGATTCACCGGGGGTGCGTGAATTTGGTCTGTGGGAAGTCAGTGAAGAACAGGCGGCATCCGGCTTTATCGAGTTTCGCCCCTGGCTGGGACGTTGCCAATTTCGTGATTGTCGGCACGGAGATGAACCGGGCTGCGCCATACGACATGCTGTTGAATCAGGCGAAATTCACCCGCAACGCTGGGACAGTTATAAACGTATCCTGGAATCCCTGGCTGAATAGTATTACTTGCCGGTAAGTTTGTCTTTTAATTCTGCCGGCGGGATACCGCCCTTGCCCTCATGAATCTTGATCGCCTCCTGTGCCTTTTTGTTCAGCACAATGATACTGATCCGGCGATTGATGGGATCATAGGGTTTATCCTTCAGAAACAGCACTGAATCCGCCAGACCAACCACCTGGGTGATCTTCTTCGGGCTGGTACCCCACTTAATCAACTCGCGACGCGCCGCATTGGCCCGGTCGGCGGACAGCTCCCAGTTGGTATATCGCACCTTGCCCGCATAATCTTCATCATAGTATTCGCGGAAATAGTTCTTCGGGAAAGGCTTGGCATCAGTATGACCGCTGATGGCGATATTGTTGGGCACCGTGTTAATGATGGCGGACAACTCGCGCAGGATCTGGCTCGTATAGGATTTAAGCTGGGTTCCGCCCAACGCGAACATGGGTCGATTTTTTTTATCCACAATCTGTATTCGCAGACCCTGTGGGGTAATATCGATCAACATTTGGTCCTTGAAGGGTTTGAGCGCCTGGCTTTTTTCCACGGCCTTGTGCAGGGTCTCCTGCAGATCCTCAAAGCGTTTGTTTTCATCAATCGCCTTGACCACCACTTTGGCCGGTTTCTGTTCCGGCTGTTTCTTGTTTGATTCGCCTTTGGCTATCTCCAGCGCACCACCCAGTTTAATCATACTGGTGCTGGCCCCCCCCGGTCCCTGTATGCCGGTAGGATTCCGGAAGAAATCGGAAATACCTTCGCGGGTGATCTGTTCGGTTTGTGACAACAGCCACAGCAACAGAAAAAAGGCCATCATGGCGGTGACGAAATCAGCATAGGCCACCTTCCACGCACCGCCATGATGGCCGTGGCCACCCTTTTTGATGCGCTTGACAATAATCGGTTGTTTTTTATCTGTCGGCATGCGTGGTTATCATTCCAAGTCTGTGTCGCATGTCTATTTCTTGCCGGCTTTCTTGACGTGCTCTTCCAGTTCCATAAAGCCAGGACGTATGTCAGTGGCAATCGCCTTGCGGCCGAATTCAACAGCAATCTGCGGCGTGTAACCATTCAATGTACTCATGATACAAACTTTTGCACATTGCAGAAATTTTGACTCATCCTCCGCCTTGCTCTTTAATGCATTGGCAATCGGTGCAGCAAAACCATAAGCCAACAGCACCCCGAGAAAGGTACCCACCAGGGCCGCACCGATATGTGCACCCAGAATCTCAGGTGGTTCACTGATATATCCCATGGTAATTACCACGCCCATTACCGCTGCCACAATACCGAAGGCAGGCAAACCGTCAGCCACAACCTGCATGGCATTCGCCGGTTGTTCCGCTTCATGGTGATGGGTATCCAGTTCCACATCCATCAGGTTTTCCAGTTCGAAGGCATTCATGTTACCGCCCACCATGAGACGCAGGTAGTCAGTGATAAAATCCATGACATGGTGATTGTCACGGATCGATGGGTAGGTCTTGAAAATATCACTCAAATGAGGTTCTTCAATATCACTTTCCAGTGACATCAATCCTTCTTTACGCGCCTTGGAAAACAACAAGTACATCAGGGTCAACAAATCCATGTACATTTTCTTGTTATATTTACTGGGAACAAACAAACCAAAGGTCCCCTTAAACACCTTGGCGATAACCTTGCCGGGGTTGGCGATAATAAACGCACCAAAGGCACCACCACCGATAATCAGCAATTCAAAGGGCTGGAACAACGCCGATAATTTACCGTGCGACAAAATGTAGCCGCCGATCACGGAAGCCATAACTACAATAATACCAAGGATAAATTTCATTAGTTACACTATTCCTTACCAGTCACGGTATTACACCCGAAAATAAAGACATCACACTGAATAGCAAGTATTGACCTGATGACAGGTTTCTCTTTGCTCATATCGTCTGCCCCGGAAAAAAACTTGAATATTGCGATCTCAAACCCGTGAGCTGTCACACGGGCAACTGCCTGTGATTCAAGGAAATTCTGACAGGAACCGCTATCAATCCTGATATAGAGACAAACTAATGTCCGTGTTTATATTGGGCATTTATTCATGAACGAATTTGATGTTGGTGGAACGCGCACATGCAACAGAGCATGGCTGACTGGATTAAGGATTTGGGTGACACACCGATACCGGTCTTGCCCAATACCATTACTGCATTGACCAAACTGTGCAGGGGTAATGATATCCCCATGCATGACATTATCGATGTGGTGGAAACCGATCCGGGTCTCACTGTGCAACTGATCCGTACCTGCTCCACTTCTTCTCACAGCCGCCTGCGCGCAGAAGTCACCTCGGCACAACAGGCCGCCATGATGCTGGGTGTGGAAAAGCTGAAGAAACTGCCCGCTACACTACCCGATATCAAGAAGGCCCTGAATGAAACCGGTCGCCAACACCTGCTGAGTGTATTCGCACGCGCCTATCATGCCGGTCGTCAGGCCAAGGCCTGGGCGGTGTTGCGTCGTGACATGATGCCCGATGAAGTCTTTGCTGCCGCACTGTTGCATTTTATCGGTGAAATGATGATAGCCATGGTGGCGCCGGATGTGCTGGACAGTATCTATCGCATGCGTGATGAAGAACATATTGCCTCGGAAGAAGCGCAATATATTGTACTCGGCTTTACCTTTGATCAACTCTCACTGGAGATTGCTGAACACTGGACACTGCCCTCACTGGTCATTGAGGCATTACGCGCTGAAAACGCCAATCATCCCCGCGCATACAGCATCATGCTGGCCGTACAACTGGCACGCCATGCCGCCTTTTGCTGGTATGACCGCAAGATGTTTCAGCTGCAGGAAACAGCGGCGGAATGGCTCAACCAGCCTTTATCAAAATTAATCCGTGATACGCATCTGTTTGCTGTGGAAGTGGCGCGTGACAGCAGTTTCTACGGTGTGAACCCGGCCGCAGCACGCCTGCTGGCTGATCCGGTTTCGGATGTATCGCCGGCGGAACAAAAACCCAATCACACCACCGGCATCTGCCTGATCCCGCAACTTGCCGTACTGCGCGATACCATACAAACCCTGAAAAACCTGCCGTCAACACCGCAGGCATTGCAAACCATCATTACCCCTACCCTGCATGGTTTGCATGATGGCATCGGCCTGAACCGTGTTGTATTCAGTCTGTTCCAGCCTGATGAAAAAATCTTCATCGCCTTCCAAATCGTTGGTGCTGACAACGATCCGTCCTTCGGACAATTCAGGATCGATGTAACCCAACCCAATCTGTTCAACCATCTCATGCCAAAAACCCAGTCGGTCTGGCTCAATGACAGCAATCGGGAAAAGCTGCAATCGTTGATCCCCGAGGATTTCCAGAACACTATCAAAACCGACAGCTTCTACGCCATGTCTGTTCAGTTGCACAATCAGGTCTTCGGCATCTTTTATGCCGACCGACATACCACTGATTGCGCCCTCGAACCCATCAGCTTTAAATACTTCAAGGCGTTGTGTATGCAGGCGGAAACAACCCTGCAACGGATTTCCGATATCAGAATACGATAAAAATGACAGAATGGGTTGCTTTACGCTGAATGTTTAGATCTCAACCCGTCCGTTAAAGGCATGTGACAGCGTCGTGCTGTTAACATATTCCAGTTCACCGCCAATGGGGACACCGTGGGCAATGCGGGTGGCCTTGATTTTTCGATTGGCGGCCATTTCGGCAATATAGTGCGCAGTGGCTTCACCTTCGACGGTGGGGTTGGTGGCAAGGATCAGCTCTTTAACCTCGCCGCTGTCCAGTCGTTTTGCCAGAACATCCAGCCCCAGTTCCATGGGACCGATACCATCAAGCGGTGAGAGGTGTCCCATCAGGACAAAGTACATTCCACGATAATCGGCGATCTGTTCAATCACCTGCACATCGGCAGGTGATTCCACAATACATAACATGCTGTGGTCACGCCGCAGATTCGCGCAGATTTCACATTTCTCCAATTCACTCAGGGTTCTGCATGATTGACAGTGGCCGATCTTTTCAATCGCCTCCAGCAAATCGGCCGCCAATTGGCTTGCGCCATTGCGGTTATGTTCCAGCAAATGATAGGCCATGCGTTGCGCCGACTTCGGACCGACGCCGGGCAGGCAACGCAGACTTTCGATAAGACGATTAATTAAAATACTGCCGGACATGATCGAGTTACCGGGTCTCCACGCATCAATTAAAACGGCAGTTTAAAGCCGGGAGGCAGTCCCAGACCGGCCGTCATACCTGAGTATTTATCCTGGGTCTGTTTTTCGATCTGACGTACAGCATCATTCACCGCCGCCGCCAGCAGATCTTCCAGCATCTCTTTGTCATCGGAAAAAACACTGTCGTCAATGTTGACACGTTTTACGTCATGCCGACCATTCATGATGACACTGACCAGACCACCGCCGGCTTGACCGGTCACTTCCATATTGGCGATCTCTTCCTGAGCCTTTTGCATGTTGGCCTGCATCTGCTGTGCCTGTTTCATCAGGTTTCCAATTCCACCTTTCATCAATCTGTCCTCTTGCAATATTCTCTTTAAATGTTTAAATCTTTATTCGATTGGACGGATCAACTCCGGCTCCAGTCGTGCATTAAATGTTTCGACGATCTTTTGTACATTCATATCGTTCTGAATCGCCAGTTTGGCGGCTTCCTGTCGCTCCCTTTGTCGGCGCAATTGTTGTGCGGCCGGTGTCTCCTTGCCCGGCTGTTCGATCCGTACAGCCAGACGTACAGGCTTGTTATAGAAATTCAACAACAATTCCTGTAACCGCTCTTCCCGTTCCTTGCTGTAGAGATTTGCACACTCCGGCGCCAGCACCAGTACAATATTGTCTTCCTGCTGTTCATGAATAACACAGTTCATGGCCATCTGCTGGACAATACCGGCAGCACCCAGCTGTTCGGTTATCGCAGCCCACTCGGTATCAGGTTCCAATGTTACGCCGCCAGATGGCGCCGGCTCATTCACAACCAGGGTCTCCACCGGAGGAGCGACAGGCGGTTTTTGTACAACCGGCTGCTCTTCATGCGATATGGCTTGTTCAACTTGTCGTTGTACTTTCGGTTCTGAATCCTGTCCTATTGGTCCAGCCGATGCACCGGACGCACTATTTTTTTTTTCGGGTTGTCTGTTCCCGGTTCCTGTGCGGCTTCTGTTGTCACTCTCCGCTCCAGCGGGACGAAATGCCAGCATACGCAGCAGGACCATTTCCAGACCATTCCGGGGTTCCGGCGCCAGATTGATATCACGGCGGCCTATCAATCCGATCTGATAATAGAGTTGCACATCTTCCGGCGATAATTGCGCCGCTATCGCTTCAAGTTCAGCCTTGTCACCCATGGCGTCATCCCAGGCTGCCGGCACCTGTTGCAAAATTGCGATGTGGTGCAAAGCCGTGATCAATTCAGCCAGTACTTCGGCATAGTCAGGCACTTGCATGGATAGCTCGGCCACCACTTGCAACACTTCTTTACCATCACCGCCGGCCAGAGCATGCAATAACTGATAGATATGCGTTTGTTCGATCGTGCCCAGCATGGCGCGCACATCGGTTTCCGACAATCGCCCATTACCAAAAGCAATAGCCTGATCCAGCAAACTCAAGGCATCACGCATACTGCCATCAGCGGCTCGCGCCAATTGTTGTAACGCCGGTGTCTCCGCCGCAATTTGTTCAGCTTCGATTATGTGTTGCAGATGACCCCGGATCATTTCCGGGGCAAGACGTCGCAGATTAAACTGCAAACAGCGCGAAAGAATAGTTACCGGTAATTTTTGTGGATCGGTGGTGGCCAGCAGGAATTTGACATGCGGTGGTGGCTCTTCCAGAGTCTTCAACAGCGCATTGAAGCTGTGATTCGACAACATGTGAACTTCGTCAATGAGGTAGACTTTGTAACGCCCGCGCGTGGGGGCATACTGCACATTGTCCAGCAGGTCGCGGGTATCCTCCACCTTGGTTCGAGAGGCCGCATCCACTTCGATCAAATCGACAAAACGTCCCTCGTCGATTTCGCGACAGGCAGAGCATTCACCACATGGCTTGGAGCCGGCGCCCTGCTCGCAATTCAGCGATTTGGCCAATATACGAGCAATTGTGGTCTTGCCCACCCCGCGAGTACCTGTAAACAGAAAGGCATGATGCACCCGCCCCGTATCCAGGGCATTGATCAAGGCGCGCAGGACATGCTCCTGCCCCACCATCGCAGAAAAATCTTTTGGTCGCCACTTGCGGGCCAGGACCTGGTAACTCATTACACCTCAACCAACTAAAATCAGCCTACCATTCTAACCCGACACCGCTCAGACCGCACCCATCGGGGCTCACCATCGAAGAAAATAAACCGGGAGCAGAAAATTGGACTGCCCCATGAATTCACTACTATTGCTGCTCCTTCCGGTCCTGACCAGGTTCACGGCTTATCGTCGCGGGTGGTGACACGGGCCCGAGGTGACTCAATATCACTTCGCAGCCGGTAAACGCCCGGCCACGGATGGCTGGGCCGGGGGTAATTTAATCCGTTAATGTTGCACCAGGGATGGCTGCTCAAACTGGTACATAAACTGGCAAGATCTGGGAAGTGGGTGGCACCCGCACCTGCTACACCCCGGCACCCGAATCCACCGCTGTGGCTGCTCCCTTCCGGGCCTGACCAGGTTCACGGCTTATCGTCGCGGGGGGTGAACCGGGACCGAAGTGACCAATGTCACTTCGCAGCCCGGTGAACGCCCAGCCATGGATGGCTGGGCTGGGGGTAATTTAATCCGTTAATGTTGCGCCAGGGATGGCTGCTCAAATAGGTACATAAACTGGCAATATCTGTGAAATGGGTGGCACCCGCACCTGCTACACCCCGGCACCCGAATCCACCGCTGTGGCTGCTCCCTTCCGGGCCTGACCAGGTTCACGGCTTATCGTCGCGGGGGGTGAACCGGGACCGAAGTGACCAATGTCACTTCGCAGCCCGGTGAACGCCCAGCCATGGATGGCTGGGCTGGGGGTAATTTAATCCGTTAATGTTGCGCCAGGGATGGCTGCTCAAATAGGTACATAAACTGGCAATATCTGTGAAATGGGTGGCACCCGCACCTGCTACACCCCGGCACCCGAATCCACCGCTGTGGCTGCTCCCTTCCGGGCCTGACCAGGTTCACGGCTTATCGTCGCGGGGGAACCGATGCGAGCACCATTAACTATATATATGGGATCTGGCACACTTATCAAAGATGGCGGAGAAAGAGGGAGTATTCGGCTTGCGCCTCACCCTTTGGGCCATCGTCGCTATCGCTCCGATGTCCTCCCTCGCTTCGCTCGGGTGTCGAACCCACCCATTGATTACATCGAGGGTTCGAATCCTGTGCAGGTCACCGCTTTTTACAGCTTTCGTAACACTACAACTACTTTGTTTAAATTTGGCGGAGAGAGAGGGATTCGAACCCTCGATACGGGATTACCGTATACACACTTTCCAGGCGTGCTCCTTCAACCACTCGGACATCTCTCCAAATACAGACTTCCGGACATCCTGCCCTCGTCTTGTTGAGACTTGCCTTTGGGCTGCCTCAATGGCTCCCCGATTTGAATTATCAGGAAGCGCGCAAGGTTAAACCAGTTAACCAAGAATCGCAATCTATCTTAACGTTTTCAATAGCAATCATACCGAGATGCCCCGTCAGGAAAGAGTATTTGTCATGCCGGATGAATAAGTGTGCCATGGTTGACAGACTGTGAAAGTGGACAAAATTTGGTCAATTTCGACAAATTATTGTCATGAATCTTTACAGCCATGACATTATACATTGTGATGCAGTTCTCACTATCTGTATAATTTCAACATATTAGAGATTTGGCATATAGCTTGCTTTTATTACGGGCAAGTGATGATAACAAATGCCAAGTATTTGTTGAGGATTTTGGTGTGTTATCACAGTTGGATTTTTGCCTTACAGCGCTCCACCTCGAGCACTGAAATGCATCAATTCAGGCATCATTCAGTCACCCTGGAGAATAATAAAGGCGACTGATCGATAATTACCAAAATAATCAATAGGTTATGCGGTGAGTGGTAACGCCAAATAACCTTAATATTATTGGACCTACCATCTGGAAGTGGTATAATTCCAACTGGCACAGACGGCAAATGTGCCAGCTAACAGGAAGTGGGTTGATAGCAAAATACAACGGAGATTGTCTCAGCTATCAAAGTCGAAGGTAAATAGCAGTAGTGAGGGTAGTACCTTGTTTACAGTAGCCGTCAGTATTTGGACCATGCAAAAAAGGGCTTTCAGCGTATCGCTGAGTACCGCCATCCTGGCGGCCTTTTTAATCCATTCCAATATGCCTCCTCGTACAATTCTTGAGCAGGTAAAACAAAGTGGTGAATTGCAGGTCATGACCCGCAACGCTGCCACCACCTATTATGAAGGACCACAGGGACCCAGTGGTCTTGAATATGATCTCACCAGACAGTTTGCTGAATATCTAGGCGTCAAACTCGAAATCACTGTCCGTGACAATCTTTCCGATATTCTGAATGATGTGCAGGAAGGCAAGGCTCATCTAGCCGCCGCCGGTCTGACTGTCACAGAGGAACGTGAGAAGCACGTCCGCTTTGGTACACCATACCAATATATAACCCAACAGTTGGTGTATAACCACAACAACAACAAACCACGAAATGTCGCCGCCATTACCGGTGGAACAATTGAGGTTGTCGCCAATAGCAGCCATGTTACCGAGCTGACCAAACTGAAGGATCGCCTCCCCGCGCTGGAATGGCATGAAAACAAGGATGCCGACAGCAGTGAATTACTGGATCTGGTGGCAAAAAATCTCGTGGATTACACCATTGCAGATTCGAACGAAGTCACCCTGAATCGCCGTTATCATCCGGAGATTCGGGTGGCATTTGACGTGACGGCTCAACAACCGCTGGCCTGGGCCTTTGCGAAGGGTCAGGATACCAGTCTGTATGATGAAGCCCAGCGCTTTATGGCGCATATGAAAAAATCCGGTGAGCTGGACCGCCTCATCAAGTACCACTACACCCATGCCAGCAACTACAACTACATTGGGACCAATACCTATTTGGCCCAAGTGCGTCGTCGTCTGCCGCGTTACCAGATCATGTTTGAACAGGCCGCCATGGAAAACAAGCTCGATTGGCGCATGCTGGCTTCCGTGGCCTATCAGGAATCACACTGGAATCCGCATGCGGTCTCTCCGACCGGTGTACGCGGCATCATGATGTTGACCCGCGCCACCGCGAAACAAATGAGTGTCAGTAACCGTACCGATCCGAAAGAAAGTATTTTCGGTGGCGCAAAATACCTGCGTATCATGCTGGACAAGGTAGCGGATGAATACAACATTAAGGGTCAGGACCAACTGTGGTTTGCTTTGGCGGCCTATAATGTCGGTTTTGGCCATCTTAGTGACGCGCGTATGCTGACCAAACTGCGCGGCGGCAACCCTGATATCTGGGGCGATGTGAAAGAAAACCTGCCCCTGCTGCGCAAACGCAAGTGGTATCGCAAGACACGCCATGGTTATGCGCGCGGTGAAGAACCGGTCAAGTATGTGGAAACCATTCGCAGTTATTACGATATTCTGAACTGGTATCTGGATAACGGCAAACCGAAATATGCAGAGCGTTCCATCCTCGCCTTTGAATCATCGGCGCTCTGATCCCAATAAAAAAGCCCGCACTGCGGGCTTTTTTTTATCTGCAGATCACTGCTGCATCAATTCCGCTTCCATGGATAAATATACCTGGTAGGCATTGCGTCGGTTGGCCGCTTCAAAGGCTGGCAGCTTCTCGTAGGCCGACCAGTCTGTTTTCTTATAGGCCTCGGCAAAGGGGACAAAATCCTGTGCCGCCGCCCCCATCTTGTCGCGCATAAATGCCAGATATCCGGCCGTAGCCAGCAAGGCCTGGTTGGGATCGCGGGCGGCAGGACCATGCCCCGGAATCAATGCCGTCAGGTTGGCTGTTTTCATCTTCTCCAGCGTCGCCAGCCAGGTTTTGGTATTGGCATCACCAAGAAAGGGTACCCGTCCCTCAAAAATGATATCGCCGGAAAATAGTACGCGATCCTGCGCAACATACAAAGTAAGATCACCTTCGGAGTGTGCAGAACCGACAAATGTGATCTCGAAATCGAGTCCACCAAAATTGAATTTCAGATTACTGTTCAGTTTATGATCCGGACTGACCAGCTGGGTATCATCGTTAACCCAGGGATCCAGCGATAAACGCCGTTCTTCGAGCCGTTCTGCAGAGGTCGGAGAACCCAGATAGTCCAGCGCGGCCAGCGGTGCATAGATCTCCGCCCCCAGTTCCTTAAAGAGCTGTAGACCATATATATGATCCGCATGGTAATGAGTGACAATGACTTTTTTGACAGGCTTGTCCGTTACCTCACGGATTTTTTGCATCAGCATTTTGGCCAGTGAGGGTGAGCCCAGCGCATCAAGCAGGACGACACCGTCTTTGGTGATAATTACACCTGCGTTGGAAATAAATCCTTCATTCTCGGTCGCCATACCGGCTGCACCCTGCACGTAGTAAACATGCTCAGTGACTTTGACCAGTTTCATCTCAACCTTTGAGTCGGGATATTTTTTCATGATCGGTGTTTCATCAGGAGCCTGATTGCAGCCATTCAGACTCAACAAAGACAATATCAGCGCCGGTATACAAATTTTTATGCCACGAAACATCAGTTTTCCCTCATTATTGTTGCTTTTTTCTGCGCTGCTGGAAAAAATTCTGCAGCAAGGCGGCACACTCAGCCGCCATAATTCCACCCAACACCTGCACTTGATGGTTATGCCGTGCATCGGACAGCACATTAAACACACTGATGTCGGCTCCTGTTTTCGGCTCGACCGCACCATACACAACACGCGAGACTCTGGCATGGATCAATGCACCGGCACACATCACACAGGGTTCAAGAGTGACGTATAAGGTGGTATTCAACAGGCGATAGTTGCCAATCTTTTCAGCAGCGGTGCGCAGCACATTGATCTCTGCATGCGAGGTGGGATCACTGGATGAGATGGGCCGGTTCCAATCCTCCGCCAGCACTTCATCATCGCGCACCAGCACAGCGCCAACCGGAACTTCACCCGCTGCCGTCGCTTTTTTCGCCATTTCAATAGCACGCTGCATCCAAAACAAATCCATTGCGTGTGCTTCAAGCTGTCTGGAGTTAATAGAATTGTCTGTCATTATTTTTCAATTGCCTTGAATAACCGCTCCTGCGGCAATAATGAATCTGAAGTAGTTGGTGTGGAGATTCCGATATTGAATAAAAAGTCTGTAGATAACATATTGTCATGTGTACGTAGACGGTAAAACAAAATACAATTTTCTCGTGATTTGCACAATGAGATTCCGGCTGAATATGCAGATTTAAATACACTATTTATGTGTGCCATTATAAACTTGAAGATTTTTCCTTTCAAGTCTAGTATTTAGCAGCTTGTTCACTATATAAATAATTCAAATAAAACAATAATGAAGTACAGACCGGAAATCGACGGCTTAAGAGCAGTAGCTATCATTTCGGTAATTATCTATCACGCCGGCTTTTCAGTCGGGTCGTATCCGCTGCTCAAAGGCGGGTTTCTCGGCGTTGATATATTCTTCGTAATCTCCGGCTACTTAATCACATCACTAATCATTAAAGAGTTGCAAGAAACCGGTCGTTTCTCGATTATTAATTTCTATGAGCGAAGGACTCGCAGACTGCTCCCGGCACTGCTGACTGTAATCATAGTCTCTTTACCATTTGCCTGGCTATTTCTCATTCCAAACCAGTTGATTGACTATTCCAAATCGATTATTTCTTCCGTATTTTTCAGCTCCAATTTTTATTGGCTATTTAGTTTGCAGGAATATGATTCTGAATCTGCCTTGCTCAAACCTTTTTTGCACACCTGGTCACTGGCAGTAGAAGAGCAATACTACATATTTTTCCCCTTAATACTCGTTGCAATATATAAATGGAACAAACCTAAACTGCTGCAACTTCTTGGTGCCGGTTTTATCCTAAGTATCTGCTTTGCTGTCTATGCGACAAATAAAAACCTGTCATTTTCTTTTTATATGCTGCCGAGCAGATTCTGGGAATTACTGGCCGGGGCTATTTTGGCAACCACACTGATATATTATCCACAACAACACACTAACAACCTGCTGTGTAGAACGATGCCTGTTGCCGGGCTTTTCCTGATCACAGCATCATTATTTCTTGTTGATTTAACTGCAAATCACCCTGGAATAATCACATTAATCCCTGTAGCAGGGACTGTTTTAATTATATGGTACAGCAACGAAAAAGATATTGTAACAAAATTATTGACAAGCAAACCCTTTGTTACTGTCGGTTTGTTATCTTATTCCATGTACCTTTGGCACTACCCATTGTTTGCATTCAGCAGAATAAAATCGGAATCGATTTCTCTCGAGGAAAAACTCCTGCTGATACTGATGACAGTTGTTTTGTCTATATTCTCATACCTGCTGATTGAAAAGCCATTCAGAAACAAAAACAGGATTAATATAAGAACACTTGTTTTCACGCTGGGGACAGCAACGATCATTGTGCTCATCATCACACTTGCTTTTATATACAAAAAAGGATTGCCTGACCGTTTGCCACGGATTATTGCCAACATTGAAACAAATGTCCTTAATGTCAGAGTATGCAAATCCAAAGGGATATCCTGCACAATGAACAGCGGGCAAGAAAAAACCCTTTTTCTGGTCGGCGACTCACATATGATGCCGTTGGAAAAACCTCTGTTTGATTACTCCCTGGCAAATCGTTACACATTTAACATCCTCAATACCGGCGGGTGTCAGTACATATTGAACCTGAATCGCGTCAACAAAAAAACGCAAAAAATCATCAAATCATGCACTATTGCCTGGCAGGATAAGCGACGAAACATTCTGCTTTCTTCCACTCCGGCAACCGTCATCATTGGGGGACGTCTGCCATTATTGCTCAGCGAAGAAAGCTTCAATAATCAGGAAGGTGGTATAGAAAGCCCCATGCTGGAGCAGCTTCAAACAGCAGACAACTCACTGAGCAGCAATCAACAACGAAAAATGGTGATCTTTAAGGAGTATAAAAACAGCATACTGGAGCTGGCTGAGCACGGGCATAAAATCATCCTGGTTTACCCTGTACCTGAAGTTGGTCGACATGTTCCGCAAACGATCCAGAAAATGACCCGAACAAATCCTCAAGATGCAGAGTCCATTCTTGCACGCAATCCGATTACTACATCATATAAAGTATATCTTGAGCGAACCCGGGAGAGTTTTTTACTGCTGGACAGTATTCAACATAAAAACATTCGCAGAGTTTATCCACATAAACTGTTCTGTAACACCGCAATCAAAGAAAGGTGCGTTACGCACAACCAGACAAACTCATTTTACCGGGATGATGACCACTTAAGCGATGCGGGTGCCGGCCTGCTTGTGAATGAAATAAAACTGGTTCTGGAGAAAAACTGATCACTCCCACTCAATGGTGCCGGGTGGTTTGCCGGTGATGTCATACACCACGCGGGAAATACCATTGACCTCATTGACGATACGCCGTGAGACATTATCCAGAAAATCATACGGCAGGTGTGCCCAACGCGCGGTCATGAAGTCGATGGTTTCCACAGCACGCAGGGCGACCACATATTCATAACGACGGCCGTCACCGGTGACGCCCACCGATTTAACCGGCAGGAAAACGGTAAACGCCTGGGAGACCTTGTGATAGAGATCGGCCTTATAGAGTTCTTCGATGAAGATGTGATCCGCCAGACGCAACAGATCGGCGTATTGTTTTTTCACTTCACCGAGGATACGCACACCCAGACCGGGACCGGGGAAAGGATGGCGATAGACCATATCGTAAGGCAGGCCAAGTTCCACACCCAGCTTGCGTACTTCATCTTTAAATAACTCGCGCAGGGGTTCGCAGAGTTTGAGTTTCATGTTTTCCGGCAGGCCGCCCACATTGTGGTGTGACTTGATCAAATGGGCCTTGCCGGTCTTGGCGCCGGCCGATTCAATCACGTCGGGATAGATGGTGCCCTGCGCCAGCCATTTGGCGGCGGTTAATTTGTTGGACTCTTCTTCGAAGATTTCCACGAACAGGTTGCCGATGATCTTGCGCTTGTCTTCCGGATCGGTCTGCCCGGCCAGCTTGCCCAGAAAACGATCTTCGGCATCGACCCGGATCACCTTCACCCCCATGTGTTCGGCAAAGGTGGCCATCACCTGATCGCCTTCCTTGTAACGAAGCAAACCGTTGTCCACAAACACGCAAGTCAGTTGTTTACCAATGGCGCGATGTAACAAAGCCGCCACCACCGAAGAATCCACACCGCCGGATAAACCCAGCACCACCTCATCATCACCAACCAGCTCACGTATACGGGCAATGCTGTCATCAATGATGTTGCCGGCATTCCACAGGTTACTGCAGCCACAGATATCATGGACAAAACGTTCCAGAATGCGTTGCCCCTGTCGGGTATGGGTCACTTCGGGATGGAATTGCAGGCCATAGAAGTTTTTCTCCGGGTTCGCGATACCGGCGATGGGAGCATTATCGGTAGAAGCCATGAGAATGAAACCATCGGGCATCACTTCCACCCGATCACCGTGGCTCATCCACACATCCAGCAGGCCATAGCCCTCTTCACTGGTGTGATCCTCGATATTCTTCAACAACGGTGTATGGCCGCGGGCGCGGACCTGGGCATAACCGTATTCGTGATGATCGGAGGTGAGGACCTTGCCACCCAGCTGCATGGCCATGGTCTGCATCCCGTAGCAGATCCCCAACACCGGCACACCCAGCTCAAACACCGCCGACGGTGCAACCGGTGCATCTTCGGCCGTGGTGCTCTCCGGTCCGCCGGAGAGGATGATCCCTTTGGGATTGAAAGCGCGAATATCCTGCTCGGTGATGTCCCAGGCGTAGAGTTCGCAATAGACACCGGCCTCACGAATGCGGCGGGCTATCAACTGGGTGTATTGGGAACCAAAATCCAGAATCAGGATTCGATCGGCATGGATATCTGCGGACATAAAGCGTTCTCTGTTGGGCCGGGTCTGTATAAAAAAGGGCATGCGCAAAGGGCCGCCATGCCAAATCAAGCGCAGAAGTATAGCATGCCGGACCGGTCAGATTGGAAATTGGGTTATGATCCGGGCAGTGATTCGAACTGGATAAACTCATGAAATATGTCGGCGCCCACGTCTCCGCCGCCGGCGGAGTGGAAAATGCCCCCCTCAATGCCCGGGCCATCGGCGCCAGGGCCTTTGCCCTGTTCACCAAAAACCAGCGTCAGTGGAGCGCTGCCGCCCTCTCAGCTGCGAGCATCGAGGCCTTCCGGCACAACCTGGCCGAGTCAGGCATCCCGCCGGAACAGGTCCTGCCCCACGACAGCTATCTCATCAACCTGGGTCACCCGGAACAGGCCGGGCTGGACAAGTCCCGCGCAGCCTTTCTGGATGAGATGCAACGCTGTGAGCAACTGGGACTGAAACTGCTCAACTTTCATCCCGGCGCCCATCTCAATAAATTGACCGAAGAAGAAAGTCTGGACCGGGTGGCCGAGTCCATCAATCGGGTGCTGGACCAGACCCGCGGTGTCACCGCCGTCATAGAGAACACTGCCGGTCAGGGCACCACCCTGGGCTACAAATTCGAACATCTGGCCCACATCATCCACAAGGTGGAAGACAAGAGCCGCATCGGTGTCTGTTTGGACACCTGCCACACCTTTACCTCCGGTTATGACCTGCGCACCACTGCGGATTGTGACCAGACATTCCAGCGTTTTAATGAGATCGTCGGCTTTCAATACCTGCGCGGCATGCACCTGAATGACTCCATACCAGAACTGGGCAGTCGTGTGGACAGGCATGAAAACATCGGCCAGGGCAAAATCGGCCTAGAACTGTTTCTCTACATCATGAACGATGATCGATTTAACGATATCCCCATGGTGCTGGAAACCAGAAACAGTGAGTTATGGGCGGAAGAGATCGCCATGCTGTATGACATGGAACATAGTTAAAAATAGTCCACCATACGTACTTGCAACCTCTTGCGCCGCTTCCTGATATTTATCATCTTGATAAAAAACAGATGGAAGATTGTGCTGTGTTCCTATTCCTGCACCAGCTTCAGGAAAGCCGCTTCATCCAGTATCTCCACCCCCAGTGATTCCGCCTTGGTGGCTTTTGATCCGGGGTTTTCACCGACGATGACATAGTCGGTGTTTTTTGAGACGCTGCCGGAGACTTTTGCGCCGAGGGCCAGCAGTTTGGCCTTGGCTTCGTCGCGGCCCATAGTGGAGAGTGTGCCGGTGATGACAAAGGTTTTGCCGTTGAGGGGTTGTTCTTCTTTGGGAACAAGTTTGATCTCCGGCCACACAACACCGGCATTGAGCAGTTTTTTGATCACGTCCTGATTATGTTTTTCAGCAAAGAAGTGAGCGATGCTTTCCGCCACCACCGGTCCCACATCAGGCACATCGATCAAGGTCTGTTCCTTTGCCTTCATCAAGGCATCCAGTGTGCCGAAGTGTTGCGCCAGTGTACGGGCAGTGGTTTCTCCCACTTGTCTGATACCCAGTGAAAAGATGAATCGATCCAGTGTGGTCTGTTTGCTTTTTTCAAGCGCGTCGATGACATTTTGTGCTGATTTGTCGGCCATGCGATCCAGGGCGGCAATTTGATCTTTTTCCAAACCAAACAAGTCAGCAATGTCGTGGATCAAGCCTTCATCCACCAGTTGTTCCACCAGTTTGTCACCCAGCCCTTCGATATCCATGGCCTTGCGCGAAGCAAAGTGTTTAATCGCCTCCTTGCGTTGTGCAGGGCAGAACAGACCGCCGGTGCAACGGGCCACGGCTTCCGTTTCCAGTTTGACCACTTCCGAGCCACAGACGGGACAGGCGACAGGCATTTTGAATTTACGCGTGCCTTTTGGCCGTTTTGATTTGACCATACCGACCACTTCGGGGATCACATCACCGGCGCGCCGCACCACAACCGTATCACCGATACGCACATCCTTGCGATCAATCTCATCCTGGTTATGTAAAGTGGCATTGGTGACAGTCACGCCACCCACAAAGACCGGTTCCAGTCTGGCCACCGGTGTGATGGCGCCGGTGCGTCCCACCTGTACGTCGATATCCAGCAAGACGGTCATCTCTTCCTGGGCAGGAAATTTATGCGCGATGGCCCAGCGCGGTGCGCGTGAGACAAAGCCCATGATGTTTTGTTGTTCAAGATCATCGACCTTGTAGACCACACCGTCGATGTCATAGTCGAGACGATCCCGTTTCTTGAGGATGTTTTCATAAAAGCGCAGACAGCCTCTTACCCCGCGCACCACCTGGACTTCAGGATTAAGCCGCATCCCCCATTCACGCAACTGTTTGAGTATCTCGCTGTGTTTGTCGGGCAGTTTTTTACCTTCCACCTGACCGATACCATAACTGTAAAATTCCAGCGGACGGGTTGCCGTCACAGCCGGATCCAGTTGGCGCAGACTGCCTGCCGCGGCATTGCGCGGATTGGCAAAGGTCTTGCCGCCCTGCTCGCGCTGGGTCTCGTTGAGTTTGTTGAAGCCCGATTTGGTCATGATCACTTCACCGCGCACTTCCAGTACTTTGGGATAACCCTTGCCGTGCAGACGTAACGGGATGGTTTCGATGGTGCGGACGTTCTGTGTAACATCCTCACCGGTGCTGCCGTCACCCCGTGTTGCACCGCGCACCAGTATGCCATTTTCATACCGCAGGCTGATGGCCAGTCCATCCAGCTTGGGTTCGGCCGCATAGACAACCTCGTCCGATGCCAGCTTTTCACAGATACGACGATCAAAATCATGCACTTCCTGTTCATCCATGGCGTTGCTCAGGGACAACATGGGCACCTGATGTTTGACTTCCGCAAAAGAGGTGAGCGGTCCCGCTCCCACTCGTTGTGTCGGTGAATCCGGGGTGATTAATTCCGGGTGTGCATTTTCCAGCGCCTGTAGTTCACGCAGCAGACGATCGTATTCGATGTCCGGGATCTCCGGTGCATCCATCACATAATATAAATGGTTATGGTGGTTGATCTCTTCGCGCAGTTTGTCGATGCGTTTGGCGACATCGTTTGCTGTACTCATGGTTACCGCTTACCTTTCCTGTCGTCGTTGTTTGATGGCGGCGATCTGCTGTTTGAAACGGAAGGCTTCCACTTTCTCGCGCAAATGGCCGATGGTTTGTTCGGTGAGTCGGTTGCGTGATTCATCACGCAGCTCACCATCCAGCAGTTCAGCAATTTCTCCGGCCTTGTCCAGGGTGGTTTCAAAGGCCCGTCGTGCTTCGATCGGTCCGGGGAGTTGCATAAACAGCGTCACGCCCGGGGTGGTGAACTCGGAAAATTTATCCGGATCGAACCAACCGGGTTCCACTGTATTCGCCAGGCTGCATATCGCATCACCTTCAGCCGTCAGTTGTGTACCGTAGAAATGGTAAATGTTTTTCTCACCGAACACCAACCCGGCCTGAACCAGACTGTCCGCAAGAATATCACCGGTAAACCACCGGTTGTTCCCCGCCATGATGTGAAAGACCAGCACCAGTTCATCACCCGGCGCCACCGGTGTGGTGCTGTCCCAGTCGATGTGGATCTCTTCATCCGGCATGCCATCAGCATCCCCGGCACGGCGGGCCACAATCGGTCCCAGTTGTTCAAAATCCTCTTCTGTGATCTTCGGACGGATCCATGCCTCGTCCTCATCACCTTGTGGAGCTTCCTGACGTTTGAACAGGGCGGCAAACCGGGCAATCAGTGAAGGCCGTGGTTCACGCTTGATGCGCGGTCGTTCATCCGGATCGCGGTAATAAAAGTAGAGGCCCGCGATGAAGACCAGACCGATGATTAATAATGTCAGACGCAACGTATCCATGACTGATGCATCCCGGTGCAGGAGAAGAAATGTCGGGTTAAATGAAAATGCCCTGCCGGTAAAGCGGCAAGGCAATCTATAAGTATTTGGTCTATATCAGCCCGGTACTGTCGGTATGATACGAAGTCCAAAACAATCGTTGACGATCACTATACAGCGGCTAGTTTAACCGCCTCATCCACATCCACCGCCACCAGCCGTGAACAACCCGGTTCATGCATGGTTACACCGGTGAGGTGCTGGGCCACTTCCATGGTCACCTTGTTGTGGGTGATGAAGATGAACTGGGTACGACCTGACATTTCGCGCAACATATCGCAATAACGTCCGACGTTGGCATCATCCAATGGGGCATCCACCTCGTCCAGCATACAGAACGGCGCCGGATTCAGTTCAAAGATGGAGAAGACCATGGCCACAGCGGTCAGGGCTTTCTCACCACCTGACAACAGGTGAATGGTACTGTTACGTTTGCCCGGCGGACGCGCCATCACCGTGATCCCGGTCTCCAGCAGATCATCGCCGGTCATTTCCAGATAGGCATGACCGCCGCCAAACAGGCGCGGGAAGATACTCTGGAAGCCGGTGTTGACCTTGTCATAGGTCTCTTTAAAACGGGTGCGGGTCTCGCGGTCAATCTTGGCGATGGCGTTTTCCAGGGTAGTTAAGGCCTCGGTAAGGTCATCGTTTTGCGCATCCAGATATTTTTTGCGTTCGGACTGTTGATCAAACTCATCGATCGCGGCGAGGTTGATGGGGCCAAGCCGCTGAATGCGTTTTTCCATGTCCTCAACCTGACTGACCCAGCTTGATTCTTCTGCATGCTCGGGCATCTGTTCGATCAGGGTTTTCAATTCGAAACCGCTTTCGTTGATCTTTTCTTCGATGGTCTGACGGCGGACCTTGAGTTCCTGTGCACCAATGCGGATCTGTTCCAGTTCAGAACGTACCACCTGGACGGCCTGCTCCGCCTGACTGCGAGCTTCATCGAGACCACGCAAACGGTGTTCCAGATCTTCCAGATTACTGCGCGCCCGGGCCAATTCCGCTTCGACGGCTATGCGTTGTTCCAGTTTTTGCGCCAGCTCTGTTTCCAGCCCCTGGATCGGTGTTTCACCTTCGGCAAGATAACGCTGTAATTCGTCGCGACGCGAGGTGAGTTGCTGTAACTGGGCTTCCATACGCTGCAGCGCCTGACGTGTGGATGTCAGTTCTGTGCGCAGGGTTTCGGAACGCAATCTGACCTGATGCGCCGCTTCACGATCGGTATGGGCCGATTCACGCGCCTCATCCAGCGCATTGCGCAGTTCTTCACGCTGGTTGGCCATTTCCACACGTTGTTGACTGAGCAGACTCACTTCCTGTTGCGCTGTTTCTGAAGATGAGCCGGCATTGTCCAGCTCTGACTGTTCGTTTTCGATCTGCTTGCTCAATTCTTCCAGTTCGCGTTGCAGATCGTTTTGTCTGCTCTTTACCTGCTCCAGACGCGCCTGCAGGGCATTCAGCTCACCCTGACTTTCGGCATGCGCACGGTTGGCCTGATTGAGATCAGACTGGGCGGTTTCGCTTTGGGCTTCCAGCTCGCGCAACAGTTCGCGACTGTTGGATAAATTTTCCTGCAGGGATTCAACCTGGGCAGTGACCTGTTCGATCTCCTGCGCCAGTGATTTGAGTTCCTGTTCCCGCTGCAGAATACCGGCCTTTTCATCACTGCTGTGTGTGACGCGCAACCAACCGGCGCCCAGCCAGAATCCGTCCTGTGTCACTACAGATTCATGAGCGGCCAGATTGTTACGAATGGCCATGGCATCCTGCAAATTATTCGATACATAGACACCTTCCAGCATGCCTTCCAGATGCCAGGGGGCTTTCACTTTATCCAGCAGACGATTTGCCTTGCCGCTGCCGCTGCTGTGCGGTTCAACGCCGGTATCAAAGAAGGTAATGGTCCCTTCGGTCAAACCGGTCAGCGACTCACTGATCGCATCAAAACCGTTCACACACACCGCTTCCAGATAGCCGCCCAGCACACATTCAACGGCGCGTTCCCAACCGGTTTCCACATCCAGCTTTTCCACCAAACGCGGTGCATCGTTCAACTGACGGCTTGCCAGCCATTCACTGATGCCTTCGTGTTGCTTGCCCAACGCAACCTGCTGCAAGGCTTCCAGCGAGGTATTGCGTCCGCGCAGTTCCTGTAATTTGAGACGAGAGGCATCCAGATCAGCAGTCAGGTTATGACTGGATTCGCGCAGTTCGATGATCCGGCTTTGTACTGACCTGGCCTGCTCCTGCTTTGCCTGCAGGTTTTGTTCGGTTTCAATCAGGGCCTGCTGCTTCTGCTCCAACTGCAGTTCCATCTCTGTGTAATCATGGTTGGCCAGATCTTCGCTGGTTTTCTGCCGGCGCTGTTGCAGCTGGGCGATATGTTGTTCCAGATGCTGACTGCGGGCTTTTTGCACATCGACGGTACGATTGGCTTCGGCCAGTTTGTGAGTCAGGTCTTCCCAGGCGGTTTGCCAGGTTGCCATGCCCATTTCCGCCTCTTCCAGGGCGGAGACAGAGCGGCTTTCACCTTCCTGGGCCTGAGCCAGGGCGGGACCTATCTCCTGCAGACCGTTTTCCAGTTCACTGACCTTCTGTCGATCTGTTTCCAGATGTGACTGCGCCTCTTGCCAGTCCTTCTCCAGTTGTTGCAGATCCTGATTCTGTTGCTGGCGACGTTCACGTGAATGTTGAATGGTCTGTTCGATGCGGGCGATATCCGACCCGACACTGTAAAAACGGCCTTGCACCTGATTGAAGTTGTCGTTGGCTTCGGTGTGGGCCTCACGTTGCTTTTCAATATCCGATTCGATATTACGTTGTTTGGCAATAGCCGCTTCCAGCGCCGTTTCCTGTTCACGCTGTTTTGTTTCGATTTGCTCGCCCTGGGTATTCAGTCCCTGCCAGCGCAAGGTCTGTAACTGACCGCGCAGCAGACGCTCTTCTTCGCGCAGCACTTTGTATTTTTCGGCGGTTTTGGCCTGGCGTTGCAGGTGATTCAGCTGTTTGCCCAATTCCTCACGCAGGTCATTGAGGCGATCCAGATTTTCCCGGGTATGGCGAATGCGGTTTTCCGTCTCACGACGACGCTCTTTATACTTGGAGATACCGGCCGCTTCCTCAATGAAAGTACGCAATTCTTCCGGTTTCGCTTCGATAATACGGGAAATGGTGCCCTGCTCGATGATGGCGTAGCTGCGCGGACCCAGACCGGTGCCCAAAAAGACGTCGGTGATGTCCTTGCGGCGGCAACGTGTACCGTTCAGGTAGTAATGGGATTGTCCGTCACGGGAGACGGTGCGTTTCACCGAGATTTCATTATATTGTGCGTATTCACCACCCAGACGGCCTTCAGAATTATCGAACACCAGTTCGATCATGGCCTGCCCCACCGGTTTGCGGGTGCTGGAGCCGTTGAAGATAACGTCCGCCATGGAGTCACCGCGCAGGTGTTTGGCGGAAGATTCGCCCATCACCCAGCGTACGGCGTCAATAATATTGGATTTACCACAACCGTTTGGGCCGACAACGCCGACCAGGTCACTGGGGAGTACTACGGTGGTGGGATCAACGAAGGATTTGAATCCGGCAAGTTTTAATTTTCTCAGTCGCATGGTCGGCTAAGATACAGGATCGCGGCGACGTGAAACAATATTGACTTCGAGAAAAATCGACCGACCCCGCAAAATAATTATTGTTCAAAAAATAGCTGTATAAGAATTGTGCAAATTGGTTAAACTTGTCACTTCGACCCACGATCAGGTATCTTCCCCGACCATGAGCACAAAACCAAACAAATCCCTGGAAACTTTCGCCAATCCCATGCCCGAGCGAGACTACACCATCCGCATTGAGGTCCCGGAATTCACTTGCCTGTGCCCAAAAACCGGCCAGCCCGATTTCGCGACACTGAATCTGGAATATGTCCCCGATGCACTCTGTGTGGAACTCAAGTCACTCAAGCTCTATGTCTGGGCCTTCCGCGAGGAAGGGGCCTTTCATGAAGCCGTGACCAACGCCATCCTTGATGATCTGGTCAAGGCGGTTGCGCCCCGTTTTATGCGACTGACCGCCGAATTCAATGTCAGAGGCGGAATTTATACCACCGTTGTTGCCGAACACCGTCAGGATGGCTGGCAGGCCCCGGAAATGGTTCAGCTTCCCTGAGACAATCATGAGTGCAGGAAGCACCGTTCAAGACCTCTATCTCGGCATTGACCTTGGCACCTCCGGCTGTCGCACAATTGTGATCAATGCGCAGGCGGAGGTGGTCGCCAATCTGGCTTATGACTGGCCCGCTGAAATACAAACCGCGCATACCTGGGAACAGGGTGTAAACAGTCTGTTGGCAAAACTGGCCGACAAAGTTGCACTGCACACAATCAAGGGGATATGTGTCGATGGTACCTCGGGAACAGTCATGCTCACTGAAATGGGCCGGCCGCAGGAACCTGTGCTGATGTATAACGATGCCCGGGCCGGACTGCGCGCACAGGAACTGGCCGGCATCGCCCCGGCCGGGCATCCCGTGCTCAGCCCCACCTCCGGGTTGGCTAAAGTGCTTTGGTTAATCAAAAATAACAGGATCGCTACCCTGGACGGCATTTTTCATCAGGCCGATTGGCTGACAAATATATTGCGCGAGTATGACTATGAGGAATCTGAAAAATATCATCGCCACGTACATTACACCGACTACAACAACGCCTTGAAAACCGGCTTTGATCCAGTGGAAAAAAAGTGGCCGGACTGGATTAAACAGTTACACATTCCGGCAGAGTGGCTGCCTTTCGTCGTCGCACCCGGTACAGACATTGGCACAATCTCACGGGATTATGTCGAACAATACGGCTTCTCTCCGGAGACCCGCATCCTGGCCGGCACCACCGACAGTACCGCCGCCGTCATGGCCACCGGCGCAAGTCAACCGGGTGAGGCTGTCACTTCACTGGGCTCCACCATGGTACTGAAAGTGCTCTGTGACAAACCGATCAATGATGCCAATGCAGGCATCTACAGCCAGCCTTATGGTGATCTCTGGTTGGTCGGTGGCGCATCCAACAGCGGCGGTCGTGTACTGCGCGAATTTTTCACTGACGAAGAGATGCGCACCATGATGTCCGAACTGGATTTCTCAAAACCCACCGGACTGGATTACTACCCGTTACCGGCAAAGGGTGAACGCTTCCCCTTTAACGATCCCGACAAGCAACCGGTGCTCACTCCCCGTCCCGATAATCAGCTACACTTTTTTCAGGCCATGCTGGAAGGCATGGCAAAGATAGAAAAAACCGGTTATGAAAAACTGGCGGAAGCCGGTGCACCATACCCTGTCTCTGTATGTACTGTCGGTGGCGGCGCAATTAATCAGGCCTGGACAGAGATGCGTGGCAAATTACTCAATGTACCCATGCTGCAACCACTACATACCGAAGCGGCCTATGGCGTGGCATTACTGGTTAGAAACAAACTACAGCAAACAGGACTTACTACATGAGCGGCAACCCGATAACAGGTGCAAGCTATTTTCTGCGCGGACTGACCCTGATCCGTCAGCCCGGCATAAAAAAATACGTCATCATCCCGCTGATCATCAATGTTATTTTATTCTCGGTGCTGATATGGCTGTCATTGGCCTATTTTAAGGATACCGTTGATTCTTTGGTTGCCGATTTGCCGAGCTGGTTATCCTGGATCACCGGCGCAATCTGGATATTGCTGGCCGCCTGTATTGCATTGGGGATCTATTTCAGTTTTACCATTGTTGCCAATCTGATTGGTGCTCCATTTAACAGTTATCTGGCGGCCGCCGTGGAGAAACACCTCACCGGCCAGACGCCGCCTGAGGTCAATCGTTCCATCAGCAAGGAGATCATCTTTTCCATCAGTAATGAATTGCGTAAATTGCTTTACTTCCTGATGTGGGGTATCCCTTTATTCATTATAACCTTCATTCCCGTCGTCAATCTTGTCGCACCACTCCTGTGGTTCTATTTCGGCACCTGGATGCTGGCGGTTGAATATGCCGACTACCCCATGGGCAATCATGGCCTTGGTTTTAAGGAGATACTGGACAAACTGGCCGAGAAAAAAGTCATGTCACTGGGCTTTGGCGGTGCTGTCATGTTCGGCACCATGTTGCCGGTGTTTAACTTTTTGGTGATGCCCGCAGCGGTTGCCGGTGCGACAGTCATGCGAGTAGAACAATTTCCTGTCAACCAACAAAAATAATATCACTATGATTTTTCATTTACCCCGCATCGTTATTTATTGGTTGATACTTTTTGGTTTGACATTCGCCTCTGCCACGCTGAGGGCGGATACTGACATCAAGCCCTCGTTTGATTGCCGAAAGGCTGCCAGTGATATGGAAAAAACCATTTGCAGTGATGCCGAACTTGCCCGTCATGATCGGGAACTGGGTGAGGTCTACAAAAAAATCCGTAACAAGATGGATCGTGAGGAAAAAACAGCCCTGAAGCAGGATCAACTGGAATGGCTGGATAATCGTCACGATCGTTGCGGGACGAATCCAAACGGTCCCCGAAATCAGTCTGTGATAGATTGTCTGATTAAACATTACCAACAGAGAACTGATGTGCTCTCCCGGTTGTTACTCGATGATGCAACCTATTACCGGGAATCAGTTAAATGGAAGGAGCTCACCCTGCCTGGCAGAAAAAAGTGGCGCAAGCTGGCAAACTGGTCTGCATCCTGCGAGGGGCGACGTCACCTGGAAATCCTGGCAGGATACGGCTATGGAATAAAATTTTTACAGGTGGATAATCAGAACTACGTCATGCACGTCACCTGCGATCTGTATGCCTATGAAAGTGTCTACGAGGTTTATCTTGTCAGGTTCACCGGACAGGGTATTAAAACCAGCCTGTTGAAATTGCCGCAACTTAAACTCAACGAAGGCAACAACACCTGGAAACTTGTGTATGATAAACGCATCACCGGCGGTTTTTATAAAGACCGCAAGCTGCTGACTATGCTGCACCGTTATTCAGGTGTGGGTAACTGCGGCTATCTGCTTGACTACAAAATTACCATTAAACCTGATTCAGCATCTGCCGCTATAAATAGCGCACGGGGGAATGCCGATTGCTCGATTGACAAGGACCCCGATCAATGGCCTGAAATCAAACTGAAAAAGTGATCCATCATGCACACCAGAACAATTCCCGGTTACCTGTCTTGTCTCGTCTGTCTGTTCCTTGCCCTGCCTGTCCAGGCAGCACCTGCCGACTGGTCGGGTGAATGGAAGATCAATGATCCAACACGGTACCACTCCATCACCATTGAAAATGTTACGGCTGAAGGCTTCAGCTTTTATTACGACGAAGGCATCGGGATGAACGGCCATTCTATCAATGGCACTGCCCGCTTTGTCGATGCCAACAGTGCAACAGCGGTGATCGATGACAACACATCGAAAACCTGTACCCTTACCATCAAAATGGAACCTTCTTCCCGTGGCAACACACTCAGCCTGCTGGGCTGTTCCATTAATCACTATTATGAACTTACTGCCGAATCCCGTTTCGTCCCCGACTCAGTCAAGTTGTATTACAAGGCCGGATTTGATTGTGCCAAAGCGACCGGTCCCGTTGAAACGGGAATTTGTGAATCAAGAGTGCTTGCCGCAGCCGATCTGCTATTGGGCAGTCGTTACAAAAGCCTGCGCAAGCAACTGGATAAATCAGGGCAAAAACAATTGCGTGATGCACAACGCGCCTGGCTGAAAGCTCGCGATCAGCAATGCAAAGCGAAGGACAAAACCGAATTCTGTCTGCGCCGTTTTTACGGCCTGCGCCTGCTGCAACTCTACGTGCAGGAAAAGTACCACTTCAAAGCCGGCGACAAACCCAACTATGCGCTCATCGACCAGATCTACCGGCAGCAGAACAAACTGGCTGACGCAGAGAGTAACGGATTAATGGAAAACGGCCTGGGGTTATGGCTGGGCGGCATGATGCAATACCATCTGATTGATCTCGGTTATTTCGAACTCACAACTACACCTGTCGGTAAACAAGGCTACATCATGACAGGCCCCTATTATTTTGACCGTTCCATGGGTCATGACCCTGCGAGCATGGAAGATCAAATCCACATCGAGTTCTCAAAACAGTACGGGTTGGTTTGCGCCCGCTTCACCCGTGGTGAACTGCATATCTACCTGCCGGTGCAAGGCGCTCCATTCTCAGACCACCTGCAAAAATGGCTGGCGGAGATCCCGGTTAAGGAAAAGACAATACACAAGGTTTTCTAGCCGGTAACTGCCTTTTAATGGATTTTTATCGCATCTAAATCTCTATAGCGGCCTTTTATCTGGCCGTTGTCAAAACTTGCTGGACATACTGAAAAGCCTGCCTATAATAGACTTTAAATAATCTGTTAAAGTCTTTTATTTGCCTTTTGAGCCCGTTTATTACCTGTTATGGACTTCTATTCTTTATCTGACAAACGCATCGCTGCGGAACTGGGGGAACGGTTACGCAGCCTGCGCCTGCGCCGGGACCTCACCCAACAACAACTGGCAGAGGCCACCACCCTCTCGCTCAACGTGATTAAGGCACTGGAGATGGGACGCGGCAAACTGACCAGCCTGATCGCCGTCCTGCGTGAGCTGGGCTGTCTGGACGACCTGGACAGCTTTATCCCCCGGCAGGAGATCAGCCCCCTGCAACTGGCCCGCAGCCAGGGCAAGCCGCGGCAGCGCGCCTCCGGCAAACGCCGCATGGCCGATGAGACGGAGCCCCCCACAGAATGGTAAAACGGGTCGATACCGCGCTGGTCAGCCTCTGGGGCTACACCGTCGGCGCTATCGCCTGGCGGGCTGATCGCGGTTACGGCGTCTTTGAATATGAGCCGGATTTTCTCTCCACCGGCCTGGATATCGCCCCGTTACAGATGAGTTTGAACATAGCGCGGCATGGCAGCGGCCTGTTCAGTTTTCCCGGCCTCAACTCCGGCACCTTCTTCGGCCTGCCCGGCCTGTTGGCCGATGCCCTGCCGGATAAATTCGGCAACAGTATCATCAACGCCTGGCTGGCGCGGCAGGGGCGTGACATCAATGAATTCAGCCCGGTGGAACGACTTTGTTATACAGGTAAACGAGCCATGGGGGCACTGGAGTTTGCCCCTGCCTACATTGATCGGCATGACAAATCGGTGCCGGTGGAGATCGCGGATCTGGTGGAGTTGGCGCAGACCATCATGACCAACCGCAATAGTCTGGACGTCAATCTCGGCCACGGGAATACAGCCGGCAATGATGCCATTCTGGATATTCTGCGTGTCGGTACCTCGGCCGGCGGCGCCAGACCCAAGGCGGTCATCGCCATGGATGCACAGGGCAATGTGCGCTCCGGGCAAACGGAAGCCCCGGCCGGTTACGACTACTGGATCCTGAAATTCGACGGAGTCACCGATTTGGAACTGGGAGAACCCCGGGAGTACGGCCGCATCGAATATGCCTATCACCAGATGGCCGTGGCGGCAGGCATCAACATGACCGAATGCCGGCTGCTGGAAGAAAACGGTCGCGCCCATTTCATGACCAAACGTTTTGATCGGGTGAACGGCAACAAGCTGCACCTGCAATCCCTGTGCGGTATCGCCCATTATGACTACAATCAGGCCGGCGCCTACAGCTACGAGCAGGCCTTTGCCGTGATGCGCAAACTGCGTCTGAGCAAGGCTGAAGCGGAACAACAGTTTCGACGCATGGTATTTAATGTGATTGCCCGCAATCAGGATGATCACACCAAGAATATTGCCTTTCTCATGCAACCGGACGGGAAGTGGCAGCTGTCACCTGCCTACGATGTGATCTATTCACACAACCCGGCCGGGATCTGGACCAACCAGCACCAGATGAGCCTCAATGGTAAACGGGATCACTTCACGCGCGCCGACCTGTTGAGCATTGCCGAAAGTATCAGCCTGAATCGACCGCAACAGATCATTGATGAAATTATGCAAGCCGTCAGCCAATGGCCGATCCATGCCGCGTCAGCCGGGGTGGGTAAAACCATCATCGCTGAGATCAGTAAACACCAGCGTCTGGATATCAAAAACAGTTAACCGCAAAGCAAGGGCCGGGTTAACGATACATGTGCCTCTTCGCGTTCTTTGCGCAGCACTCCCGTCAGGAGAAACATCGATCAGTATTGATCCGTCCTTTCTGACAACGCCTGCAAATCCTGCAAGGCCTCATCCATATCCGACATGCCATAGGTATGCCGGGTATTTGTTTTGCTCCAGTTCAGAGCCAATTCCTCCAGCATGGCGACCGCCTTGCTGTTTTCCCGGTAAAGCCGTTCTATTTCCGATTGTTGTTCCTCACGCAAGGTCTGTCGTTCGGCAGCGGTCGAGTTGCCGTCCACATGACGCACAATACTCTTTACCAGCATCACAATACGGGAAAGATTTTCAATACCATTGAGGAAAACCTGCTCCGCAGACGAACTGTAGCGAATAAAGGTCAGTTCGGTGGGATTGAGTTTTTCATTCAGAACCCACAGGGTCTTGTGATATTGATCGATCAATTCACCCAGCTGGATACGTTCATGATCCAGCTTCATGGCAATCAGATCAGCTTCAATCTCTCTGACGTTATGGGCCAATACGCTGTGAGAGGCCAACAGTTTTGTCCAGTGATATGACAAACCGCCCGCCGTCAGGCGTTGAATGGTATTCGCCTCTTTGAGTTTGACAAAAACATTGCTGACGCCCTGAATCACGCCCTGCCTGTCCAGACACCATGACATGTAACAAACCGGATGGATAGCCAGTCCGGCCCGTTCAAATACCCGGTAATGTTCCACAGACAACGGGTCCCCCTCTTCACCGGGGAAGCCGACCAGATCAACAGCCAGTGTACTGCCTTCATCAATCAACACCAGATCCATTTCAATCCCGGCAATCGCGTAATTCAGCAAGACTGTATAACCCTTGCCGGAAAAGGTATGGGCGAACTCCTGAATAACCTCGTTACGATGTTCCAGTTTGGCATGATTTGCCGCCGCACTTTGCTGTATCTCAGATAAATATTGCTGCAACAGGGTCGTGGCGGGAATGTTTTCCATTGCCGCAGAAAGAAAAATCAGTTGCAGCTCACGCGCCCGGGTAACGCCGACATTGAAGACATCCGGTCGGTTCAGATAGGTATAGGTCGCCGGCAGCGTGTCATCATCCACACCACAGGAAATCAACATGATGTCCCGCTCCTCACCCTGGAAGGCATATGGTGTCCCGGCGCGTAATTTGTGGTTAACCAGTTCATCGATAGTAAACATTTTAAACAGCAAATCCTGAATATATTCAGCCTGCTCCCGAAAAAAACTCAACACGCCGATAGCGAGTTTATATTGCGCCGGGATCACAGCCTGTTCATCCACCAGACTGCGCAGTTTTTCGAGAATCGCCTGCGCCTCCGTTTCGTTCACCCCGTTAATGCGCTGTCCGTTTTCTACGGCAATGATTTCAATCGAACCATCCGATTCCGAGCCGGGTTTTTCTGTCATGATACGCAAGCGGTTGTCATAAAAACGACGGTTGCTGAAATTAATAATATTCGGTGTACTGCGATAGTGCTCATTGAGCAGAACAACCGACTCCTGGGCACCCAGTTTGCGAACCACCACATCCACCAGACTGTCGTCACGGTAGCTGATATCAAATGTGGCTGCATCAATCGCTAAGCGATCCAGCAATTGCCCTTGCCGGGCGCGCGAGAGGAAAGAAACATGGCGTAATTGCTTCGGGTCACCGACGACCAGCACCCGTCTGGCACGATACAGGGCAGGTAAACACGAGGCCACATCACACTGGGTTGCTTCATCAATAATGACCAAATCAAACATTTCCGGTTTTAGCGGCAATGCACGGTGTAATGCGGCAAGAGAACAAAGCCAGATGGGCATAGCCTCCAGCAAGGCGGTGAAATTCAGCTCGGTAAATAATTGTTCCTGACGCAGGGACGTCTTTGCACCCAAAGCCTGGCGAAATTTGGTCAAGCTCTGTCGATTGTGTTTCAAACAATCATGCAGTTTATTGTGAAAGACGATATCAATATGTTCCGCCAATAATGCTTCCCGCTGTTTTTGCAGGCTCTGCATCTCGGCCAGACTGTCATGCAAAAACTCCACCTGTCCCCGTTGCCGGGAAAGCCGCCACAGGCGAAATTTGGCAAACAGATTGTACCGGTATTTACCGTTTTCGACATCATACAGGAATTGGCCATCACTTTGCGCAGTAACCAGCTGCTTTTCAAACGCGCGCTCTTTTTTTGACAGTTTGCTGATCAGCCGATTCAGTTCACGTTTTTTCGTATTGCGTTTTTTCCCGGCCACCCTGCCCTGAGTGATCTCATCCAGATATTTTTTCAGATGACTGTGGTAATCACGTGTCCCGGCGCGCATGACCGCGTTGTGACTGAGACCGAAATTTTCCACGATCTTGTCGCGTATCACATCAACGGCATGTTCATTTTGCGACACGACAAGGACGCTCTCCCCTTGCATAAAGCGCTCCAGCGCCAGTGAAGCAATGGTATAGCTTTTACCTGTACCCGGCGGTCCGATTAACAGACTCAGGACATTTCTCGAGGCGCAGTACATGATCTGCTTTTGTGCATCACTTAACAGGCCCGGGACAGTTCTGAAATCAGACAACCGCTTGGCGCGTCGTGTCAGGGTTTCGCCTGTCGGATTTCCCAACAGTGCAATGATCGGCGCGGGGAATGATGCGTCACCGGCCATCAGGGTTAATTCATCAATGATGCCCCTGGATGACATGGAACGACTAATAAACATGACGGCAGAAGCCGGGACAAACAAATAACTGCGCTTACCGATTGCAGCGACCTGGGTGGCAAAATTCTCCTTACCTGCCGGCAACTCCGCCGATAACAGTACCTGTTTTTCATTGCTGTATTTATTTAACAAATCCAACAGACATTGTGTATCAGTCGGATCACATTGCTCGACAACATCCCTTTCAAACTCTTCTGAATGTTCCCGCCCTCCCGTTAACGCATAAAGTAAGGTATAGTTCCAGCGTGGATTATTGATATCAATGCTGATTTGATAACCATTGTCTCGCACACACTCCGCATCATACAAAAACAGTGGTGCACAGATTTTACGGGTGGCGGGTTTCCCATATGCGTTGGTCGTTAAAGAACCAATGATAAAGTGGGAGGCATACAGCAGGGTCTTTTCCCGTCGGTAGGTGGCAACAGCCGCATATAATGCTTCACCATACTTATGATCAACACTGTAAGCGCCCGTCACCTGACAGACCGCTGTTTCAGCCAGGGTTAACTGACGCAGGTGCTGGATATCATTGGCATGGATATTCCACAGACTCTTGTTGCCGTTATCCGCTTCATAACAGGCATGCAAATATTTAATCGACTCAACCGGCATTCAAGGCAACCTCAAGTTATCGTCAGAATGACGACCGTTCTGTCCCTTTATTCTCAATAATACCCTGCGCCGCCTTTGTCGGCCCGGCGGTCAAATTCCGGCCCAACTGTGTCATTTCCACAACGGAAGCACTCATCAAGGGCAGGGCAGTATGGCGAAACCGGTTGATATCATCCAGCGACAAACTGACATCCTGGAATGCCGATTTCAGTTTAGACATGGCTGACTGTACTGCCTTGGTCTGTTTGGCCATTGCCTGAGACTCGGCGTTCATTTTAGCGCTGGAGTTTATCAGCATCTCTTCTGCCTGCTGATTCAGACTTGCCACCTCGCCCAGTATTGTTTTATGGGTCTGCAAAGCAACCACCAGTGTCATGGCGGTGTTTAACGCAACGACAGTAACACTCAATGCCCGATCAATGCCGCGTATCAACTCCCTGTTATTTCGAATGATGATCTCGGTCGTCATGATCCCTTGCTGACTGACGGCCAGTTGTTGTTGCAAATCGTGAATACGTTGCTTAAGGGGGTAGATAATTTCATTTTCAATATAGTGTTGATGTGTATTTTCTGTACCCTCAACAAGCTTTTCCGCAATGCGCTTGTCCAGCAACAGACCAAGTTTTATTTCGCCTTCCAATTCAATGGTCAGTTTGCGCAAACGGTCCTGATCATTTCTGAGTGTAATGTTATCCCGCTCCAGCTGTCCGCGTCCGTCCTGCAGTTGTGTCAGGATCGACTGGAAATCCCCTTCCCTGGCCCGGTAGCGTTTGACCCAGGCGGATAACGGTGTATCCAGTGCGAACCAGCGGGTAAACAGCCGGCGTAACGTCCCCATGTCAAAGTTGTACCGGTTTGGATTAATCTGCGCGGTCCGTTGTTGCAAGGCTTGCAGGGCATGGGCCACCGACCCGCCATCCTCGGCATCGCTGAGCAGCTTGTCCAGCGGCTGTTTGAGCAGTTGTCCGGTGCGGGCCAGATCCTGCTGAACCCGATATCCCAGGTTGTGAATCCGGCCGGACGTTTCCCGTTGTTTGTTGATATCCCGTGAATCCCGCAAAAAAATCTCATTTAGCAACGCATCAACCTGCTTATCCGTGAGTGCCCCGTTCGTTTCGGTAATTTCATACATTTCGGCCAAAGAAACCGAACCGGGCAGGTGAACGGACAATTCATCAGTCATACGAGGCGGTGTTCCGGCTAACGGGAAAATCCTTGAAAATGCAAATTATTATCGACTGGAATTTTCACAGTCTTTGTAATAATGGTTAAATAACACTACACGCATATTTTAGCAAGTTTGTACTCTCATGCCCAAGCTTCATAGTCGAGGACATTACCCGTACCGTTAAATTATGCCTGGCGGAATGCTTTCAACTCAACGTGGTCTTCCTGTACGGCTTGCCGGGTGAAACCCCGGATGATGATAAACTCACTCTGGCGTATTCACAGACACTGGCAGAGCTGGGAGCCCGTGTTAACAACCACACCTTCCTGCCCCTGCCCGGCACACCATTCCGAAACTCACCGGCCGGTGATATAGATATGAAAACACAGCGAGAGATAGTCTTGATGGAGTCAGATGGCAAGGCCTTCGGCAAATGGAAAGGTCAGCTTGCCAGAGCCAAAGAGCTTGTCCATTTACGTGAATCAAAAAAATGAATCGCCTTGTCTGTACACTGCCTGTAACGGAGTATCAGATCAAGGGAATATCGGACATTACTTTCTCTGCAAGACCATTTGCATTCTCATGAAATCGAAAGTCAGGGAAAAGTCGCGCAAAAAACGGTGTGAAATCAGTCCCTCAACAGCAAAACCCAGCGACCCTTTAAAAATAGACAACTCCTTTTCTGTCACAATGCAATCCACCTTTTCCTGAATAACGCGTTGTGCATACTCGCCCAGCACAACCCGGTCGACCACAAGCTCCAGGGCATTGATCTTCCCTCCGCCGCCGTATCCTGATTTTGCGGCACGCCAGTCCAATTTGACACCGTCCTGCTCAAGCTTGTGCCGTGAAGTCATAAAACCACCACCGGCCAAACCGGTGTCGATGAACATCATCCCTGCCGGACGCTCATTGAATGCGCCCCGGGCAAAGATCAAATGTGTCTCAACCAGCCAGAACGGGATAACATGACAACTGTTCTGTTCTGCATGACGATAAAAATCATCCATGATGACTTTTTCAGATTTGCGCAAGGTTAATTGCCGGGCCGGGTAATTAATGGTTGCCATAAAGTGCATCAGGAACCGGGTACCGATTACCCCTTTGATATCTACCTCGCCGAAGACAGGCCTGGAGATATGTTGTAAATCCAGAGTCGTAACAGGAACGTGCTGCACAAGCATCGCCCCGAGACTGACTTGATCCACTTTGCCATAGCCGGTCTTGCCCTTCTTGCCACCGGCATATTCTTCCCATGCACTGTCAACGATGTTGGCAGTGATCTGCCGGGCGAATGCGTGGTCGAGGATCAGTTCTTCAGCACCGGTATCAAGAAAAAACTTTGCCGGTTCAGATCCATTGACCGATATTTCCACAACAGGCAAGGGTTCGCTCACCACAAAGGGCAAGTCAACCCGGTCAGGACCATTAATCTGATAAGGTGGCGTCGCAATAAAAAGTTCGGCCTGTGCGGCCCTGGCGCGGAGCGGACGAAAAGGACCCACAGGTATCGGTCCCTGGGCCTTGCGCAATAAATCTGCGGCTTCCCGCCAGCGAGCCTGACGAATGCAAAGCATGGCCTGTTGAAACAGCTGCATAACATTGAAAGGCCTGCACTTCTGATACCAGGATGATGTCATCCCTGCTTCATGAAACAACCTCTCGGCCTGTGCCAAATCATTGCGCCAAAATGACAACAGCGCCAGTTTCGACAAGATTTGACCATCAACCGGATTATCCAGCCGATACTGTTGATATAACTTTTCTGCCTCGGCCAGGTTACCTGCGGCGAAACACAGGTCGGCCCGTTCACGAACTGTTGTATCCATTGGCATAGGACTCCGGTTATCTGCTCCGGTTGACTGTACCCCGACATGCCGGGCAAGGCATTAACCCGGGTTAAGACGGCGTCGAATCCGGCTCAGGGCCACCGGCGTAATACCAAGGAACGACGCAATGTGATATTGGGGAATGCGTTGCACCAGTTGTGGGTACATCTCCAGAAACAGGCGATAGCGCCCAGCCGCTGACGTCAACAGGAAATCCGCTTCGCGCTGTTCCTTGCGCAAAGCCACATGTTCCATCAATCGGAGTTTGAGCCTGATCCAGCAAGTATGTCGTTGCTCCATGTGCATGACAGCAGCGGCACTGATTTGCAGTGTCCGGGTCGGTTCCAGCGTCTCAACAGAGAAACGGCACGGGCTGTCCGTGATGTAAGACCCGAGACAGGCAACCAGTGTTTTTTCACCCGCGAAGGTGTGATTGCGTTCAAGGCCCTCTTCTGTTTGATAAAAATACCGCACCAGACCGGAACAAATAAAATGAACCGAACCGTCCTGCACACCTGTCCTGAACAGGGTATCGCCGGCAGGGAAGGAACATGGTTTGACAGCCTGACGAAGCCACACCATCTCCTCATCCGGTATATCAACCAGTGAACGTAGCAAGTCTGTCAATTCTTGCAGCAGCGCAGTATCACTTTGCGTCATGTTTTGCTCCAATCCAATGTCGGTATAACTCACCGACTGTTTACAAATATTGCCGCATTACCTCTGTTCACCGCCACTAAACCAGCTTGCTTCTGAACATAAAAAACACCGCGCCGAGCAAACACAAGCCGGCCCACAAATAATCCAGTTTCAGAGGTTCTTTCAGATACAGAATGGAGAAAGGTACGAAGACAGACAGGGTAATCACCTCCTGCATAATTTTCAGCTGACCGACCGACAAGGCGGTATAGCCGATCCGGTTGGCAGGCACCTGAAGCAAATATTCAAACAGGGCAATACCCCAACTCACCAGCGCGGCAATGATCCACGGCTTGTCGTTTAACGTTTTTAGATGCGCATACCAGGCAAAGGTCATAAAGATGTTACTGCATACCAGCAGCAAAACAGTTGTGGATATCGTCCCCATAAACACCTTCACTCAGGCAAAGCTGACACGCTGTACGGTTCGAATTGACCGGTATTTGAACGGGAAGCATGGGTTCTCACAAAACTAACTAGATAACAACCGTTCAGACTGGCAATTTCACGAAAATATATGTCAGAACAAAAAACCCCGCAACAGAAGTTACAACAACTTCCCAGGGTCGGAGCGATGGCGAGACTCGCAGAACACAGGCCGGGGATGCCTGTGTCACCTCGCTCGGGCACCGGGCGAGTGAGACCATAAAAAAACCTCTACAACCGCGAAGACTGTAGAGGTCTGATTTGAAAATTTGGTGCAGATGGCGAGACTCGACAAATCTGCCGGGAGCAGATTTGGAGGCGCGCTTTTCGCGCCCCCGCAGGGGTGACGATGGACCGAAAGTCCAGTGGACTTTCGCAGCCTGAGGAACGCGAGCCAGGGATGGCGAGCTGGTTGGGAACACATGGATGTGGAAGTTGGGTAGCAGACTTTTAATGAAAAAAATGGTCGTTATGAGAGTTTCAGGAGCAGTTGTCATGATTTGATTTCACCACGATGCACGACGACCAAGTGCGAGTGAGACCATAAAAAAACCTCTACAACCACGAAGACTGTAGAGGTCTGATTTGAAAATTTGGTGCAGATGGCGAGACTCGACAAATCTGCCGGGAGCAGATTTGGAGGCGCGCTTTTCGCGCCCCCGAAGGGCACAGGCCAGGGATGGCCTGTGTCACCTCGCACGGGTACCGGGCGAGTGAGACCATAAAAAAACCTCTACAACCACGAAGACTGTAGAGGTCTGATTTGAAAATTTGGTGCAGATGGCGAGACTCGAACTCGCACGGCTCGCGCCACTACCCCCTCAAGATAGCGTGTCTACCAATTCCACCACATCTGCAGTTTAGGGTTTAGTCAGCCTGAGGAACATCCGGGGCCTTATCGCCGGCCTTTTGTTGCTGTTCGATTTTGGCCTTGTCCACCACGCTGGTTGGGGCAGCCTGCTTGTTCGTCAGGTAGGCCAGGCTCAGACTGGTGATAAAAAACAGGGTCGCCAGAATAGCTGTGGTGCGGGTCAAAAACGAGGCTGATCCGCGTGCGCCGAATACCGTACCTGATGCACCCGCTCCAAATGCCGCACCGGTGTCAGCACCTTTACCCTGCTGTACCAGGATCAACACGATCAAGGAGACGGCGATCAGGACGTGAGCGACTAATAATAAATTGTGTACCATTGTTTCAGTTACTTCCGTTTGAGTTGGTTCAGATTAGTCTGCGGCCGTGCAGATCGCCAGGAAATCTTCAGCCTTCAGTGAAGCGCCGCCGATCAACCCACCGTCGATATCAGCCATGGCCAACAGTTCTTTGGCATTCCCCGCATTCATGCTGCCGCCGTACTGAATACGCAGTCCGTCGGCCACACCTTGATCATGTTCTGCGAGCATGCCACGAATAAATGCATGTACATCCTGGGCCTGTTCCGGTGATGCGGTCTTGCCGGTGCCAATAGCCCAAACCGGTTCATAGGCAATGACGCCTTCACCCAGGGTTTTGATCCCCACTTCGTCAATGACGGCCTTTAACTGGCGGGCACATACCTCTTCAGTAATGCCTTTTTCGCGCTCTTCAAGGGTTTCACCAATACACAGGATGGGCGTCAACCCGGCTTTGTGGGCTACCGCGAATTTTTTGGCCACCAGGGCATCGTCTTCGCCATACAGGGTGCGACGTTCTGAGTGACCGACAATGACGTATTTACAACTGAAATCCAGCAACATGGAGGCTGAGATTTCACCGGTAAAGGCGCCTTTTTCTTCAGTGCTTAAATTTTGACCACCCCAGGCAACTGCGGTCCCCTTAAGTTGATCAGCCACATCGGGAAGGTAAATATAAGGGGCACAAACGGCCACCTCTGCCGCTTTCACATCACCCATGCCTGCCTTGATACCGTCCAGCAGTGTTTTGATGCTGTCACGGGAACCATTCATTTTCCAGTTTCCGGCAATTATCGGTTTTCGCATTCTTCTCCCCTCGGTCTTCTTTTGCGGCATTGAAAATAGCGCGAAAGCTTACCCTTGGGAGCGGCGGAAATCAATCAAGTATGGGAAAAAACCCGACAATTCAGGTACAAAGACCGGCTCAGGAGGAGACGACCTCACGCACCACATCGGCAATACCATTGGCGACCGATTTAACCAGTCCTTCGTCCTGCCCCTCCACCATGACCCGAATCAGGGGTTCGGTGCCGGAAGGACGTAACAGGACCCGACCTGAGCCGTTCAGCATGGCTTCGGCATCCTCGACAGCCTTTTTGACCGGTGTCTGTCCACACACATCCATCCGCTCTACCAACCGGACATTCACCAGGGTTTGCGGGTATTTACTCATGCCGTTTAGTAAGTCACGCAAGGATTTGCCACTGCTGACCATGGCCGATAGCACCTGCAGGGCGGAGACCATACCGTCACCGGTGGTGGTCCGATCCAGACAGATAATGTGGCCGGAATTTTCTCCGCCCAGACTCCAGTTTTCCTTCAACAGCGCTTCCATGACATAGCGATCACCGACCGCTGCCCGCTTGAAGGGAACATCGGCTCGCTGCATGGCATGTTCAAACCCCAGGTTGGTCATCAGCGTTCCGACCACACCACCGTTTAAACTGCCGGCCGCTTTACGATCCATGGCAATGATATAGAGCAGTTCATCGCCATCCACCAGATTTCCTTCACTATCGACCATCAAGACTCGATCACCGTCTCCATCCAGTGCAATCCCCAGGTCCGCCTTTTCAGCCAGTACCGTCTCCTGCAACAGCGCCGGCTTGGTGGAACCGCATCCATCATTGATATTCAACCCATCCGGACGATTACCAATGGCAATTACCTCAGCACCCAATTCGCGCAAGACACTGGGCCCCACCCAGTAACCGGCGCCATTGGCACAGTCGATCACTATCTTCAAACCAGTCAGGTTGGTGGCATAGGGAATAGTGCTTTTGCAGAATTCGATATAGCGCCCTTCTGTATCCTTGACGCGCATGGCTTTACCCAGTTTGGCCGAATCATTACAGACCATTTCCTTGTCAAGCTCGGCTTCAATCGCCATTTCCACATCATCCGGCAGTTTGGTGCCATCTGCCGAAAAAAACTTGATGCCATTATCGTAATAAGGATTGTGCGAGGCACTGATGACGATACCCGCTTTGGCGTGGAGGGTGCGGGTTAGATAGGCCACAGCCGGGGTGGGCATGGGACCAAGAAGATAGATGTCCAGGCCTGCTGAGGAGAGCCCCGCTTCCAGGGCTGACTCGAACATGTAACCGGAGATACGGGTATCCTTGCCGATAATGACCTTACCGCCATTACAACCGGCCAATACTTTTCCGGCAGCCCAGCCCAGTTTTAACATAAAATCAGGGGTTATCGGAAAGGTACCGACTTTGCCACGAATCCCGTCGGTACCAAAATATTTTCTTGCCATCCTGTTTCTACCTTATATTTATGGCGCTGAACGGACCGCCAGGTGCAGTTTGACTGCATCCATCGTGGCCGCCACGTCGTGCGCACGAATAATTGAAGCGCCTTTTTCCATGGCAAGCATCGCCAGAGCAACACTGCCGTAAACCCTTTCCCCGACGTCCTTGTTAAGTATATAACCTATTGTCGATTTTCTCGAAACGCCCATCAAAATCGGTACATTCATTTCTGCAAATTCTGACAGGTGCTTTATCAGACTCATGTTCTGGGTCGGTGTTTTACCGAACCCGAATCCCGGATCGATGATGATCTGCTGAGGATCAATGCCTGCCTCGATACAGGCCGCCATCCGTTGTTGTAAAAATCTGCTGACATCGACAACCACATCCTCGTAGACCGGATTTGTTTGCATCGTCCGGGGCTCACCCTGCATATGCATTAAACATACCGGAACGCGCATTGCAGCAGCCGTTGCCAGGGCATTTTCACCCCGCAGGGCGCACACGTCATTGATCATGTCAGCTCCGGCTTGAACTGCTGCACGCATCACATCCGCCTTGCTGGTATCTATCGAGATAGGGATGTCCGATTCCTGTCGAATTGCCTCGATAACAGGGATAACACGTGCCAGTTCCTCATCCGGTTCCACCGCAGCTGCACCAGGCCGGGTCGATTCACCACCGATATCAATCATGGATGCGCCGGCCAGTATCATTTGACGCACCTGAATCAGTGCTGAATTTATCGAGTTGAACTTGCCACCATCAGAAAACGAATCGGGTGTTACATTGAGAATACCCATCACACACGGTTCAGGTAATGTAAAAGTACGGGTAGGTGTGGAGAATTTCATTTGCTTAATCAGCCGTGCTTTAAGTCTGCCTATGATACAAAATGACCTGATTGAAGACCATGCAGAAAAAAATGCCCCGCATTGCGGGGCACTGACAGGTATGCTGTTATCAATTCAAACTTCAGTGTTCACTGGCCGGACCGCCGATCGCGCCGCTGCCTTTGTTGCCACTCTCTTTTGAATCGGACATTTCGGCGGAACCACCTGTTGGTGGTGCATGGTCATCCCAACCTTCCGGTGGCCGTGGTTTGTTTCCCGCCATGATATCGCTGATCTGTTCCTTGTCGATGGTTTCATATTTGATAAGCGCATCCGCCATCAGATGTAACTTGTCCATGTGATCGGTCAGGATGTCTTTGGCCCGATCATAATTACGATCCACAATGGCGCGAATTTCTTCATCGATAATATGGGAGGTTTCATCCGATACATTCTTGTGTTGGGTAACCGAATGACCGAGGAATACTTCCCCCTCTTCTTCACTGTAGGTCATGGGTCCAAGGCGTTCTGAAAGTCCCCACTTGGTGACCATGCTGCGAGCCAGTTCGGTAACACGATGAATGTCGTTGGATGCACCGGTCGTCACCTGTTCGCGGCCAAAGATCAATTCTTCGGCAAGACGCCCGCCAAACAGGCTGGAAATCGAGCTTTCCAGACGTTCCTTGCTATAGCTGTAACGGTCCTCTTCCGGCAGGAACATGGTCACACCCAGTGCGCGACCACGGGGAATGATGGTGACCTTATAAACCGGATCATGTGAGGGAACCATGAGGCCGACGATGGCATGTCCCGCTTCGTGATAAGCAGTCAGTTTCTTTTCGTCATCGCTCATTACCATGGATCGGCGCTCGGCGCCCATCATGATTTTGTCCTTGGCCTTGTCAAATTCGGCCATTTCAACCAGACGTTTGTTGGCACGGGCGGCAAACAATGCCGCTTCGTTGACAAGATTGGCCAGATCAGCACCTGAGAACCCGGGGGTCCCACGCGCAATGATCTTGGGATCAACATTATCGGCAATGGGCACCTTGCGCATGTGCACCTTGAGGATCTGCTCACGACCGCGCATATCGGGCAACGGCACCACTACCTGGCGGTCGAAACGGCCGGGACGTAATAAGGCGGGATCCAGTACATCAGGGCGGTTGGTCGCGGCAATGACGATGACGCCTTCGTTACCTTCAAAGCCATCCATTTCCACCAGTAACTGGTTGAGTGTCTGTTCACGCTCATCGTGCCCGCCGCCGAGACCTGCGCCACGATGACGACCGACAGCATCAATTTCGTCGATGAAGATGATGCAGGGAGCATGCTTTTTGGCCTGCTCAAACATGTCTCGCACACGGGATGCGCCGACACCGACAAACATTTCCACGAAGTCAGAACCGGAAATGGTAAAGAACGGCACCTTGGCCTCACCGGCGATAGCCTTGGCCAGCAGCGTCTTACCGGTACCCGGTGAGCCGACCATCAAGACACCCCGCGGGATCTTGCCGCCGAGCTTCTGGAATTTGCCGGGATCACGGAGGAATTCAACCAGTTCGGAGACTTCTTCCTTGGCTTCATCTACACCGGCCACATCACTAAAGGTGATTTTAACCTGATCCTCGCCCAGCATACGGGCACGGCTCTTGCCAAAGGACAGGGCGCCGCGGCCACCGCCGCCACCCTGCATCTGACGCATAAAGAATATCCACAGACCGATGATCAGCAGGAAGGGGAACCAGGAGATAAATATCTGCGTCCAGATAGATTGCTCAATGGGTTTGCCGGTAACTTTAACGCTGTGTTCCAGCAAGGTGGTAATCAGCGGCGTATTATCCGTCTCGGGACTGAAGGTGCTGAAACGGCTGCCATCCATCTTGGTGCCTGAGATAGTCCGCCCCTGGATTTGCACTTCACTCACCAGACCCTGCTTAACGCTTTCTATAAATTCAGAATAGGCCGGTTGCTTTTCAGTCTTGGGGTTGTTCAGGCTCTGGAACACAGCCATGAGTATGACCGCGACAAGCACCCACAACACTATACTTTTCGTTACTTCGTTCAAACCATTTCCTCTATCGGTAGATACCGGTTAGTAACACTATCGTTTGATTATAGTTTGCCATTGTAGCCTCTGGCCAGCAAATATACCTCTCTGGAACGAGGTCTGGAGGCCTTCGGTTTGCGCACAATCACCTTGTCAAAACAGGCTTTTAGCGCTTTCATGTACTCATCAGAACCTTCTCCCTGAAAGACTTTCACCAAAAAGTCCCCGTCTTTTACAAGGATATTTTTCGCGAAATCCAGTGCCAGCTCCGCCAGATACATGGCTCGGGGCTGGTCCACGGCCTTCATGCCACTGATATTGGGTGCCATATCCGACATTACAAGGTTAGCCTGTTGATTTTCCATGGTTTGTAATAATTCGTCATACACCGCCTGCTCGGTGAAATCCCCCTGGATAATCGTGACATCCGGCAAACTGTCGATGGGCAGGATGTCCAGGGCAATGATACGGCCCTTGCCGTCCATACGCTGACCGGCCAATTGTGACCAGCCACCGGGCGCCGCGCCCAGATCGACGATGGTCATGCCCGGTTTGATGAGCCGGTCCCGCTGATTGATCTCGTCGAGTTTGTAAACCGCCCGTGATCGATAGCCCTCTTTTTGGGCCTGCTGGACATAAATGTCATCAAAATGCTCTTTGAGCCACTTTTTACTTTGCTTGGATCTGGCCATGTGATGATATGATCGCCGCTCTTTTATTCCGGATTGGTTAATATGATTTTATCGCAAAAACAACGGCACTTTCTCCGCGGGTTGGCCCATGACCGCAAACCCGTGGTCATTATCGGTGGCGCCGGCCTGACGGAAAACGTCTTGCTGGAAATCGATTCCGCGCTGGCGCACCACGAGCTCATCAAGGTTCGCGTCAATGCCGATAACCGCGAAGCCCGTAAACAGATGATCGACGAAATCACCGCAAAAACCGCCAGTGAACTTATACAGAGTATCGGCCACATCGCCTGTTTCTTTCGTCGGGCGGAGAAACCGGTGATTGACCTGCCCAAAAACTAAACCTGTTATATCTGACACTTCAGGCATCGAATTACCGACTGGGTCATGTGCCTCAATACCATTGAATCTTGGGGCACTTATCCGCTTTTTCCAGGATTGTTTTCAAGATTTGACAGCCGCATGGGCCGGACAATACCCGTGATCAGTCTTTATCTTTGGTTAATCCCGCAGTAACCAGCGCCAGCCCGGCCAGACTGTTGAGCAAAAACAGAATGGAGGAGATACCGTGCAATTGCCCGAATTGTCTGGCTGCATCACCCGTCAATCCCGCAGACTTAAGTTCCGCCATCATGGGCTGCAGCACAAACTGACCGATGCAAATAATGATCAACATACCAAGCAGGGTATATATCCGCCACTGTTGCCAATGCCGAACCCCCTGCTGATATAACACACCGGCCAATAACAGAATACCGCAGACCAGGCCGATAAAACTCATGATGGTAAACAGTTGTCCGGCAACTTCGCCGGCCTGCTTGCGTTCGAGCAGATTAAACAGTACGGGTGCAACCACATAGCCGATGATCCACATACCGCCGATCCAGACCGTGAGTAAGATGCGCTGGGATATCTGAAACATATCGCAATTTCCTGGGTATGCCGTTGACCGGGCAAATTTCGTCGCGCAGCCGGATGCGGTATTCGCGTGTCAACCACGCCGAATACCGGTGAGGTATTACTGGTATGTCACCTTAATGATTTCGTATTCCCGATCCCCGCCGGGTGCTTTCACAACGACTTCATCCTCTTCCGATTTACCGATAAGAGAACGGGCAATGGGTGATGAAACCGCAATCAGGCCTTTCTTGATGTCCGCCTCCAGATCGCCAACGATCTGATAGGTCACTTCTTTTTCATCATTAATATCATAGAGCTTAACGGTGGCACCGAAAACAATCCTTGAACCGGCATTGGCACCGACGGTTTTTACATCAATGATTTCCGCATTCGACAACACCGCTTCCAGTTCCTGAATGCGGCCTTCCATGAAACTCTGTTGTTCACGAGCGGCATGATATTCGGCATTTTCCTTCAGATCGCCATGCTCGCGTGCTTCGGCAATGGCCTGAATAACTTTCGGCCGTTGCACACTCTTCAGATCCTTGAGTTCTTCACGTAACCGTTCCGCGCCGGCGGCAGTGATAGGGGGTCGTGCACTCATGCGCCTGTCTCCTTATGCAAATCCTGCAATTTGTTCACTTCGCTCATGTCTTTCTGTTGCAGCGCAATCGCCAGTGCCTCACCACCGGCCAGCGTGGTTGTTGAGGTCACCTTGTGTTGCAATGCAGCCCGCCGAATCGTATAGGAATCCGCGATCGACTGCCGTCCTTCTGTGGTATTGACGATCAGGTCGATTTCGTCGTTCTTGATCATATCCACAATATGCGGTTGGCCTTCCATTACCTTGTTCACAACCTTGCAATCCACACCGGCGGCCTGCAAAACAGCGGCCGTGCCACGAGTTGCAACAATATCAAAACCCAGGTCTGCATACATCTTGCCGACTTTGGCGACATTACCGCGATCCGCTTCACGCACACTCAGGAATGCCTTGCCTTTAAGCGGTAATGATACACCCGCTGCAATCTGTGACTTGCCGAAAGCCTCACCGAAATTACGCCCCACACCCATCACTTCACCGGTGGATTTCATTTCCGGTCCAAGAATCGGATCCACACCGGGGAATTTGATAAACGGGAAAACAGCTTCCTTCACACTATAATAGGCAGGAATCACTTCTTTTGTGAATTTCTGCTGTTGCAGACTCTTGCCCACCATACAGCGCGCCGCAATTTTTGCCAGCGGCTGTCCGGTCGCCTTGGAGACAAATGGCACGGTACGCGAGGCGCGTGGATTCACTTCCAAAACATACACTGTATCGCCCTGAATGGCGAACTGGGTGTTCATCAAACCAACAACATTCAACCCCTTGGCCAGTTTGACCATCTGTGCCCGCATTTCATCCTGCACTTCTTTTGACAGGTTATAGGGTGGCAGCGAACAGGCTGAGTCACCGGAATGCACACCGGCCTGTTCGATATGTTGCATGATGCCGCCAATCACCACATCGGTACCGTCACAAATCGCATCGGCATCCACTTCAATGGCATCATCCAGGAAGCGATCCAGCAGGACGGGTGATTCGTTCGACACTTTCACCGCATCGGTCATGTAACGATGCAGTTCTTCCTCGTTATAGACAATCTCCATGGCCCGCCCGCCCAGTACATAGGATGGACGCACCACCAGGGGATAACCGATCTCCTCCGCCAGCCTGACGGCCTCGCTTTCATTGCGGGCGGTACGGTTCGGCGGCTGTTTCAGACCGATTTTGGTCAACAGTTTCTGGAAACGTTCGCGGTCTTCCGCCAGGTCAATGGAATCCGGGGTGGTGCCGATGATCGGCGCACCGGCGGCTTCAAGATCACGTGCCAGCTTCAGCGGTGTCTGCCCGCCATATTGCACAATGATCCCTTTGGGTTTTTCCAGTTCCACCAGTTCCAGCACGTCTTCCAGAGTCAGTGGTTCAAAGTAGAGTCGATCGGATGTGTCGTAATCGGTCGAAACGGTTTCCGGGTTACAGTTCACCATGATGGTTTCATAGCCATCTTCACGCATGGCGAAGGCGGCATGTACACAGCAGTAGTCAAACTCGATCCCCTGGCCGATGCGGTTGGGTCCACCACCCAATACCATGATCTTTTCCCGATTCGTGGGTGCGGCCTCGCATTCATCTTCATAAGTGGAATACATATAGGCCGTGCTGGTGGCAAATTCCGCCGCACAGGTATCCACCCGCTTGTAGACCGGACGAACGCCCAGATCATGACGATGCTTGCGGAAGGCCTGCTCCTTGATGCCAAGCAATTTCGCCAAACGGCGATCAGAAAAACCCTTGCGTTTGAGATAGCGGACACGCAACGCATCCAGATCCTTGAGAGAACCGGCCTTGACCTCGCTTTCCAGCTTGATGATCTCTTCGATCTGCACCAGGAACCAGCGATCAATTTTGGTCATGTCGAAGATCTCTTCCACGCTTAGGCCGGCACGGAAGGCATCCGCCACATACCACAGTCGATGGGCACCGGGTATTTTCAGCTCGCGGCGCAGAATATCCATCAGATCGGAGCGATTCAGGTCGAGCATCTCATCGAAGCCATCAACACCGGTTTCCAGGCCACGCAGGGCCTTTTGCAGGGATTCCTGTTGGGTTCGACCGATGGCCATGACCTCGCCCACCGACTTCATCTGGGTGGTCAGGCGGGCATCGGCCTGGGGGAATTTTTCAAAGGTGAAACGCGGTATCTTGGTGACCACGTAGTCGATACTCGGCTCAAACGAAGCCGGTGTGGCGCCGCCGGTGATCTCGTTTTGTAATTCATCCAGGGTGTAACCCACCGCCAGTTTGGCGGCCACCTTGGCAATAGGGAAACCGGTGGCCTTGGAGGCCAGCGCTGATGAACGGGAGACGCGGGGATTCATCTCAATGATGATCATGCGACCGTTATCGGGGTCGATGGCAAACTGGACGTTTGAACCGCCGGTATCCACGCCGATCTCGCGCAATACCGCCAGGGAGGCATCCCGCATGATCTGGTATTCCTTGTCCGTGAGGGTCTGGGCCGGTGCAACCGTGATGGAGTCACCGGTATGGACGCCCATGGGATCCAGATTTTCGATGGAACAGATAATGATGCAGTTGTCTGCGCGATCCCGCACCACTTCCATTTCGTATTCTTTCCAGCCGAGAATGGATTCTTCAATCAGCAATTCATTGGTGGGTGACAGGTCGAGTCCGCGTTCGCAGATTTCGATAAACTCTTCCTTGTTATAGGCGATGCCGCCGCCACTGCCGCCCATGGTGAAGGAGGGACGGATAATGGTCGGATAACCCACCTGGGCCTGCACCTGCAGCGCCTCCTCCATGCTGTGAGCAATAGCTGATTTCGGCATATCCAGCCCAATCTTGCGCATGGCATGGCGAAAACGATCCCGATCTTCGGCCTTGTCGATGGCGTCCTTGGTGGCGCCGATCATTTCCACATTGTACTTTGCCAACACGCCCATGCGATCCAGATCCAGTGCACAGTTGAGCGCAGTCTGCCCGCCCATAGTGGGCAGCAAGGCATCCGGTTTTTCCTTTTCGATGATCTTCTCAACTGTCTGCCAGTTGATCGGCTCGATGTAGGTGGCATCGGCCATTTCCGGATCGGTCATAATGGTGGCCGGATTGGAGTTCACCAGAATTACCCGGTAACCCTCCTCTCTCAGTGCCTTACAGGCCTGGGCGCCGGAATAGTCAAATTCACAGGCCTGACCGATGATGATCGGGCCTGCACCGATGATAAGGATGGATTCAATGTCTGTTCTTTTTGGCATAGTGTTTCTTACTGTTTTAACGCAAAGGCGCCGAGGCGCAAAGATTTCAAAATAAATTCAGAATATTCAACTTTGTGTCTTTGCGTCTTTGCGTTGAGATTTAATTAATTCAATAAAGTGATCAAACAGCGGCGCCACGTCGTGCGGACCCGGGCTGGCTTCCGGGTGCCCCTGGAAACTGAATGCGGGCACATCGGTGCGCTCCACGCCCTGCAACGAACCATCAAACAGTGAACGATGAGTTGCCTGCAGATTGGCCGGCAGGGTCGAATCATCCACCGCAAACCCGTGGTTCTGACTGGTGATCATCACTGTTTTGGTCTTTAAATCCTGCACCGGGTGGTTGGCACCGTGGTGTCCGAATTTCATTTTGATGGTTTTCGCACCACTGGCCAGTGACAGGATCTGGTGACCCAGACAGATGCCAAACAGGGGTACCTTGCCGGCTATCTCCTGCACCGCCTTGATGGCGTAATCACAGGGTTCGGGATCGCCCGGTCCGTTGGACAGAAATACTCCGTCCGGATTGAGTTTTATGACGTCGGCAGCCGGTGTCTGGGCCGGCACCACCGTCAGTCGACAGCCGCGATCCACCAGCATACGCAGAATATTGCGTTTGACACCAAAATCGTAGGCTACCACATGATGGGGCAGCTTTTCTTCGATGGGATGTGGTGCACTCGGCAGACCGTTTTTAAGCGTCCAGCTGCCCTGTACCCACTCATATGGCTGGTGCGTGGTCACCTCTTTGGCCAGGTCCATGCCTTTCAGACCGGGGAAACCTTTGGCTGCCGCAATCGCCGCCGCTTCATCCAGCTTGTCACCGGCCATGATACAACCGTTCTGGGCACCCTTTTCACGCAGGATTCGGGTCAGTTTACGGGTATCGATATTGGCGATGGCCACCACATTGCGGCGTACCAGATAATCCGGCAGGCTCTCCTTGCAGCGCCAGTTACTGGCAATCAGGGGGACATCGCGCACCACCAGACCACTGGCATACAAATTGGAGGCTTCTTCATCCTCCTCATTTGTTCCCACATTACCGATATGGGGATAGGTCAGGGTTACGATTTGTTGTGCATATGAGGGATCGGTGAGAATTTCCTGATAACCGGTCATGGCAGTATTAAACACCACCTCCCCGACTGTCCGGCCGTCACTGCCAATGGATTCACCATAAAAGACCGTTCCATCTTCGAGTGCCAACAGTGCTTGCTTTCTCAACGTCCCCTCCAGATTTTACGCGTGCAAAAACGGGAGGCACCCTACCGGGGGCCTCCCGCTCAGAATAGATTTGGCCGGATTTGTCTCAGACCAGGGGGATTGTACTAAATATGCCGGGAAAGTGCCAAGGGTAGATACCAGTTATTTTATCCGGCATTCGGTTGTTAATTAACAGTGACTTACTCACACCAACATGTCTACAGGCGTTTTTTTGGGTACAATGTTGCAAACCACAGCGGAGAAACGCTTTGCAAGTCACGTTAAATACCCTGGATAAATTTCAATGTCTCGCCGACAAGTGCCCCCTGACCTGTTGCATCACCTGGTCGATTCATGTCGATAGCGCAACACTCGATAAGTGGGCGAAAATCCCGGATCAAACACTTCGTGACGAGCTGAACAACGCCACCAGACAGGATCAGGAACAAGGCTGTGTGATGAAACTGCGCAGTGATGGATACTGTGTGCTGCTGAACGATAACCGACAGTGCAGCCTGCAATTGCGGACCGGGCATGAAAATCTTCCGCAAACCTGCCGGGAGTATCCAAGACGCTCGCGAACAGAAGACCTGCGAAATACCAAAACAGCATCTATGGGCTGCCCTGCCATCACGCAACAACTGCTCGAAATCAGTGATCCTGCAGCACTTTTTACGACAACCGGTGACATAAACCCCGTTTTTACAAAGCTAGAATTTGATGCCGGCCTGGCAATCGAGCTGAATAATGTTTTCACTCAGGTTATGCAGGATCAACGTACACCATTAGGGACCCGCTTGTTACTGCTGTCCCGACTGCTGATCTCATTGTCTATCCATTCGCAGGAACAAACCCTGAATTGGCAAACAGTGAAAAGACTTTTTAACAAACCGAGACAACAACTCCGCGACTTACAGCAGTTGGTAAAAAACAAACGTATAGAACCCACCGATATTCAGGGAGGACAATTCTGGTGTCTGGTTTACATCCTGTCGAAAGGGAGCAAGGGCAGGTCATTTCTGGAACAATTTGGACATGATTCGTTCATCACACAGGCAGAATCACTGATTAGCGGACAAGCGAATAACTTCAGCGATTTTAACAAAACTGTATTGAAACTGCGCGAAGCGGCGTTACCGGCATTGGCGGATCTCGATCAATTTGGTACGAATTATCTCCTTGTTAAATGCGTCAATACAGGTTTCCCCATGCAACCAAGGTCAGGAAATTTCGTGGCAACTTTCCTGCATGCAGTATTGCCCTATGCAATGATACAGTTATTTTTATGGATGTTGTTTGATAAAAACAAAAGCATCACTCAAAACGATATCGCTGTTGCGACTGCGATTATCGAAAGACATCTCGACCACAATCTGAAGATTTATAATCTATTCGAGAAAAACCCGGTTTTTTTACAACTTGATCACTATGCTGACTGCCTGACAATGTTATAGCACGGCACATCAATCCTTAAGATCAAGTACATCCTGCATATCAAACAAGCCGTTTTGCTTTTGCATTAACCAGTTGGCGGCACGCACCGCGCCTTTCGCAAAGGTCATGCGTGACGAAGCCTTATGTGTAATTTCCACCCGCTCACCGATATCGGCAAACATCACGGTGTGTTCGCCAACGATATCTCCGGCGCGGATAGTCTCAAAGCCAATGGTCTTGCGTTCCCGTTCACCGGTATTACCTTCACGACCATAGACAGCACAGTCCTTCAGATCACGGCCCAACGCTGCGGCAACGACTTCCCCCATCCGCAATGCGGTGCCGGAAGGGGCATCCACCTTGTGGCGATGGTGGGCTTCGATCACTTCGATGTCGGTATATTCGCCCATGACCCGGGCAGCCATATCCAGCAGTTTCAGACACAGATTGACGCCGACGCTCATGTTGGGGGCAAAGACGATGGCGATCTCGTTTGACGCATCACTGATCTGCTGTTTCTGTTCCTCGGTAAAGCCGGTTGTACCGATGACCATTTTCCGACCGGTCTTGCGACATATTGCCAGATTGGCCATGGTCACCTCAGGTCGGGTGAAATCGATCAAGACATCAAATGCATCAGCCACCGAGGCAAGATCATCCACCAGACTGAGGTTCTGTTTGCCGATGCCGGCAACTTCCCCGGCGTCAGCACCGATCACTGAGCTGCCGTTACGCTCGATTGCTGCGGCAATAACAGCGGTTTCATCCTGTAAAACAGCTTCGAGCAGTACTCTGCCCATTCTCCCCGCCGCACCGGTAATTGCTATTCTTGTCATTCTGGTAACCTTAATAAAATATTGATCTCGCCGGCGATGCCGGTATCGCAAGGACGACAAAGTGTGTGCTGTTTTGCCGTGATATCGGTTTCTTCACGCAACTGGCGACAAATGCAATGGAATCAGGGTTTCAAATCCTCAAAGAATTTCTTCACCCCGTCCAGCCACGAGGCTTCACGCGGACTGTGTTTGACATTGTCCTCTTTCATGGACTTGCCCAGTTCTTCCAGCAATTCTTTTTGTTTCTTGGTCAGATTCACCGGCGTTTCAATGGTGACGCGACACATCAGATCGCCGGGGCCGCCGCCGCGTGGTGATTTTACCCCCTTGCCGCGCAGACGAAACATCTTGCCGGTTTGTGTTTCCGCCGGGATTTTCAATTTGACCCGGCCGTTCAGGGTGGGCACTTCCAGCTCACCGCCAAGACCGGCCATGACGATACTGACCGGCACATCACAGTAAAGGTCATTACCTTCGCGGGCAAAAATGCCGTGTTCCTTGACGTGAACATGCACATACAGATCACCGGGCGGCCCGCCGTTCTCCCCGACTTCACCTTCGCCGGAAAGACGAATGCGGTCGCCCGTATCCACACCGGGCGGCACTTTCACGGACAGGGTTTTCTGTTTCTCCACGCGGCCCTGGCCATGGCACTTGCCACAGGGGTCACTGATGATTTTGCCATTGCCATGACAACGCGGACAGGTCTGTTGCAGGGAGAAAAAACCCTGTTGCATTCGCACCTGACCATGACCGCCACAGGTCGTACAGGTGGTGGGACTGGTGCCTTTTTTCGCACCACTGCCGCCACATTCGTCACACTGCACATGAGACGGTATGCGGATGTTAACACTGGTCCCGCCGACCGCTTCTTCCAGGCTCAGTTCCAGGTTGTAGCGCAGATCGGCGCCGCGATAGGCGTGGCGGCCGCCGCGTCGCCCTCCGCCACCACCGAAAATATCACCAAATACATCACCAAAAATGTCTGAAAAACTGGCACCGCCGCCAAAACCACCACCCATCCCGGCGGAAGAATCGACACCGGCATGACCGAATTGGTCATAGGCGGCACGCTTTTGTGCATCACTGAGAACATCATAGGCCTCCTTGCCCTCCTTGAATTTGTCTTCCGCTTCGGGGTTATCCGTATTCCGATCCGGGTGGAATTTCATGGCCAGCCGTTTGAAAGCCTTTTTGATCTCGGCATCAGTGGCATTCTTCGAGACACCCAGTATTTCGTAATAATCGCGTTTTTCAGCCATGCGTTCCGCTCGTTTTTCCTGTCTGCTGTTATTCAGCCTGTAACACAAAATAACGGCAGGCGCGTTTCACAACACGCCTGCCATTTTCAGATCGATCTACCGGGTCAAACCGGTATGGTTGACGTATTACTTCTTGCTGTCGTCCACTTCTTCAAATTCTGCGTCAACCACGTCATCAGCAGCGGCATCCGTCTGCTGACCGGCGTCAGCACCGGCCTGAGCACCTTCCGCGCCCTTCTGGGCATAGAGGCGTTCAGCCATTTTACCGGAGGCTTCAGCCAACGCCTTGGTCTTGGTTTCGATTTCGGTCACATCATCGTTTTTCAGCACCGCTTCGAGAGCGGTAATGGCCGCTTCGATATTGTCCTTTTCACCGGCTTCCAGCTTATCATCGCCCAGATCGGCCATCGACTTGCGGGTGGCATGGATCATGGAGTCAGCCTGGTTACGGGCATTGACCAGTTCATGGAACTTCTTGTCTTCGGCTGCATGCGCTTCTGCATCCTTGACCATCTTTTCGATCTCGTCATCAGACAGACCACTGGAAGCCTTGATAACGATAGATTGTTCCTTGCCGGTGCCCTTGTCTTTGGCAGACACATGCAGAATACCGTTGGCGTCGATATCGAAGGTCACTTCGATCTGCGGCATACCGCGAGGCGCCGGCGGGATGTCAGTCAGATCAAATCGACCCAGTGATTTGTTGGCATCGGCACGTTCGCGTTCACCCTGCAGCACATGCACGGTTACTGCGCCCTGATTATCATCCGCCGTTGAGAATACCTGGTTTGCCTTGGTTGGGATCGTGGTGTTCTTTTCGATCAGCTTGGTCATGACACCGCCGAGGGTTTCGATACCCAGAGACAACGGTGTTACGTCGAGCAGCAGCACGTCTTTCACTTCACCGCCCAGTACACCACCCTGGATAGAGGCGCCGACCGCAACCGCTTCGTCCGGATTCACGTCTTTACGTGGTTCCTTGCCGAAGAAATCTTTTACTGCCGCCTGCACCTTGGGCATACGGGTCTGCCCGCCAACCAGAATGACATCATTGATCTCGGAGGCTGACAAACCGGCATCTTTCAGTGCCACCTTGCAAGGTTCGATGGAACGGGCAATCAGTCCTTCGACCAGTGATTCCAGTTTGGCGCGGGTCACCTTGACGTTCATGTGTTTCGGACCGGAGGCATCCGCTGTGATGTACGGCAGATTAACATCCGTTTGCTGGGAAGAGGACAGTTCGATCTTGGCCTTTTCAGCGGCTTCTTTCAGACGCTGCATGGCCAGCGGGTCACCCTTCAGGTCGATGCCCTGATCCTTTTTGAACTCTTCGGCCAGATAGTCGATCAGGCGCATGTCAAAGTCTTCACCACCGAGGAAAGTATCACCATTGGTGGAAAGCACTTCGATCTGGTGTTCACCGTCGATATCAGCGATTTCAATGATGGAGATATCGAATGTACCACCACCCAGGTCATAGACAGCCACCTTGCGGTCGCCTTCTTTCTTGTCCATGCCAAAGGCCAGTGCAGCGGCAGTTGGTTCGTTGATAATACGCTTGACTTCCAGACCGGCAATCTTGCCGGCGTCCTTGGTGGCCTGACGTTGTGAATCGTTGAAATAGGCCGGTACGGTGATCACGGCTTCAGTTACCGGTTCACCCAGATAATCCTCGGCGGTCTTTTTCATCTTCATCAACACACGGGCAGAGACTTCCGGCGGCGCCATCTTCTTGCCTTCGGCTTCCACCCAGGCGTCACCATTGTCCGCCTTGATGATTTTGTAGGGCACCATGTCGATGTCTTTTTGCACTTCTGCATCGGTGAACTTGCGACCGATCAGGCGTTTGACGGCGAACAGGGTGTTGGTTGGATTGGTGACCGCCTGGCGCTTTGCCGACTGGCCGACCAGAACATCATCACCGGTGAAGGCGACGATGGAGGGGGTGGTACGATCACCTTCGCTGTTTTCGATGACCTTGGGTTTACCGCCTTCCATCACTGCCACGCAGGAGTTGGTGGTACCGAGGTCGATTCCGATAATTTTGCCCATTGACTGTTTTCTCCAAATCTTTGATTGCTATTTAAAAAATTCGTTTCTGTTTATCGAGATAAGGTCGACCGTTAAAAGATCAAGCCTGTTCATCGATATTTGTCTGCTCTTCACTCACCGGTGCGGTTTTGGCTGCGGCTTTGGAGACCACCACCATGGCCGGACGGATCAATCGGTCGTTCAGGGTGTAGCCTTTTTGCAGTACATCCACCACGGTATTGGGTGCCTTGTCAGCCATCTCCAGCATGCTCATGGCCTGGTGTAATTCCGGATTAAAGGGTTGTTCCACCGGATGAACCTCTTTTATGGAAAACTTTTCCATCGCGGTGGTCAGCATCTTGAGGGTGAGTTCAGCCCCCTCTGTCAGGGTGGTGACTACCGCGTCATCGGCCCTGGCCGCCGCCAGTCCCATCTCAAGACTGTCACGCACCGGTAACAGCTCCTGGGCAAAACGCTCCAGGGCGAATTTGTGGGCATTTTCCAGATCCCGCTCCATGCGACGACGGAGATTTTCCATTTCTGCACGATTGCGTAACAGTTGATCCCAGTTTTCCTGGGCTTTGGCCTCTGCTGCGGCCAGTTTGGCGGAAAGTTCTTCTGTCTCGGCAGACTGTTGGGCAGTCGTCCCCTGGTTTTCTTCTGCCGAAGCCTCGGTCAGTTGTTCCTGTTCCGTCTGCTCCGTTTCTTTGTCACTCATTGGCCTCTCCAACTTCGGGCTTGTTGCCTGGTATGAAAATTTGAATATCCGGGTGATATAGGGGTGATTATTCCGAGCTCAAGACCGAACTCAATAATTTTGCCGTCACATCGACAACAGGGATCACCCGATCATAGGCCATGCGGGTCGGGCCAATGACCCCCAGCACGCCAACCACCCGATCATGCACCTTGTAGGGTGAGGTGATCACCGAGCACTCCTGTAACACGGGGTGACCCGATTCATCCCCGATGAAAATCTGCATTCCCTGCGCGTGGATGGACTTGTCGAGCAGATGCAGCAGATCATTCTTGGTGCTGAAGGTCTCAAACAACTGGCGCAGTTTGCCCACATCGCCCATTTCCGCGTAATCCATCAAATTGGTTTCACCACTCATCACATAATCACTGTTGTGCTTCTCTTGCAGCACCTGATCAGTGATCTCCATGGCCGACATCATGATCTTGTTCATATCGGCCCGCATATCCTGCATGCTTTTCAGCAACCGCTCCCGCACATCCGACAGATCGGAACCGGCGAACTCACTGTTGAGGTAATTACTGGCCTGTTGTAATTCTGAGGAGCTGTATTCACGGTCGGTTTGGATGATCTTGTTCTGCACTTCCTGTGAATTAACCACCAGGATCACCAAGACCCGATTGACAGCCAGCGGCAGGAACTCCACATGCCGCAGGGTCACTTTCTCCTGGCGAGGAATCATTACCACGCCGGCCATGCGCGTAATATTGGATAACAATGTCGAGGCATTGCCGAGCAATTGCTCAGCCGGGGCGCTGCTAATCAGCTCCAGCTTGAGTTTTTCGATGAGCTGATTGCGGATGGGTTTCACTGTCAGCAGGCTGTCGACGAAAAAACGATATCCGCGACCGGTGGGTATACGGCCTGAGGAGGTATGCGGTGCGACGATCAAGCCTGCATCTTCCAGGTCTGCCATCACATTGCGTACCGTCGCCGGACTCAAATTCAGTTTGCAATCCTTGACCAGAGTACGTGATCCCACCGGCTGGCCGTCCTGAATGTAATGCTCGATGAGGTTTTTGAGCAAAAGCTGGGCGCGTTCATTGATGACAGATGGTTTGTTCAAAACGTCTTACCATGGTCAGGATAATTCGGGGTCCGCCAAGGACAGTATGTTGATTAGCACTCTAAAGATGAGAGTGCTAAGGAAAATTAGCAATTTGACAGGCATGTGTCAATCTGCGCTCCAATTCAGAGAACCCTGCATAGCCCTGCATCAAGACTTATGTTAAGTTTGCCCATAAACAAACCGGGTTATTATAAGTATGTCGCAGCAGTTCAGAAAAATTGGCTTGATAGGCAAATATGGCGATACCGGAATCGGTGATACGCTGCTGCGGCTGAGTCAATTCCTGCAAGATCGCGAACGTGAAGTGGTTCTGGAAAAAAACACCGCTGCCACCATCAATAACAATACCCTGCCCACCGCCGGTCTGGATGAAATCGGCGTACAGTGTGACCTGGCCATCACTGTCGGTGGTGACGGGTCACTGCTCAACGCTGCCCGCAATCTGATTGAGTACAATGTCCCTATCCTGGGGGTGAATCTGGGTCGATTGGGGTTTCTGGTCGATATTTCGCCTCATGAACTGGAAGAGCGCATGGACGAAATTCTCAACGGCAAATTCGAAGAAGAGCACCGCATCCTGCTTGAAGCGACCATTCACCACAAGGACGGCACAAGCAGCCACAGTGACGCCTTTAATGATGTGGTGGTCCATAAATGGGAAGTGGCCCGCATGATTGAGACCGAAACCTATATCAACGGCAAGTTTCTCAATGCGATGCGCTCCGATGGATTAATCGTGTCCACCCCGACCGGTTCCACCGCCTATGCCCTGTCCGGCGGCGGCCCCATTCTGGAACCCGATATGGATGCCATGGTCCTGGTACCCATCTGCCCTCACACCATGAGCTATCGCCCCATTGTGATCGATGGTGACAGCGAAATTGAGGTCATTGTCAAAAAGAGTACCGCCAAGGCCCAGGTGACGTGTGACGGCCAGATCAACCTCGGGCTGGTTTCCGGTGATCGGGTGGTAATCAGTAAAAAACGCCGGGTTGTGCGCTTGCTCCACCCCTGCCGCCACAGCCACTACGAGACCTTGCGCGCAAAATTGCACTGGGGTGAGCATTTCAGCTAGATGAACGAGTTGTCCGACTGAATGAGGGTTTTCAGAATCAGCGGCTTTGTCTATGATTGACCGCTATGGAAAAACAGCGACACCATCATGTCGAGCTGGAGACACACTGGCGATTTTGCCATAAATATCAACAACATATTCTTATACCCCGGCTCCGGTACACGAGCTGGGGTGAGGGGCTGAACCATTTCATGCTGACCCATATCCATATCTGGAATTTCGCCATTGTCGAAAAACTCGACCTTGCGCTGGAAACCGGCCTGACCGTCCTGACCGGTGAAACCGGCGCGGGCAAATCCATCCTGCTCAATGCACTGGGACTGGCACTGGGTGACCGGGCGGATTCCGATGTGGTGCGACACGGCGCCGACAAGGCGGAGGTCAGTGTCTCTTTCTATACCGGCAACAATCCCGCCGCCGAAGCCTGGTTGCGGGAACACGAACTGGACAGCGCCGATGAATGCATCATTCGCCGCACCATCAGCGCCAACGGCCCCTCCAAGGCCTTTATCAATGGCAAACCTTCGCCGATTTCCCAACTCCGGGAATTGGGTGAGATGCTGGTGGACCTGCACGGACAACATGAACACCAGTCCCTGATGAAACGCAGCAGTCAGGCCGAGCTGGTGGACGCCTTTATTGGTGATACCAAACTCCTGCAGGGCGTGGTCTCCGCCTACCGTGAATGGAAACAGGTCAATGAAGAGTTTCAGCGCCTGAGTCGCGCCAGCGCAGAGCGCGATGCCCGACTCGATCTGCTGCGTTTTCAGGTGCAGGAACTGGAGGCATTGAATCTTGCCAACGGTGAAACAGAACAACTGGAACATGAACACAAGCGCCTTGCTAACATTAACCAGCTGGTCACCACCAGCGAACGGGTTATGCACCGTTTGCAGGAGAGCGATGAATACTCTGTCAGCCATACCCTGAGTCAGTGTCTGTCCGAACTCCAGGATCTGCAGGCAGTAGATGAGGATCTGAAAGCCACCACGGAAATGCTGGACAGCGCCACCATCCAGCTGAATGAGACAATCAGTGAACTGCGCCACTACATCAACAACCTGGAAACAGATCCAGCGCGGCTCAGCGAGGTCGAGGAACGACTTAACGAGGTCCACACCCTCGCCCGCAAACATCATGTGCAGGCGGAAGAGCTGGTCAGCCTGTTACCCACGCTACAGGCGGAACTTGCCGAACTGGAAGATGCCGATATTCGACTGGAAAAAATGCAACAGACCATTTCCGCGGCGGCTGAACGCTACCGGCAACAGGCTCAACAATTAAGTCAGGCCCGCCAACAAGCCGCCACACACCTCTCCAAACAGGTTACGGCGGCCATGCAGGAATTAAGCATGGCGGGCGGTAAATTTGAGGTGCGGTTGGAAACTTTGCCTGAGGACGAATTCTCTCCACAGGGACAGGAACGGGCGGAATTTCTGGTCAGCGCCAACCCCGGTCAACCCCTGAAACCGCTCACCAAGGTCGCCTCCGGGGGTGAAATCTCCCGCATCAGTCTGGCAATCCAGGTCTGCGCCACCGAAGCCGCCCTGATCCCCACCCTGGTCTTCGACGAAGTGGATGTCGGTATCGGCGGACGGGTGGCTGAAATAGTCGGTCAGAAATTACGTACGTTAGGCAACCGTCGTCAGGTCCTGTGTGTCACCCATCTGCCGCAGGTCGCCGCGCTGGGTCACCACCACTTCCAGGTCAGCAAGCAGATCGATCAGGCGCTCACCATCACCCGCATCCAGTCACTCAAGACCGAACAACGGGTGGACGAACTGGCCAGAATGCTCGGCGGACTGGAAATCACCGAACAAACCCTCTCCCACGCACGGGAAATGATCGAACGCGCCCAGGCTTGAGGTTATTTAGAAGTACGAAAACATAACACAAAGACGCAAAGTCGCAGAGAACGCAAAGAAATATTTATAAATTTTTCTTTATTCTGGTGCGCTCGTAACCTGGAGTGTTAATGATTTCGTTTGGTTTCGGGCATAACTGCCTCGAAAATTTACTTCCAAAGTAAAAAGTCTTCCAATCGAAAGGCTTATTCCCAATGGTATTACAAAACCCATGTAAACGTGGTTAACACGCCGACTCAATAAACACATAAAAAAATAACTTTGTGTCCTTTGCGCCTTCGCGTCTTTGCGTTATGTCCAGCTACTGAAAAAGCATTCAGCCTTTTTTCTGACAGTTGGTGCAGACGCCGTAGATGTAGAGTGAGTGGTCGGTTATGGAGTAACCATATTCCTTCGCAATGGCGTGTTGGCGTGCTTCGATTACTTCGTCGAGAAATTCATCGACGCGGCCGCATTTTACACAAAGAATGTGGTCATGGTGTTCGCCGTCATTGAGTTCGAAAACGGAATGGTCGCCCTCGAAGTGATGGCGGGAGACAAGGCCGGCGGCTTCAAACTGGGTGAGCACCCGATATACTGTGGCCAGGCCCACTTCCTCACCACTATCCAGCAGGGCCTTATAGACCTCTTCTGCGCTCATGTGGCGGGCATCCGTCTCTTCCAGGAACTTCAGGATCTTGATTCGTGGCAGGGTCGCTTTTAAGCCGGCCTTTTTTAAATCATTGCTTTCCATCATTACCTCTTGGGACAGCAGGGTCGTTCAGGTAGAATCACCGTTTTCCGAATTATAGATGGTTTTGGGTTCTAAATGCGAAAGATTCTCATTTCTACAGGAATTTGTCTCTTCCTGCTAACCGCGGGCTGCAGTGTTCACCGACTGGATGTTCAACAGGGGAATATTATTGATGGCAAGACCCTGGACAAACTCAAGGCTGGTATGAGCAAAAAACAGGTCATTTACCTGCTGGGCACTCCCGTTCTGCAAGACCCTTTCCATCCCAATCGCTGGGATTATATCTACACCTTCAAAAGCGGTGAAAATAACACTGTTGAAAAGAAGAACCTGACGCTCTATTTCAAGGGTGACAGCTTGCAGAAGTTTGAAAACCAGGGTTATCCCAACACCAAACAACGCTAGTCGGCGGATTTCTTTTCCGCCCGACGACGGCGTGACTCCTTCGGATCGGCTATCAACGGGCGATAAATCTCTACCCGATCCTTTTCCTGCAAAACCGTCTCTGTCGGAGCGATCTTGCCGAAAATACCGGTCTTGTTCTGATTGAGATCGATTTCCGGGAAGTGGTGTAAAATCCCCGACAGCTCAACCGCCTGCCCCAGCGTTGTCCCCTCTTCCACCATCACCGGAATAATTACCTGCTCATCCGGTTTTGCATACGCCACTTCGACTTTGATTTTGCCTGTTTCAGCCATAAACATTCACCGCCCGTTGTGTAAAGGCATCCACCATGGTCCCGGCCATCTGCCCGAAGATCGGCCCGAAAGTCAGTCCGACCAGTTTACTCTTGAACTCAAAATCCAGTTCCAGCGACACCTTGCAACCATCATCACCCAATTGCTGAAATTGCCAGATGCCCTCCAGCCGGTTAAATGGCCCTTCCACCAGATGCATGGAAATTCGGCTATATGGCTGATTCACGTTGCGCGTGGTAAAAGACTTGTTCATCCCGCTGTGTGATACACCAATACTCGCAGTGACTTCATCGTCAGTGCGTGATAACACGGTACTGGAGCCACACCAGGGCAAAAACGCCGGATAAGATTCGATATCATCCACCAGCCTGAACATTTGTTCGGCGGAGTAGATCACCAACGCACTTCGGCTAATCACTTTTCAGTCGCACTCCGCTAAACCTGACCGCCAAACAGGGCCTGCAACCAGGCGATGGAAGACAGCCAGTTAAACACACCGGTGACATTCATAAAGACGATAATGACCGCCACCGGTGTAATATAACGCACCAGCAAGCGCCAGCTCTTGTAAAGAATACCGTTACCCAGATCCAGTTCTTCCATACTGGCCTCACGACTCATCACCCAAACAGCAAAAATGGCTATCAGCAAACCGCCCAGCGGCAACATAATATTCGCCGTCAGGTAATCCAGCAGATCAAAAATCGTGGCATCCTTAAATATCTTGATCCCGCTTAACAGATGCACATCTTGCCAGATATTGAATGAGAAGACGGTTAACAGCCCCACCGCCCAACATGCCCCGCCCATAACGACAGAAGCGATAATCCGGGACATGCCGGCATTTTCCACCAGCCAGGCGACAGCCGGTTCAATCAGCGAAATACTTGATGACCAGGCGGCAAACGTCAGCAGGATGAAAAACAGTGTGGCAAACAGGATGCCGCCGTCCATGCGGCCGAAGGCCAATGGCAGCGTCTGGAAAATCAGACCCGGCCCCGAGCCGGGTTCCAGATTATTGGCAAACACAATCGGAAAGATCGCCATCCCCGCCAACAAGGCCACCAGGGTATCAGCGATGGCGATAATGAACGACGTTTGCATGATCGAGGTGTTGGACGGCAGATATGAACCATAAACCATAATGGCCCCCATCCCCAGACTCAGGGTGAAAAAGGCATGCCCCATGGCCGTCAACACCGCATTCCAGCTTCGGTGTTCCACCCCGTTGGCATCCTTCACATGAAACAGCGCATGGAAATCCGGTTTAAACAGAAACTCCAGCCCCTTATGGAAATATTCCGTCTCACTCGCATATCCCACCAGAATCAACAAAATCACAAACAGGGCAGGCATCAAAAAACGCACCGCCTTCTCCAGACCACCCTGAACGCCCCGGGCCACCACAACCATGGTCATGACCATGAACAGGGTATGCCAGCCGATCAGCTTCCACGGCTTGGAGACCAGATCACCAAAGACACCCTTTACGCCATCCGGTGTTGAATTCACAAATACGCCCGAAACACTTTCCCGGATATAGGCCAGCGCCCACCCGGCAATCACGCTGTAGTAAGAAAGGATCAAAAAGCCGCCGATCACCCCCATCCAGCCCAGATATTTCCAATGGGTCGAGTGACCGGCCTCAATGGACAGGGTCTCCATGGTGTTGATCGGGCTCTGTCGACCACGACGACCCAGCATGACCTCGGCCATCATAATGGGAATGCCGATCACAGCAATACAAAGTAAATAAACCAAAACAAAGGCACCACCGCCATTCTCCCCGGTGATGTAGGGAAATTTCCAGATATTACCCAACCCCACTGCAGATCCGGTTGCCGCCAGGATAAATGCCCATCTGGTCGACCATTGTCCATGTATAGATTCGCGAACCGCCATACCGACCCCTATCGTTTTTATTATTCCGAACTCAGCCTGAAACCTTAATCCACCCGGCCGGAAATTTAAAGTGACAATACCCGGTCGGCAAGCTATCAGGTCATATACTCCTCGGATATAATAGACCGATGAGCAAGAAAAAAGACAAAAAAGGGACGAATTCCAGCACCATCGTCCTCAACAAGAAATCCCGCCACGACTACTCACTGGAAGACCGTTTTGAGGCCGGCCTTGCCCTGGAGGGCTGGGAAGTCAAAAGCCTGCGTGCCGGACATGTCCAGATCAAGGACAGCCACATCTATTTTAAAAACGGTGAAGCCTTCCTGCTGGGCGCAGTGATTACCCCACTGGCCACCGCCTCCACCCATATCAACCCGGAATCGGGACGTACCCGCAAATTGCTGCTCAACCGCCAGGAACTCAACCGCCTCATCGGCGCCGTGGAACGCAAGGGCTATGCCGTCGTCCCCACCGCCATGTACTGGAAAAAAGGCCGCGCCAAAATCGAAATCGCCCTCGCCAAAGGCAAAAAAGCCCACGACAAACGCGCCAGCGAAAAAACCCGTGATTGGGAGCGTGAGAAAGGGCGGATAATGAAGCACGGGTGAAGATGGCCTGATATCTATCTGGGGTACCCCTTCTCCCTCAGGGAGAAGGCGGGGATGAGGGAAAAAAATCAGTATTACTGTTATCTGCATACCATTCTCTGTGCACTACCAAAAATGACAGGTAATAGGAATATCAGAACAATAATTGTTGGCTTTGAACTTCGGACAAATTAGACTATACAGACTCGCTCAACCTCAGGCTCCACCTCAAATTTTCTTTAATATCTGTTTTTGCATAAGGAGAGTAACGCATGACAATATTAGAAACCACTCTTACCAAGCAGCAAGCCATACAGCAATTTAGAGAGATAAGCAAAATTGCCAAAGCTGTTATCTATTTAAAAAAAATAGACAAGGAAATGATATTTCGGCTGGGAAAAGATAACAATAATAAAATAGCCCATGTACGCCATCATGAAGATGATCGTCCCATAACAAGCTATAACAAACGAACCAAGTCAATTGTTTCAAAACGTAATGAAATTATTACATATCAGGAAAACAAACAGCTTTACGTTCTTGCAAAATCTGGTGGGGTCTCTTTATTTGATGCGATGAGTCCAAAACTTACTTTGACGGGTAAAGATTGTTGGTATCTCGTACCTAAAAACACCCCAATACCAGATGGCATAGTCATAGCAAAAGATGTTGAACCTGATGACAATGGCCATTTCCATTATGCCTTCCAGCCTGAACATGACATGTTAATGTCAACATATAAAGAAAAGCTGGCAGAAATTGGGAAACATATGAGGGTCGTATGAGCGAACAAAGAGAATTGACGTTTAAAGAAATATCCTACCTGAGAGCTGCACTGGAAGCATATATCGGCATTATCAAACAGGATATTGAAGACGATAAAACTGATGAAGATGAACGCTCCGATCTGCAGGAAGACTTGTTGTTTTATGACAAGCTTCTCTACACTTTCAGAAAGGCAGAGAAGCAATCCGTTGAATTGAGGGAAGTACAGACCATTACGATACCAAAGAGGTAGCGATTGTACCCCGGCTACATAGTCAAATGATCATCTGCAATAGGACTCGCTGAAACAAGCCACATGGCCAACCACGCACCAAAACTGCAACAAATCTCATCAGGGGCAGAACTAGATGCGGTTCTGGCGCAAGTCAAGGCCGAAAACCAAACCGGCCTGGTATTGTTGGGTCCGGGTTGCTATGTAGCCAAATCATCAGATGACTGGCCAGAAATGTGGCATGGTCAACAAATCATATATCATCTAAACATTCTTGTTCATGATCTGGCAGAGCGGTTACAAACTTTAACCAACATAAGAAGACTCATTTTAAAGGATAATCGCATTGGAAATGATGGTGCACGCGCACTGACCGAGCTATCTCAACTCACCACACTTGATTTGTCGAGAAACAACATTGGTAATGCCGGAGCGAAAGCAATTGCTAACCTCACTGGACTCACTTCTCTCGATCTATCCGATAACATGGTTGGTAATTCTGGGGTAAGTGCTTTATCTAATCTTACACAACTAACCACACTTGACTTGTCACACAACCAAATTGATGAGGCTGGCGTAAAAACACTATCAAATATCTCACGGCTCACTACTCTTAGCTTGGTATACAACCGAATTAATGATGCAGGGGCAAAAGCACTATCGAATTTCAGTCAACTCACCTCACTTAATCTATATGCTAATCAGGTGGGAGATGAAGGAGCATATTCATTATCCAGACTAACTCAACTTACCACACTTGATCTGTCGCGCAATCAAATAAGTGATAAAGGTCTAAGTGCCCTAACACAATTAAAACAACTCTCATCGCTTTACCTGAGAAATAACACAATTAGCGACACCGGTACTAATTCCATAGAAAAACTCACACAACTCAATTCACTTGATTTATCAAACAACCAAATCGGTAATACTAGCATTAAAACTCTTACAAATCTGACTAAACTTACCGCATTAAACCTTAGATTTAATCGCGTTAGTGATGAAGGCGTTAAAATTTTGGGCAAGTTCACACAACTTCATACACTAGACTTGGCTGGCAACCAAATTAGTAATGATGCTGGATATGCATTGGCGTCACTCACCGAGTTGACGGTTCTTGATCTAAGCTATACAAAAATTAACGATCTAACTCCTATTTCTAGTTTGAAAAAACTTACATCACTAAATATCAGCATCACCAGGGTCAGCGATCTATCGCCAGTAAAACACCTATTTACCAAAGGTATTCCAATTATACAGGCAGAAGATCGTTTCCAACATCCACGAGGAATCCTGGTTTTCGGGTGTCCGCTTGTACATCCCTCACCCGAGATAATCGAACAAGGTAACGTAGCTGTATTAAATTACTTCCGCGAACTGGAAGCACAGGGTGTAGATTTTCTCTTTGAAGCCAAGGTGCTGATTGTGGGTGAAGGTGGGGCTGGCAAGACCAGTCTGTTACGCCGCCTCTATCAACCGGGCAAACCGTTACCAAAGGAAGACGAGACCACCAAGGGTATTGAGATTTGCAGTATAGAATTTCAACTCGACAGTGATCATGATTTTCGCCTGAATGTTTGGGACTTCGGTGGACAGCAGATCTACCACGCCACCCACCAGTTTTTTCTCACCAAACGATCGCTTTATATCCTGGTAGATGATACCCGCAAGGATCATAAGTCGGTACAGGATGAGGGTTTTAAATACTGGCTGGAGGTGATAGAGGTTCTCACCGAGAATAGCCCGGTATTAATCTTCCAGAATGAAAAAGGAGGTCGCAGCAAAACGATTGACGAGTCTGGGATTAAAAATCGCTTTTCCAATATTAAAAATTTTTACCGGGGTAATCTTGAGAATCCCAATTCGGTTAACAGGTTACGTAAGGCCATTCAGCATTTCGTGCAGGAGTTACCGCATATCGGTGAAGAGGTCCCTGCCAAATGGGTCGCCATCCGCACAGCAATCGAAGCGATGACTAAAATCAGGCCCCATATTTCTCAACATGAGTACTTTGACATCTATGCCCAACATCTGGAATTTGATCGGGACAAGGCCCTGCATCTGAGCCGCTACCTTCATGACCTTGGGGTTTTCCTGCACTTTCAGGATGACTGGCAACTACGCAATACTGTTATCCTGCAAAACCGCTGGGCGACCGAAGCCGTATTCCGAGTACTGGATGATGAAACTGTAAAAAACAAGCTGGGCAGGTTTGACCTGAACGATTGCGATCGTATCTGGGCAGACAGTAAATATAACGATGTTCACCGTGAATTATTGGCACTGATGGAGAAGTTTGAACTCTGTTATCGTCTAATCGACATGAAACCAGATACCTGGCTCGCCCCACAACTACTCAATCCATCAGAGACTATATTATTGTATAAGTGGGAACGGCTCGGAGATATGGTATTGTGTTATCGCTACGAATTCATGCCCAAGGGCATAATCAGCCGCCTCATCGTCCGCCTGCACCGTTTTGTGATACAACCGGACCTGGCCTGGATCAATGGTGTGTTGTTTGAACACGAGGGTACCTGTGCTCTCGTGAAAGCTACCGAGCGGGGCAATGAGATACTGATACGTGCACGTGGTACAGAAAACAATGCGCTGCTAAGTGTGATCGCCAGTGAACTGGATGCCCTGAATAAAAGTTACAGGGGGCTGGATGAGAAGGTTCAAAAATGGGTACCCTGTATTTGCAGCCAATGCAGGGCCTCCACTTCACCGGAATTTTTTGAACATAAGCGACTAGTCAAGCGCAAACAGGACAACAGGCTAAAAGTCGAATGTCCGGCCAGTTATGAAAATGTATCAGTATTGGAGTTGCTAGATGGAATCAAGTCGGACCTATTACCCGTATGGGCGCAAAAACAGGCTAAGGATACTGCACAGGTTCGCACGATAAAGATATTCCTCGCTTCATCCGAAGAATTAAAAGATGATCGTAATGAATTCGATCTCTATTTCCGCCAACAAAATGATTTATTGAGAAAGCAAAGCATGTATCTGGAGATCATTCGGTGGGAACATTTTCTCGATGCCATGTCGGACACCCGCTTGCAGGACGAGTACAACAAAAAGGTCCGTGACTGCGATATCTTTGTCAGTCTGTTCAAGACCAGGACCGGCAAGTTTACTGAAGAGGAGTTTGACGTTGCGCATACAGCGTTCATAAAAAACGGCAATCCGTTGATCTATACCTATTTTAATCCCAACTTTAATATTTCTGAGGCAAAAAAGGCTGATATTAAAACATTATGGGCATTTCAGGAAAAATTGAGTGAGCTTGGTCATTTTCATACAAAATATGACAATGTCGAGCATCTGAAACGCCAGTTCCGGGACCAGCTGGATATGTTGTTTGATGAGGAAAAGTTATAACACGCCCTGTACAGCCCCGGGCAAATCTGGGGACAGTATACGTACTATTTAACAACCAGACTGAAAGTCGTTAACAATGAAATAGGTATACTGCCCCCGAAATATTCTCCGGAATATTGGCATGGCCTACATTTATCATACAGTTTCGGTTGTACGTTCTTTACAATACCTGCCCATCATTCTCATTACATATCATCATTACCACCAACGTCACTCCAGTCAGCAGCACCCTCTGCGCTATTATTAGACGAACTAGAAATATCTGGCGTAGATCGTGGAGTATAACCTTTTCCATCTTTCTTTCCTTGCTCATCAAATTTATTATACGCTTCCGCATTTAATGTTGGACCATCCCTCATATCAAGATGCAATCTTCCATATTTTGAGTTTGACGTTCCTTTCACTTTGTTATCAGGATCGTGTTTATAAGTAATCACGCCTTTAACTCCAAGTTCAACTGCTGCATCTGCAATCGTATCAAGGTTAGTTCCCTCTGGCGCTTTTGAAGTTATCTCAGGATTAACATCTATCGCAGTACCACTCACATCCCATAAATGAGGGCTGTTAGTTGCTCCTTGGTTTTTCTCATTATGGTTGAATGACCGAGTTGCACTTACTATGTAGTAATTTACCCCCGGTGTCTTTTCATCTAATGCATAAAGCATAGCAAGCGTATCAGGATCAATTATACATCCCTCGCCACAACTATTACTTATAATAACCTTCCTGCCATCCGGGTCGGTAAATTTTACGGGATTAACATGACTGTATGTATAAAGAGCAATATTTTCACTCTTGAATATTCCACCTTTACCTTGGTGGATAAGTGTGGTTTTCGCGGTATTACTTGTAGGTAAATACTTCTCAAGTATCGGATCCGCACTCTGCCACACACTGGTCCTTGGATCATAGTAGCGTGCGCCGTAGTAATAGAGTCCGGTTTCACTATCCAGCTCTTTGGAGGTGAACAGATAATCGGTCTTCATACCCTTGGTGGATTCCTGTACCCAGGTTTCGCCAAACGGCATGTACTGGATGTGTTCATAGACTTCACCCTTGTCATTGGTGACATAGGAGGTCGAGCCCAGGTGATCGGCATGGTAGAAGTAGAGGAAGCGTTCCATGGTCACTTTGCCTCCACCGCTTTGACCGGAGTTGCCATTGCCTGTGCCACCATTGTGCGGATCGCCGCCCATGTTGGGGTTCTTGACCGTGTTTTGTGCCACTTCATTGGCGCGGTCACTGCGATGGAAGATACCCTGACCGGGGTGACCATCGATATGGCCGACTTTCTTGCCGTTTCCGTTCGCAGAATTAACGTCGGTCGCAGTTGCCGTCGACTTGTTCCCCGCACGTTTGTCACGTCCATTGCCTTTGGTTGTATCACCGTCCACAACAACCGCCCCACCGCTATTCTGTCCTTGACCATTGGCAGTGGTATCGTTCAATAAGGCTGATGCAGTATCAACACTTCCGGTTGTACTACCGCTATCGACGTTTGCCGTACCTGTGCTTGTGGTATTCCCTTTCAGTGATTCGGATTGCACCCCGGTGACCAGTTGGGTCGCCAGACGAGTGGTACCGACATAGATATGTTTGCTCACGCTCGCACCATTGGTGACCACGTAGAACTTGTTGACATATACAGTCTTGCCATGGCGGCCACGTTTTATGATCCGCTGTCCGCCTTCATCATAGGCCAGCTCCAGGGTATTGCTCGGATCGGCAATCTTCATGGCGCGGTTTTCGTCATCCCATTCGATACTGCGTCGTGCGCCTTTATCATCATGGGTCCAGCCGGTCTGGTTACCATTGGCATCATAGGTAAAGCTGCGTTTGCCAATATGGGTCGGTGCATGGGGCTGATTACCGCCATAGGCATAATCCCAGTTGTAGGTGCCGTCAGTACGGGTCGATACCTTGCCGGATCGATCATGGGTACTGGTCTGGACCTTGCGGGTGATGTTATGAATGCTGTCATAACTCATGGCCAGATTGTAGCGGTAGAACTTCTCAGCACCATATTGATACTCACCACCGGCACTGGTCAGACGATAGAGTTCGTCATAACCAAAGGTCTGTTTGACCGGACCGCCCATCTCATTATTGCGGCCGGGAACACGGGTCTGGTTATCCAGACTGAGGATGTTACCCACCTTGTCATAGCCGTAGTGCAGATTTTGCAGGTCAAAACCGTTGGGCTTGAGACTTTGTAACTGGGCCAGGCGACGTGTTTTGGCATCATAGCGATAATGACTGGTGACACCGTTACCCAGTTCCAGATAGACGCGCTGGCCGAATTTGTCGTAGTCCAGACGTTTCAGATAGGTAAAGCGGCTCGATTCTTTCGCGCCTTCGGCTTTATTGACATTACCACCGGCATCGTAGGTATAACTTAATACTTCGCCATCGGGATAAGTCATCTGGTGCAATCGGCCCCAGCTGTCGTAACGATAGCTGGTAGTGTAGCGATCAGCGCCGTTGCCCGAACTGATGATCTGGGCCTCTTGCACAGTTTCGCCCAGTTTGCCATACCAGCGTTCCTTGCTGCCGGATTGGTGCTTAACCGTTACGATACGACCGGCACGATTGTTGATTGCACCCGGCGCACCATAACTGTAACTCACATTATTACCCGGATAATTGGGGTAATTTATCGCTGTTAAACGGTTGTAATCATATATATAGGAAATGGCTTTCTTCTGTTTGCGCAGGTTGGCGGTGATCTTTTCGATCAGGTTACCTGCATTGTCATAGACCATTTCAGTCATGCCGGTGTCTTTGTTATCCAGCACGGTACGACGACCCAACAGATCATAGCCGGCCTCGGTAAGGTTACCCTTGGCATCCACTACTTTGGTGATCTGTTTGAGCGGGTCATATTGGTAAGTGGTCCATAATGACTGGAGAGCGCCCTTGTCGTCTGTCACATGCTCCTGCATGGCAACTATCAACTCACGACTGTCTTTATAGGTTGTCTTGCTGTTGCCATTGGCATCAGTCACGGTGGTCACGGCTCGCAGCACACCGGTCTGATCACCCGCCAAACTGTAACCCATGCGAGTCATGCTGCCGTCCGGAAGGGTAATGCGAACATTTCGGTCCAGGATATCGTATTCGGTCAGCGTCGGCGGTGCACTGCTGTCAGCCGTCGTATTCAATACATCAGCCGTACTGCCAAATTCGGCCAGCGGATAATATTGTTTCACCGCTCGTCCCATACCATCGTATACAACCATGCCGGAGACAATACGTCCGTCTTTGGGCGCAGCCGGGTTATTGGCTTCATCCAACTGGATCGTCGCATCTTTCTTGGTTTGGAGGACACGTTTAAGACCGTCGATAAACAGGACGGTATCAATCGTATCACCGCCACGATAGGTATCCAGATGTCGGGTTACGGCATAGGGTACTGACGCCTCCGGATGATATTCAAAGGCCAGGGTCGGTGTACCGCCACCGATTTCATACGGTCCGTAGATTTCCTTCACACGGCCGATAATATCGTAGCGATAATCGGTCTGGTTACCGTTGATATCTGTGGTCAGTTTTGGCTTGCCAAAACGATAGTCATAGGTTGCACTGGAGACATAGCCGAAACTGTCAGATATATTGCTGACGTAGGCATGCACTTCAGAATCATAGCTGTAATCCAGCTCGTAGCGCTGACCACGACTGTTGGCCGGTCGGGTGACCTTCTTCAAATTACCGTATTGGTCATAATCGAGATCGGTAACAGCCTGCCCCTTGTCCAGCACCTGCACTACCTGTTTCAGGTTACCATTGCTGCAGTCGATTACCGCCTCACGCTGGCGCAGGCGTTTGTTTTGAGCATCACGCACGAAGATCGATCTTGCCTTACCGGTGATATTCGTGTTGATACAGGCCGGTTCGCCGGCTGTATAGGTAATAAATGCCCTGACATCGTCTTTATTGTCGGCCTCATCACCGGCATCGAAAAACTCTGTCACGTTACCAAAGTCATCATAGCGCTGTTCGGTATAGGTCTTCTTCACCGTACCGCCGTTGGTGACCGGTTCAAAGTGTTTCTGTTCGCTCTTCACCTGTTGCGGGAAGATCGTGGCTACAGAACCCTGCAGATCCTGCAACCGGCGTTCGGTGTGAGCCTTAATATCATAGAAACGATAGCTGTTGACCGTTTCACGATAGACACGGCCCTGATCATCCTGCAGTTGCTGTGAAACAACCAGACTCTTGTCATAGAACGTTTTATTGCTGTAGGTGGTCGCTGTCTTGCGGTATACCTGCAGCGTGGCTTTGCCGGCATCAAGCTGTTTTTCTACAACCTGTTCATAGCCAAGGAATTCACGCTCGAAACGATCATAGTAGCCACCGTTATATTCAAATTTAGTGACCATGCTGTTTACACCGTCGCCATCGTGACCATCAAGTACAGTCACTTTGCTCATGGTCCAGACACTTTGCGGCATGGCCTGAGTGTTACCGTCGCGTTGGTACTCAAGCTGAATTTTCGCACCCAATGGACGGTTTACCGCTTTCAGCAGATTCACGCGGCCGCCCTTGTTGAGCGCCACACTGAGGCTGTAGTCGTTCTTGGATTTCAGGCTGTCGATAAACCCGTCACCATTGACGTCATTGAATGAAACTTCGGTATTGTTAATCGTATGACCGCCGTTCTTGCCGCGAGTACGGATGCGCGGCAATATGTCGCCATATTTGGCGATGGCATCAGCAATACCGGTCTTTTCCAGCATTTCAGCAATGCTGACCTTGGTCATGACATCCTGACTGACCTCTTTCAGTTTTGCATCCAGCGATGGAATACCTGTCGGTAAAAACAGTGAGTCACCTGAGGCATAGCTCTTTAGCGCATCGGCATAGCTGTTAACTGTGCGTTTGGTAACATTGCCGATTTTGCCAACAGCACCTCGGAAACCACCACCAAACTTTGTGTCAACAGGCGAGCTATAAACTGACGCCATAAATTTATTGAAATTATTTCTCATCCCTTGTATTGAAATCATGGATACCGGCTGATTGTGATTAACCTGCTCGTCAGATTGTGCAATCTCAACTTGCTCGTTGAACAAACGATCCCTGTTATTGATCACATATTTTTTCAACAAATTTTCATACAGAGGATATGTAATATAGGTAAAGGCGGCATTGCCTGAATAGCTGGCAGTGTCGTTATAGCTGATATGGAAATCCAGTGTTCCCTGCAGCAGTTTTTGCGCATCGAAACCGGTGCCCGTGTTCAAACGTACATACATCCCGCTGTCATTGGCAATAAGCCAATCCGGTAATCCATCACCATTTACATCCATGAATGAATAGTGGCTGCGATTCTCATTGTAAGACAGCCCCTTACCGTAAGAAATTGTACCGGCCGCCATACTGAAACCGGCGCCAAGGGTATAGGTTTTGCTCTTGCTCAGATCCAGTACTGCATCCAGCCAAAGCTCCTGTGCACCAAATCGCCCATAACCCATGTTGAGTTCCACCCAGACCTGGGTCTGTGATTTACCTGACTTGCCTGTTTGCCTTACCCTGTCCGGCAGACCATCACCGTTCATGTCCATATAAGACAGTGAACCTTCAGATTCACCTTTACCGCCGCCGATGGAGAACCCGGGTGAAGCCGTCGGTGTTTGGTTCAAAGCCTGAGTAAATGCCTTCACCGATCCCTGCACCATACCTGCAAAGGATTGATTTTGATTTGACTCCTTGGCCTGATCGTTTGTTTCGTTGGATGGCGCAAACCCGATTGTTATGGATTTGGAATCACTTTCACCATGTCGAACATATTGAGTACCAAGGCCGTATGTTCTGTTATCCAGACCACCATTCGGCAAAGTATATTGAACCACACCATTACCGACGATATCAGGATAACGGTCGCCATTCATATCCAGCAAAGCCAGATTATTGTAGTTGCGACCATTATTCAGATTCACCGTCAGTGTTGCGCCGCCACCCTTGTTTTTACTGTCGCCGGCCGACATACGGTTCGGTCGGTTAGCCGGTGCAAAATTGTTACCGGCCGGTGTCGTACTACCGGAACCTGTGTCTGGCATTACCAGGTAGTTGGTACCGAGCCGAGTTGAACTCATCGCCCCCTTGCTGACCCACCAATCATCGTCACCACTTCCCCAGCGACCAAATTCAGTATCAGGAATGGCGTTATAAACCAGAGACTCCTCACCAGGTTCTTGCGCATCTTTAATCTTCAGCAAATCAGGGTTAATTGGTGCTGTTGCCCGATCACCGCCCCCGTTGTATGCCACTTGACTCCAGCCTCGATAGGCCTGGGAGAACAAGGCTACTTCTGCTGCTGTCCTGTGAATAACTGCCATTGGCGCATCATAACTGAAGCTGTTTGAAATATTTTCGATTTGCAACAGGCTGTCGCTGAATGAATAGGTTTCTGTCGGCATGTCAGCTGGTGCCGGTGTTGTCGTTGAGAAATACTCAATATTTGCACCTCGTTCAAGCAGACTGGAAACCAGAGTGGGATTGCCGGACTTGAAACTCAGGCGCAGTTGATCATTTTTGGCTACATTGATTTTAATCGGTAATTCATCACCGACTTCAATCTTGCCGTCCTTGATAGTCAAGACCGCTTCAGCAACGCTTTGGTTATTTTTATGAATCACCACCTGTATTTCTCCACTGCTGACAGCAGTACCTGTGGTGGTAAAATTAAGGACCGGAGTAATATTGATATCCCCCGCAACCGGAGCGGACCAGCCATTTGAAGTATCGGCATAGGACAGATTTATTTGGTTGTCCGCGAGTTTGTCTTTTAACACCTGCGTGTCGGTATAATATTCAAACGTCAGTGTGTCATTTTTTGTTACCGGAGTGGTGAATTGCAAAGCTGAAACGGATGGTGTCAGGACACCTTTATCAACACCAATCACCTGCTGTTTGATAACTTCACCATTCCGGCGGACATACATGTAGATCGTACCGTTCAGTTCATCAGGATTGCCGTTAAAACCAAGCAATGGTTCAACAGCCAGACTGCCGGTTGCAGGTACCTGCCAGTTGTCCCGGCTGCCGTAACTGATATTCACTACACCTTGACCGTACGTGGTCTTGAACTCCGGATAATTCGTATTAAAGCTGAAGTACAGCTTGTCTCCCTTGTTTACCTGGATAAATTGCGCCAGTTTATGCGGAGTTTCAACCGCACCATCTTTAATAAGAACCAATTCCTTCACAATGGGTTGCCCATTGCGTTTTACTACAAACCAAAGGTCCGCTTCAGTAACCGCAGGCACACCTGATGTATAGGCAACATTATATGTTGGCTGGATAAAGATCATGCCGTCTTTGTCTGCAGTCCATGGGGCCGCCGGTTGATCAAAACTGGACAGGGGGTAAATATCGGCATCATAGAAATTACTCATTTGCAGAATGTAATTTCCATCCGCATCCTTAACCTCAATGGTCGGAGCAGGCACCTGGTTGCCATCAGCATCCAGTATCGGGTTACCGTCATCATCAACTGGTTGTTCAGCATCCTGCACGACACTGGTATAATAGAGTTTTGGTGACCATTCGATCTGCGACATATCAATGGTCGAACTTATATTCAGTCGAACACCAACCATCTCGTATTTTTCCACTTCAAAACTCTTGTCGATATTAATTTCACCGGAATAATCCCAGCCGATGAGTTGTTCGTGAATCAGTTTTCCTTCTTTGTAAAGAGCAATGGTAATATCGTCGGAAGTTTTGGCCTTTTTGTGTAATTTTCCTTGCAGCCTTAACACACCGGTATAGGGAGTACTGAAATCACTGTCCTTGCCTGACAATATAAAATCATCCGCCATATTATACCGGTAGGGATTTAATCCATTTTCATCCTGCAAATCTGTCGGTTTATCGGTATATACAATTTCCGGTGACCAGTTTACCTTGTCGTATGAGCCATCGTTGACAGATTGCACACGGAAATAGACATATTCACCTTTCTTGACATTAATATTACCGACATTGGCCGGTGTGTGCGCGCCATAATCATTTGCGGAAATACGTTTAGCCCACAGTTCCTGTGTTTTATGCTGGATGGCAACGCGCACACCATCCGCAGTAAGATATGCAGCACGCGCTTCACTGTCATCCCTGATCAGAGCGACATTGCCGGTAATACGAATCACACCATCATATGGCACTTCCCATCGACGTACTGTATCCAGCAATGGATTTTCCTTTTCCATCTGTGCCTTGAGGGCAGTCAAATCCGGCAGCAAATCACCTGCCGAGACAGTACCGCCGCCAACCGGCACAGCTGTATCAAAACTGTTGTTGGTAAATACAGGACGGCCTTGCGCGTCCAAATGGTTAAACAATACCTGGCCGTTACTGACTGCATCAATAAGACCATCACCATTAACATCAGCAAAATAGACTGACTCGATAGTTGTGGTGTTACCGAGACCGTCGTAAGCAGACCAACCATTGAAGGTACCATTATATATACGTCCGGTTGAGACAGTCTGCGATGAGGATATTGTTGACAATCCCTGTATTTCGACCGGATCGGCAAAACTTACTGAATTTTCACTTTGTGGATTGGCTGTATTGCGACGGTAATATATCCTGCCGTTTTTCTTAAATACTTTATCCGGCAAACTGTCACCGTTGATATCCATGAATGCAACTTGTGTTTCAGAATTGGCGGTATCCGTACTGTCAGTCCAGCCTATAGAATGAGCCGGTGTAAAGCCCCAGGCATCACGCATGCTGGTGCCTTTGTTATCACCCCTGGACGAACCCAGCACACTGCTTTCAAAACTTTTTTCAATCTTGCCGGATTCTCCCAGCTTCTGTTGCAGGCTGTCGCTGCCGGTAGTCCATTGATTGCCTTCTCTAAAGGCTGCATAGGTTGAACCGGATTCTTCCACATCATTGTAATAGTCGAATGTATGGGTATTAAATACTTCATTCGCTGCGGTCAACTGTTTAACTGACTGCAACAGCGATTTATTAAAGGCACCCAACCGGTAATCCAGCTCATATGCACGTACCAGTTGTTCTTTGAACTTCACTTCAATGCGTTTGAGGCGACCTGCACTGACTATTTTGAACCCGCTGCGTCCACTGATAGTCACATCAGGGCGACGCACACTGTCACGGATAAACCTGACACTATAAGCGCCTCTGTCACTGCCATGACCGGTATAGCGAATTTCGCTCAGGTAAAGCTGAACACCCGGTGCGCTGCTGCTCGCCATGCCGTTGTCTGCAACACGATCATAACTATAAGTCATGGTGTTTCCATTGCTATCCTGCACCTTGCGCAACAGCCACTTATATACAGGTGTACTTCCCGGATTTTCCGCCAGTACTGACTCGTTATAAATCCCGTTGCCCTCACTGCCATAGAAGAAGCGGGTCCCGTTCTTGTCGATCACTTCCCACCAGTAATAATTTGGATGATTACCGTGACGAATGATTTTGCGGAAGCCGCCTTCCACGCGGGTATGGAAAATCTTGTCAGCGCTGCGCGCTACCGGTGTGCCCCGATGCGCCACCGGTGTCAGCATCTGCCCATCCACCATGTAGGTTTCGGTTTCAGTGCTTGCGTCATAGCGCGGTACACCCCAGC
>JAOUNS010000034.1 GCA_029880855.1 Gammaproteobacteria bacterium
AAATATTCGCCTGTTTTTCAACATAAACGATAAAATGTTGTAGTTTTCTTATGTTTATGACTGCTTTTGATCATTTGCTTTTATTTTTTGCCTTTTAGTTGGGTTTTATCATATAAAATAGCGATAATAGTCGCTCTGGCGGCGGCAAATATGTCTCGGGTGGCTTATACAACGTCACGAATAGTCGCCTAATTTTAAACTTTTACGATTAAATGCAATCATATTTTAATTTTTCTTTACTGTTAACACTATATACTAGTAGATTTTTTTAATTTATATTAATTTTGACTCTCGCATATAGCCGCGAAGTGATCAAAATCGCACCGGTAATAGCCGCGAATTGTCGCAAAATGGCGCTCACGGCATAGAATAGGCACGAATAGTCGCGTGAATTTTGTGTTTGAGGATAAAATGTTGCAATATTTTAATATTTTCATGTTGTCAACATATATATCCAATAAGTTTTCACAACATATTTGGGTTGTGTTGGCTTTCTTAGTCGCAAATGGTCTAACATGGCTCTAATAGGCTCTGGCGGCGGCAAAAATGTCTCGGGCGGCTTATAAAACGTCACGAATAGTCGCCTAATTTTCACTTTTTACGATTATATGCAATCATATTGTATTCTTTCCTTACTGTTTACACTATATACTAGTAGATTTTTAAATGTATATTAATTTTGACTCTCGCATATAGCCGCGAAGTGATCAAAATCGCACCGGTAATAGCCGCGAATAGTCGCAAAATGACGTTCACGGCATAGAATAGGCACGAATAGTCGCGTGAATTTTGTGTTTGAGGATAAAATGTTGCAATATTTTAATATTTTCATGTTGTCAACATATATATCCAATAAGTTTTCACAAAATATTTGGGTTTTGTTGGCTATCTTAGCCGCAAATGGTCTAACATGGCTCAAATAGGCCCTGGCGGCGGCCAACTGTCTCAGGCGGCTTATAAAACGTCACGAATAGTCGCCTAATTTTCAACTTTTACAATTAAATGCTACCATATTTTAATTTTTCCTTACTGTTAACAATATGTCCTAGTAGATTTTTAATAAATATTAATTTTTACCTCGCATATAGCCGCGAATTGATCAAAATCGCACCGGTAACAGCCGCGAATAGTCGCAGAATGGCGCTCACGGCAGCAAATAGTCACGAATAGTCGCGTGAATTTTGTGTTTAAGGATAAACTGTTGCAATATTTTTAAATTTTCATGTTGTCAACATATATATCCAATAAGTTTTCACAAAATATTTGGGTTTTATTGGCTATGTTGGCCGCAAATGGTCTAACATGGCTCAAATAGGCTATGGCGGCGGCAAAAAAGTCTCAGGCGGCTTATAAAACGTCACGAATAGTCGCCTAATTTTCAACTTTTACGATTAAATGCAATCATATTTTAGTTTGTTCTGATCGTAAACACCGTTTTTGAGTATATTTTATTATTTTCATCAAGGTTTTACCTCCTATATAGCCGCGAATAGAAATATTCGTGTTTTCGTCATATCAGTTTAAGTAATTCGTTTATTGTTTAACATTAGCTCCGCCTACTATTTTCCTGATTGGGCGTAGCAATAAATCCAAAGGCAGTCTGAAAGTCATTCGTCAGTCAATATTATTGCGACCAATCAGCAGTTGGTTACTCGCTGGTGATTGGCTGAGTTGACATTATGTCGTTGTTTGCAAGATAGCATCACAAATGCACAAGATAATTTAGCTAGGTGAAGGGTCCCTTTAATACCGTATATCACCCGGATTAGAGGTCCCATGTTTTTATAACAAAAACACATTCTTCGCATGTAAGACACATCTTAGTAATTTTGAAATGATAACAATTCTTATTAAAACATTCTTAAACACGAAATATCGCTATCTAAAAGACATTATTAAACCAAACGCCGCAGCTTGCCAGTCTGCAACCTGCAATATTTGACAGACACTTAAATTAGGTTAAATTTTAGTAATAATTATGTCATAAATATGTTTAAAATGAGAGCGTTTCGTTACATGAAAATGGAAGTACGCAAATAATTGAATAGTCTTCCATGTTCATGCATCCAGACCATACCACGTGGAGGAACTCTCGTCAAGGTCCTTTTTTATTTATTTTTTATTTTTAACATTTTAAAATAAATATTTCACTATGAAAAATATATTAATCATTTATTTACATATCCTCTATATAGCATGTATAATAATTTATATGTTATTTAATAATAATTTATATATAAAGTGCTTAAACTGTATTAATGTCTATTATAAAACCATTATTTGATAAGAAATTACTTTATATAAAGGGAAATGTGTTATTTTTTTTCAAAATAATATTGTTATAATATTTATTTCGGTGAACTCTTAAAAATATGCGAACATATTTGTTTTAATTTGTTTAAAGGTTGCATTAAGTATGTGAAATACAATATCCATATAATAAAACTACAAGTACACTTTACAAACATGTTCATAAGACATATTATATTTAGTATTAATCAAACAAAACGTACATATATACGTGCCGAGTCATGAGAAAACCTGCATTGATGAAAAAAAATGTGATTTTCTGTTTTTACATACTACATACGGCTATATCGTATGGCTGTTAAGATATCAGCATTTGACTAAGAACACTTTTGTGTTTGAACGTGATGTCAAAACACCACGGAAAAAAATTTTCAGGTTTAAATGACGTACTGAAAAAATGTAAGGAATTCATATCAAACACTCATATCTGTTTATTTTAACATATCAGGTGTAAGAATATCAAAAAATGAAACCAGTATGTTATTGTTAAGAACATGAAATAGCAAATCAGCCTTTTTCAAAATAACACCTGATTGTGCACGAATGATTACCATAGCAACAATAGAATGTGGAGAAGCAAATAACTATGAGTTTTGTAATCCATATACATTGGGAAGTATGTTACACAAACATTTAATTGTTAACAGTAAGGAAAAAATAAAATATGTTTGCATTTAATCGTAAAAGTTGAAAATTAGGCGACTATTCGTGACGTTTTATAAGCCGCCTGAGACAGTTGGCCGCCGCCATAGCCAATTTGAGCCATGTTAGACCATTTGCGGCCAAGATAGCCAACAAAACCCAAATATTTTGTAAAAACTTATTGGATATATATGTTGACAACATAAAAATATTAAAATATTGCAACATTTTATCCTCAAACACAAAATTCACGCGACTATTCGTGACTATTTGCTGGCGTGAGCGCCATTTTGCGACTATTCGCGGCTGTTACCGGTGCGATTTTCATCAATTCGCGGCTATATGCGAGGTAAAAATTATTATTTATTAAAAATCTACTAGGACATATTGTTAACAGTAAGGAAAAATTAAAATATGGTAGCATTTAATTGTAAAAGATGAAAATTAGGCGACTATTCGTGACGTTTTATAAGCCGCCTGAGACAGTTGGCCGCCGCCAGGGCCTATTTGAGCCATGTTAGACCATTTGCGG
>JAOUNS010000035.1 GCA_029880855.1 Gammaproteobacteria bacterium
AATAGATAGCTCAGCTATCTAACGAATAAGGTTAGATCGTGCGAGGAACGAGCCACGATCTGAACCGTTTGTTGGACGAACCCGGTGGTACACGCTTGAGATTGAAAGGTATGAAAATAGCTTTTAGGTGTTTGCCGGTTTTCAAGCATGACGTTTGAAAACTTAGCGTGAAACCGGCTGGCGTTACTGTTTATATGGCAACCGGCCTCGATATAGAGAGTATCAGGGTTTAAACTTCCTTATTTTTGTCGAACGCTGTCCTCGGCAGAGTCAAGCCGATCACAAAGTGTGCTCTATCTATGCGTAGGCGTTTACATGATCAAGATTCCGTTGCTGGTTTTATCCGCCCGGCCATAAGGAACAGCGGTGGAAGCCGTGTATCGATGACTTGCATCCTGGCGCCACAACAAGGGCAGATCCATTGGGGCCGCTGACTCATTTTCACCAAGGCCCGAGCAGGATCGAACTTTAGTAACAAATGAAGCAATACAATCAGTCGCTTGCTGTTGGGATGAAGAAAGCCAAAGTTACGCGCGCGACGAAACCCCTTCGGTAGCACATGTTGCAGGAGCAGCCAGAGGAATTTGGCGCCGGATACGGTTCGATATTCCATACGTTTGGTTTTGCTGTTTTGATAACGGAAGGTGACCATTCCGTCTTTACAGGCGACGATGTTTTTCTCTTGAATCACGCCACGATAAAGGTAGCGCCCGAGATAAACCAAAGCCTTGTCGCCGGCGCCGACACAGCGGCAATCGACCACCCATTTCTGGGGATAAGACGCAGGCAGGGTGAGCCCCGCTTGCGTTAACGCCGCCAGCATCTTGGCCCGAAAGACCTTGGCCAAGGCGTTGTGGTTGAACAGATAGCCTTTTTTTCCCGCCGCTTTGGTTCGCCACAGTCGTTTTTTCGCATCGATGGCCGCGGCGGGAACGGCTAAATGCACATGGGGATGATAATCCAGGTTTCGAGCGTGGGTGTGCAAAACGGCGATGGCACCGGGCGTACCCTGCAACTTTTTGTCATTGAGGGAAAAGGTATGTATCGTTTCCCAGCAACAGCGAATTAGCAAGGCATACACTATGCGCTGGTGGTGCCAAGCCAATGGCCGCAGCTCGAACGGCAGGGTAAAGGTGAGAAGGAAATAGTCTGCGGGCACTTGTTTTTTCAGTTGACGTTCCAGCCATTGTTGGCTTTCATAGTTCTGGCAATGCGGGCAATGCCGATCACCGCAGGAGTGGGGAACGCTTATGCGCTGATCACATTCGGTACACTGCGCCACCATACGCGGGCTGTAGCGAGTGCGGCAGTGCTTCATGCTGGAGAGCACCTTATGATGCGAAGGCAATAGCTTGCCCCGGTATTGGACCAGCAACTGCGATTGAAATTGTTGGATGATGGATGAGAGAAAAATCATTTAACGTTCCCCCAATCGATGGAAAAACCGCTCATCAAATCATTGATGAGGGTTTTTGAATTTCTGGCGGTCTGGGAAGTCAGATGGGTATAGCGGGAGGTGGTAAGAACGCTGCGGTGACCGAGGATTTTCTGCACCTCGAGCAGGTCAACGCCGGCTTCGATCAGATGTGTCGCGTAGCTGTGTCGCAAGCTGTGCGGTGTGATCTTTTTTTTATTCCGCATTGTTGAGCCACAATCCGTAAGGTGGATTGAACACCGCCGCGGTCCAGAGGCGTGGTAGCGGTACGGCTGCCCTGCAGCCCGGCACTGCGATTGGGGAACAACAAGTCAGAATTTCGATGCACCGACCAAAAACGACGCAGGACACGAAGCGTGGCATCGGGCAATGGGACGAAGCGATCTTTGTTGCCCTTGGCGGCGCGGACGTGTACCCGCTGACGCTCGGCGTCTATATCTCCGACCTGTAATCGCAATCCCTCTCCCAGACGCAGGCCCAAACTGTAAAGCGTGAAATAGAAGACTCGATAACTGAGTTTTTGGGTGGCGCTGAATAAGGTGGCGGCTTCCTCAAGGGTGACGATATCCGGTAATCGTTGTGCGCGGCGTGGGGCCTTGATCAGGTTAATGTTTTTCCAGGGCTTACGCAGTACGTGCTGATAAAAGAATTTGAGTCCATACATATCCAGTTTGACGGTGCTCCACGAGTGGGTGCTGAGCAGGTCGGTAAAATAGTCAGTTAGCTGTTTCTCGGACAGATTGTTGATTCGATAGTTAAAATATTCGCCAATGCGGCGAATGGCGCGGGAATAGGCGTCAATGGTCTTGGGCTGCAGACCTTTGAGCTTGAGATGCTTCAGATGTAATTGATAATTATTCTTGAAAAGAGCTTCCGATGATGCTTTCATAGTGATGTAACCTCACAATTGATTGGTGTATCAAGCCTCGTCTCGAGGCGGTGAGGTTACATTTTAATTATATTTGGATGGGACCGCTCTTTTCTCCGCGCTAGCGGTTCCGTCCAACAATACGATCCAACCGACTCTTGACCTGCCGCGCCTTTTTGTGCGACTCGCTACGCTCACTTTATCGCATAAAAGGCGCAGCAGGTAAACTGCGGGTTAACAGTGATCGTTAGATAAAAAAAATAGTAGAGGGATACTTTGTGACCGGATACTCTTCAACGCCTCTGGTTAAGAAACTCGGCCTCAAGGAAGGCTACCGATTTTATGTCCACAATTCAAGCATTGACGATACTGCAATTTAACAGTTGTCGTTAGACGAGATTACCAAATCAAAGTTTATGAAAAATCAACAATGTAGGGCAGCAAAGATTCGAGAGTTCAGTATAGTCATAAGTGTTTAGGAAGCTAAACTATGCTATTCTGCGACAACTACTAACAAACAAAATTTAATAAATATGCAAAATACAGTTACGCCATAAATTTATATATGATGGGTAATTGATAGGAAGAAGTTGAGGATAACTGGCATGAGAATCCTTTCAAATATTAGTTTCACGGCATTAGCTTTTTTTTCTGGACTCACTCATGCGGAGAAAGTAGATAACTCGAGCTTGATTATTGGGTACAATACTGAATATGGAGCAGTAATTCGAAGTATTGCACATGGTAATCTTGCATATTATGGCGGTCTGCTTTTTGTTAAAGATAAGCGAAAATTTAGAAGCTCAAGACCTAATTTTAGTAGAGACTCGATTCGTCTTTCTTTGGGTGCGATCAAATATGTATCAGAGGCTACCCATCCAAGGTTTTTCGATTTAGGCTTATCTTATCGATATTCACGGCATAGCGACAATTCAGACATATTTGGCACTAACCGACAAATTAGTTTGCGGTCGTATTATGGATTTGAAATACCGCTAAGTGAATTTTCCTTTATTACAGCCGAAGGCGGCTTATCCTTAAACTATATTTCAGATAAAGATTCAAAATATACTGCCGT
>JAOUNS010000024.1 GCA_029880855.1 Gammaproteobacteria bacterium
GCGGTGTATTCGGTCGTGGTGTTGCGGTCAAACAGATGGGGGACGGTTTGGCTTTCCAGCTGCTGCACTTCGGCCGGCAGGCTGCTGTCCGGGGTACTGCCCAGACTCAGCGGGGTCAGTTTGACGCTGCTGCCCGGCAGGCTTGCCGTGATGGCGATGCCGCTTAAACCCAGCAGCAAGATCCCCGCCAGGATCCAGCCGGTACGGCGTGCTTTTGTCCAGGTTGCCAAGTGTGTCCCGATAGCCATGTGAAATACCCCATCTGCAGTGACCATAGTAACCAAGCGAAATACCTGGTTTTAAAGTCATAATCACTTATTCCTGTGTGGCTTTTCGGTCAAGTGAAACATTTCTTTACAAATAAATTCCGTGAGAATTTTGACAACCTGTCAGATTTGGTTATGAATTTAGAACCAATCAAAGCCTGAATTTTGACACTGAAAATTCTGCACAAAGTCATCCCGGCGCTTGATGCACCAAGCATACTTTCTGATGATCATTACGATGATGTGACTGGAGAGTAATTGACTTTAATGACGGCTGGTTAGCGATTAAACCGTCATGTTTTGTTTTTTTTGTTCAATGGTTTTGGCCGAAATTCAAATACCCATTCCTGATAACCGGCTGCACCGGTAAAGCGAACAAACTCTTCCGGAAAATTTGCCCGCTTGAGCGGCACTTCACGGCTGCTGCTGGCAATACCGGTGATCCCGCCGCGACTGTCTTTGAGTAATAACCAGGGCTGGTTGGTGATGGGATCGGTATAGAGTTGTCGTATATGGCGTTTGTGTTGATATCGAGGATCGTTGAGCAGCATCTCCAGTGAGCGCGGATACTCGCGTGTTGCCCCGGCGAAATAATAACTGCGGATGGCCTCCTGATAGGCACGTCCCCGAAACAATAGCTCCTGCTCTTTGTTTGCCTTGACGATGCGACTGTTTAGTAAAACACCCGCTTCAGCAAGAATACCGACAATAACCAGTGCCACGAGGATCAGCAGGTAGGTAAATCCCTGCTGTCGTCTAGAGGGCCTGCCAACTGGTAATGTCACGGTTTTCACCTTCTCCGCCCTCGCGACCGTCAGCACCGGTCGAAACAATGTCATAGGGTCCGTTCCGGCCCGGCGCACGATATTGATAGGCGTTGTTCCACGGATCTTTGGGTATGTCTTCCTTTATATATGGCCCGGTCCAGTTTTTCAGCCCCCCCGGTTTGTCACGCAAAACTTTTAATCCTTCCTGCGTAGTGGGAAAACGGCCGTTATCAATAAAAAAATTGTCCAGTGCCGTCATGAAGTTTTTGATCTGGGCTTTGGCCACCGCCTGTTTTGCCGGTTTCAGGCGCTGGTAGAGATTGGGGCCAACCAGCGCTGCCAGTAAACCGATAATAACCAGCACAACCAATAATTCCATCAGGGTAAAACCCGCGTGTCTAGACATCTGCTTCATAGTACATATCCTGTATCAATCCGATTTGCCATGTCACAAGGTTGCATAGGGAGTCCCATCCCGTGCCTTGCCGTTTGAGCCACTGCGAATATCCATAATATTACCTTCACCATTCTTGTCCCGAATAAGAATCCAGCTTGAAACCGAATCAGTAAGCGGATCTTCCGGAATGTGTCTGATATAGCGTTTGCTCACCAATACCTGCAAGTCTTCCGGGTATTGGCCATTATCTGCATAGTAATCATCGATCGCCTTGCGCAGCACAAACAGATTCTCTTTCAGGGTTGACACTTTTGCCCGCTCAATCGAGGTGGTTACCATCGGTGCAGCAACACTGGCCAGCAGCGCAACCAGCATTAGCACCAGGAGCAATTCCATCATTGTGAAGCCACGGTTTCGCATATCACCAATTTGTATAACGGGATTGATCAAGGGCCTGTTGATCGCTGCTGCTTCGCACGTCATAAACATCTTCTCCACCCCAGGTCAATGAATCATGTTTGTCCGTGTAGCCGACCAGGCGCCAGCCGGATTCGGGACTGCCGCTCTTGTCCCTGAGTAGTGGATCATATGGAATCCGCCGCAGGTACTTGCGTTTTTCCGTACTGCCGACAATCGGTACGCCTTCGACCAGATAGCGCAATTCGCGCGGATAACCATTGACACTGGCCATGGCGGATATTTTTGAAATTTTCCCGGCCTGCCAGTCTGCATGAAACCGATCAATCGCGGTGCGAATCTCACGCAATGAGCGACTCAGATCCAGTTCCTTGTTTCGACGCACGGTAACCTCGGCATAAGGTATCGCTGCCGAGGCCAGAATTGAGAGAATGACCAGTGTGACCAGTAATTCAACCAGGGTCAAACCGGTGCTTCGCCTCATGCTATTTGATAACAATCCGCGATGCACGAATCTGGACATCAATCTGCTCTCCGGACGTGGATTTAATTGAAGGGGCACGATATGTCAGATAGGAGACCCCTTTCTTCAGCCCCTGCAAAACAATATAACCAACGGTTTTTTCTCCTTTACCGATTAACTTGTTTTTCACATCCGCCTCAATTTGCAACATCCCTTTTTTGTCATCATGTTTTTCCGTGCCCTGAATTGCACCGCTGGGTTCATATTTGGTGAACTTGACCAGATCAGGGTTATAAAGGATGCCGATGGGTAATTTGTCAATTTCCGGAAGTTTATCAACCGTTAGGGCGACCTTTATCAGTTCACCCTGCGCGAGTTGATACATTGGTTTGTCAAACGACAGTATCGGCACTTCAGTATCCTGAGTATCAAATTTTGACCGAGTGGGATCATCGGTTTGTTGCACGCTGTCCGTGGTTGTCTTGCCCATTTTCACCGTAAGTTGACCGCCATTCTCCTTTTCACCGGTAAATGCGCCGAACAAGGGTTTTGACGAATAATGATCTGATGTACCTGAGTAGATTGAATGCATGGCACGTGGTGAAATATCTGTGGCGCGAATGATTTTTGGTGTAATAGTTAACAATACATCGGTTCTTACCACAGAAGTGTCACTGGAACTGAATAGTGCACCGAGTACCGGTATGTCTCCCAGACCCGGCACTTTTACCGTATTGCGCCGATCCTCATCACGGATAAGACCGCCGAGCACCGCTGTTTCACCGTCACGCAAATGCATATAGGTTTCAGCATTACGCGTACCGATACTGAAGGTTGGTTCATCGGGAGTACCCAGATTTTGTCCCAGCGAACTGACTTCGAGATTCATTTTGACGGTAATGGTATTATCAAAGTGGATCTGCGGGTCCACTTGCAAACGAATACCGATGTCAGTGTACTCAAATGTTGTTCTGGTCTGGCCGGTAGCATCCTGGATAGTTGAGGAACGCAACGGCACCCGATCACCAATATGGATCTTGGCTGTCTTGCCGTTGATAACCCGGATTTTGGGATTTGCCAGTGTGTTTGCATCAACATCCTGTTTAAAATACCTGAAGGTGATATTGGGCAAGGTGACCGTGCCCGCCTTCAATGTTGCGGACAAAGAGGAGGTTGACGGTGAATATTCATCATATTTTGCCGAGATGACCGAGCCGTAATCCAGTCCGATTTGTTCGGCTTTGTTGCGATTCACTTCAAGAATCTCAACCTCCAGCACGACTTCTGCCGGTTTTCGATCATTTATAGCCACCAGTTTTTCGATCAGGCTCAACACCTCCTGGGTATCACGCACCATGAGCGAATTCATCTGTGGATTGATAATCACTTTTTTCGTGGTGACTACACCTTTTATGATGTCAGCCATCTCTTTTGCAGTAATGCTTTTAAGATGGAAAGTCCTGATGATGTGGTCTTCGTACTGCCCGCGTTTTTCCTTGGTATCCGGTGCAATGAGAATAGTGTTGGGGCCCAGCTTTTTATAAAATGTATCTGAAGTTTTGAGAATCAGATTTAAACCTTGCTCAAAAGTTACACCCTGGGCAAACAGGGTAATTTTGGAATCCTTGACGCTGTCATCAAAAATTATATTGATACCGAAATGCTTGGCAAGAAATTCAAAGGCGATCCGTAGTTTGGTGCTTTTAAAATTCAGCGTAATCGGGTTTTTTGATTTCAGTACAAATTTTGTTGTGCGGGCTTCCTGAATTCGTAACCGCACTTCCTTAAGCTGGTTTTTGATTTCAGTATTATTCGGATAAATGTCCAGCGCCTGTTGAAAAATATGTTCTGCGGCAGCCAGTTTGCCGACTTTCATGTTGCTTACACCCTCATTATACAGATGCTGGGCTTCTCGCCTGGCGATTGCAACATTTAACATCTGTTCCAGCTTATCATGTTTTGGTTTGGCTATTAATCCTTTGCGGAACTGATTGATAGCCTGTTCCATATCGCCCTCGTTCAGGAACTTTTCTCCAAGCGTATAGTAATATTCAGCCGCCTTGTCCTCGGACTGTATCAATAAAGATCTTATTTCAATATCATGTGGATTTTTATTCAGTGCCTTTCGATATTCAGAAATCACTTTCAGCCATTCTCCCTGATCAGCATATTTTCCGGCTTTCTCATAGACCGTTGTACAACCTGCCAGCAATATGGACAGCAATATGGCCGGCAGAACAAAAATATTTTTACATCTTCTTTCCATAATGTCATTCACCGCTCAGGGCTATCCATTTACTGACACCCTTGCTTTCATCACGCAATAAAATCCCTTCCAGGGACACCTTTTCGGCGATATAGTGATCAGCAAATCGATCGCCTTTATAAACCATATACACATTATCATTACTGGACAGAAAAGCCTGAATTTTACCGCCGTTGTCCAACACCCCTTCCAGCCGAAACGTATTCAAATCCACATATAACGCAGTATTATTGTTTACGACGGCTTTAATCTCTGATTTTTTTTGCACTTTAGTCGGTATAGTGCTGACCTGTCGAGCTGTCACCGGCACAAACAGATTACGCTTTATTGAAACGTCTTTTGCCTCCGGCAACACAAATTTATCCAGTGTCGATTCATCAATGGAAAACTCTTGACGATAACCCGCAGATTCTATCCTCATTTGCTCTACAGACGTCGGCCACCAGCGCCAGATATTCAGTACAATCAATAGCGCAACCGCCAAAGCTGTCATTTTTTGTCGATTCGAAAAATCAGATATGTTCATTTTTCTGTTTCTCATCACGTCGATATGTCGCCATCTTGAGCACGGCCTTGATACGACTGCCATACGAATGCAACTTTTCAATACGGATATCCTGCACTACTGTCCAACTGGGTAACCGGTCCAGATCCAGAAGAAATTTCCGTAAGTCCAGATAATCGCCTTGCACAGATAACTCCTGGGTTAATCTGACATACCCACCTTCCAGCGAGGTAGTGGTAAATGTCTCATTCATAACCGTCAAACGTCTGTTGCGAAGCAGCTTGTCAAGCTCCTTGACATGATCAGACTGACTTCTGCCGGAAGAAAGTTTCTTTTCCAGCGTCTGGAATGACTTTCGCGAACGTGCCAGCAAATCAGCAATGCGTTGTTGCCTCTCATTTGTATAGATCTGTTGTCGTTGTGCACTGACTTGCTTGTCCAGTTCCAGCCAGGCGGTGTATTTCGGCATCCAGTACAGTGTGGCGCAGACAGCCACAAGCAGCCCGCCTCCCCATGCATAAGCGGAAAGTCGCACTACAGGGTGGCGCAGCGCATAACGTATCGGCAAGTACCAGGTGTATTCCGACATTATCCTGACCGTCCGATAAACTTAATTGAATACTGAATTCGACGATTACCGCCATCTCCTGTCTGTTGCTGTCTGGCCAGCAATACATCGGAAAACAACTCATCTTTTTCAAGCTTATGCAGAAAAAGAGCCAGAGAAGACGTCTGTTTTGATTCGGCTGTCAAACTGACTTCACCACTATCCCTTTGATAACGAAAATTAATCAGGTAAACACTATCCGGTAATAAATTTTCAATCCGCGCCATGACAAATGAGGCCGATTTACCGACACTCTTTTCCAGATTATTAATGAGCAGCAATTGCCTGTTAAATTCCGCCAGTGTTCGGCTATCCGTCTGTTCAAGCGCCGGTTTGGTTTTCATGTCAGCCACACGCTTGTCGAGCTTGTCACGTACAACAGACAGTTCTGTGCGCTTATCCGCCAGGATCATGCCCGAATAAACCAGCCATGATATTAAAATCAGTGTGCATACCAGCATGATAGTGAAAACCGTTGCCAATACGGTTACCGGCGGATTTGGCATGGTACTCAGATTGATCCGCATTTTCATCGCGACACCATCACTGCATGGCAAACGGCCGGCAAATCCTCGAGGATCACATCTGTTGAAATCGTCTCCTGCTCAATTTCCGGACGTTCCACCTGCTGTTCCATTTTGTGTTGTAAATATTCGCCAAGCATTACCCTTTCACGCTGACGGGCAGATATAAACACCCTGCCAATTTCTGTATTCGCCTCCTCGTGACTGTATACGAGGATAGTTCGGATAATCTCTGCGGCAATTTCACTGAAACCAAGTACAACTTCTGTTCCAATCTGTTGGTGCCTGCGTGATCTTATATAGCGTGGGTCTCCTGCCTCATCCCAGATCAAAATCGTCCAGTACTCTTTGGTTAAACTGACCAACACCCCGGCAGATGCTTTTTCGGATTCAGTCAATTGATTAAACTTGTAGTGAATTGCCGGCTCCATGACCGGCACCAACAGGTTGTTTTTTTGCAGGGTTCTTTGCAATAAAGATAACCAGTTATCGTCCATGGCCACTGCGAGCAGTGTCTGCTTTTGCGTTTTGGTACCGACTGTCTGACAGTCACAGTACAGTGTCTGATCATGTACATGATATTGGCGCAGCAAGCGCCAGCCGGCCAATTCACGTGCCTGCTGTGGTTTGGCGGGAATGGTATCAATTTGATAAAAACCGGTCATGACAACCGGATCAGGCAAAGACAACTGGATAGAGACATAGTCACCGGCAATTTTACTGCTTACTTCGGCAAAGAATTTATCCAGTGCCGCCTCATCCGCCTGGCCCGGCACCCCATTAAACAATGGGGTACTCAATGGATGAATAATACTCCAGTCAACATGCCGATGCTTGCCGTCTCCCACCGTATGCACGGCATACAGGTTATTCAGCTCAAGAATAATCGCCAGACGATCCTGGCGGTGTTTGCTCAGTTGTTGCAGGTTCTGCTGCAAGGCAGTTGTCAGTTTCGATGGTGACAACTTGCGCAGGAATAACCACGAATTTGATCCGTTGTGCTGCCGGTTGCGGCTTTTAATCCACGAAAGTGACACGATTTGCCTCCTTAAGTGTAGTTTCACCGCTTAACACCTTGTCCAGTGCAGTTTGCCGTAATGTCACCATACCTTCTGCTATTGCGGCAGTGTATAATTCACTGAGTGGTTTCTTTTCCACGATCATTTCCCTGATGCATGGTGACAGGTCAAGAAATTCACTAATCGCGATTCGCCCCAGATATCCGGTGCCGCTGCATTCATGGCACCCCTTTCCTTCAAACCATTTTTGGTCCTTGTACTTGACCGGATCAAGGCCGGCGGCACGGATCGTTTCCTCATCCAGCGTCACTTCGGTTTTGCATTGTGAGCAAATTCGTCTGACCAGCCGCTGTGCCATTACACAATTCAGCGCCGACACAAAACTGTAAATGTCTACACCCATGTGGCTGAAACGACCGATTACATCAAATGCGTTATTGGCATGAACCGTGGTAAAGACCAGATGACCGGTCAATGCGGACTGGATGGCAATTTGTACTGTCTCCCGATCACGAATCTCCCCCACCATAATCTTGTCCGGATCATGCCGCAGGATGGAGCGCAACCCTTTGGCAAAAGTGAGATCTTTCTTTTCATTAACCGGAATTTGCACAACTCCTTCCAGTTGATATTCGACCGGATCCTCGATGGTGATGATTTTTTCCTCGCTGGTATCAAACTCGGTAAGCGCACCATACAAGGTAGTGGTCTTGCCACTGCCGGTCGGCCCGGTGATTAATACCATGCCGTAGGGTTCTCGAATGGACTTGCGGAATTTTTGCAAAACGTCTGGTGCAAATCCCAGATTATCCAGACTCAGATTTTTGATCCCGTCATCCAGGGATGATTTGTCCAGGATACGGATAACAATATCCTCACCATATATACTTGGCAGCACGGAAACTCGAAAATCAATATCCTTGCCACCGATACGTAATCTGAATCGTCCGTCCTGCGGCACCCTTTTTTCCGCGATATCCAGCTCAGCCATGACTTTCAATCTGGATACCAGTGCACTGTGATATTGTGAGTCCAGTACCTCAGTCGCCGGATACAGGACACCATCAATACGGTTCTTCACCACGATGCCGTTTTCATAGGCCTCAATATGAATATCACTGGCCCTTTTCTGCAACGCAGCTTTTAACAAGGCATTGACAAATCGTATTACCGGCCCTGCTTCACTTTGTTCATCCAACAGAATGGTTTCTTCGCCCGAATCGTTTTCCTTGACCAACAATGGTTTGAAATTCTCGGTAATGTCTCTTAACTCTTCGGCGTGTCCTTTGCTGTGTTTCAGGACTTCGCGCATGGCGGCTGCATCACCTATCAATAGCTTGATCTTTTTGCCGGTCAGATGTTCAAGTTCATCCACCAGACTTGACGTAAAATGATGCCCCACAACGACACTCAAACCATCATCCCCCAGGGCGTAAGGCAACACCTGATATTGATAGGCATAGGCCGCAGGCAGAACCTCAAATAAAGCCGGAGGAACGATAAAACCGCTCACATCCACCAGTTGAACGTCAAACGCCTCTGCCAGTGCGATAGCCAGCTGATCCGAGGTGATAAAATTTTGCTCCAGCAGTGCGTTGCCCAATCGGGTCGAATGGCCGGCAAGACCGGTGATTACATCAGTCAAAGACTGTGCATCAAGATAACCCTTGTCAATCAGAATTTGATCCAGTGTTTTGTATTTAAACGGATGTTTCATTGCAGAATGTTTGCCATACCAAAGATTGGGAGATACATAACAATAATCACAGTGCCAACCAGAAAACCCATCAACAACATCAACGCAGGTTCAATCAAACTCATTAATTTTCGCAAGCGGATATCCAGTTGTCCTTCATAGAACTGGGTTACCGAGTCAAACATCGCGTCCAGTCCGCCCGTGGCCTCGCCCACCTTGATCATGCCCACCGCGCGTGGCGGCAACAGAGCGGTTTCACTCATCGCATTGGCCAGACTGTTACCTTCTTCCACCAGCCGGGTTGCCGTTTCAATTTTGCGAATATAAACCCGATTGTTCAGTGACTCGGCAACGGCACGCATGGCCTGCACCAGAGATGTCCCTGCATGTAACAATGTGGCGAGCGTGCGCGTGATCTGTACATAGGTTTGCTCGACATAGATATTGCCGAACAGGGGCAATTTACATTTGACGTAATCGATCTTGTAACCACCCTCATCGGTACTGTTCAGATAGCGATATGTCAGCCACACCAGGACCAGCGACACTGCGCCGGCAGCAAGATAGAACGGAAAATGTTTTACAAATTCGAACAGGATCTGTGTTGCCGTCGGCATGGCCGTTGAAAAATCGGCATACAGGGCGACAAACCGTGGTACGACGAAAGCAAACATGACTGACATAATCACACTGAATGTGATCAACAGAAATACCGGATAGGCCAAAGCCTGGGCAATTTTTTTCTTCAGCTCATTGCGTTTGATCAGATATTCCTTGTAGCGCTCAAGCACACCGGCCATATCACCGGTCTTTTCGCCGGTGCGCAACGATGAGACGAATAATTTTTCAAATACATCCGGATATTGCGCACAAGCCGCCGAAATGGAAACGCCGTTTTTGATCTCTTTCAGGATGGTTTTCAGGTATTGTCCAAGACGGCTTGATTCTGCTTGCCCCTGGATCAGGGTCAGTGATTCCGGTATGGTCAAGCCGGCACGCAACAACGCAATGAGTTCCTGATTGAAAATAATCAGTTCATCCAGTGATATATGACGACGACGTTGCAGCAGTGGTACGGTGAATTGATGCTTCCGGCTGATCTTCTGCACCAGAAACCCCTGCTCCATCAACGACTGCCGCAACGCATCGGCCGAAGCGGAAACCACCTCACCCTGACGCACCTCGCCATTCTCTGTCAGTATTTTGTATGCATACAGAGACATTTCGTCTGCCACACTCGCCGGTTATGTATTGTGAAAAACAGTTTGGGAATTTCAAAGACTTGCCTGCAGCGAACCCGGACCAACTCAAGTCGTCCCTAATCTCAACTGTTATCGGAGCATCTTATATATGTCTTTAGTTTTGCAGCAGATATCAAATTATTGACACCCGGCACCTGGCCATGCATAACATATTGTTATATATAGCTATTTTATAAAGCAGCGGAAAACAGGACACAGCTATACCGATGGGCAAGACTGAAAGTACGCTGGATGCGGTTAATTTTGTCATGGCAAACATGCCGAGCGTATATTTGCACGAACGAAAAGAATTTGGTGCCCGGGGCCGGGGTCGACAGTTCTGCCGGGAGCAGAACTGGACAGCGAAGCTGCCCGCAGGGCGAAAACCAGGGACGGTTTTCGTCCACCTGCACGGTTCCGTGCCGGTTCTTTCACAACAATTTATTAATCCAAGAAAATAGATAACACAAACGAAAAGAATTTGGTGCCCGGGGCCGGGGTCGAACCGGCACGGGATTTAACTCCCGAGGGATTTTCTTACCTTCTACGACTTTCGCCGCTGTATTTAATACATTTGTGGTCTGGACTTTCTCTTTACCGTATCATGTATAACATGACTTAGGCAGGAGCCGTCAAGTCTCTACACTTTCCCAAGGACGACTGCATGAAACTGCACAAGTATTCAGAATCACAACTCAGAGAGGCAGTTAAGAACTCTACTTCAATGAGACAGGTGTTGCAGAATCTCGGTGTTTCTCCGTTTGGTGGAAATTACGATGTCCTGCGAAAAGCACTGCTGCATTTCTCTATAGATACATCTCACTTCCGTGGTCAGGCCTGGAACAGAGGCAAACAACTTGGCCCCAAACAACCAATCGAAAAATATCTCAGCAATGAGATTCCAATTCAATCCTACAAACTCAAAAACAAATTGCTCAAAGAGCGATTTTTTGAGCGTCGATGTATGAACTGCAAGATCATTGCCTGGCTCGATCAGCCTGTTCCTCTGGAACTTGATCACATCAACGGCAACAATCAGGACAATCGTCTCGAAAATCTTCGATTACTCTGCCCTAATTGCCATGCCCTTACTCCAACATACCGGAGTAAAAATCGTACTCAGGCTTAGCTCGGGATTGCCACCATCCTGCGATGCTGAGGTTTCCCCGAATTTGACTCCATTCACTCCAGTGGTTTCCCGACCGGGTGCTCAAATGTTTAAGTCCCTTGCGTCTACCAATTTCGCCACCCGGGCTTGGGTGTGGACGTGAGGTATTCTACAGGCTTAAAAACCGATTGGAAATATTTGATTTGGATTGTAGAGAAATTGGAGGCGGGACCCGGAGTCGAACCGAGATCCACGGATTTGCAATCCGCTGCATAGCCATTCTGCCATCCCGCCAGGGGTAGAACCGATAATACAAAAAACCCCGGCGGTGTCGCCAGGGTTTTGATAATTTGGAGCGGGAAACGAGACTCGAACTCGCGACCCCGACCTTGGCAAGGTCGTGCTCTACCAACTGAGCTATTCCCGCGAAGAGGCGCCTATTGTAGCGGCGCGGTTTTCCCTGTCAAGCAGGAAGTTTAAGGTTTTTATGCGTCCCGTGTCAGGCTGGCCCAGGAGGCCTGCAGGTAGATCACCATGGACCACAGCGTGAGTACCGCCGCCATGTACAGCAGGACGTAGCCGACATCGCTGGTTGGGAAAAAGCCGACCGGTTCTTTATACAACAGGCTGCCAATCGCCAGCATTTGCAACGCGGTTTTGATTTTACCGATCATGGAGACCTTAACCTTGGTCTGGTCTCCGATATTGGCCATCCACTCCCGCAGCGCGGATACGGCGATTTCCCGACCGATAATCACAGCTGCCGGCACAGCCATGTAGGCTCTGGGATCAGCGCCGACCAGAAGGACCAGAGCTGTGGCGACCATCAGTTTGTCTGCCACCGGATCAAGGAAGGCGCCAAAGGCCGATTGCTGATCCAATTTACGCGCCAGATAGCCGTCAAACCAGTCACTGATACCTGCGAGGAAGAATATTGCTGTAATGAGGACATTGTTCCAGCCGAATTCGGGTAAATAAAAGGCCACCACAAAGACCGGAATCAACACTATCCGCAACAAGGTGAGGATGTTGGGTATATTCCATTTCATTTTGTGATTGTTACCCCATCGGTATGAAAACGATCATATATTTCTTGTGCCAGATGTCTGCTGATACCCGGGACCCTGGCAAGGTCTTCCACCCCTGCCCTGGCCACTTCTTGCAAACCCCCGAATTGTCTGAGCAGTTGCCGACGTCGCCCTGGCCCCAGTCCCGGGATATCTTCCAGTGGCGAGGTGGTCCGCGCCTTGCCGCGGCGCTGCCGGTGGCCGGTGATGGCAAATCGGTGTGCCTCATCTCTGATCTGCTGGATCAAATGTAATGCCGCTGAATCTTCCGGCAGTATAATCTCACGCTGATCATTGGACAAGCAAAGGGTTTCCAGGCCCGGCTTGCGTGACGGACCCTTGGCGATCCCGATAATCATCACGCTGTCAATTTGTAATTCTTCCAGCACATTTCGGGCCTGACTCACCTGACCTTTGCCGCCATCAATAAACAGGATATCCGGTAACTTACCTTCACCCTGTTTGAGCCGTTTATAACGGCGCAGCAGGGCCTGATGCATGGCCGCGTAGTCATCGCCCGGCGTGATCCCTTCGATGTTGAACCGACGATAATCGGATTTTACCGCACCGTTTACATCAAACACGACACAGGAACCGACCGGTACTTCTCCCATGGTGTGGCTGATGTCGAAACATTCCATGCGTGCGGGTAGCTCATCCAGATCCAGCGCTTCCTGCAGGGCCTCAAAGCGTTGTGCCAGCGTGGCCTGATTGTTGATCCGACTGGTCAGGGCCTGCATGGCATTATGCTCCGCCAGCTTGATCCAGCGATCACGTTCGCCCCGGACATTCCAGCGGATGGCGATCTTGCGACCGGCCTGTTGTGACAGGACACCGGTCAGCAGTTCCTCATCTTCGAGCGCGGTATTGATCAGGATCTCATCCGGTATGTCATGTTTGCTCTGTTGTGCGGTACTCAGATAAAACTGGGTGATAAAGGCAGCCAGCAGGGTCTCCGCCTCCTGCTGTGCGGCGTTCTTCGGGTAAAACGTGCGATGCCCCAGGTGGCGTCCGCCCCGAATGATAAACAACTGTACGCAGGCGATGTCGCCCTGACCGGCCACGGCGATGACATCCAGATCACCTTTCTCACCGCTGACATATTGTTTTTCCAGTATCTTGCGCAGTGTCGCAATCTGGTCGCGATAGGCGGCCGCCCGTTCATAATCGAGCCTGGCGGCGGCGTCATCCATGCGGTTGACCAATTCATCCACCATGGTTGTACTTTTACCTTCCAGAAACATCACGGCATGCCGCACATCTTCCGCATAGACAGCATCGTCCACCAGTCCCACGCAGGGTGCAGTGCAACGTTTGATCTGGTATTGCAAACAGGGTCTGGAACGGTTTTTGTAAAAACTGTCTTCACACTGGCGCACCGGGAAGAGTTTCTGTAACAGACTCAGGGTTTCGCGGACGGCGCCCGCACTGGGATAGGGACCGAAATAGCGCCCGGCTGCCCGCTGCGCACCGCGATGCAAGGCCAGCCTTGGGAAGGCATCCTTGTCGGAGAGATAGATGTAGGGGTAGCTTTTATCATCCCGGTACAGCACGTTGTAGCGCGGCTTGAGCGACTTGATCAGATTGTTTTCGAGCAGCAGGGCTTCGTTTTCGGTGTGTGTGACAGTCACTTCGATATGACTGATCCGGGCTGCCAGGCTGCGGGTTTTGGGGTGTTCCAGGTTTTTCTGGAAATAACTGCTGACACGTTTTTTCAGGCTGCGCGCCTTGCCTACATAGATGACGGTGCCTGAGGCATCCTGCATCCGATACACGCCCGGTGCATCCGGCAGGGTCTTGAGAAAGGCTTTGGCGTCAAATTCTGTCGGCGCGTCCTGATGGCTCATGGGCTTGTATCGATCAGCTTGCGAATATTCTTGAAGACCTTGTGAAACATCGGTGTCGTCAGTCGTTTGGTCTGGGTATTGTACCGACTGCAATGATAGGAACAGACCAGATGATTGCCATTGGGCAGTGGATAAACACTGTTATGGGCAAAAGGGTAGTCCCCCTGCTTCAATCCCAGCGCCTTGAGAACTGATTTATGGGCAATGCCGCCCAGCGCCAGTATCACCGTCCCCTTCCCCAAAGCGGCCAGTTCCTGTGCCAAATAGGCATTACAGGTGTTGACCTCGGCGGTGGTGGGCTTGTTTTCCGGCGGCAGGCACTTGACCGCATTGGTGATCCGGCATTGTTTCAGTTTCAGCCCATCCCGGCGTGAGGTCGCCTCCGGCTGGTTACTGAAGCCGAACTTGAACAATGTTTCGTAGAGCAGAATCCCGGCATAATCACCGGTAAAGGGACGCCCGGTCGCATTGGCCCCATGCATGCCCGGGGCCAGTCCCACAATCAGCAGGCGGGGTTTATCGACGCCAAACGGGGCGACCGGCCTGGCATGGTAGTCCGGGTAGTCCTTTCTGACCTGGGCCAGAAAGCGGGCCAGTCGATTGCATTGGCTGCAATCGGCATTAAATATCTCAGCAGGCATTGAACTTGGTGTGGTTTTGATTGGGTTGATTAATGATTTTGAATTATGCCATGTTCGATGGCCAGGCGGGTCAATTCGATATCATTTTTCACATCCAGCTTGTCGTACAAACGGTAGCGATAGGTGCTGATGGTTTTGGGGCTAAGGCAGAGCTTGTCGGAGATATCATTGACCCGATGGCCTTCCATCAACATCATCAGCACCTGCAGCTCACGTTCCGACAAATCATCAAAGGGCGATTTCTCATCATCGGCCGGTGTGGTTGCCATTTTCTGGGCCAGATCGGGACTGATATAGCGCTTGTTGGCCATGACTTCACGAATCGCCCGGTTGATTTCATCCACCTTGGCCCCTTTGGTGATATAACCGCTGGCGCCGGCTTTAAGCAGTTTGGTGGGGAAAATCACATCATCCACCATCGTGACGATGATAATTCGCAGGTGAGGGAAACTGTGTTTGAGTTTGCGAGTGGCTTCCAGACCACCGATACCGGGCATATTCAGATCCATCAGGATCACATCCGGGTTGTGTTCTTTGACGAGTTTCAGGGCATCTTCTCCGCAATCACCCTCCGCCACCACATCATAATCGGTTTGATCTTCTAACAGGCGCCGCAAGCCTGTTCGGACCAGATCGTGGTCATCTATCAAAATGAGTCTGACCATAAATTGCTCCCCAATCCAGAATCTGTACGATTCTTACCCACAAAATTTTACGCGATTATACGCGAATTTGTCAGGTAAAACAGCGGATTATGAAAACAGGAGAACCTGTCAATAATAGGTAATTAACAAACTTATTTATTAAGCTTATTAATTATAAAAAATATGTCGTCCTATTTTTGCCACACGTGTTTTCTTTCTGGCCCAACTGGGACGGATATGGTCGGCGTGGTAGAACAACGCCTGACCGACTTGATAGGGTAATCGTTGGTAATACACATCCTCTGCAATTTTTATCGCCTGCTCCCAGGCTTTAGGCTCAAGGGTGGGCGGCCTCCCGATTTCGGTCCAGGAGAATGCACCAACATAGCGCTTGCGAATGGTGTCCCAGCGTTTCTGATAGACCACTTCACAAATGGTATCGGGATAATGCCGTGAGTTAACGCGATTCAAAGTAACCCGCCCCACCGCATATTTGCCCGCTGTCGGTTCGCCTCTGGCCTCGTGATAGATATTAAGAGTCAGGCAATTCAATTCCCGTGATATCTCTGATCCGGCGATGGATGACACAATGAAAAAGCCGATTGTTCCCATAATCAGGATAAATCCACCACCAAACAGCCAATGACTCAGGTCTCGAGTCTGACAAAAAAAACGCAAATTACGCAGCAGAACACCGGGGTCCAGTTTGTAACGGATGCGCATCAAAAGAATATTTAACATAAAAAAAATTATAGATTTTGGCTTGTTTTGCAGTTGAGACCCCGTTCGCAAAACAGTTTTCTTGTGGTTTTCTGTTTATAACCGTTCAAGCAAATTCGTGCACAGGTCGATAAAAACAGCGAATTCGCCGGTTCTGGGTTTTTATGGCCGGTAAATCTGCCAAAAAAATCAATGTGTTTGCTGATACCGATGACAATAGTTGCTGAAGATAAACGGGGCCGACCGGCCACTTCACCACAGCAGAAATGGCTGCAGAACATGCAGACCATGGCATGGTTCAGCTTTGTCAGAAACAGCGGGGTAAACTATAAAACCATTCGCATTAAGTTTTCCCCCGTCAAGACCAGTTCCTTCACCAAACACTATGGTGATCGTGACCGTCAATGGCATCGCTGGTCAAACGGCAGCGGTCCTGTGAAGAGTGATGTGCTGGAGATCGTCGAACAACGAATCCCTGGAAGTCAGGCTGTTTATCAACATGGCCCGGAGGGATCCCGCTTTTGGCATGTGTTGTCGGCAGAGATCAACGTGCAGGCAGAGCTGATGTATTACAGTCAACCGGCGTTACATGGCGCACAGCGTATATTGGACTCCAGTGTCCTGTTAGCCTCCCCCTGGCATCGCCTCGCGTATTACCTCCTCGTGTATAAAATGCGCCTTGTCGCCATGCAACAACCGCCCTTCCCGGGTGCGAATCAGCAATCTCATGAAGCCGCAGTGGCGGCCTGGCGCAAGGATTGCCGGGCCTTGCTTGAGGTCTTGGAGGTTGAGCAACGTGCCTTGTATCGGTATGGTCTGTTTCGTCAGGACATTCTGATGTTGCTGAATAACACTTTGGTAAAACTCACCAAATCATTATCATTTTCCACGCGTTGCAAGCATCCCGACTGGCAACGCAGTATCGTGCTTGAGATGGTCTAGGCCACCCGTCCCCGCAAGATCCCGCTTGCCTCAGCCTGTGCTGCATCCAGGGCATCCTTGATCTGTTGTTGTATCTGCCGGTAGTCCTCATCCGAGACATGGTTGTCACGCGGCAAAGGTGGAATACCAGCGCCGTAGTTGATAATGACATGACTGAACATGCGGGGAAGATGTGCCTTGTCCCAGCTTTTTTCCAACACCCGGTTGTTGCTGCACACACAGGCGGCGACATGAATGGGTAACTGTGTCTGTCGAGACAATTCAACGATCCCGGGCTTCACGCTGTGGTATGGTCCACGGGAACCATCGACCGCCATTCCAGCGCTGGACCCTGCCTGGACACAACGGATCAACTCCTGCAAGCCGGCGCTGCCGCGTGTCGACTGGGAACCATAGACCAGTTTAAAGCCAAAGCGTGCAAGTATCCTTGCCATTAACAACCCATCCCGACTGTTACTGGCCAGCAAGGTCACATCACGTTTATGCCACGGTTTGATCAACATCACCCCTTCACCATGCCAGAAGGCAAGCAACATGGGAGATGTTTTACCGGGTTGTGTCTCCGGCAAGACCGGTTTGTTTACTTCAATCGTGGTCACAGTGAGCATGATCACCCGTTGTATCAACCAGAAGACAAAGGCGGCCACAGGGGGCAGAATGATATCCTTCCACCACCTGCGCCGTCCCCTGCCCGGATGACCGTCCGGTGCGTTAACCTGCACAGCGGTGAGTTGTTTTTCCAGCAAGCGCGCCTGTTCACGAATATTTAAATTCATGAGCAGGGCTTCCACATCCACTCGCCAGGCCAGACGGTGTTCAAACAACATGGCCAGTCGCACCAGGGAGAGCGAATCGCCACCGGCTTCAAAAAAATTGATTGCCGTATCCTGCACTGGGAAACCGAGGACATTGCCCCAGATCGCCGCGACTTGTTCCTCAGCGTGTGTGTGTGGCAAACGGGCATCTGTTGTGGATGGCATAGCCGGATCCGGCAGCGCCGCATAATCGGTTTTGCCGTTCTTGTTTACCGGAATCGCTTCCAGCAGAACGAAAAACGCCGGGACCATATAAAGCGGCAGGGATTGTTTCAGCCACGCCTTGAGTTCATCTTCGGTCGGTGTCGGGTTGTCAGCCCGCAGCAGATAATAGGCAACCAGTTGCTTACCGGTATCGTTGACTTGGCGCGGCCAAATCAGTGCATTTTTAATCGCCGGATGTTTTTCCAGAACCGATTCGATCTCATGTAACTCGATCCGGTAACCGCGAATCTTCACCTGATGATCGGAACGATGCAGATATTCCAGTTCACCCCGTTGATTGATCCTGGCCAGATCACCCGTCTTGTACAGTTTGCCGGTATCCGGTTGCAGGTGATTGTTGATAAATCGTTCCTGCGTCAGTTCAGCGCGATTCAGATACCCCTGAGCCACACCATCACCACCGATGTAAATCTCGCCTGTCACCCCAATGGGGACAGGTTGACCGGCGGGATCCAGCAAATACACAGGTGAATCATCAAAAACTGCACCGATGGGACTGGCCGTTGAACAACAGTCCTGCCGAACCAGTTGACGCACCGTTGAAAAAACAGTGGTTTCAGTAATCCCGTACATATTCAATACCATCGGTCTGCTATCGCCATAGCGTTCAAACCAGGGTAAATACAACCTCGGTTCGGATTTTTCACCACCCAGGAAAATTTTCCGCAGCGTTGTATTCGTTGAGGCCTGATTGAGATCGATATCCATGTATTGCCGGAATACCGCCGGGGTCAGATTCAGGATGGTGATCTTTTCCTCTTGCACCAAACGATGAAAGGCCCTGATGTCGTGTGTTTCATCCGGCGCGACCATCACCACACAGGCCCCGCTTGCCAGCGCTCCCCAGATCTCCCAGACCGAGAAATCAAAGGCCACGGAGTGAAACAGCGTCCAGCGATCATGTTCATCCAGGTCAAACCAGGACAGCATGTGTGCCAAAAAATGTCCCGCATTGTCATGGGTCAGGATGACACCTTTTGGCTTGCCGGTTGATCCCGAGGTATAGATCACGTATGCGGTATCTTGCAGCTGTACCGGTAAACCCGGCCGTTGTGCCGTCATTGCCGGATCATTGAGTATCTCCTCGATTAAACACACCCGGCATGGTGTGTCAGCGGCGAGAGAAGAATCACACTGTGTGAGCAGTACAGCGGGGTTGGCATCCTGCAAAATATCGACAATACGCGCCACCGGATAGGATTGATCCAGTGGCAAATAGGCACAACCTGCCTTGAGTATCCCCAGTAATCCGATTACAAGATGGTGTGAACGAGCCATGTGGATGGCCGCCAGACTGCCCCCTTTGACACCATTGGCAAGCAAGAACGCCGCCACCTGGTTGGATTGTTGCTCCAGTTCGGCATAGGTCAGGTTTACATCCCTGTGGCGCACCGCGATCCGATCCGGAAAACGATCGATCTGCTGTTCAACCAGAACATGCAAGGGGAAACGTGGCAAGGCTTGTGGTGTTTTCCAGTAAGCTTGCTTGATCAAAGCCATCTCCTGAGGGTGGATCAGGTCAAGATGTTGGACCGGCTTGTCAGGGTCAGACAGGATATTGGTGATTAACCGTTGCATATTCGCCGCCATTCTCTGCACTGTTTCCTGTCTGAACAGATCACGGCGATATTTAAAGTGGCAGACAAGCTTGCCGGTCAGCTCCATGATCTCCAGCGACAGTTCAAACTGCCCTTCCTGTTGAGGGATGAGAATGTGTTTCAATCCGGGCTTTAATGCAGTGACCGTCAACGACTCAGGAACAGGCAAGGCACGCTGAATCATGCCGGCAAAACGTTCCGGTGCAATCAGATCAAACAAGACCTGTAATAACGGTGAGCCGCCGCGTCGTTGTGTCGGCCGCAGTCGTTCAACCAGACAGGCAAACGGCAGGTTTTGATGCAGAGTGCCTGACTTGACCTCATCATCCATCAATGACAGGAATTGCCTGAAACTCGGGTTATTCACCAGCGCCGGCCGCATCACCAGTGTATTGGCAAAATAACCCACGGTTTTCCAGTAGCGTGCATCATCCCTGCCCAGAGCCGGTGCACCGATCAGAAAATCGGTCTGCCCCGTATATCGGGTCAACAACACGCTATACACACTCAGCATCAGTGTAAACAGTGTTGTATTGGCCGATTCCGCCAGCGTATTCAGTGCGGCAGTTTGTAGTGCACCCAGTTCCACCTCCACCACCCCGCCCTGTACAGCCGGTTTGCCTGTCGGTGAAAAATCATAGGGTAATTCCAGTGTCGTCACCGCATCTTGCAACTTATCCTGCCAGTATTGCCAAAGTGACTCGCCTTGCGGGGAACCAAGCAGTTGTTGCTGTTGGGTAACGTAATCATAAAAGGTTAAGGGATAATCGAGATCGGGATCGCGCCGCTGACCGAAGGCGGTGTAATAGAGTTGTAACTCCCGTGTAATCACCCCGGATGACCAGAAATCTGTCACCGTATGGTGCGCCCTTAATAACAACACAGCTCGTTGTATGTGATCGGTAAACAACCAGGCCCTGAACAAAGGTCCCGCCTCCAGTTTAAAGGGGGGGTAATGCTGCGGTAATAGTTGATCCGGAAACTGTTCCCATGCATCCGGGTCCACCACACGAACCGCTATGGCGCAGGTTGGGTACTTGCCGGGAACCTGACAGACCGCTTCACCTCTGATCTCCAGGCCGCTGGATAATACAGGATGCCGCTGTATCACCTTGTTTAAGGCCTTTTGCAACAACGCCACATCCGGCAAGGTATCCAGCTCACAGGCAACCGACACATCATAGGCATGACTGTCCGGTGCCGTTTTGTAAATAAACCACAGGGCCTGTTGCCCGTCTGATAACCGGTAACCCGGCATTGGCGCCTGTTGAAATGGTTGCGACCGATCCGTTTTAGCATGCAACCCGACCACCGTTGCTGTCGGTGTGTCTGTCCTGCGGACTTTGTGCATCAGGGACTCAATGCCGTGCAGACTCTGCAACACCGTTGCATTGTCAACACCGAAATCGATGAGACAGGCCAGTTCATCCACGCCGATATGGTGAAATTCGCGGACCCGGTCGACGAGTGACAACGGGGTACCGAACAGGGCCGCACTTTGGAAATAGCGTTCAAACGCGAAATCAAGAACCTGTTGTCTTTCCGCCGCATCAAGCTCTGCCAGTTTTCCGGCCTCTTGTCGCCACAGGTCGATGGAGGTCTCCAGATATTCTGTAAACGGTTCACGGACCGTTTCTCGCACCCTCTCCAGCGTATCGCCGACAAAGGTGTGCAACATCAAGGTCACCTTGCCGGCCATTGGATCAAAACCGTGTCGGGCGCGCGCAGCACGATACAATTGGATCTTCTCCTGCAACTCTTCGGCTGTTTGAAACAACAAGGCGGTGATCACATTGGCGCCAATAGCGCCTGCTTCAATAAACCGTTCACGGCCGCCACTGCAGGTAATCCAAATCGGTAATTCTTTTTGCACCGGCATGGGATACAGACGCAAGCGAACCTTTTCCTGTTTACCGTTGGCAACCGCAATTGATTGTCCGCGCCACAGTTGCTGAATCGTATCTATGCTGTCGTACATCACCTGCACACGATTGGCATAATTCTCCGGAGAAAGTGCAAAATCATTGGCATTCCAGCCGGCGGCAAAACCGATATCGATGCGACCATTGGAGAGGTTATCCGACATGGCCCATTCCTCTGCCACGCGAATGGGATGATGCAAGGGCACCACCACACTGCCGGCTCGGATGCGTACCTGTTCAGTGATCATCGCCAGAGCAGAAGCCAGCACAGAGGGATTGGGATAGATACCGCCAAAGCTGTGAAAATGCCGCTCCGGGATCCAGACCGCCTTGAAACCATGTTGATCGGCAAACCGGCTGCCTTCCGTCAACAAATAATATTTGTCCCGGGTGTATTCTGCCGGGTTACTCGAAAAATAGAACAGACTGAACTCCATTTCCGCCCGTTTCACATCTTGCCATTCTTGTTGTACCGAAAGTGTTTCAGACACGTGATCTGGGTCTGTCGCGGAAATGGATATGTTTGTTTCAAGTCGGTTGAGTTTGCCGGCAAGAAATTCCGCCAGTTTATCCGGTGTGGAATGGGCCCAGATCACTTCAGCGGTGATTTTCTGATTAAAGGTTTGCTCCAGATAATAACCGAGTTCAATGGACATCACCGATTCCAAACCATACACAACAAAGGGCCGGGCAGGATCAATCTCCTCTGCCGGATACTGCAACGCCTCACTCATCCAGGTAATGATACTTCTGAGGATGCCGGCCTTGTCTTGTGTCACAGGCGCAACACCCTCCAAACGATGTTTCAAGCCATGCCGGTTGACGGCAGGATCAGGCCTGACTGCACCGGCAATCACCGGCTCACGCAGTGTTGCCGTCTGCCGCTCATCAGGTAACGTAAGACGAAACATTTCCTGTATTAACTGAATTTTTCCACGCAACCATTTAAGCGTGTCGGTGTACACAGAATCATCTGTGGCCGGTGGATCTGCAATCAGATTGGACAGCGCCAAATAATAATTGGCCAATTCACCAATGTGTGAAGCCAGTTGTAATTGCCGGTCTCGAATCTTGTCCGGGGCTGCATCAGTCGGAATATTCCTGTTCAAATCTTCTGCATAGTGAATGAATTGAGCAAGCGTCTCCTGCGCCGCAGGTGAGTGCGGATAAAAACTCAACAGTGCATCCGGCCCGCGCAATATCTGCAAGCCGTTAAAATAATTCAGTGTTTCTGTCGGACCTTCAATGATTCTGAAAGCCCGTGCATCAGTTAACAATTTTGCTGCATTACTCTGTGCCAGATAACCACGACAACCGGATAACTGCATATTCAAGTCCGCCGCATACCACAGATATTCCGCGCCAAGGTTTTTGGCTGCCGGATAAAACATATCCGGCACAGCGTGTTGTTGATCACGGGCCGACGCCAGCATGGCAACCAGCTTGTCCGTGGCATACCAGGCACAGTGCAATTCCTGCAGCTTCTGCCGTGTCAATGGATTGTCTGCCAGCAGGCCTGTTGCGATATGTCGTTGTTCTGCATAGATTTTCATCGCAGACAGACAGGACTGCATGGCGCCGGTACACATTGCAGCCACCCCCAGACGATTGTATTGCAGGGTTTCATGGGCAATCGCCATGCCCTGCCCCGGCTCACCCAGCAGGTATTGCTCATCCAGCACGACATGATCAAACCGGATATTGGCCTGGGCTAACAGCGGCATTCCCATAGAGCTGATCGCCGTGATCTTTTCGTGCAATGTTTCGGTGGGAACAAGCAAGGCACTGATACCTTGCTGATTCCCCTCTATGTCTGTCGACTTGAGGAAAGTCACAACGTATTTTGCTTTTTGCCCCAGACCGACGAAGATCTTTTCACCGGACAGATTCCATCCCGAGCCGGAGCAAATCGCCCGGCCGGTCATGGCAGCCGGATTGGAACCGGCGGCGGCTTCGGTTAACGCGAAAGAGACCAGCGCCTCTCCCGCTGCCAATTCCTTCAGGATCGATTGGCTGATCGATGCTTTCGCAAACTGTCTGATGCTATAGGTGCCGGCATGATGGATACCGAGATACATGGCCAGAGCGAGATCACGGGCAGCCAGTTTGCTGAATACCCGAACAAGTTCCCGACAACTCAGCGCCAAACCGCCGAGTCTGCGATCAATCTGCATTCCAAACAGACCTTGTTGTGCCAAGACAGGAATCAGTTTGGCAATATCACCCGCTGAATCGTGTTGTAAAACTTTCTCGACATTGGATAACAGGGCATGGTGATGGTGTTCACCATTGATATTTCGCAAACTCGCCGGCGGTGAAAATTCATCATCAAGATAGCGCGCCTTGACCAGACTGCGCTGCAACTTGCCGCTGGATGTCTTCGGCATGGTGCCTCTGGCCAACAACACGACGTCATATGGCACAACCTCAAATTCTTCCGTAATGCGGACACATATCCCATCCAGAATTTTTTTTGCACTATCCTGCTCCAGTGTGCGCTTGTCGATCTCCTGCACGATCACCAGTTTTTCCCGGTCATCGATCACTGCTGAGAACGCAACACCACAATCCTTGCGCAAAGGGTCATCGGTATCTTGCACAACAGATTCCACGTCCTGCGGATAAAAATTACGCCCGTGGATAATAATCAGATCTTTTATACGGCCTGTGACAAATAACTCACCCTTGTTTATAAAACCCAGGTCTCCGGTGCGCATGAACGGGCCGTTATCCTTGTTGTCTCTGGCATGGAAGATTTCAAGTGACAAGGCGTCCTGACGCCAGTAACCATCCGGGATATGTCCGCCGGCAACCCAAATCTCACCTATCATATCCTCATTCAATTGCTGTTTTGATACGGGATCAACGATTGCCAGGGTCTGCTCACCAAAACTGCGTCCACAGCTGACCACAGACTGCGTGCTCTTATCAGACTTGTCTTGAAAGCTCAATCGGTTGTCTTGTAATGCGGTTTTATTTACATACAGAATACGCGGCTCAACCCCTTCCGGAACACCGCTGACAAACAACGTGGCTTCCGCCAGACCAAAGCAGGGAAACAGCGCAGCCCGAGTGAAACCGCAAGTGGAAAATTTTTCCGCAAAACTGACAATATCATGGGCTCGCACCGGCTCCGCCCCATTCCCCGCCGTCTTCCAGCTGGATAAATCCAGAGCGGACTTGTCTTCTTCAGAGACTTTTTCCACACACAAGGCATAGGCAAAATTCGGCGCCACGCTGATATTTGCCCGATACTTGCTGATGGCCTGCAGCCAGCGCACCGGTTTTTGTATAAAGGCTTCCGGTGTCATGACGACACAATGGGCGCCGGCATAGACCGGCTGCATAATCTTGCCTATCAACCCCATATCATGAAACATGGGTAACCAGGTTACGACCACGGAGTCTTCTGTAGTGTTCAAGGCTTCCTTCAACATCACCATGTTATGCATCAGATTGCGATGACTGACCATCACCCCCTTGGGCAGATGTGTCGAACCGGAGGTGTATTGTAAAAATGCGATATCTTCCGGATCGATGACCGGAAGATCGCCATGGTGAACATCACCTGCAAGCAATGTATCCGTTGCCAAAACCCGCAGCGAGTCAAGTTCAGAATATTCAGCAAGCTTGCTGTCGATGCGTTGCAGCGTTTGCGAATCGGTGAGGATAAATGCCGAATCTGTATTGCCGGCAACCGCCGCCAATCTGCCGGTGGAACGGCTGGAACGTGGTACGGGCACCGGCACAGCGATAATCCCCGCCATGAAACAGGCAAAAATCGCACAAATAAAATCCAGCCCTGCCGGATAAACCAGCATCGCTGTTTGACGTGGGTTTATTTCCTGCTGCAGATGCGCCGCAAGTTGCCGGGCTTTGGTCTGAAGTTCAGCATAAGACAAACTGCCCCTTTCCTCACAGCCGCGATACAACAGGGTGAAAGCTGTCCGTTCCGGGCGTGCTTTACTGTGAAGATCAAGAACACTGATTATTGTTTGTGCAGCGCCGAAGTCCATCCCCATGTATTTCAATTATTATTTTTTTCTTTTCCATAACCGGTAATAACCAGTATAGGACATGAATTCGCTTTCGACCCTGCTCCCTGGCGCTGACAAGTTCATCCTCCACAAATAAAAAAAGGCACCGCATGGGTGCCTTTATGAAATGGTATCGCGAGGGACTGATAACGCACTTCCCTGTGCGTTACCCGGCGGGCAGCCTGCGGCTGTCCAAATCGGCATTCCTGCCGATTTGTCGAACCAGGGTTCAAATCCAAATCCCACTCTCCAATAATTAAAAAAGGCGCCACTGGGGCGCCTTTTTTAATTTGGCGGAGAGCGAGGGATTCGAACCCCCGGAGGTTTAACCCTCAACGGTTTTCAAGACCGCCGCTTTCGACCACTCAGCCAGCTCTCCAAAGATATTGTAACGGTTTCATCCTGATCCCGTCACTAAAAAAATGTTTAGTGTCGGTCTTCAGCGACGGTTCCCGCCGCTTTGCTCAGGGCTTCCTGCCCTTCGCCCTTCGGGCCAACCTGCGGTTGTCCAATTTTGCTCACGGCAAAATTGTCGACCACGTTGCCGGTGCTCCAAAATAGTGTGTTGGTTTCATCCTGATCCCGTCACTAAAAAAATGTTTAGTG
>JAOUNS010000007.1 GCA_029880855.1 Gammaproteobacteria bacterium
CTTCGCCCTTCGGGCCAACCTGCGGTTGTCCAATTTTGCTCACGGCAAAATTGTCGACCACGTTGCCGGTGCTCCAAAATAGTGTGTTGGTTTCATCCTGATCCCGTCACTAAAAAAATGTTTAGTGTCGGTCTTCAGCGACGGTTCCCGCCGCTTTGCTCAGGGCTTCCTGCCCTTCGCCCTTCGGGCCAACCTGCGGTTGTCCAATTTTGCTCACGGCAAAATTGTCGACCACGTTGCCGGTGCTCCAAAATAGTGTGTTGGTTTCATCCTGATCCCGTCACTAAAAAAATGTTTAGTGCCGGTCTTCAGCGACGGTTCCCGCCGCTTTGCTCAGGGCTTCCTGCCCTTCGCCCTTCGGGCCAACCTGCGGTTGTCCAATTTTTGGCTAATTATACTTATTAAATATGTTTTGGCCAGAGCCGATAACAAAGGGCATTCCCTTGTCTATTTTCCGGGTTTTGTGACCAAATTACCGACGGGACGGGAGAATACCGCATGGTTAGCCTTGATGCCAGTAAAATTAGGCCCTATTGTTAGGGTTATGGATTGGGCTTGATATTAGGAACCATTCAGGTATCCTTTAGTCCCAGTTAGCATGTGAATTTACAAAGAGGATATTACATGTACCAGAATGAAAATGTTTTCAGCCGGACTTCAGAGTCGGCTTTGGCAACCAACAAGGTGTTACGTAACACCTACGCGTTACTCTCCATAACCCTTTTATTCAGCGCAGTAATGGCCTTTGTCGGCGTTGCAATGAAAATTTCTGTATTGACAGCCATCATTGCTGACGTTGTTGCCTTTGTTATCCTGTGGTTTGTTCTGCCACGCACAGCCAATTCCGCTGCCGGTCTTCCGGTGATTTTTGCTTTTACCGGTCTGCTTGGTCTTGGCCTCGGTCCGGTCATCGCACGCTATCTGGCGGTTAACCCCAGCATTGTGATGACAGCCCTGGGTGGTACCGGTGTGATCTTCCTGTCTCTGTCTGCCTATGCCTTGACCACCAAGCGTGATTTCAGTTTCATGGCCGGTTTCCTGATGGTCGGCATGTTTGTGATTATTGGCGCAGCGATTTTGAACATCTTTATGCAAATCCCTGTTCTGTCACTGGCTATCAGTGCGGCAGTAATCCTGATCATGAGCGGTTTCATTCTTTATGAAACATCTTCCATCATTAATGGTGGTGAAAGAAACTATATTATGGCAACCGCCAGTCTGTTCCTTTCCATCCTGAATATCTTCACTGCCCTGCTGCGCCTCCTCGGTGCACTGGGTGATGATTAATCGGAAGAGAACAAGTTCGGCTTTATCAAGCCCCGAGTAATCGGGGCTTTTTTATACCTGGAGAGATTATATGAGTTTGGAGGCTATACTCGCTGCTGTTCTAATGGGCGGCATGTTGGTGTTTATATTCCCCCGCATGCGTGACGCTGTAAAAAACGCACCTAAAGGATCGACGGACGACTGGAAGGCGGCTATTATCCCGATTCTTGGCGTCATACTGTTTGTTATACTACTGATTAAAATTGTTTAACAGACAGTTAAACAATCAGTCAAGTAACACATAACCGTCACTGTCCTGCCCATTCCCTCGCGGCCTGTTCTGCATTATTTACCCGTTCCTGAGTAGGCGGATGTGTCGAGAGAAAGGAAACTTTTACCTTGTTTGCAACGCCTGTATTATAAAGTTTGATCATAATGTTGGCAAAATGCGCGGGGGAGATATCCTGAGACTTTAACAAACTGAATGCGAAGTTATCTGCATCAGATTCAAGCTTCTGCGAATAGCTGTTACCGGTGATAACCGATGCCATGCCGGCAATTCCCAATGCGCTTATATCACCGGTGACCGATGAAATCAGCAGTGCGATAAATGAATCCTGTACCATGGATTTTAATGAATGACGATATTCTATATGGCCTATTTCATGCGCCATTACCGCAGCGACTTCATTCATATTTTTCGCAAGATTAACCAATCCATCGGTAACAATAATGATGCCGCCGGGCAAGGCGATGGCATTCGCCCCCATGGACGGAGAACGCCTGAACTCAAGTCGATAGGCCTTTTCGTGCGGCAGTCCTCTGCGTAACTTGTTAAATTTACCCAGTACTTTCTTTTTGACATCCGGCGCCAGATTTGACGGTAACATTATTTTCAATTCATCCAGAGCTGCCAACGTCTTTTCACCCATCTCGACTTCTGCTTCGATGGAGATATTTTCTACGATAAGTTCTGCTGCTTTGGGTATGCCGGTAAAGTAACCCCACTGCAGAATGAAGAGCATTAAAGCGATACCCAATACAGCAAAACCAACCATGGACTCCAGCCAGGCAACCACGGCTTCAGTTTTTTCCTGTTTAAATTGATCCAGTTCTTCGCTGTCTTCACATTGAAACTGCCCGCCATTGGGAAATTGAATAAAACGTTTCGCTCCGGCAATTCTCGGAGAGACCAGAAGCTCATCCGGTTGACAGGATACTGTTTCATTCTCTGTTAACAGCACAACGCCGCCTGCATGTGCCTGCAATGTGGCTGTCTGGCCGGTCGGCCGATTGCCATCGAAGTATTCTCCGATCTTGTTAATGGATGATTCAATCATAGCGACAAATCTATATCAAATAACTCACTCACTTCGGCACCGGCTGCATGTGTATCAGCACTGGTTGTTCCCTGAAATACATCAAGCTCACCTTTTATTTCAGCGCGCAGATGTTCAGCACGATATTTCAACACCCGTATCTTGGCCCAGGGGATTAACAACCCTAATGAAAAAATGATTGCAAGCGCGTTTGTTACATACAGTTTGATGTAGTCTCTGGCCTTAACGATACTTTCAAATCGCAACGGACCAATCACAAGATGATTCCAAATCAGATTGATATTACGCGCCTGAACATAGGCATAGCCTGCAAAATATCCGAGATACAAGGGCACAACGGTGATAAACATCTGTACTTCACTGGCCTGCCCCTGAAACACGGTCTCTTTTAGTGCCATGGCTGCGATAACAATAACAATGGAAACACCGGCAACCACAAAACCGGATATAAAATAGATGAGAAAAAAATCCATCCCCCATACCGATAACTCGGCATGTTGGCCGCCAAATACTGTATGTTGTGCGATATAGCGTTTAACTCGGGCAAACCACATGGCAAAGAAGAGAGAAAGTATACCGAACACAGCAGCAAGTACTTGAGGATTGGTCTCCTGTAATATCAGCCCTGTCACTATTGCAACCGGCACAATGCCGCCAAAATAGAGCGCATTAAAGGCACTGCCGTACGTTCCATCAAAATCCAGCGTCATATTACGCCACGCTGAATTTCGCGAGTTAAATGCAGATGAACGAATGACAATCCATGGAAAGAGGAAAAATCCGATAGCAATGACATAAGGCATCAGGTACTGGAACAAATGCGAGCTGAGGTACCAAATCAAAAACAGAATCGCGGCGATGATCCGTCCCTTGAGGATTGGAATCGGTTGACCGCGGTATTCGAATGGCGTGCCATCCAGCAAAGTGTGTGAATAAAAGTAGCGCTTCTTGCGTACCTTGGCCCAGGGAGAAAATAACCCCAGAGTAATGATCGTCAAACACAGGTTTACGGCCCAGATACGAAAATATTCCATTGCCGTACCGGTAAATGCGATATCAAGATATTTTGTTTCAACTTGAGGAGGGATTTCGATGGCGACTGTCGTATCTATCAAGTCGATAGGTGTGGGGTTCCCCTCAGTGGCCGCTTCTCTCAGGATAGTAACAATACGCAGCGGACATTCGTGGTATTTGGCATATTCCAGGGCTGTTTTGCCGCCCTCTTTTCTCGCATTGATATTCACACCACCGGAAAATATAGCCAGGATTTTTTCCAATGCATCGTATGGTTTGCCGTTACTCAGCAGGATCGCTTCAAACAAGGCATCGTTGCGCTCATCCCATGGGGCGTTTGGATCGATATAAACGCGACTGTAATCGTTTTGTTTGCTGAATTTACTTTCAGAATCACCGGCCATGTGAATGATATACGAATAGAACCTGGAAACAGTTGTTCATACCCTGCCCCTGGTTTTTCCCCCTAAAGATGATGTGATGTATAGACCGGATTAAACATTTGACTCACCAGTGAGTCAACCCTGTTTCCCTGTGAAGTGTCTTCACACTCCGTTTTATTTCATGAACGGCTGTTTGTTGTTCAAATCTTATACAGGTTGACACAGAAACAGCGTGATGTACCTGTCGCCTTGCAGGCGCTGACAGATAACATCACGCTAAAGATATTTTGGCGCTGGATTAGCCAATCTGTTGCAGGCCGCCCATATAGCCGCGCAAGGCTTCGGGGATGGTGATGGATCCATCAGCGTTTTGATAGTTTTCCATAATGGCCACCAGGGTACGGCCTACTGCAAGACCGGAGCCATTGAGTGTATGCACCAGTTCCGGCTTGCCGGTTTCGGGATTGCGCCAGCGTGCCATCATGCGACGCGCCTGAAAGTCTTCATAGTTACTGCATGAAGAAATCTCACGATAGGCGTTTTGTGAGGGCACCCAGACTTCCAGATCATAGGTCTTGGCTGATCCGAATCCCATATCACCGGCACACAAGGTCAAAACACGATATGGTAATCCCAGCCGTTTTAATATTTCTTCCGCATGGCCGGTCAATTCTTCCAGCGCATTATATGAGTCTGCCGGTTTTACCACCTGCACAATTTCCACTTTTTCAAATTGATGCTGGCGAATCATGCCGCGTGTATCACGACCGTAGGCACCGGCTTCACTGCGGAAACACGGTGTGTGACAAACATATTTGCGCGGCATGTAGTCTGTATCAATGATGACATCACGTACGATATTGGTAACAGGTACTTCCGCTGTCGGGATCAGATAAAATTCTTTTTCGCCCTGCAGCTTGAACAGATCTTCTTCAAACTTGGGTAATTGTCCTGTTCCGCGCAGGCTGTCTGCATTGACCAAATATGGCACATATGTTTCGGTATAACCATGTTCGGTTGAATGCAAATCCAGCATGAACTGGATCAGGGCGCGATGCAGTCTGGCGATATGACTGTTCATTACCACAAAGCGTGAGCCGGTGAGTTTGGATGCGGTTTCAAAATCCATTTGTCCGAGTTGCTCACCCAGATCCACATGATCCTTGATCTCAAAATCAAATTGACGCGGTTCACCCCAGCGCCGGACTTCCTGATTATCGGCTTCACTCTTGCCATCAGGTACCGAGTCATGCGGCAGGTTGGGGATTCCCATCAGGATATTGTTTAACTCGTCCTGTAACTCGCTCAATGCGGTTTCCGCCGCTTTCAGTTTGTCTCCCAGATCAGCGACTTCATCCAGCAATGGTTGAATGTCTCCCCCCTGCGCTTTGACCTTGCCGATATTTTTGGATTTGCTGTTGCGCTCGGCCTGCAGGGTTTGGGTTTCAGCCTGGATGGTTTTGCGTTTGTCTTCCAGTGCCTGTAAGGCAGCCTGATCAATTTGAAAACCGCGACGAGCCAGTTTTGCCACGACGGTGTTCAGCTCGTTGCGTATTAAACGTGTATCTAACATGTACGACCTTTGATTATATTTTGTTATTTATTGACATTCGCTTGCCAGGTCACGATGTGGCCCGGATTAATAAATGTATTCAGGTGTTCGAGGATGGTTTCGACCTTGGCGGGTTCATCAAAAAACTCGACCACGATGGGCAGGTCCATGGAGAGATCCAGCACATTGGTACCGTGAAACACCCCTGATTCACCATAACCTGAGATGCCGCGAAACACGGTCACACCACGGATCTTTTCCCAGTCATGCAGGCGTTTGAGTAAACTGCTCAACTGCCCCTCGCCTTCGGTCAGATAGATTCTTACCATGGTCACTTCTGCACTGTTCATCATAATTGTCTTCCCATTATTACGCCGAGCCAGGTTGCCAGAATACAGCAAACAACACTGATGATTATATTCACGAACGCCTTGGTGATTGCGCCGTCCTGAAGCAAGTTTAGTGTCTCAATCGAAAAGGTCGAGAAGGTGGTAAATGCCCCCAAAAATCCTACCAGGATCAGGGCGCGCCATTCCGGTCCCAGACTGCTGCGCTCGATCAGGGTGACAAATAAAAACCCCATCACCAATGATCCGATCACGTTGACGCTCAATGTGCCATAGGGAAAATCACGACCCAGCACTTTGTGTACACCGGTGGAAACAAGAAAACGCATGACCGCACCAAGGGCGCCGCCGATGGCGATGTAAACAATTTGCATCATTTGGTTTTGCCGGCCTTTCTGTCCAGTTCGCGCAGATAAGCGAGTTTATCGGCTATCTTGATCTCCAATCCCCTCGGTACGGGATCATAATATGTTTGCTCACCTATTTCTTCCGGAAAATAGCTTTCACCGGCCGCATAGGCCTCCGGCTCGTCATGGGCGTAGCGATACGCTTTGCCGTAGCCCAACTCTTTCATCAGTTTGGTCGGAGCGTTGCGCAGGTGAATCGGCACCTCCACAGAACCGAATTCCCGCGCAGCAGCCATGGCTTTGTGGTAGGCCGTATAAACTGCGTTGCTTTTGGGGGCACAGGCCAGGTAGACCACAGCCTGAGCGATGGCCAGCTCGCCTTCAGGGCTGCCCAATCTTTCCTGCACATCCCAGGCATTCAGGCACAAAGTGATGGCTCGGGGATCGGCATTGCCGATATCCTCACTGGCCATGCGGACGACCCGCCGGGCCAGATAGACGGGATCACAACCGCCATCCAGCATGCGACACAACCAGTACAAAGCGGCATCCGGGTCTGAGCCACGGACTGATTTGTGTAAAGCGGAAATTTGGTCATAGAAGGCTTCGCCCTGTTTGTCGAAACGGCGCAGACCACCGCTGATGACCTCGGCCAGGGCGGCGTCCGTAATCAGCTTTTTATCCCCCTCCACCATTTCCACCAGGATCTCCAGCAGATTGAGTACCCGCCGGGCATCGCCATCTGCCGCCCTGGCAAGTTGTCGGCGCAGGCCTTCCTCCATCACCACACCCTGATGACCCAGCCCCCGATCGGCATCCACCAGTGCCCGGTCGATGACCGCCATTAACTCTTCTTCGCTCAGGGATTTAAGGACATAGACCCGGGCCCGGGACAACAAAGCGTTGTTGAGTTCAAAAGAGGGATTTTCCGTGGTCGCCCCAATGAAGGTCACCGTGCCATCTTCCACATAGGGCAGAAAGGCATCCTGTTGGGATTTATTGAATCGATGCACCTCATCCACAAACAGCACACTGCTGCGTTGGTGTTGCTGCTGCTCCAGCCTGGCCTGATCAATGGCCTGACGGATCTCCTTCACCCCGGAGAGAACTGCCGAGATGGATAAAAATTGAGCATTACACCGTGTCGCAATCATTCTGGCCAGGGTGGTCTTGCCGGTCCCCGGTGGGCCCCAGAAGATCATCGAATGGAGTTTGCCGGCATCCACCGCTTGTTGCAGGGGTTTATCCTTGCCCAATAAATGGGATTGACCAAAGAAGCCGGCCAGGTCCGACGGCCGCATCCGATCCGCCAATGGGCGCCAACCCCTGGCTGAGTCGTTGGCAAACAGATCCTGGTTGTTCGACATGGGCGGAACTATTCTTGAATGATATCCACACCATCAGGCGGGGTAAATGTAAACGTCTTTGCCGGGATCGATGAATTGTACTTCATGTTCGTGAAGGTCAATCGACTGAATTGACCGAAGCTGTCTTTCAACTCCATGTGAAGAAGCTGCTTGTCCTTAAAGGCCAGGCGGATTTGTTCGAAATTGGTGTCCTGGCGCTTGGGCGTCAGCAGGTACCAGTTCTGGCCATCCCATTTTCCCTGTGATTCCACCGTGTAATCCGTCTCCAGTCGTTTGGGGTTGCTCAACACCATGGCCGGGGTGTTGGTCAATACCTCACCCTGTGGCTTGATGATGACCTGCTCCAGGTCCTGGTCGTAGGAGATAAGCTGCTTGCCATCAGCTATGTAGATCTGGCTATAGGGTTCAAGGTAATCGAGTCGGAACTTGTCCGGGCTGACAACATACAGCCTGCCTTTACTGACCTGTTCTCTGGTTGTCCCGGTTACCATGGTCTGGGTGAAACCCGCCTCGATAGTCTTCACACCGGCAAAGTAGCTGTCGAGCTTGCCTGCCATGAGTTGCAGGGGAAACAGGCCCAGGCTGAGCACAAGGATAGAGGTAATCGTCTTGGTCAAAATATAACCACCTTCTTATACACTAATCATTGACGGGTGGCGGGGCCAACACTTCCCGGGAGCCATTGGCTTCCAGGGGACCCACCACACCCGCTTGTTCCATGGCTTCAACCATACGGGCTGCGCGGTTATAGCCGATTCTGAGGCGTCTCTGAACGCCGGAAATGGAGGCCTTGCGCGTTTCTGTCACAAGACGAACCGCCTCATCATATAACGGATCAGATTCTGCGGTTTCCATATCGCCGCCGACAGCAACATTTCCTGACTCTTCTGCACCACCTTCGAGAATTTCATCAAGATATTGCGGACCGGCCGTGGCCTTCAAATGATCCACCACTTTATGCACTTCATGATCTGCCACAAATGCACCATGAACGCGCATGGGCACCGCAATACCGCCAGGGAGATAAAGCATGTCACCGTGGCCCAAAAGCTGCTCGGCACCCATTTGATCCAAAATGGTGCGAGAATCAATTCGTGATGAAACCTGGAAAGCGATACGGCACGGAATGTTGGATTTGATCAAACCGGTGAGCACATCCACCGAGGGTCGCTGGGTCGCCAGAATCAGATGGATACCCGAGGCACGGGCCTTCTGGGCCAGACGGGCGATCAGCTCCTCGACCTTCTTGCCGACCACCATCATCATGTCGGCCAGCTCGTCCACAACGACGACAATATAAGGCATGGTTTCCAGCTTCGCGGGGGGTTCCGGATTCTCCGGTTTGTGGAGTGGATCCAGGAGCGGTTTTTTCGCCGCAATAGCCTCTTCTATCTTACGGTTAAAACCGGCAATGTTTCTCACTTTCATGGCGGCCATGAGCCGATAGCGTCGATCCATTTCAACCACGCACCAGCGGAGTGCATTAGCCGCCTCCTTCATGTCCGTGACCACCGGTGTCAGCAGATGCGGGATGCCGTCGTAGATAGAAAGCTCCAGCATTTTGGGGTCGATCATGATCAGGCGGACTTCGCTGGGCCGGGCATTATATAAGAGACTCAGGATCATGGCGTTCAGGGCAACCGATTTGCCCGCCCCGGTGGTACCCGCCACCAGCAAGTGTGGCATTCGGCCCAGATCGGCGACGACCGGCACTCCGCTGATATCCTTGCCCAGGGCAAGGGTGATTGGCGACTTGGCTTCCTCAAACTGGCTGGAGCGCAGTGTCTCACTAAGCCGGACTGTCTCCCTAAACTCATTGGGTATCTCCAGACCAACCGTGGGCTTGCCGGGGATAACCTCGACAACCCGCACACTGATGGCTGACAGGGAACGAGCCAGGTCCTTGGCCAGGTTGGTAATCTGGCTGACCTTGACCCCCGGCGCAGGCTGTAATTCATAACGTGTGATAACCGGGCCCGGGTTAACGGCGACAACCTGTACCTCGACACCAAAGTCAGCCAGCTTCATTTCCAATGTGCGGGAGATAGCCTGCAGGGACTCTTCAGAAATCTGATGACCGGTCTCTTCCGGTTCATCGAGGATGGAGAGCGGTGGCAGTTCCGCGTCCCCATCACTTTTGAATAAGGGGACCTGACGTTCCGCCTGTTCACGTTGACTGGCAACTGGCTGTTTTTTAACCACCGGTTCAATCTTGGGCGGAATCCGTTTTTGTTGTTTCACCTGCTGTTGTTGAGTCTTGACCTGGAAGGTGACTTTGTGGCGTTTTTTCGCCCGCAGATTCTGGTAACGTTCATTGAGATTGGAAACCCAACTCTGCACCGTGTACCAGCTGTTCAAGGTCAGCTCACCCACCACATCCATCAACTTGATCCAGGAGAGGTGAATGAACAGCGTTACGCCACTGAGAAATAACGCCAATAAAAGCAGGGTTGCACCCAGATAGTTGAAGGTGGTTAGCATGGTGTGGCCCACCAGATCACCCAGAATTCCCCCACCGTTTACCGGCAAATTGGCGGCGGTATTGGCGATGTGCAAGCCGGCCAGTCCACACCCGGCAGCCATGGTGACAATGAAACCGAGGGTGCGGAGTTTGACCTCACGGGGATCAAAGACTTTGGTTTCGTTCCGGCCGATGTAAAGCTTGTATCCCACATAGGCCACCATGCAGGGAAACAGATAGGCCAGATAGCCGAACAGGGTCAGGAAGATATCCGCCAACCAGGCACCAAACGGACCGCCCAGATTGCGTACCTTGCCGGTGCCGGTCTGAGACCAGCCGGGATCACTCATGTTATAACTGGCCAGCGCGACCAGGAAATAGACAGCGATGAAGCCAAAAATAAACAGGGCACCCTCGCGGAGGGCCCTGACCAGATGATCCGCCAATGGTGTTGATTTGGTATTTTTCTCTTTTGCCTGACTCAAAAGTTAATCTACTTTATTAATAAACACACCCAAGCTAATAAATTTATTAGCAAATTTCAACCTACAACAGCTTTTGCAGCGCCGGATGGACAATCTTACCAGCTTTCACATTAATACCGCTGGCCAAATCCGGCTCTTTTTGCCAGTTGTCGGCAGTTAATCGCAATATGTAGGGGATCAGGGCGGCCGATAATGCCTGGGAGGCGGTACGGGGTACGGCACCCGGCATGTTGGTTACACCGAAATGGACCACCCCTTCCCAGACATAGGTTGGCTGTTCATAGTTGGTTGGTCGGGTCGTTTCAATACAACCACCCTGATCGACAGAAATGTCGATAATCACGCTGCCCGGTTTCATCTGTTTCACCGTCTCTGCACTCACCAGATGAGGGGCGCGTTCACCGGTGATTAGCACGGCACCGATTAATAAATCCGCATCAAGCACATGGTCTTTGATGGCCTGCGCAAATGGATGCAATGCCGTCACATTGGGACCCAGACTGCGTAAAGCTGTCAGTTTTTCCCGACCGGGATCAAACACGGTCACCTCGGCACCCATGGCCTGGGCCATGACAGCGGCATTGGCGCCGGCCACCCCGCCACCCAGGATCACCACCTTCCCCCTGTCGGTCCCCGGTAATCCACCCAACAGCACACCCCGACCACCCTGAGGTTGGTGCAATAAATGGGTGCCGATCTGGACCGACAGGCGGCCGGCGATATCGCTCATGGGTGCCAGCAGTGGCAAGGTGTGGTTCTTCTCCAGGGTTTCGAAGGCCACCCCGGTGACGCCAATCTCCAGCAAGGCCTTCATCAGATCAGTGGCAGCAGCAAGATGCAGATAGGAAAACAACAAATGGTCTGCGCGCAGTAAGGATAATTCGGCCGCCTGCGGTTCCTTTACCTTCACGATCATCTCGGCGGTATCGTAGAGACTTTTCGCATCCGGCAGGACCTTGACCCCCAAGTGTTGATAGGCTTCGTCTTCATAACCACTCAATTTACCTGCCATCGTTTCCAGATAAACTTCGTGGCCATGTTTGACCAGTTCTGCTGCCGCTTCCGGGATCAGTGCCACCCGGCCTTCAAGAATTTTGATTTCGCGTGGAATGCCAATGCGCATAATGTTTGCTTTACCCTTATCGTTGCTTTCCGTACCATTACCACATTTGACGGGTCCTGCACAGCAAGCGGACCCGCTCTGTTTTAATGTCACACATTTGCTGTGAATTTTGTATGAACATCAAGTTTGCCGGAGTCTAACACCATGAGTGAAACAAAACATTGCCGTCTGCTAATCCTGGGTTCCGGGCCGGCAGGATACACCGCTGCCGTCTATGCGGCCCGCGCCAACCTGAATCCCGTCATGGTGACCGGTCTCGAACAGGGTGGTCAGTTGATGACAACCACCGAAGTGGATAACTGGCCGGGTGATGTAAATGGTGTACAGGGGCCGGAACTCATGGAGCGTATGCGTCAACATGCGGAACGTTTCAATACCGAAATCATTTTTGATCACATCCACACAACTGATCTGAGCAAACGGCCCTTCACACTTACCGGTGACAGCGGTGTCTATACCTGTGACGCCCTGATCATCGCTACCGGCGCCTCGGCCATGTATCTGGGTCTGGAGTCGGAAACCGCTTTCCGTGGAAAAGGTGTCTCAGCCTGTGCAACCTGCGATGGTTTCTTTTATCGCGGTAAAAATGTTGCCGTGATTGGTGGCGGTAATACTGCTGTTGAAGAAGCACTCTATCTCTCCAACATCGCTTCACATGTCACGGTTGTCCACCGCCGCGACAAGTTCCGTTCAGAAAAGATACTCTCTGATCAGTTAATCGAAAAATCAAAGAGCGGCAATGTCAGTATTGAATGGAATTGTGAACTGGATGAAGTGCTGGGTGACAACACCGGCGTAACCGGAATGCGAATTAAAAACATACAGGATGGCAGCAGCAAAGATATCGAATTAATGGGTATCTTCGTTGCCATCGGTCATAAACCCAATACCGATATCTTTGCCGGTCAATTGGCAATGAATCATGGCTATCTGAAAGTGAAAAGCGGACTGGAAGGCAATGCCACCATGACCAGCATCCCGGGCGTGTTTGCCGCCGGCGATGTTGCTGATCACATGTATCGTCAGGCTATCACGTCCGCCGGCTCCGGTTGTATGGCGGCACTGGATGCCGAACGTTTTCTTGAGAACGAAGGCTGACGCGCAGTAAGCATGTCGAATTGAGCAACGATACCATTATGAAGTTATCATACCTGCTGATACTGCTTGTCCTTACGTCGGTGTCCTGCACCAGAACGGAGAATGGCATTGTCTTTGGCATACCCGATTATGAAAAAAGAAGTCTCAAGGTATCGATAACCGATCTAAAAATTTTGCAACAGACCAAATTGTTATTGGCAAACAGCGGGGACTGGACGAACGACAACGTTCGTTCATGTACCGGCTCCCCTCCCTACAACCTGTACTGTGCATTGGAAAAAGCATCCATTACAATTGCCGGCCAATACATACACCGGCGCCCTGCGCTACAGGAAGTACGATTTGTCATTGATGAGCTGTTCAGAAAGCGATGGAAAGTTCACCGACTTGCCGACTTTAATGCACACCCCATGACTACCTTTGATGAGGTGATCATGGTCATCGACAAAGCAACGGATAAAGTGAAACTAAAACTGGCTTCTAATCAGCAATAACACATCATGCAGTTTAAAATCATCGAAAGTCTGCATCGTATTAAACCGGAAGACTGGTCTCGTATCGCAGGCAATGATTATCCCTTTACGCGTTATGAATTCCTTGTTGCGCTGGAGGATAATGAAGGTGTCGGTGAAAAATATGGCTGGCTGCCGCACTTTATGACAGCCTGGGATGGCGAACAACTGGTGGGTGCTGTTCCGCTGTATATGAAAGACAATTCATACGGCGAGTTCGTTTTTGACTGGTCCTGGGCCGAAGCCTGGCAACGGGCCGGACTCCCCTACTATCCCAAGTATGTCGTAGGTATCCCCTATACACCGGCCGCCGGGCAACGCATTCTGGCAGACCATTCCCGATCTGATCATAAAGACATACGTAAAAAACTCGTACAGGCGGTACAAAACTTTGTCAGTGATTCAGGCGTATCATCGTTACACTGGTTGTTTACTGATACAGCTGACACTCAATTGTTAAAAGACAGCGGTTATATACTGCGCCTTGGTTGCCAGTTTCATTGGCAAAACAATCATTACCAAAGCTTTGATGACTACCTGCAAACCTTCTCTGCACAAAAGCGCAAGAAGGTGAAACGCGAACGACGCCGGGTGATTGAACAGGGTATCGAGCTTGAAGTCCGTCACGGCAATGAAATGACCGATGAACTTTGGCAAATCTATCATGACTTCTATCTGGACACCTTTGATAAAAAGTGGGGCATGGCCACCCTGTCCTTGGACTTCTTTAAACAAATCGGTCGAACCATGCCGGCAAGCGTAGTTGTTGTGTTTGCCAAATATCAGAATGACTATGTCGCCGGTGCTTTTAACTACAAAGGACATGATACGTTGTATGGCCGACATTGGGGTTGTAATGCTGATTTCCACAGTCTGCACTTTGAAGCCTGTTATTATCAGGGACTCGATTATTGCATTCAACACGGGTTGCAACACTTTGAACCCGGCGCTCAGGGTGAACACAAGATCAGTCGCGGCTTTTTACCGACACGCACCTGGTCTGCACACTGGATCGCTCATCCGGAATTTGCCAAAGCCGTTCAGGCATTTTGCGCGCATGAACAGGACGGAATGGAACATTACATTAACGAACTGACAGAACACTCACCCTTCAAGACCGTCTCATCCGGCTGATCAAACATGACCGCACCTTACTGGCTCAATCCGGACGATCCGCAGGACTTTCCCGATGTCTCCCTGGCCCTCACTGATCCCGATGGCCTGCTGGCGCTGGGTGGCGATCTCTCTACAGATCGATTACTCACTGCATATGCAAAAGGTATCTTCCCCTGGTACAGTGAAGGACAACCGGTATTATGGTGGTCACCCGACCCGCGTGCGGTACTTTTCCCCGAACATTTACATATCAGCAAGAGTCTGGCCAAAACCTTGCGGAAAAACATCTTCGAGATTCGTTTTGACACCGCTTTCAACGACGTCATCAGACATTGTTCCGCACCTCGAAAAAAACAACGCGGCACCTGGATCACGGACGAAATGATGCAAGCCTACATTGACCTGCATCAACTGGGTTATGCACACAGCATCGAATCCTGGCTTGACAATAAACTGGCAGGAGGGTTGTATGGCATTTCAATCGGCAAAATCTTTTTTGGCGAATCCATGTTCAGTCTCGAACGAGACGCATCAAAAGTTGCTTTCGTATCGCTGGTCAACTTTGCCAAACAACACGATTTTGCCATGATTGATTGTCAAGTGGAAAGCGAACACCTCAACAGCCTTGGTGCAACGCTAATTCCTCGGAGTAAGTTTGTTGATATTTTGGATGATGCGTGCAGAAAGGAAACACTGCTTGGGCCATGGAATCCATTTCGCATGTAGCACTCAACAGTAAAATACAACATAACGCAAAGATCGCAAAGGCGCAGAGAACGCAAAGAGAAAAATATTGCACCAAACGAACTCCGCACATGTATTAATTAAATCAATATTGCAAAAGTTCTAAAGAAGAAAGCATTGCCTGATTACTTAATACCTGCTTATTGGATCATTCCCCTTTGATGGCATGTGTTTGTATATTGGTTTTATTATGATCAAATTGGCGCGGCAGGGATGCCGCGACACTGGCAGAGGGGTATGGATACCCTTCTGCCGGTGTACAACAAAAACCAATATCCAAACACAGCATTAAGCCATCATGGGGCGGCCTTCTTTTCGGTTCCTTTTCTTGGCCGCGCAAGAAAAGGAACCCGGCTGTCCGGCCGGGACCGGACATCAAAATCAGCATCGAACAGCAATTGATTAAATAACACAAGAGTCACTCGCTCCCGGCAGGGAGTGAAACAACCTGGAATGAATCGCGGACACAGCGACCTGAGCGAAGCGAAGTAGTGCTGAATGAAACCCGCCAGAGTTCTACAGTGCCGCACCTACTACCAATATAAATAGATTGGATAAAAACCAACAGCTTCTACAAGACACGAAAAGCAACAAACAAAAAACCTCGATTTTATTGATGCGCTAGCATAGTTTCAGTTACGACAAGTATAGCCTGTGTTTATCAAACACCCCCGTCCCTCTTCTTCAACAACTGCTCATACACATACCCATACACAAACACCACATCAGCTTCGGATGGATCGATAAATTCCACCCCATAACGGCAACATTTCGCACCATTGTTTTCTGTTGAGTCACGTATATTGCGTACTATGGCCACCAAATGAATACTGCGCTCAATATTTCCCATGGTCAGATCGAAAAACAGTTCAACATGTTCATCCAGCGTGGTGGACTTTTCGGGCATGAGGATCATGGCGCCGGTTGCACTGATGTCCCGGATAGTACCAAGGATCTTTTTATCCTGTATCGAAACCTGAGTGGTGACATGGACATCAATTCGTTCTGATTGACGGACAGTGACACTTTCCAGTGTTTCCGGGTATTTCAAATGAATATAGTGATACGGAATTTGGCAAACCATCAGCACTGATGTTTTAAAGGCAATAATATTTTTGCCTGCAAAATGGCGCACGATATATTCGTCGTGCGGAAATATTTTCGGGAGAATTCCGTTTATTCTCGGCATACTTACCAACAGGCTCTCGCCCGGCAGCATACCGATCAACTTTACCTCATACCGTTGCTTACCCTCCCCGCTCAATAACTGCATGTTGAGTAAAGCACCAATATTTAAATCGATTTTTTCCATAATCCCGGTGTATTTTTTTGTTATTATATTTAGCGACCTGTCGGATTAAATAATTAGTTTCGGCCTATGGATAATCATTCAGACGACTTTAACCCATTAAATTCCTTGCGGTTTTATGTCACTTCCTCACATCCATGCGGTTATTTCCCTGATCGGAGTGCCGTCACACTGGTTTTTGATCCGGATACCAATCCAAGCTATGAGGTCTTCAGTCTGCTCTCACAAATCGGTTTTCGTCGCAGCGGGCATCATGTCTACCGCCCCCATTGCGGCACCTGTCAGGACTGTATTCCTATCCGTATTGCTGTAAACGATTTCAAACCAAATCGCAGTCAACGCCGTGCCTGGAATAAAAACAGCAATATCACCGTGAACAGCCTGCCCGTTGAATACCGGCCGGAACACTACGAGCTATTCAGACGCTATATTACACATCGCCACTTTAACGGCGGTATGGACAGTGATAATCCCAAAAGTTACCAGCAACTGCTTGAGGCAGACTGGTGCCACACCTTGTTGCATGAATTCAGGGATGGCGATGAATTACTGGCCGTATCGGTCACCGATCTGCTTGAAGACGGTATGTCTGCGGTTTACACATTTTACGATCCGGACAAAATGTCATACAGCCCGGGGGTCTACGCTATCCTCTGGCATATCCATGAAACACAACGACGCGGGCAAAACTACGTCTATCTGGGATACTGGATCCCCGAGTCGCCCAAAATGCGTTACAAATCCCAATACCGGCCCTTTGAATATTTTGACGGCCGAAAGTGGCAAAGGCAGCCATAACCGTCTATTTTGGTGTTGGTTAAATGCGGTCCTGATAGTCTTTGAAATCTTTGTCGTTTTCAGGCATCATTCCGCACCTGCCAAACTGGCGGTTGAAAGGTACTTATTGGCTAACGAATTGAATTAGATGGCAAAAGAAGAGCATATTGAAATGGAAGGCACGGTGGTAGAAACCCTGCCAAATACCATGTTTAGAGTGGAACTGGAAAACGGCCACCTCGTTACGGCACATATTTCCGGCAAAATGCGCAAAAACTACATTCGCATTTTGAAGGGCGATACGGTTACAGTCCAACTAACACCCTACGATTTGAGCAAGGCTCGCATCGTATTCCGGGGTCGCTAGCCACTTAACCGCAGCGGGTCCGGGCGGGATTTACGCCGGTTTCGACCCGTCCCTCCACAGAGATTAATGGGCTGTCACCTCATCCTTCCCCTTTACGGTCAGGTTGATGGCGTCATCTTTAACCGAAATCTCGATATGGCCGCCGTGGGCCAGCTTGCCAAAGAGTAACTCTTCCGCAAGCGGCTTTTTGACATTTTCCTGGATAACACGAATCATGGGCCTGGCCCCCATGGCCGGATCATAGCCGTGTATAGCCAGCCAGGTCCGCGCCTCATCATCAACACGCAGACTGACGCCCTTGTCCTCCAATTGAGCTTCAAACTCAAACAGGAATTTATCCACCACCCGGCCGATGGTATCCGCACCCAGAGGTTTGAACTGAATGATCGCATCCAGACGGTTGCGGAATTCCGGTGCAAAACTCTTCTTGATCACTTCCATTGCATCGGAAGAATGATCCTGATTACTGAAACCAATCGAGGCACGGTTTAGTTGATCAGCACCGGCATTGGTGGTCATGATCAGGGTAACGTTGCGGAAATCGGATTTGCGACCGTTATTATCGGTCAGGGTGCCGTGGTCCATCACCTGCAAAAGCAGGTTAAAGACGTCTGGATGGGCCTTTTCGATTTCATCCAGCAACAGGACTGAATGGGGATGCTTGTTAATCGCTTCAGTGAGCAGACCACCCTGGTCAAAACCCACATAGCCGGGCGGCGCACCGATCAGACGGGAAACGGTGTGGCGCTCCATGTATTCGGACATGTCAAAGCGAATCAACTCGATACCCATAATGCGAGCCAGTTGTCGGGTGACCTCGGTTTTGCCGACACCGGTCGGACCGGCAAACAGGAAAGATCCAATCGGTTTTTGTTCGTGTCCCAAACCGGCACGGGCCAGCTTGATTGAGGTCGCCAGGGTCTCCACCGCCTCATCCTGACCGTAAATCACCAGTTTCAGATCACGTTCCAGGTTCCGCAGTACTTCCATATCATTGCTGGAGACAGTTTTCGGTGGGATGCGGGCGATTTTAGCAACAATCGCCTCCACTTCTCTGACGCCGATGGTCTTCTTGCGTTTGGACGGTACCTGCATCCGCTGATTGGCGCCGGCCTCATCGATCACGTCAATGGCCTTGTCGGGTAAATGACGGTCATTGATGTAGCGTTCCGATAACTCCACTGCAGAGCGAATCGCTTGCTGTGTGTAACGTACTTCATGGTGTTCTTCAAAACGGCTTTTCAGCCCCATCAGGATCTGAACCGTTTCCTCTACGGTCGGTTCGTTGACGTCAATTTTCTGGAAACGACGCGCCAGGGCGCGGTCTTTTTCAAAAATACCGCGATATTCCTGATAGGTAGTGGAGCCGATGCATTTCAGATCACCGGATGCCAATACAGGCTTGATCAGGTTGGAGGCATCCATCGCACCGCCGGAAGCCGCACCCGCTCCGATGATCGTATGGATTTCATCAATAAACAGGACGGCACCGGCTTCATTTTTCAGTTGCGCCAGGACAGCCTTCAAGCGTTTTTCAAAATCACCGCGATATTTGGTCCCGGCCAGCAGGGAGCCAAGATCCAGTGAATAGATGGTGGAATGGGCCAGAACCTCCGGTACTTCTCCGTCAACGATTTTTTTCGCCAAACCTTCGGCGAGTGCCGTTTTTCCGACACCTGCCTCACCGACAAACAGTGGATTATTTTTCCGGCGACGGCACAGCACCTGGATGGTGCGTTCAATTTCGTGCTTGCGGCCGATGAGCGGATCAATTTTGCCGTTGAGGGCAAGTTCATTCAGGTTGGTTGCGTACTGGTTTAACGGACTTTGTGCACTCTTGTCCTGTCCTTCGTCCTCACCGGGCGCACTGGAACTGATTTGTTCATCTTCACCGACTTTGGAAATGCCATGGGAGATATAGTTAACCACTTCGAGTCGGGTAATATCCTGTTTTTTCAGGAAAAACACAGCTTGTGATTCCTGTTCGCTGAAAATGGCGACCAGGACGTTGGCGCCGGTTACCTCGCGCTTGCCGGAAGACTGGACATGGAACACAGCTCGCTGCAGGACGCGCTGAAAACCCAGTGTGGGCTGGGTTTCACGGTCATCATTGGGTGGCAGCAAGGGGGTGGTTTCTTCCAAAAAGTGCTGCAACTCCTTGCGCAGGGTATCAATGTTTGCCCCGCAGGCCCGCAAAATATCCGATGCGGTATCGTTGCCGAGCAGCGCCAGCAGGAGATGTTCGACGGTCATAAACTCATGATTTTTTTCACGAGCCTCTTTAAAAGCCTTGTTTAGCGTATTTTCCAGTTCTTTGTTCAGCATATGACACCCTTAATGATCTGCCTCCATCGTGCACAATAAAGGATGGTCCTGCTGGCGGGAATAATCATTCACCTGGGCGACTTTGGTTTCAGCAATGTCACGGGTGTAGATGCCGCAGATACCTTTCCCTTTTGTGTGTACATTCAACATGACATGTGTAGCCCTTTCACGATTCATGCCAAAAAATACTTCCAGTATATGAACCACAAACTCCATAGGAGTGTAATCGTCATTCAGCAGAATAACTTTATACATGGGCGGACGTTTTAATTTCGGTCTGGCTTCTTCCAGTGCCAGCCCGTCGTCGTATCTGCCAATATCTTTTTCTTGTGTCATGCTCGCAATTATAATTACATCAAACCCGCTTTTTCTACGGGTTATCTCATTAAAAAATAAAAAAATTTTGTCTATAGTTAATGGGGTGTGATTTGCTTCATACAAGGCTTGCGGTTCAATCAGTATTATACCTCAAGAAACGACGCTTTAAGTGATTGAAATAACAAACCCAGTGAGATGAAGGAGGCTTGGAAGGGATGGCAACTGGAACGGTTAAATGGTTTAGTAACGCAAAAGGCTATGGATTTATCGCACCGGAGCAAGGTGGTGATGATATCTTTGCCCACTTTTCAGCGATAAATATGGATGGTTATAAGACCTTGAAAAAAGGCCAAAAAGTGGAATTCGAGTGTACCGAAGGTCCCAAAGGTACACATGCTGTCTCGATCCGTCCATCTGAATCAAACCTGATGCACTAACAAAATATCCTCTTATCCGCCCTGCTCTCTGAGCAGGGCGGGACCTTGCCCCTGACGGATAAATCACCGCTGTTTGGCGCGGGTATAGCGTTTGGCAAAGCGCCCATAGAGTGAAACCGATGCCAGGCTGTTTCTCAGTGAGGCTGATGGGTTGACAACACAGTGCGGCTGCACTGTATGAATTAATGCAGATTCGGGTTTTTCTTCATACTTGCGGCGGTAGTAATCTGCCGGGGGGAAGTGGCGGTCGATTCCAGGTGCGGTGAAGGTTTGCCTGTGTGGTAACCCTGGACAAAATCCACACCGATCTCCTGCAATTTGCACAAGACACTTTCATTCTCCACAAACTCCGCCACAGTCTGTTTACCAAGGGTATGGCAGATATCATTCATGGATTTGACCAGGGCATAGTTCAGTTTTTCATTTTCCATATTACGTACAAATGAACCGTCGATTTTTACGATATCGACCGGCAATTCCTTCAGGTATGAGAAGGATGAATAGCCGACACCGAAATCATCCAGTGCCGTCCGGCAACCCAGGGCTTTTAATTTACCAATAAACTCAAATGCCGTACCGATATCCGAAATCGCCACATCCTCGGTTATTTCAAAGGTAACCGAGCCGGGTTGCAGATTATAGCGATGAATATTTTCCTCGATGGTTTGCAAAATAATACTCTCTGTCAGGGATTTGGCCGAGAGGTTAATCGAAAAGCGCAAATCCTTGTGCTGTTTTTGCAAATCGGCAAGTTCCCCCATCGCCTTGCGAATCACCCAGCAGTCTACCTCAACCATAAGTCCGAATCGCTCAGCTGCATTCATGAACACTCCCGGCAAGAGTTTTTCTCCGGTATTCGGATCTATCATCCGTAACAGCACTTCATAACAGTAGGTGTCCTGACTGGCAGTGTACACAACAGGCTGATATTCGAAGGTAAACTGGTCATTCTCAATCGCTGTCTTGATGAGCCGGGACCAACCCATGTCATTATACAATATGTTCATGTTTTTCTGGTCTTCATCCACATAGACGTGGATGCGGTTACGACCGGCGCGCTTTGCCATGTGGCAGGCGATATCGGCACGGGCCATGATGTCCTCTTTATCCTCTATCTCATCATCCAACATGGCCATACCGATTGAACAACCGACATCCACCGCCTTGCCTTTATGTTTAAAAGTGTAGGATGCAATTTTTTCCCGATAGTATTCGGCCGTTTTTTCCGCCTGCAAGGCATCGACATTGCTGAGAATAATGGCAAATTCATCCCCACCCAATCTGGCCAACAAATCACTTTTCCTGATGCGTTTGGCAAATATCGACGCGATCTCTATGAGCAGGCGATCACCGGCCAGATGCCCGAGGGTGTCATTGATGTATTTGAAATTATCGAGGTCAATATAGAGACAGGCGTAGTCATAGACAGCACTGCGTTTGGCCTGTTCGATAGATCGATCCAGTTCATCCAGAAAGTATTGTCTGTTATGCAATCCAGTCAGAGAATCGTGCTCCGCCATGTGGCGGAGCGTTTCCATTGCCGCATGATGCTCGCTGACATCATCCACCATCGCGGTAAAGAGCTTTTTATTATCCAGCATGAACTCACTGATCTTCAACGACATGGGAAACACCAGGCCATCCTTCCGTAATGCCCTTACTTCTCTTGAACGTCCCATCATGTCATATTCATGATATTTGCCGACCAAGTCGTCATGCTGTTGTTTAATATCATCCGTCATGAATATCGAAATATTTTTCCCCACGACTTCTTCTGCCGTGTAGCCAAAGAGTTTTTGCGCCGCATTATTGATGGATTCAATATTGGAATTTTCGTCAATCGTGATAATCCCTTCCGCCGCATTGTCCAGGATCGACTGGAGTCGGGTCTGACGCGAATGCACCTGTGAACGCATACCATCAAAGGCACGTTGTAATTGCAATATCTCTTCCGCATTTGAATATTGCACCGGCACAAACAATTCGCCCTTGGCCTCTGCTTCCATGGCGGATGTCATTTGTTGTAAAGGTGTTCTGATGGATTTTATATAGATCAGATAGCCGGCCCAGATCAGGAATCCGATCGTACCAACAAACAACCAGATAAATTTGGACAGGGTTGCAGATGTCCATTGTGATTTAACCAGACTGTTTTCTGAAAAATTCTTGAACCGCTCTTCCAGCAAGGAAACGTAGTAGCGCGAAACCGTCAGATTGGGCTGTATTTTGTCCCGCAGGATGGGTATATCGGAACGCCAGTTTTCCGAGAGATAGATATCTACCGCCTCTGCCAGAAAACGTTCATATTCTTGTGAAGCCTGCTCCATTACCCGTAATGATTCTGACTGTTGCAGCCCGAGCAATTCCTTGTCTTCGTAGACTTTCAGTTTGTTCAGCAACTCCTGTACGGTGTGGGCAAACATACTGCGATTGACCAGATTACGCTGCATGGATACTTCCGGATCACCGAATGCACCCATCCGGTTTGCAACAAAAACCCTGAACCAGCTGATTTGTTGCGACCAGGCAAAGCGGATCTCTTGCAAAGTATGCATTACCCGGTAGGTATCCCCTTCAACAACGTTGGGTTTGTGGTCCGTCAAGGCACCTTCCTGCAAAGCCAGTTCCACTGCTTCGGAAAAGCGCCGGTTAATCGGCTCCATGAAGTCCATCAGGATTGGCATGCCCGGATAGCGACTTTCGACGCTTTGCATAACCAGAACATAGTCTTCAATATTCCGCTCTAACTCATGAATTTCTTCGATCAGTTCAAAACTGAACTTTTTTGAGTCCTTGTCGGCCAGTACCGATGGGTGTTGGGATAAACTTTTGGTTTGGTTTTTGACGCTGGCAATATTAAACAGGATTTGTTCATGCAGCGTTTTGTCCAGCAAGCTGGCATACTGATATACCTGCGAGTCAACCTGTTGCAGGATTTCTTTGATGACATAAACCGAAGCTGACAACTGGTTATTATTTCGGGTAAGCTCAACCGATTCGTCGGCGTTATTGCGTACCAATGTGTGAGCATAGAAAGTCATGGCCAACAAAACACCAAACAGTGTTGCAGTGACCCACAGCAGACGTCCTGATAATTTGTTGATGCCAGGCAAGCTCACAGTCTGAAATTCCAATCATCCATAAAAAATGTATGTTATTGTCGGCATATTATGAGACCTCTTTAACAATATTTTATATATATTATTGTGGAAATCTTTCTAACAGCACATTCTATCTCTTTGTAATTTATAGATAATGGCTCAGCTTATCCTGTTTAACAAACCCTGGGGGGTGTTAACCCAGTTTCGCGGTAAAAGCGACGAAATTACGCTGGCTGATTTCATCCGGCAACCGGGCTTTTACCCGGCCGGCCGGCTGGATAAAGACAGTGAAGGACTGTTATTGCTGACGGATGATGGTGCCTGGCAAAATCATATCAGCCACCCGCGCCACAAAATGGCCAAGACCTACCTGGTGCAGGTGGAAGGTGAGATCACCGCCGACGCACTGCAGCAACTGCGACAAGGTGTCAAACTCAAGGACGGGATAACCAAACCCGCGCAGGCGAAGGCGATTGTCGAACCCGATATCCGGCCGCGAGATCCACCGATACGTTATCGAGCCGCCATTCCCACCTCCTGGCTGGAACTCACCATCCGTGAAGGCCGCAATCGTCAGGTCAGACGCATGACCGCCGCAACCGGCTTCCCAACCCTGCGTCTGATCCGCACAACCATCGGTCCCTGGAGTCTGGATGGCCTGCAACCCGGTGAATGGCGTATGATCACACTTGACGATAAACCAACCGAGGATAAAGCTGTTGCAAGACAACCTGCACGTCACCGTCGCCGCCATCGCCGTCAATGAAGATCGATTTCTGATGGTGCATGAATCGATTCAGGGCAAGTCGGTCTATAATCAACCGGCCGGTCATCTGGAGGAAAACGAATCCTTGCCGGAGGCGGTGGTACGAGAGTGTCTGGAGGAGACCGCCTGGCTGGTCAAGCCGGCGTATATCACCGGTATCTATCAATGGACACACCCGGTCAACCAACAAACCTTTCTTCGTGTCTGCTATTTTGTCGAACAATATGAAAAGCATGATCGTCCGCTGGATAAGGAGATCATTGCCGCAGTTTGGTTTACCCGGGATGAGCTGGTGCAGGAACAGGCCAATCTGCGCAGCCCGCTGGTGTTGCGCTGTATTGACGACTACCTGGCGGGACGGCGTTATCCGCTGGATCTGATAACACACCTCACCTGATACATCACATTCATTGATTCAAAATGACCCAACAACAAACACAGATTATTGTCGGCATGTCCGGCGGTGTTGATTCCTCTGTCAGCGCTTTACTCCTCAAGCAGCAAGGCTATGCCGTCCGTGGCGTGTTCATGAAAAACTGGGAAGGCGATGACAAGGACGATTACTGTGCGGCTGAAGTGGACCTGGCCGATGCCCGTGCCGTGTGTGAACAGATCGGGATTCCGATTCACGGCGTCAACTTTGCCGATCAATACTGGGATCGGGTCTTTCAATATTTCCTGGCTGAATATCAAGCCGGACGCACACCCAATCCCGATGTACTGTGTAACAAAGAGATCAAGTTTCGCGCCTTTCTCGATTATGCCATGGCACAAGGTGCCGATTACATCGCCACCGGTCATTACGCGCGTATCGGTAAACAGGGCGACGAATATCAATTGTTGCGTGGTGTCGACACCAACAAGGATCAAAGTTACTTCCTGTATATGCTGACCCAGGAACAACTGGCACACAGTCTGTTTCCGGTTGGTGAACTGCCAAAACAACAGGTACGTGAAATCGCAACACAACACCAACTCGCCACCTGTGCCAAAAAGGACAGCACCGGGATTTGTTTTATCGGCGAACGTGATTTTAAAGCTTTTTTGCAACGCTACCTGCCGGCCCAACCCGGTACGATGGAGACCCCGGAAGGCGATGCAGTGGGTAAACATGACGGGCTCATGTATTACACACTCGGTCAACGTCAGGGTTTGGGGATAGGCGGACGTCAGGGTGGCGGCAGTGAACCCTGGTACGTGGGGGGCAAGGATTTGCATCGCAACGTTTTAATCGTCGTTCAGGGACATGACCACCCGCTGCTTTACAGTCGCTCCCTGACAGCCGTCCAACTCCACTGGGTGTCAGGCCATGCGCCGGACTTGCCCTTCACCTGCACCGCCAAGACACGTTACCGCCAGCAGGATGCCGCCTGTGTCATCCGGCAAATTGATGCAAGCGCATGTCGTGTCGAGTTTGAACAACCGCAGTGGGCCGTCACACCGGGACAGTCAGTGGTTTTTTATGACGGTGAAATTTGTCTTGGAGGTGGTATCATTCAGGCCACCCGGGAAACAGCAGAGAACTAATCCGATATTATGGCCCATTCCATTCATGACAGAACGCTGGCTCTGGCCGGCATCTTCCAGGCAACCGCACTGGTGAAACAAATCGCACACACAGGTCAGGTTGATCAACACGATATGAAAGTTTGTCTGGAAAGCGTAATGGATATGGACCCACAATCCGTTGCAGGAATATATGGTGGTGCTGAAAACCTGCGCAGTGGTCTGCAGCAAGTAGTCACGCAAATGTCCGGTGGCAAGAGCGAGATGGATGTGATCATTACCCGCTACACGGTTAGTCTGTTGCATCTGGAGAGAAAGCTGGCCAAACAACCTGCCTTGCTGAATGATATCTCCGCCGGCATCGAACGTGCGAAAAAACAATTGGCACACTTTCCCATCAACCACACAAACATCATCGCCAATCTGGCCGACATCTATTCCAACACCATCAGTAAACTGTCGCCGCGCATTATGGTCAGCGGTGAACCTCATATCCTGTCTGACGCGGATCAAGCCAACAAAATCCGCGCCCTGCTGCTGTGTGGCATGCGCTCCGCCATCCTCTGGCGCCAACTGGGCGGCAGCCGCTGGCAAATCATCTTCGGTCGCAACAAATTCGCCATCGAAGCCGAACGCATCCTGGCGGAAGAGATCACCACCACTTTGCAATAGGGAATATAACGCAAATAAACACTGTCAGAAGTTTTGAGATACAAAGCATAACGCAAAGGCGCCAAGACGCCGAGAACGCAAAGTTTTTTCTATTGATTAATCCAGGACATGAACCGACTAAATGATGTAATGTTTTTAATATTATCTGTTCAACTTTTATTTGTATGCATTATGAGGCAAAAAACTATTTTACCCGGAATATAAAAATATATTCTTTGTGGCCTCGGCGTCTTGGCGCCTTTGCGTTTTGTTAGCTACATTGATTCAACCGCAGACCGCGATACCCCAGTATTTTGTGCGGTTTGGATTTCAGTCAGTTCCCCGTCCACTTTTGGGTGAATTGTCCGTATAATTACCCGCTTTTGTACGTCCCGAAATAATAACAGGTAACAAGGAGACTCCATGGCTAACAGTTATAATGCCCGCGCCACCCTCAATGTGAACGGCAAGGACCATGAAATTTACCGGATCAAGGCTGTGCCCGGCAGTGATTCCCTGCCCTTCTCTCTGAAGATCCTGCTGGAAAACCTGTTACGCCATGAAGATGATTTGAATATCACCAAAGCGGATATTCAGGCCCTGGTCGACTGGAATCCCCAGGCCGAGCCGGATAAGGAGATCGCCTTTACACCGGCCCGGGTGCTGATGCAGGACTTTACCGGTGTACCGGCCGTGGTGGATCTGGCGGCGATGCGTGATGCCATGAAATCGCTGGGCGGCGATCCCAACAAGATCAATCCCCTGCAACCGGCTGAGCTGGTGATCGACCACTCGGTGCAGGTGGATGCCTTCGGCAATGCCGACGCCTTTGCCACCAATGAGTCGCTGGAGTATCAGCGTAATCACGAGCGCTACAGTTTTTTAAAATGGGGCCAGAAGGCCTTTTCCAATTTCAAGGTCGTCCCGCCGGAAACAGGCATCGTCCATCAGGTTAACCTGGAATATCTGGCCCGCACTATCTTCGCTCAGGAAAACAACGGCGTCCTGCAGGCCTACCCGGATACCCTGGTGGGGACCGATTCCCATACCACCATGATCAATGGTCTGGGTGTGTTGGGCTGGGGTGTGGGCGGTATCGAAGCGGAAGCCGCCATGCTGGGACAGGCTATCTCCATGTTGATCCCGCAAGTGGTCGGCTTCAAGCTGAGCGGCGAATTACCGGAAGGCGCCACCGCCACCGATCTGGTGCTCACCGTGGTGGAAATGCTGCGCAAACACGGTGTCGTGGGCAAGTTCGTTGAGTTTTACGGGCCCGGTCTGGATCACCTGCCCCTGGCGGATCGCGCCACCCTGGCCAACATGGCCCCGGAGTACGGCGCCACCTGTGGCATTTTCCCCATCGATGATGAAACCCTGAATTATCTGCACCTGAGCGGCCGTGACAAGGCACAGATTGCGTTGGTCGAGGCCTATTGCAAGGAACAGGGTATGTTCCGTACGCCTGACAGCCCGGAAGCCCGTTACAGCTCCACCCTGTCACTTGACCTCTCCGGCATCGAACCCAGTCTGGCCGGCCCGAAACGTCCCCAGGATCGCGTTCCCATGAAACAGGCCAAGGGCATGTTCAATACTGCGCTGGCGGCTTTACAAAAAGAACGCAAAGCCGTCTCCAAAGGCCCGGTCAAAACCCTTCTCGGCAGTGAGGAAGTGGAAATCACGGACGGCGCCATCGTCATCGCCGCCATCACTTCCTGCACCAACACCTCCAACCCGTCCGTGATGCTGGGCGCCGGTCTGGTGGCAAAGAAGGCCGTGGAAAAAGGCCTCTCGGCCAAACCCTGGGTCAAAACTTCATTGGGCCCGGGCTCCAAGGTAGTAACTGAATATCTGGAAAAGGCTGACCTGATTGGCCCATTAAACCAGCTCGGCTTTAATGTGGTCGGTTACGGCTGCACCACCTGTATCGGTAACTCCGGCCCCTTGCCCGCAGAAGTAAGCAAGGCCATTGCCGACGGCAATCTGACTGTCTGCTCCATCCTCTCGGGCAATCGCAATTTTGAAGGCCGTGTCCATGCCGAGGTGCGGATGAACTATCTGGCCTCTCCGCCACTGGTGGTGGCCTACGCCATCGCCGGTCGGATGGATATCGATCCCTACAATGAACCATTGGGTCAGGACAAAGACGGCAAGGATGTCTTCCTCAAGGATATCTGGCCGACGCAAAAAGAACTGCAGGATGTGGTCATGCAGACCGTGACCCGCGAACAGTTCACCCACGCCTACCAGGATGTCTTTGCCGGCAATGAACGCTGGAGCACGCTGGCCTCCCCTGCTAATCAGTTATTCGACTGGCAGGATGATTCCACCTATATCCAGAATCCGCCCTATTTTACCGGCATGAGCAAACAACCGGGTAAGGTCAGTGATATCAGCGGTGCACGCTGTCTGGCGGTGCTGGGCGATTCCATCACCACCGATCACATTTCACCGGCCGGCGCCATCAAGGCCGACAGCCCGGCGGGGAAATATCTGGTCAAACACGGTGTCGACCACAAAGACTTCAACTCTTATGGTTCACGCCGGGGTAATCACGAAATCATGATGCGCGGCACCTTCGCCAATATTCGTTTGCGTAACCTGCTGGCACCCGGCACGGAAGGCGGCATCACGCTGCATATCCCTGACGGTGAACAGATGTCCATCTATGATGCCGCCATGCAGTATCAGGACGAAAATGTGCCGCTGATTATCCTGGCGGGCAAGGAGTACGGTTCCGGCTCTTCGCGTGACTGGGCCGCCAAGGGGCCGCGTCTGTTGGGTGTGCGTGCCGTCATTGCCGAGAGTTATGAACGCATTCACCGCACCAATCTGGTTTGTATGGGGGTTCTGCCCCTGCAGTACATGGCGGGCGATACCGCAGCAGGGCTGGGATTAACCGGGCATGAAAGCTTTGACCTGACCGGTCTGGGTGACGGCTCAGCCAAACAACTCACCGTTACCGCCACGGCGGCAGATGGTTCACAGAAGACATTCCCGGTCCGGGTTCGCATCGACACCCCGGCTGAGGTCGAGTATTACCGCCACGGCGGCATCCTGCAGTACGTGCTGCGTCAATTGGCAGGCTGAACGCCTAACCCATTGATTTCAATCTAAAACGGGCCTGGTTCTTCCAGGCTCGTTTACTTCCGTCGAGGTTATTTGAGATGGATCACATTTGAAAAATGAAAAATTAAAGACCGCTTCCCCGTGACCGATACGAAACATAACGCTATTTGTTGAACTACTGAAAAACGGGGAACACACGTGGATAAGCAACAACTCGGCCCAACTGTCGGCTCACACCTTGGCAAACCCATCTTCCAAACTATTATCAGTGATGGTGTCCAATATATCTTCGACCGCATTGCGGAATGCGACTTTGACGGCTGCCCCCTGCAGCAGCTGAGCAAGAATGAATTAATGCTGAAATCGGGCCTGATTTATCGTCAATCCTGAGCCGGATTCATCCGTTCCGTATTCACCATGGAGTCCCGTGACTTCATGGTGAACGCCATTCTTCAATAGCATTACATTTGCGCGACGATCAATATACCGATACTTGTTCCATCATAGCGTTGTCCGTTCAGACTGTTTTCATATTCAATACGTGTATAGCGTATCGCCCATAGAAATCGTTCGGTTTGCCTGAAGTCGATTTCAACCACTTCACCAACGGCATCATCAAATTCCTGACTGACATTACTTGCCACACCTGAACCTTTCAGTTTTGGTGCAACGTGCCAGGTCGTGCCATAACCAAAACGAAAAGAACCGATCTCATAAAACAACAGGGCATTCAGCGGGAATCGCACCAGGCTCACCTCTACCTCGTCCAAGCCATCCAGTGCATAATCGGCCCCGGTTTTCATACCGATGGTGGTCTGTAATTGCCAGTTACCGATTAATTTGAACATCGGTCCGAAGGCAAATGTATAATTTTCGCCGGCCTTAATCGATCCGGTTTGCCCGTCACTGTAAGGACTCTCGATCACCTCATCACCGCCAAAATGTACTCCGGCTTCGATCATCATATCGGCATGCGCTGTCTTGATGAGCAAACCAAACCAAATGGCCGGCAACCACAGCCAAATTCGATATCGGGATATAACCGCGCTGTCACAATGTGTTTTAAACAATTTCAACCCAACCTTCTGTTTCTGGTGGCCCTATACCGAAATAGTATATTATTACGCCCTCTTTAGCAGTCGGAGCAGCCATGGAACTTGAATCTCTCACCGCCATCTCCCCCGTTGATGGCAGATATGCCAGTAAAACCAATGATTTAAGACCCATTTTCAGTGAATACGGGCTGATCCGTCATCGTGTCATGGTCGAAGTGCGCTGGCTGCAGGCCCTGGCCGCATGCCGGGAAATCCCGGAAGTCCAGCCTTTCAGTGAACATGCCACCAACCTTTTGAACGATTTGGTGACCAACTTTAATACCGAAGACGCCCACCGCATCAAAAATATCGAACGGACCACCAACCATGACGTTAAGGCGGTCGAATACTTTCTGAAAGAAAAAGTCGCCGGGAATGCCGAAGTGAACGCCGTAAACGAGTTCATCCACTTCGCCTGTACCTCTGAAGATATCAATAACCTGTCACACGCCCTGATGCTGCGCGAAGCGCGCAACCAGGTGCTGTTGCCGATGATGGATGAACTCATCGAGACATTGCAGAAAATGGCCCATCAGTACGCCGGAAACGCCATGTTGTCCCACACCCATGGACAACCGGCCTCGCCCAGCACCATGGGGAAAGAACTGGCGAATGTGGTCTATCGTCTGCGCCGCCAACGCCTCCAATTTGCTGAAGTCTCTCTGCTGGGCAAGATCAACGGTGCTGTCGGTAACTATAATGCCCATATATCAGCCTATCCGACCCTCAACTGGCCTGCCTTTGCTGAAGCATTTATCACCAGCCTGGGTCTGGAGTTCAATCCCTACACAATCCAGATCGAGCCACACGACTATATCGCTGAATATTTCGATGCTCTCAGTCGGTTCAACAATATCTTGCTGGACCTGGATCGGGACATCTGGACCTACATCTCGTTCGGCTTTTTCAAACAGAAAACCGTCGCCGGGGAAGTCGGTTCTTCCACCATGCCGCACAAGGTGAACCCCATCGATTTTGAAAACTCGGAAGGCAATCTGGGGTTGGCCAATGCCATCTTTCAGCATCTGGGCAGCAAGTTAACCATCTCGCGTATGCAGCGCGATTTGACCGATTCCACCGTGTTACGCAACCTTGGTGTCGGTATTGCACACAGTGTGATTGCCTACCAGTCCAGCCTGAAGGGGTTGAGTAAACTGGAATTGAACGCATCAAAACTGACGGAAATACTCAACAATAACTGGGAAGTGCTGGCCGAGCCAATCCAGACAGTTATGCGTCGTTACGGGGTTGCCAACCCCTATGAAAAGCTGAAAGAATTAACTCGTGGTCAAAAATTAGACAGTTCATCCATGCAAGCCTTCATCCAGGGCCTGGATATCCCGGCCGATGCAAAGCAGGGCTTGTTGGAACTGACACCCGAAACCTATATCGGCATTGCGGAAAACTTGGCAAAAAACATTTAATTACCTATTGTTAGTACACGATGAGCGCAGACAACGACCTCTATTTCGATAAAGACTGTCCCCTGGAGGCAGTGGTCAGTCTTGCCGAACCTCGGGATGTGGGTGGATTAAACAGCGCATTTCAATCGATTCTGGTGGAACATATCCCGGACCGGGCCATCAAGGTCTATGAGGTGGTCAGTACTGTGTTGTACCCCTCCATCCAGACCGTTGCCGAAAACAATCTGCGACTCATACTTGAAACCCGGGAAGAGCTGCATCTGGCGGACATAGACCTGGAGGAAGAGGATGTCATGACCTGCATTCTCAATAACAAGGTCGTCAGTGGTGTATCCGGTGTTGATGGCACAACCCGCACCCTGTTTCCCATTCCCGGTCTGACCAAGGCCCTCGGGGTCCTGGTCATCGCCGGCGAGACCGATACCAGTTTCCATAACTTTCTGGATCCACTGCTGCGCATCTATGCCAGTCACGCCTTTCTGTTAAACAGAAATGAACGGGACAGTCTGACCGGTCTCTACAATCGCCAGGCACTGAATACAAAGCTGCGCCAGATCTATCAGCGGGAAGAGGCAAAACAGCGCAAAAATGACGACAAGAAACAGCAGTGGTGTCTTGCTGTGCTGGATATCGATCACTTTAAGAACATCAATGATAACTTCGGCCATGTCTATGGGGATGAGATTCTGACCCTGTTTAGTCAATTGCTGGAACACAGCTTCCGCGATGACGACATGCTGTTCCGCTATGGCGGTGAAGAGTTTGTCATTCTGCTGAAAAATGTGGATCTGGAGAAGGCCGTCAATATCCTGAACCGCTTCCGGGAACAAATTGCCGCAACCGAATTTCCCACCATCGGACATATCACCGCCAGTATCGGTTACACCATGCTGGATACCCAAAACCCGATCCCCGTTATCATTGATCGTGCTGATCAGGCACTCTATTTCTCGAAAAATCATGGTCGCAACCGGACCAGCGGTTATGAAGATCTGGTCAGACGCGGTGAGATCCCGCTAAACCCGCTCCAAAACGACAACATCACCCACTTCCCCAAACAAAGCATCCACTGAGCCGGCTGACGGAGTTCCCGCCGTTCAATTACAGCGGATCAAGGATGGAAAAACAGCGCGTGTCGGGTATGCTTAACAGAGAAACTGTCTGACGAAGTGAAATGAACAGTCCTGCACACATACTGGGTGAAGACGGCACGGATATTGAGCTGACCGGCTCTGCGGACAACTATGAAATAACCCTGCAGTTGTTTGCACAGGCTAACCGGAGTATTGATATCTTCAGCCAACAGCTCAACGATGCCATTTTCAATCATCTGGCGTTGATTGATCAGCTGAAGCGATTCCTGCTGGCCGCCCATACCAATCAAGTCCGCATCCTGCTCCGGGATACGGAACACCTGATCAAAACCCGCAACCATCTGTTTAATCTGGCGCAACGCATCACCAGTAATCTGGCGGTCAAAAAGATCCATCCCGACTATGCCGCTGACCCACAGGACTTCCTTATTGTCGACGGGCGTGGCATTATCCGACGACCCCACGGGGAACGATTTGAAGGTATTGCCAACTTCAATCATCCCGGCCCGGCCCGGGAACTCAGCGATTATTTCGACGAGGTCTGGAACCACAGTACACCGGTATCTGATATCAAACGCCTGTATATATGATCATGAATGCCAAACCCCTGCTTTATATTGTCTGCTTGTTGATGGTGCTCTGTGCCACCGCAAGCACACTGCATGCAGAAGAGATGCAAACCACCACACTGCAACTCAACCATCGGCAGGCAGACGATGTGATATCCTATATCAAACCCTTCCTGCACCCTGAAGGCATCATCAATGGTGAAGACTTCACCATCAGCGTGAAAACCACTGCAAAAAACCTCAATGACTTGCAACAACTGATTGCCGAGATCGACATTGCCCAACGCGAGCTGCTCATTTCGGTCGCGGTCAGTGCGAGCGATATCAGGACAATTCAGGACAATGCGGCAAGTACAGACAAGCCATCCAAAGATCAGGTCTACACAACACAACGGGACGAGCAATCTGTGCAAATTTCACAAGTCCGGGTCAGTGAAGGCCAATGGGCAACCATCAAAACCGGTGACTCTATCCCCATCAGGAAACGAATCCGGAACCCGGATGGCACCGTCACCGAGAGCATCGCCTACAAGTCCGTACAAAGCGGCTTCCGGATCCTGCCCCATATCCAACACGACAAAGTCCGGGTCTTTATCCAGCCACAGGCGGAGTCCTTTACCAGCGGTGATAAAACGGTTTCCCGTATGGCCGAAACCACCCTCAACGGCAAACTGGGCGAATGGTTGCTGGTGGGCGGTGTACAAGAGGCCAAACCTGATGCCGGCAATGCAGAAGTCTATGCGACGCGACGCTATCAACAGCATCATCAGAATATCTTTGTCAAAATCGAAGTCGTTCCAAATAATTGAGTAGTCAATAACCTGTATGATTGAACAACACCCTGTCCGTTACCTGATCACACCGATCAATCCTGCCGCTCACCTGTTTGAAGTTCAATGCATCATTCATGCACCGGACCCGGCCGGACAGATCCTGAGCCTGCCCGCCTGGATACCCGGCAGTTACATGATCAGGGACTTTGCCAAAAATATCGTGACCATCTCTGCGGTCACCATGGATGGCGGGATCACTATGCGTAAAATTGACAAACAGACATGGCAATGCGCGGCCACCGACAAACCCGTCACAATAACCTATACAGTTTATGCTTGGGACCTCTCGGTTCGAACCGCTCATCTGGATACCAACCACGGCTTTTTTAACGGCAGTTCGGTTTTTTTATCTGTCGCCGGGAAAGAAAATTTACCCTGCGATGTTGAAATCCTGCCGCCGCACGGCGAGCAATATAAAAGCTGGCGATTGGCCACCACCCTGCCGCGACACGCTGCCGGCTTGTATGAATTTGGTGTCTATTATGCCAAAGATTATGATGAACTGATTGATCATCCCGTCGAGATGGGTAATTTCGACATTGGCACCTTTGAAGTGGCGGGTGTACCCCACGACATCATACTCACCGGCAAACACCGAGCCGACATACCGCGCATCTGCGATGATTTACAAAAAATATGCAGCCGGCATGTTGCATTGTTTGGTGAACTGCCGCCGATGGAACGTTACATGTTTCTGACCATGATTGTCGGCAGTGGTTATGGCGGTCTGGAACATCGTTCATCCACCAGCCTGCTGGTCAGCCGCAATGATTTACCGCTTCCCGGCGACAAGGAACTCAGTGAGGAATACTGTAATTTCCTCGGTCTTTGCAGTCATGAATATTTTCACACCTGGAATGTGAAACGGATCAAACCCGAGGCCTTCCTGCCCTATCAACTGCAGAGTGAAACTTATACCCGTCAATTATGGGCCTTTGAAGGGATCACATCCTATTATGATGATCTGGCACTGCTGCGCAGCGGGGTGATTGACGAGAAGCGCTATCTGGAATTGCTCGGCCAGACCGCAACCCGGGTCTGGCGCACACCGGGACGCTTGAAGCAGAGCGTGGCCGATTCCAGTTTCGATGCCTGGACCAAGTTTTACAAACAGGACGAAAATGCGCCCAATGCCATTGTCAGTTACTACGCCAAGGGAGCACTCATTGCCCTGGCGCTGGACCTGACTATCCGCAAAATGACCAATCACGCGGCATCACTGGATGACATGATGCACATCTTATGGCAGGAGTATGGCAAACCGCTGCTTGGTGTTCCGGAAGGAAAAATCGAACAACTGGCCGCCGCATTGGCCGGCGGTGCGCTTGACGAATTCTTTAACCGTTATCTCTACGGCACAGAAGATCTGCCGCTGGCAGAACTGTTGCAGGATAAAGGCATCAACTTCACGTTGCGTGCTGCGCTCAATATGGCCGACAAGGGTGGCAAGCCCGCTGACAAACCCAACGGGATGGTCACGCTGGGTGCTCGTTTCACAGCAAACCCGGCCGGGGCCGGCGTGAGTCACGTGTTTGACCGCAGCGCGGCACAACAGGCCGGGGTGTCTGCCGGTGATATTCTCATCGCGGTTGATCACCTGAAAGTTGATCAAACGAACATCGAAAAAGTGATCGCCGGTTACCCGGCCGGAACAGAAGTCACCCTGCATGCCTTCCGGCGAGATGAACTTTATCAGTGTCAAGCCGTCCTGCAGTCAGCAGACAGGGATACCTGCGTCATTGATTTGAAAGCCGACTGCAGCAGCACAGAAGAAAATAATCGTAACCAGTGGCTGTATGGCAGTGAGCCGCGTGCAAGCATACGAAAAGTCGCGTCATAACAGAAGGAAAACATCATGCGTATAATAACCGGCGTTTTGCTCGCCATCACATTCCAGACTGCGCAAGCCGCCGACGGGCGATTTTCAGTAATAAACGACCAGATGTTGCAAGGTAATCGCCTTGTCGTGCAGAGCGAAAATTTTTCAATCGAAACACCAAACAGTGATTGGCAATGGCAAGAGTTTCATCGGCCGCCAACCATCTCGGCCTACATGGTCACAAACAAGAACGACAAAAATGAAAAATACCTGATTTCCATCAACAAGAAAAACTATGATGCGGTAACGATGGGACAAGTCAAATATTATCTGGAAAAGATCTATCTTCGACACCAGAAAGCCGGTGGTAAAATCAGCAATTCAAAAATCACCAGAACAGACATTCCTGTCAAACAAAGTTATATTATTACATATGACGGCGTGAATACCGACGGAAAAAAATTCACCACGCATACGCGGTTTTTCGCCAACAAAATGCTCTACACCATCTCCTATTCAGACAACGATGGTGACAGGAAAAAAATTGCTGACTTTGAAAAATTTGTCGAATCTTTCAAACCGTTGCGGTAACACAATCCACCCTGCTCAAAGCAGGGAATAATATTGCACACTGAACAGGCCGTTTGGATCAATCCAGTATTGCTGCAAGCGAAAACCGGCGCAAGCTGCGAGTTCAGCAAATTCCTCGACGGTGTACTTGTAGGAATTCTCGGTATGGATACTTTCACCTTGCTGAAAAATAAAGGTGTCGGTGTCGATACTGACTTGCTGTTCAGTGTTACTGAGCAGGTGCATTTCGATACGACCGAGTTCTGAATTATAGAAGGCATGGTGACTGAAGTTTTCGGGGATAAAATCCGCCGACAACTCACGATTGATGCGGGCCAACAGGTTCACGTTAAAATCCGCCGTTATCCCCTGCGCATCATTATACGCAGCATGCAGAATGTGATGTTCTTTCTTTAGATCCACACCAATCAGCAGCCCGCCACCGGGTCTCACCAGGGCAGCCACATCGCACAGAAAGCCGACCGCATCCCGAGGTTCGAAATTACCAATACTGGAACCGGGAAAAAAAACCACCTTGTTATCACATTCGGCCAGATAGTTTGGAATGGGCATTTGTTCGGTAAAATCGACACACCCTGCACAGACTTCCAGCCAGGGATAATCATCAGAAACGGATTGCGCAGCCTGCAGCAAATGTTGCCGGGAAATATCCATCGGCAGGTAAACTTCCGGTCTGAGTTCATCCAGCAACAAGCGCACTTTGTGACTGCTGCCGCTGCCCGGCTCAATCAGCAAGACATCTTTGCCGATACACTCAGAGATGGCAATCGCATTCTGTTGCAGAATCGCTGACTCGGTACGGGTTTGGTAATATTCAGGCAGAGTGCATATCGCATCAAACAATTGTGATCCGCGATGATCATAAAAGTATTTTGGCGGCAGTTGTTTTTGAGTCCGGTTCAAACCATGGATGATATCGGCGTGAATATCCGCCGGTTTAGGGTGATAATCATAAAAGCGGATATTTTCCAACTCGGTTACAGTCATATTACTTACTCCGCAAGACGAATTCCGCTGAACTGCCAGCGATCCGCAGGATAGAAAAAATTGCGATAACTGCCGCGAATATGTTCCACAGGTGTCACACACGAACCACCACGCAGAACAAATTGACTGCTCATAAACTTGCCGTTGTATTCACCGATGGCGCCCGCCGGCGTGATATAGCCCGGATACGGTGCATAGGCGCTTTGTGTCCACTCCCAGACATCACCATAGAATTGCGGCTGGTTTCTTTCTGCCGGGATCGGCTGCAAATAATTCTGCTCGCGCAGATTTCCTGTTATCGGAAAACGGGCGGCAACCTGTTCCCACTCCGCTTCTCTGGGCAAACGCTTGCCTGCCCAGCGTGCAAAGGCATCGGCTTCATATAAACTCACATGACAGACCGGCGCATTCAAATCGATCGGTTTGTATCCGGAAAGTGTGTAATACCACCATTCCCCGTCCTGTTGTTGCCAATACAACGGTGATTGCTGATTTTGCTGTCGGACTGTCTTCCAGCCATCGGATAACCACAAAGCGGCATGTTGATAACCACCGTCCTGCATAAATTCCAGGAACTCACCGTTGGTCACCAATCGATTGGCCAATCGGGCCTGCTGCAACCAGGTCTTGTGCCGGGGAAATTCATTGTCATAGCCGAAACCCTGCCCGGCATGACCGACTTCATACAACCCCTCTTTCAGTTCGAGCCACTCATACCCGGCCACTTGCTCGACATCAGGGTAATCACATGCGTGGTAGACCGGACGTAACGGGCTATAGGCCAGCGCATGTTTGATATCGGTATACAACAGTTCTTGATGCTGTTGTTCATGATGCAAGCCCAAAACAGTACGATTGGCGATCTCCTGACGCTGCGGGTGATTGTCATTGGATAATAATTCCTGCATGGCCTCATCCACATGCGCCCGATATTGATACACCTCCCTGACGGTTGGACGAGCCAACAAGCCACGTTCGGGGCGGGGATGAAAGGTACCGACGGTTTCGTAGTATGAATTAAAGAGATGGGCGAACTGTGGATGAAATTCTTTGAAGTTTTCGGCAAATGGTTTCAGGATAAAGGTCTCAAAAAACCAGCTGACATGCGCCAAATGCCATTTTGGCGGACTGACATCCGGCATGGTTTGAATGCCGTAATCTTCTATTTCAAGATATTGACAGATATCCCCGGAATCCTGACGCACGCGTGAATAGTGTTCCCGCAAACAGTCAGGCAAAGATGGTTTTTCTAATTTTGATAGCATGGTCTGTGTCTTGTCAATGTTCTGACAAACAAGTCTAGCGTGAATTTGCGGCAGACTTCAAATCAGGCAGGCAATTTTGCCAACCATTACTGACATCAGCTATAACAAACGCACTATATGTAAGCGCATGAAATTATTTTGTGATACTTGTGTGATAATTTGTCATCACAAAAAATGGTGATGCATATTTGAATAGCGGAATTATTGTATGAAATTAGTTTTATATTTTTCCAGCGTACAACGTTCTTCTGTAGTTATATTTTGAATCATCTATCCATGAATCTATCAGCGGTATAAAGTGATGCCGACAGGCTGTCCTGCTGTGGTCTCAGTCAACCAGCAAAGGATCCAATTCACCATCCATATCCAGTTCGGAAAGATCATCGAACCCACCGATGTGTTTATCATTGATAAAAATCTGCGGCACAGTGTCACGTCCGGTTTTTTCTTCAATCTCATCCCACAGCGAGGGATCCTCATCGACACTTTTCTTTTCTATGCTGACACCTTTTTTGATGAGCAGTTTTTCCGCGTTACGGCAAAACGGGCAAGTCTCGGAGCAGTACATCACAACTTTCGGCATAACAATTCCTCGTAAATCTCAAATCAGGCGGACCCGGGTGATTTCCAGATCCGCAAAACGGTTTTTTAACCAGCGACAAATCATTTGCCGGGCCAGTTGTTCCAGTTCATGGACGTGGTGATCCTTGCGCAGAATGGAAACAATAATATTGACCCGCACCTGGTCCGGGGTAAAGTGTTCTTTCAACAATTGCAGTGCATTATTCTGGCTCGGCCGCACTGTCGGCATGGTGTAGGCCTGGGTTTGCAGGGATTCAAATTTGATGGATGAAAACACCGGTCTTAATTTGACCCGCACTTCCTCACGCACCATATTGGTGACCAGCCAGGAGATATTTCCGACAGCATCGAGCAAATCCTGTTCCACTCCTCCGTTTTGCTGGAAGAAATCAATGGCAGGATAATAATTCAGCTTGTTATCTCGTGCATAACTGCCGATTTGACGGGCCAGCTCCTCTCCCACCACAAAGGGTGAGGCTGACAAATGTTGTTGCATGGACGCTTCCGTCAAGCGCACACGAAAGTGGATCGCCATGTTGACGAATTTGAGTGTCACTGTGAATCAGCTCCTCAATACAGCGCATTGCGCCAACAAGGGTTGAGTGACCGGTTCCAGCTTGCGACGCATCACCGTACCGATGGCATCGGTTTGCGCAAAAATGGGATTCACGACATCCACACCCACACACGCCAGCTTTAACATGGCCTTGATCTGTGCATCACAATCCGGCGCCTGCTCCAGCACCGCATGCAGTGTCTCCGGCAAAACACCATTGTTACATGTGCAATATTGTTCCACATCCTGCTCAATGGTCTGCATATCACGCCGTCCGGCGTCATCCGGCCGGATCGCAGTAAAATAGTGGCGTATCGCCTCCAGCAACATCACCACCATATCCTGATTGGAGGGTTTCTTCATAACCGCTTCAACGGTATTCAAAAATGTTTGTCCGGCACTGCTGAGAATCCGATCCAGCTGGATGGCGTGAATGTTGTCCTGTGCGATGAGTGACGCGAGTTTTTCCCGATAATTCTCCCATTGCGGGTGAGCCGGTTCGGGTTCCGGCAAATCATCCGGGACAGCCAGCATGAAGCCGACCCGGTAAACACTTTTGCGTTGTCCCCTTTCCCACAGGCTGTGTCGCTCTGCATCACTGATCAAACCGGGTTGCAGCACCAGTCGTACGCTTTCGATAATATCCCGCGCCTGCTCTTCAAACGGCAGGAATTCCATCAGGAAGGCCGCCAGCTCAGGTCCCATGCTGCCGCCGGCAACACTCTCTTTTTCCAGCATACGTCGTGCATTTTCTGCACTGGGCATGGCCCACCAGGCGCGCCGGGCCAGTTCGTCGGTCAGACCTTTGGCGTGTACAACTGCGACCACCGCTTCCGGTTCACCCAGCTTGAGCAGATTTTCCAGGCTGTTATCCCGCGCATGCCCCATGCGGGTCCAGCGCTTGATATAGACCGGATAACCGCCCGGTGACCCCAGTACATGACTGGAGATGGTCTCTTTCACCCGTCTGACATAGGCATCATCACGACAATTGGGATTGAGCTTGATCTTCGCTTCACCCTTGTTGGTCAGACCATGCACCATCATCTTGCCTTCATCAATACGAATGGCATACACCTCCTGGTTCAACAGAACATTCAAGCGCAGGTTGTCTTCATTGGAGAGTTGTTGTTGCATAAGTTTGTTTAATCTATCCGCTTCACATCAATGCGAGAACTTCTTTGCAATCACTGTCTAGTTTAATTGGATGCGCTGACCCCACGGTACAGGCAATTTCCCTTTGACCAGCCACAATACCGGATAATCAGGCATATAGCCCGGAAAACGGCCTTCCGCATCGGTAAAGTAGATCAATAAATCCGGCGCCCTGTCCTGCCTGTCGGCCCACTCAAAGACCGGTACAAAATCTGTTCCACCACCACCCGGGATGTTTTTCGGCAAGGCAAACTCTTCCCAGGGTTCATAGACCCAGGGACAGGCATCAGCGATTTTTGAGTCGCAGGCCAACAGGGTGACCCGCGCCCGTATTTGACCCTTGATGGCGTCTATCTCGGCGACGAAATCATTCAATTCATCTTCATGGATCGAGCCACTGGTATCCAGCGCCACCACCAATTCCGCCTGGGAACTGCGCAGGCTGGGGAAGATGGCCGGATCACCGCGCCGGTTAGAGGGCCGGGTGTAGCTGTAATCATCGCGGGCAATACCCGACATGTAGCGGGCCAGCAACATGCGCCAGGGCAGGCGGGGCTGTAACAGGAAATCCACCAGTCGCGCCATATCACCGTCCATCTTGCCGGCTTGCAGGGCCTGTTGGGCGGCGCCGGCCAAACGCTGTTGCCACTGCACGTGCAGCGATTCACGCTCTTCATAACCCAGCGGCGGCGGTTGTGATGCACCGCCCTCGCCACCCTGCTGTTCCGGGTCCTGTTCCGGCTGACGGCCGCCCTGCGGCGGCGGTTGCCCACCCTGTTGCCCCTGCTTTGCTTCATCCGGGTTCTTTGGTGGTGAGGGCGGTGGTTTCTGCTTGTTTTGTGAGGAAGATGAGTCCTGTGGATCATCATAAATATGTTGATCCAGCGTCTCTTCGTTTTCGTTATCCTCGATATAAGGATAGATCTCTTCGGCCGTCATGCCCTCAAAAGTCTTTTCTGACAAGGAGCCGGGAGGTGGTTTCAGTCCTTCCTTGATCAAAATGGGATTGATGGCGTAATCGCAGGCGATATCCCAGCGATGTTTGACACGGTTTTCCCGTCTGGCGAAATGGGACAAGGCACAATGCAGTGCCTCATGGGCCAGCACAAACTCGGTTTCACTCAGGCTCAGTTGTTCGATGAACTCAGGATTGTAGTAAAAGCTGCGTGCATCCGTCGCGGTGGTCTTGCACCATTCCGGATTGGCTTCAACGATGGGCAGGCGCAGGACCAGTGCCCCAAGAAACGGTTTGTCGATAATCAACCGGGTCCGCGCCGCCGCCAGTTTGGTATCATTATCCTGCTTCATCGACATAGAGTGCGAATATTTAAATGTCAGACCGACCCAACGGTCGCTTCGTTATGACTCATACAACATCAGATCCGCGATCGCAATCGACCAGGCGGTAAATTCCGGTACCGTAAACAACACCGCCCCGATGGCACGATGCATATCCGAAACCAGCATCACCCCCATTTCACGCTGTGGAAAGCGACCTGCATAGGTCAGGATGTTGCCGATCACACTGATGGATTCATCCGTATCTCTGGCGCGAATGGCGCGACCCACCAGGGATGACGCCACGGCATATTGTAAATCGATCTCTTTCGGTACCGAGACCTCTTCACCGCGCAAGATTGCATCGATATCCGGCATCTGATCCAGATTGGCGACAAACGCATTTAATTCGATGCCGGCGGCGGGTCCCACACAGGCCTGCAGACTGCCCAGCAACAGATCCGGATAGTCGTGGAATTTCTGCAGCGCTCGCGAGGCAAACTCCCAGGAACGCGGTGAAGGAAAGGCGGTGGGATTATGGGCGGGATCAAATTCGAACAAGAGTTCCGGACGAAACCGCACAAAACCGATGATGCGATCATCAATCCCGTTGTTGTAAGCCCAGGCCACCCAGTCATCCAGATTGAGATCAAAATCAAAGTGTGAAAAGCGGTTTGCCAGCGGTGCCGGCATGCTATAGGTCACACCGCGATCACCCTGCCGGTTACCGGCAGCAAAAATAGCCCAGCCCGCCGGAATCTCATAGGCACCGAGACGGCGATCCAGAATCAATTGATAAGCAGCGGCAGACACACTGGGCGGAGCTGAAGTGATCTCATCCAGAAACAGAATCCCTTCCACCCCATGCCGTTTGGCATCGGGCAACATGGCGGGAATGGCCCATTCGACCAGTTCCCCGTTGCGAAAGGGTATCCCGCGCAGATCACTGGGTTCCATTTGTGATAAGCGAATATCAATCAGCGGCACCGCATGACGTGTCGCGATCTGGGCGATGATCTGGGATTTGCCGACACCGGGAGGACCCCAAAGCATAACGGGTGTATGGTGACCGGAACGTGTGCTGATAAATTCGGTATCAAGAACTTTGCTTAGGTGAGCGGGACGCATTCAAACTCCAGATTTTCTCGCACTTCTTTTTGTTGTAGTTATATGCCGGATTAACTTCAAGTTTAGCAGGCTGAAACAAAAGGTATTGCCGTCATCTTAAATTAAGGTTCAGCCGTTTATTGACTGATCTGCCACCGAACAATCACTGGGCAAACTGCAAGGGAAAGACTAAAACCCGGCCAGGGCATACCATTTCTTTGCCTCTTCCGGATCTTTTTCCACGCCGTTGCCTTCTTCATACATCATGGCCAGGGTGGTCTGCGATCCGGCCAGCCCCTGCTCTGCGGCCTTCTTAAACCATTCAACCGCAACGGCGGGATCTTTTTCCACACACTCGCCTTCCAGGTACATAAACCCCAGGCCGTGTTGCGCCAGGGCGTGCCCCTGTTCAGCGGCGGCTGTCATCCATTTCACCGCCATGGCGGGGTTGGGTGCGACACCCAGTCCGTTCTGATACATAATCGCCAACCGGTGTTGAGCTTCAGCGTTGCCCTGCTCGGCAAACGGTCCCAGCCGTTGACAGGCCTGACCAAAATGTTTGGACTCAAATGCCGCCATGGCACTGTTAAAATCAACATCGGCATTATCTATCATCGTATGGTTCCCCTTGCACAGATCGTATGCAATACATTATAGAATGCGTATAAATATCACCCGCCGGGGCTGATTTGTATATCCCAATCGAGACACTCAGGTATTTTTCCCACTGGAATCAACCACTAAGCAATAGAGAATTTATCCGCCGCCCACCTCTATAGGGATATACAGGGGCTGAATGGGCTTGGCTATACTCCCCGTCCAGGAAAATACCGCCGGCAGTCCCGTACAGGCTGCGAGTCTCCGATTGTCAGCCGGCATCGAGGCTCAATGAAAAACGGGACCTCCCGGCGATAGTCTGGTATATTCCACCGCGCCCGGCCCGAACCGCATTGACGATTCGCATATACACCGGATAGCGGCACACCGGCAGAGCCGGTACGGATTAGGGTTAAATCCATGTGCATACCGGATTTAACCAATTTTATTCTTAATAAACAAATACTTATAGAGTTAACGCAAGAGGAGAAACCGATGCATAACCTTGACATTTACCACAAAACAGTCGTTGAAATGGAAAGCGCAGGCGTTGACGCCGAATACCTGCAGGGTTGGCAGGGTGGTTTCCTGGTAAACCCAAAGCGTGAAGAACAGCGCGTCAATGAAGCCTATGAAGCCGGTTACGAAGACGGCGCCAACGGCGTGACTGACGGCTACAAGAAGTGGTCCAAGTAACAAACCACTTTACACAGCCAATACAAAAAACGGCGGGTTATCCCGCCGTTTTTTTTTTATTCTTCCAGACCCAGATTCAGCTCAAACCATAAAGACATGCGTAACTGCATGGTCGCCTCAATGATAATATCCCGGCCGTTTTTAATATCCGAGGTTTCCAAGTGGTAGACAACATACTCCTGCCCCGCTTCCTTGTGCTCCCACTTTGGCTCCACAGTGCGTGCTTTGTGCGCAACCACACCGGCCACCTTGTATTTCCCACTCAGATATAACGCATAGGCCCTGTTCCAGTAATTCACGGTAATATGACCAACCTGTTTACGGCGCTTTTTATCGATAATCTCCAGATTTAATTCCCGGCTATCCCCGGGATAGACGAGAATTTTTGGGCTGATCACATAATCTTCGGGCAGGGATTTGATAAACATCGCATATTTGGAATGCTTATACGCCGGTTTGCCGGAGTAATCCGGAATTGTAATTGCCAGATAACCATCCAGTTCCTTGATTCTTCTGGACATGCTGCCGGTTAAACATTCCTGCAGGTCACTGCCCTGCCGGCCTTTGCAAGCGTCTGTTCTGGATTTAATCCAGTTACGCTGTGAGGCTTTGATCACCGCCAGTGTTGCGGCGTCTTTATCTTTTCTTGCCGCTTTGTAAGCCTTGGCCAATGCAATATCCAAATCAGCCAGCGCCTGATTTGCGCAGATTGCTTTTTCGATGTCCGTGCCTGCTTTCTTGCAATCAAAGCCGGCTTTGATCTCAGCCGCCTGCACAGCTGAGCTACTGCACAATATTCCAAGCAGCAAAAACAATCTGGTTTTATCCCTCATATAAACTCCGTATTTTAATCAAAGAATTGCTATTTAAAGGCTGGATGGTCCGTTTCTGTTTCGGCCTGATTGACAGTCGTCTTTAGTCCCTAAGGCCAATCAGCCTCCGTATCCGGTTACACGAAAACGTTAAATCACCATGGGTCATTACCTGATACTGCGGTTTTCCGGTGATAACGGCGGGTGCCCGGGCAACACGGAAAAATCGGGCAAGAGAAGATGGCAAGAACAAGAATGAAGAGGGGATTAAGGTGACAGGTTGTAATACCGTCAACAATCGGACCGGGACATCATGCATTTGGGCAATGCATGGCCCGGTGCCTGATGCTTGCAGAATAGAGACGTTACATAAACAAATTCGGGACTGATTTCTTCAGGGTAGCCATGATCTCCCGGACCTCAATCTCGCTGATCTGGCCTGAAACCCATTGGCGGTTTTTCTCACCCATGTGTTGTGCGACAAAATCGCCAAAGTAGCGTTTCATGGGGAAACCCGGACCATCCTGTTCGCTGTACGAGAAATCGGCATAATCGGCCATGCGCTGATTCAGCAGATCAATAAAAGCCTGTTTGTACTCCCCCGACCCCTGGACATCTCGACGATTGTCTTCCATGTGCTTGGCGGATTTGAGGGCCAGTTCCCCCATAAAGCGTTGGCGTTCTTCTGCACTGAATCGCTCGATGGTCATGCGATCAATGATGTGAATGGTAAACGTCAGGATCTCACCGATAATATCCAGCCGCTGGCTTTGTGTGTCGGTTTGATACTCGTGATTCTCCAGATTCAGGACTGTGTTGGCGGCGATACGCCAGGCGATAAAGGCCAATGCAGCGCCAATCTCTTCGACAGTATGGGTCTTGTCTTTCTTGCTCCACTTGCTTCTAACGCGCACTGTTATTTCCTCAATTTAAATAGTCTCAATCACTGACTGGGGACCGATCACAGACCCCGACCGACAGGTTGGGTATCGGTACAGGATCATGCTATGATTAAAAACAAAGTATTTTACTAGGTTATTAGTCGGCCATACAAGCCATTCTCATATTGCATATAATGATCTCATGAATTCTGATCTCGAAACAATCCGCCAGGTCGTCCAACACAACTGCCACATTACCGATGCCGGGTACGCCGCTGACTACACCCTTTGCATCTATCTCCTCAAGATGCGTGAGTTCTACCGTTGGGAAAACAAACAGGGCTTTGGCACCGATCTGCCACGGGAAGATATCGGCGTATGGTTGCGAAAACGTGAAGCATTATGGGAGAGTCTGGAAGACGCCGACTTTCGGCCGATCCCCCTTGGCGGGGAAGACATTGACCCCTTCGAAACCGATCGCATCAATGCCGATTTGCTGAACCAGGGTTATGTTTACAGTGGCGGACTGGGCTTGCAGACCAAGCCCCATTTCTTCCTTGGCCGTCTGGAACAACAGATCGACCAGGACGGCTATCGAATCCTCATCACCAGCGAAGAGCTGGCCCGGGATCTGACTGCACCGCCGGCTATGTCCCTGGGTCAAACCATCTTCATCCGGCGCGAATCCCTGCGCCGTATGGTCTGGGAAAAGGTGGAACAGTGGGATTGGAACAAGCTGGATAACCCGTTGGGGCGAGCCATCGCCTGTTATGATTTCAGAACTAACCTTGAAAGCGCCCTGGAGGCCATGACAGAGGCCGAATTGAAGGTCGTGCTTTGGCACGAAATTGGCGAAATCAAGGCCGGACAGCTGTTGGGTGAGCAGTGGGAGGAGATGCTGATGGCGCTGCCCCGCTCCCGTGCAGAGTTTATGGTCCGCTCGGTCCGCGATCATCTGGCGGATGCCCTGGTCACTCTGCCCCATCTGCTGGAACAGGGAAATACCGCCTCCATCCACTTCTACATGGGTAATCTGGCCCATATGCGCAAAGAGTTGTTCCCGGGCCTGCGCAGTGCCTACGATCAATGGTTACAGAGCAACGACACCGCCGCTTTGCGTGATATTACGGAAATCAGCCGGCAACACTGGCTTAATTTGGGCCGACAATGCCTGGAAATCTATCAGGCCCGGCCGCTCGACTGGATCAAACAGTTGGAAAACTTGCTGGAAACAAGCTGTCTGTAAGACAATCTCCCATCTCAACGCAGTACATGAAGACCACCGCCATGGAAAAAACCATTACGCCGCTCACATCCATCCGTGAGTTAAAGCCCAATACCTTCATCTTTGAAAAGAAAAATGCCCTGCCTGCTGAGGCCTGTGTGGAGATGATCCGCCGTTTCGAGGAACACACTGACGAACAATATGAAGGCCGCATCGGCCAGACGGTGGATAAAAACGCGAGCATCAAAAAGACAACCGATCTGGTGGTCAGTGGCAAACCCCACTGGCAAGATGTAGATCGCGCCCTCTTCTATTCACTGGGTATGGCCATCAAGGAATTCCGCGAGACCTTTCCCTACTTCAAAGGGCCGTTCAAGGATATGGGTTACAACCTGCAACGTTATGTGCCGGGCGAGCATTACCATTGGCATATCGACGGCGGCAGCCATGATTTCGCCATGCGCCAGCTGGTCGCCCTGTGGTACCTGAATGATGTGCCCGGCCCCGGCGGCGAGACCGAGTTTCTCTACCAGGATATGAAAGTCACCCCTGAACAGGGCAAACTGATCCTCTTCCCCCCCTTCTGGACCCATGAGCACCGTGCAGTGACGGTCCGGGAAGGCGTCAAGTACATCGCCACCACCTGGGTGGTTTTCGCCTGAGCCCTCCCCTCTGCCCTTCCCTGTAAACTGACGCGTTATTCCATCGCCAGTTTGACGGCGGCATCACGAGCCAGCACCGGCAAGAGCCAGGCTATCGGGTTGGAGTGATGCTCCCCCAGATAGGGAAAGTTGGGCTGCGGCAAGGCGGTGGGGGCTGCAATACCCATGGTAATGGCACGACCCTGGCCGCCATTGATCATATTGGTGAAGAGCTTGTCGATGATGATATCACCCGGTACACGTCCACCCGCACGGCTGTACGACTGATTTCGTATGGTCGACATTTCAATATCGAAATAGGCATCGATCACGAACTTCTTCGACATATCCAGCACCAGAAAATCATGTAACAGCACATCGGCAAATACGGCGCGATCATTCTCTTTCCAATCCAGGACTTTATCCAGGTTGTCAAAGTACGTCAGATTGGAGATCAAGCGTTCACGGAATTGCCGGTAGGCGGCCGGATCCACCGCAAAGGTATCCTGCCGGTTATACAGATCCCGCAAATCATTTACCTTCTTGCGGTCCACCAGTCGGGCATTGCTCACTTCCGGGCGGCCGACACGATCAATACGTCGATAGGTGGTCGCCCCTTCATCCATGGTCAATGTCTCGCCTGCCACAGCCCACAGCGTGGTCGGTGCGTCACCCAGCACCTTCTTCACATCGAATTCAAAAATAATACTGAGGGCGTTGATGTTTGACATGTTGTTGCTGACGCCCGGTTCGGGCAATTTGCCTTGTTTTACAATCTCGGCAAACCAGGAACTGTTAAATATGAAAGGATCGGCCCGCCGTCCGGCAAAAATCCGTACACCATCAGCATCGCTCGTTGCAACATCATCCACCTTGAATTTGAACGCCTTGCCGGTTGGCAAGGTACAGGTTGCATAATGATCCCCTTCGTGCGGTGTTTCAAACCGGCAACTGAAAACTTTGGTGGCGCCTTTATACTTGAACAAGCCATGAGGTCCGGGCCGGGTCAGTTCCAGATTGCGCACGGCAATTTGATATAACACCTGATGAGCGAAATGACCATTGTGTGGAACAAAGGGATAGACGTTCATCACCACAACCATATGTCCCGGTTTGGTCGGACTGGGAAAGGCAAACAGATCGCTGATATCCGCCATGGGGTGATCTATGGTTACTCGCCCATCCACATGATCACTGGCAAAAGCACTGTTCGTCATGACGATGAATAAACTGATTAATTGCACAAGTCTGACTATAAAAGTTGTTTGACTCATAATCCCTCATTTTTATTATTAATTGTAAAGACTGTGTATGAAGTGAATGTTCAGTATGGGCAATATTAGGTAAATAGCAATCTGCCTTCACGCCGGTGTTTTTTTGACCAGTACTGTTAATATTGTTTCCTTACCTGAATCTGCCGGCAGCACAAACAAGAACAGTCGGCCGGGATCCAACGGATCTCCTGCCGATCAGACTCGCTATACCATAGATAATCACTCAACAAAAAAAATGTGATTATCAACACATATTTATGGGTTGCAGATCACATCAGGCACCGATTTCTGTACCATACTTCTTTCTGTTTCAATCATCTGACCAGTCAACACTTTGGGATTAATCTTGTGGATAGCAATACCCTGACATGGGCCTTTTATCTTCTCCCGGTGATATTTGTTCTCGGATTTGCAATCAGCCGATCACGCAGTCATCACAAAAGCGTGTCCATCCTGACCGAAGCGGAACAGGCCGGTCTCACAGAGCCTGCCTCCCTGCATCCGGTTACCGATCCGGCCAAATGTATCGGTTGCGGGGCTTGTGTCACCGCTTGCCCGGAAGGTCAGATCATCGGCCTGGTCCACGGCAAGGCAAAACTCATCAACCCGACTAAATGCATTGGTCACGGTGCCTGTAAACGGGCTTGTCCGTTTGACGCCATCGATCTGGTCTTCGGTACGGCAAAACGCGGCATCGATATCCCCCACGTCAAAGAAAATTTTGAAACCAACGTCCCGGGCCTGTTTATTGCCGGTGAACTGGGCGGCATGGGTCTGATCCGTAATGCCGTAGAACAGGGACGTCAGGCCATGGAGTCGATTCGCAAGGTCAAAGGTATCGGCAAGGGACAGGGGCTGGATGTGGTGATTGTCGGTTCGGGTCCGGCCGGTCTGGCCGCCACCCTGGGCGCCAAACAACATAAATTACGGGCGGTCACCGTTGAACAGGATTCTCTGGGTGGTACGGTGTATAACTTCCCGCGTGGCAAGATCGTCATGACCGCGCCGGTCCAGATGCCGCTGGTGGGCAAGATCAAGATCCGCGAGACCACCAAGGAAAAGCTGTTATCGCTTTGGCAACAGATCGAACGTGACCAGAGCTTGCAAATCAATTACCGGGAAAAGGTTGAAGATATCAAACGTGACGGGGATGGCTTTATTGTCACTACCACCAAAAACACCTATCAGACCCGTACCGTGTTGCTCTGCATCGGCCGTCGCGGCACGCCGCGAAAACTGGGTGTGCCCGGTGAAGAGTTACCCAAGGTGGTCTATCGACTCATTGACCCGGAACAGTACCAGGGCCAACATGTTTTAATTGTCGGTGGTGGTGACAGCGCACTGGAGGCTGCGACCAGTATCGCCGAACAACCCGGCACCACGGTCACTATCTCGTATCGCAGCGGCAATTTTTCACGTTCCAAACAGAAAAATCAGGATAAAGTTGCCGACATGGCCAAAGCCGGCAAACTCCAACTGCTGCTGTCATCCAATGTTGATCACTTCACCGCTGACAAGGCAATCATTAATTTGGAAGACAAACAGATCGAAATCCCCAATAATGCAACGATAGTCTGTGCCGGCGGTATTCTTCCCACCCCATTTCTGAAACAGATCGGCATTGAAGTCGAAACCAAACACGGAACTGCCTGAACCACCCATGCCCATTTCCAGCCGCATTGCCATCACTCTGACATCTCTGTCACTCAGCCTCCTGTTATTGTGCAGCTGTCCCGCCTTTGCCGCCAACGCATTGCATGAAGCCGAAACCGCCATCAAGCTAAAACAGTATGACAAAGCATACAAACTGCTCCTGCCTCATGCCAAAAAAGGTAATGCCGAAGCACAATACGAACTGGGTGTCCTCTATCGGAATGGTCAAGGCATCAACAAAGACTATCGGCAGGCCAGACGCTGGTTTGAACAGGCGGCAAAAGATAATCACGCCAAGGCTCAATATGCGCTGGGTGTGCTTTATCACAAGGGACAGGGTGTGTCTGAAAACCACCGGCAAGCCCGGTACTGGTATGAAAAAGCCGCCGCAAACAAGCACAAACTGGCCAGACGTCAATTGGATAAACTGGCTGCCGGCAAATCAGAAAGTTACACCATCTCCAACAAAGACGAATTATTCGCCGGCCTCAGAAAAAGCATCCGCAGCAACCATCTGCCGGATGTTCTGAACTTGCTGAAAGACGAGATTAATGTCACCGACAAAAACGGTTTCACGGCTTTGATGATTGCGGCAGAGGAAGGCAAAACGGCACTGGTATCGGCACTGTTGCAAAAAGGTGCGTCGATCAATAACGCGAATCATGCCGGTAATACGGCGTTAATTCTGGCCGCAAGCAATGGACATGCCGAAACTGTACAACGCTTGCTGGATGCCGGGGCTGAAATCAACAAGGGAAATCGCATCGGGTATTCCGCTTTACACTATGCCGCCAAACAGAATCACCTGGACGTGGTCGAGGTATTGATCAAAAACAAGGCCAGGCTGAATTTACGCAATAATCAGAAACAAACCGCCCTGGATCTGGCCGGCCTGCGCAGTCACAAACAGATCACCGGCGCTTTGCTGAAGGCAGGCGCCACACCAAGCCGTTCCATCACCCGCAGCAAACACAAGCTCAGTCTCGATTCCGAAAATAAACTCACCGGCTGGACCCCGCTGATGCTGGCGGCCTGGCGCGGGCGACTGGATGAGACACAACGCATCATTGCCGGCAAACCGGCCGGCATCAATTTGCAGGACAAAGAAGGCTATACCGCCCTGATGCGCGCCGCCATGCAGGGTCACAGCAAGATAGTACAGGCATTGCTAGGCAAGGGAGCCAAACCGGACAGTCGTAATCATCAGGGTGAGACCGCCCTGTTACTGGCAGCGACTGAGGGGCATATCGACGTGATCGAAATACTGCTTAACAGCAAGGCGGATATCAATATCCAGCGCAAAGACGGCTCAACTGCGCTAATTCTGGCTTGTCGATTCAATCGCAGCAGTGCAGCCGAGGTCTTGCTGGATCGCCGGGCAAAAACCGATTTTCAGGATCGACATGACGGCTATACCGCACTTATCTGGGCTGCGAAGCAGGGGCAATCCCGCATCGTTAGACTGTTGGTTGAGGGAAATGCGAACATCACACTGAAAACCCGTGAAGGCCGAATACCACTCTGGTATGCCGCCAATAACAACAACTATGCCACGGTGAAATTGCTGCTGGAGAAACACCTCGACAGAAATGACATGCATAAAGATATCCTGCTCGATACCTACCTGAACACACTGAAGTTCGGTCATACGGAAAGCGCCAAAATATTTATTGATAAAGGGTTTAGCGTGAATTTACAGGATGAGTTGGGCAATACACCGTTGATGCTGACAGCCAATGCCGGCGATGCAAAGACTTCCGACTATTTGCTGACCAAAGGCGCCGACATCAATGCGCGTAACAAATTCGGTAATACCCCACTGATTATCGCTGCCGGTCGGGGACATCTGGACGTGGTCAAGCTGCTGTTAAAGCATGGCGCCAACAGCAATATACGCAACCGTGACAAAAACAATGCACAGGAAGTGGCGCGCAGTGCCGGTCATAAAGCGATTGCGGATATGATTCGCCAACACTAATTTTCAGCGAACAGCCGGCACGCTTAAAACTCAACCAATAAGCCGGCATTCAGCAGATAGGCGGTTTCAGTCACATTGATCACTGCACCCGAGGTCTTGTTCTTCTCCAGCATAAATTCAACATCAAGCGAAATATCTTTTCCATATTTATAGTCCACCTTGATCGATGGACGTTGTGAAACTGTCTGTGAGCCGTCTGCCCGCGTGGTATTTTCCAGTGTAAATTTCGGATTGAATCGCCATTTATCATTGAGGTTAAAACGTTCATTGATGAACAGGCGGTTTCTTTCCGAGGAACTGGTATCAGAAAAAGAGACACCGGTGATAAAGGTATCAAACTTTGTCATGATCCCGGTTCCTATCAACTGCATCCCATAAAACAATTCATTACCGGTCGATGTGGTTTCCAGTACACCGGCAGAGGCCGGGGTACCCGACAAATTGGACAGGGTGACATCGGCAGCAAAATTGAATGATTTATTCATAGGCATAACCCAGGATACGGTCAGTGAGTGAAAATCCGCTGTCCTGTCCCTGGCGATTTGTCGAATCTCCTCTTCTGAATAACCACCTGCCGTCATCATTTCCTCGACTGAGGTATAACTCTGCCCCTGCAGGGCATTCGATGTCATCAGGTAGGGACTCTTGCCATAATTTGCCGTGACATTGATTGATCGGTCGTTTTCCAAAAACCAGGTGCCGACAAAAAAGATCTTGTTTAATTCGCCATAGGATTTGTCGTAGTCGACCATCGTATAATAGATTTCTTTAGTGCTGACATAACGCAATTCACCGCCCATCGCCTCACGGTCAAGGATGCCGTCATTCTCCTGAGTGAGGAAGAAGAGATTGTAGTTCCAGAATTTATTGAATGTGCCAAGATCCAGGCTGACACCGTAAAACGGCCGGTTTGTCTGAATCCGGTTTGTCAGGTTGCTCTGTACCGGATAGCCGGCAACCACATTGAGTTGCCACTCCGGCAGGATACGATACTCAGCCCAGATCCCGTCCATGCGACCCAACACACCGGAGGTGTTGCGGGTTTGGCGACCCAGGCGCATGCTCATGGATTTTGGTCGATCCGAGACATCTATAAACATCGTCGAGATACGTGCATCGTTCTTTTCGCTGGGATCATGAAAGTCTTGCAGATAGCTGCCGGTAAACTGGGCCTTGATATCACTCTTGTCTGAACGTCGGCGCGCCAGCAGATTCAGATTGGAGCTCAAGGAGGCATACTCTGTTGTCAAGACGTCTGACACACGTCGCTCGACACGCAACAGTTCAAACAAACTGCCGTATGTCTCAACCAGGACCGGCCGCTCCTTTTTTTGTTTTTTCAGTTTTGCTTTGGGTAAATTGGTCGCGGTCAGAATACCGGCCAGGCGTTGTTTGACGCGTTCCGCCCCTTCACCTTTGGGATAGAGCCGCAGGTATTCCTGGTATTCTGATTTGGCGTGGGCAAATTGCCCCTTCTTCTCACGCGCCACGCCAAGAAATTCCTGGGCATCCTGCCGGTATTTTGCTGCGCCACGGCTGATGACACGGGTATATAACCGGATCGCCTTGTCATAGTCTTGCCCGGCCATACTGACTCTGGCCTCTTCCAGCAAGGCTTCGGAACGTGCATCATCATCCAGGAAGCGGTTGTCAGTTTTTGTGCTATCGTTTTTTTGACCAATCTTGACCAGCCATTTGTTTACTTCATCCTGCTCATAGGATTGTATGGTATCAATCCAGGCACCCTTGTAATGTGATCGAACCTGCATGAGAATTTTATTGGCCTGTTGTCTGCTGGAAAAAAATCCCAGCCGCAAACGATTCCAGGTCTTGCCGCGGCTTTTCACCCTGACTGTATAGTAGGCATATTTCCTGTCCAGCTTGAGATCGACAAGTGGCGCCGTGTTGTTTTTACTATAGGATGATTCAACGTTAACAACGTATTGATAACCACTGACTGATTTTGCCTGTACAGTGCCTGCAAAGGCCAAACTGCTGAAGTAGAGCAATGCACTGAGAAACAAACTCCGGTTTGACAACATCTCCGTTACCATCTGTTGACTCTTGCTTGGACAATTACCAGCTTTGTCTCGTCACAGAGTGTTGGCTTCCACCGGGTCTGGATTCTTTGATAGTGACATTATCCGACTCATAGATGTGACATGAGGATGAAGCGCAATTCTGCAGATCTGTCACAGAGTAATATTCCTGCGGCGTCTCACGGCGAATATGCGGTCCGGTTCGATAATCACCGGAATGGCAGGCTATGCAAGAACCATTGGGATCGATATTGTTATGATTAAAGGTGGCCGGCGTCCAGGCACGGGTACTGTGGCAATCTTCACACAGTTCATTGCTTTGTACATGCGAACGCGGCTTGCCGATGGCGGTTACATTATTGTGGCACGATACACAGGAGCCGCTGACACAGCCATGATCGACACGGGAGGCGGATACATTCCAGCTGTTGGTGCTGTGACAGGTATCGCATTGGCAACTGGTGGCGATGTGATTGACCGGCTTGCCGGTTGCCCGGACATTATTGTGGCAATTACTGCAACCACCGGATACGTTACTGTGATCAAAGCGGGCCGGTAACCAGGCATTGGTGGTATGACAATCGTCACAGTTGTTGCTACTGGTGACATGGTTCGGGCTCTTGCCGGTGGCATTCACCCCGTTATGGCAACTAAAACAGCTGCCGGTAATATTTGAGTGGTCATAGCGGGCCGGTATCCATGCCGCAGTGATATGGCAATCTTCACAGGCATTACCCGCCTGAACATGGTTATTGGGTTTACCCATTGCAGTGGTATTGTTATGACACTGTACGCATCGGCCGCGCACATCGGAATGATCAAATCGCGTTACCGCCCAGGTAGTACCTGAGTGACAGGATTCGCATTCGCCGGAGGTTTGTACATGGTTAATCGGTTTTTGCGTTGTGCCGATTTGGCTGCCGCGATCATGGCAATTGACACATTGGCGGGGAATTCCCTTGAATATCCCGCGGATGTGGCAGGTGTTGCACTCCAGGCGTTCGTGCGGTCCGCTTAACACGAAGCCGGTGGTTGAGTGATCAAATTTCTTTTTCGCAGCAACGGCATCAATCGGCGATAACAGTGCAAAGCAAAAGAGAAACAACAGTGTGGTTGTCAACAAGCGCCATGTCGGGAGTTCTCTTTTAAACTGAGCGTTCATGGCTGTCGGTCCTACCTTCTCATGTTGACATCAGTGAATGATTTGGTGTTATGACAGCGGGCACAATCCCTGCCAAATTGACCATCGTGGGCATCTTCGCCACCGTGACAATCGCCGCAGGCGCTGAATTGTGTTTTTATATCGCGTATTGGACGGTTGTGACAGTCATGGCAGTGGAGCTTTTTGTGCTTGCCATCAATCTTAAATCTGGTCTGACGATTATGATCAAAACGCCATACGCGCCAGCCATTGGGATTATGACATATCCGGCAATCAGCACCCAGCTTCTGTTTATGGATATCATCGTTTTTGTGACAGGCATTACAATTTTTATCTGTATCCTTGTAACGACTGCTTAAATGGCACTCTTCACATGAAAGCGCGGAATGGAGTCCAACCAGAGGGAATTTGGTCAGATCATGGTCAAACACCACTTTTTTAGCCCACCCGTACTCGTTATGGCAACGCCGGCACTGTTTTCCTTGCTGTCCCTTGTGCACATCATCCTTGCGATGACAATCCCGACAGTTTTTCGAGGTTTTTTCCTTGTAGGCGTTGACGGTATGACAGTCCTCGCAACGGGCCTTGCTGTGTTTGCCGCGCAACGGAAATTTGGTTTCCCGATCGTGGTTATATTTACCCTTGTTCCATTTTGTTGACTGATGGCACTTGTCACACTTGTCGCCGAACACCCCTTTGTGCCGGTCGTCGTTCTTGTGGCAGTTGTAACATGCCTTTTTAATCTTGACCCGGTATGGGTCCTGTTTATGGCAGTCATCACAACGCACTTCCCGGTGCCGCCCCTTCAGTGGAAATTCAGTCTTTTTGTCATGATCAAACTTCATCTTGCCCCAACCCGTCGGCTTGTGGCATTTGGCGCAGTCCTGCCGTTTTTTATTCTTGTGCACATCGTCGGCCTTGTGGCAGGCATAACAACGTGCCGTCGTATCAACATATTTATTCTTTGGATGACAATCGGTGCAGGAGGTATCCCGGTGCTTGCCTGTCAACTTGAATTTGGTTTTATCGTGATCGTAAACAATCTCTTTCCAGTCACGACTGGTGTGACACGTCTGACATTGCTGCTGTTTATCCTTCAGGCGGCTAAACCCGCCCCGATGGGGATTGTCTTTCTTGTGACAACTTTCGCAGCGACTCTCGGCCTCACGGTATTTTTTATGCTTTTTATGGCAGGTTCCGCATTCCGTTACCGCATGTTTACCCTTGAGGGTAAAATCCGTATCGTTGTGATTGAATGTATTGGGATTCAGTTTGACAATATCTTCCTTGCGGCCCTTGTGTTCAGTGTGGCAATCCTTGCACTCCTGTTTGCTGAATATCCTGCCGTGGTAACCCCGTTTATTGCGGATATCGGCTGACACCTCCTTGTGACATTTCCGGCACAGCATGTTCTGTGTCTCCTTGCCTAACACACTGTGGCAGTTGCTGCACTCGTCCTCATATTTTTTGTGTCCCTCAATCACCTTGCCGGGCATAACCAGTGATTCAATGGAAACAGCAAAGACCGGCGCTATCGGCCCAATACACAGACAGAGAAAAATTACCGGAAAAAAGTCTTTAAGTTGCACTTGTTGTCACCTAATACAAATGCACCACGACCACATGCAGGATACCGGTAATCACCAGCATCAAAAACAACGGGTAATGTAAATAGTGCCAGATTGAAAAAAGTTTAACGTAGGCACTGAAGCCGGAAATTTGTTTTACGTTGTGCACATACACCTTGATCAATCCCTTTGCCTGCTTCTTTAATTTGCGATATGCACTGCGCGGCAGGTTCTTCTTTTCCACATATCGTTTTAACAGGCGGTTGGTGTGTCCGACAACTCTGAAATACGTCACGCGCGATAACAGCATGACGACAGGCAGTCTGAGAATGCTGACCAATATACCCCGCTCCCTTAGGCAGATATCTTCATACTTTTCCAGTGTCCGGGTTAATGCTTCACCGAGACGCAGTTTTTCACCCAGTTTGCCCTTGGTGATGTTCAGATGATCTTTAAGTTCCTGCAGGTTGGCATGCCGCCCATACAGACCATAGTGGATGCGTGTATAAAAGAAGCGACCAATCAAGCCACTCGCTGCGACAATCGACATGGAGATCAGTGCCAGTGTACTGTTCGGTGATCCCAGTGAAAAGTTGGCATGAAACAGCACCAGTACCGGGCCCAGTATGCCCATAATCATGTGCGCCTTGAACCAGTGCTTGACCGGCCCCCAATTGCGCATGAACCGGGACTTTTTGCGCATCGGATAAAGCAACAACAGAAGCATCAGTAAACCACCCGTGATGCCCAGGTAATACCCGAGACCTGTTTCAGCGGTTAAATAGCTTTCATCGCGAAACATCCAGCCTGCGATCAATGCCAGTGCCACAAAAACGAAAAAGGCGGTTTTAGACAGGTTATAAATTGTATTAAACATATTTCCATCGTTTGTTTTTCACGCCACCCATTATAGGCAGAAATCGAATCTGTTTTGCCTGTCTGCTTTTGCTATATCAACAGAACATGAATTTATCCGCAAATTTTTTCTGATTTATTCTATTCAGAGTCTACAGCACCGCACTCTGAAGCCGGAAAATCATTATGGCTTTACCACATAAAAAAGGGTGGCCTTGCGGCCACCCTCCGTATTGCTCCTTTACCGGTTTGAACTAACCCTGTTGCCGAGCCGGTCTTCTGAACAGATAGCCCAGACCGCTCAACACAAGCAATGGCAGCAGCGGATCAAACGGTGCATTTGATCCCAAACTACAGCCACCGGCGGTGGATGGCGTCCCGTTACCTGCCTGACCATCTTCTCTGCTGCGACGCCGGGTTGTGGTTCGGGTGCTTGTACCACCGCCCAGATAATCAGCAATTGACTGGATCGTGCTTTCAGCCAGCAAACCGGACAGGTAGTTCATGTCACGCTCACTGTTGATGGCACGCTGGATGTCAGAAGCTGATGAGCCACGGACATTTCCGCCAACACCGCCACGTCCATCAATACCGTGACAAGCTGAACAGTACGAGGTAAACAACCCTTCCGGCGTAGTTGGCGGTGCATTCGTGCCGCCAATGGCGTCAGCAATGGCCTGTACTTCCGTTGCGGTCAGACCGGTTAACCCTGACATGGCGCCTACACTGTTGATGGCAGACTGGATCTGCTGGGCGGTACGACCGGCCTTGGTGCCCGGTGCATTGCCATGACAACCGGAACAGTTGTCGGCATACAGGGTTGTCCCATCGGGTGGAGTGGTACCGCCACCGCCGCCTCCACCGCCACCGGTAGCGATGGCATCGGCAATCGCCTGCACTTCAGCAGCGGTCAGACCGGTTAACCCTGACATGGCGCCCACCGTGTTGATGGCACTCTGGATCTGCTGGGCGGTACGACCGGCCTTGGTGCCCGGTGCATTGCCGTGACAACCGGAGCAGTTGTCGGCATACAGGGTTGCTCCATCGGGCGGGGTGGTACCGCCACCGCCGCCTCCACCGCCACCGGTAGCAATGGCATCGGCAATCGCCTGCACTTCAGCGGCAGTCAGCCCGGTTAACCCTGACATGGCCCCAACAGTATTAATCGCGTTCTGGATCTGTTGGGCGGTACGACCGGCCTTGGTCCCTGGTGCGTTGCCGTGACAACCGGAACAGTTGTTGGCATACAGGGTTGCCCCATCTGGCGGAGTGGTACCCCCACCGCCGCCTCCTCCACCACCGGTAGCGATAGCATCGGCAATCGACTGCACTTCAGCGGCGGTCAGCCCGGTCAGCCCGGACATGGCTCCAACAGTATTAATCGCGTTCTGGATCTGTTGGGCAGTCCGACCGGACTTGGTGCCCGGTGCAGCGCCATGACAGCCGGAACAGTTGGTGCCGTATAGCGCCAGACCATCCGTTGCACCGCCACCGCCAAGTGCCGGTATCTGGATAGTGCCGTTGCTGTCACCATTCAGGTAATCGGAAATCGCCCGAATATACTGGTCTGTCAGGCCGGAGAGGAAGTTCATGTCCCGCTCACTCGAAATCGCACGAGTAATGCTGGAGGTGCTTGCACCTCTTACCCCCTCTTCCGTACCACCGCGACCTTCAGCACCATGGCAACCGGAACAGTATTGGTCGTAGATGGATTTCTTGGTGACCTGAATATATTCCGGTTCACCTCCTCCACTGCTCCGACCGTTCAGATAGTCACTGATCAGGTTGATCTCGGTATCGCTGATCAATCCGCCCAGATACTGCATATCCCTTTCGCCGCTGATCGCAGAACGGATAGAACGGGCGGAGGCGCCACGCACACTCTCCTCCGCACCACCGCGTCCTTCCGCACCATGACAGGATGAGCAGTAGGCGTTATAGAGGCCTTCACCGTCTGTCGGTGTCGGATTTCCACCATTACTGATGGCATCCGCTATCGCCTGGATCTCGGCGGAGGTCAACCCACTCAAGCCGGACATGGCCTGAACCACGCCAATGGCGTTCTGGATCTGCTGCGCTGTCCGACCGGTCTTGGTTCCCGGCGCAGCACCATGACAACCGGAACAGTTCTGGTTATACAGCGCCACACCATCCAATACCGGTGGTGGTGGTGTATTGGTGCCGATGTTGGCTGTCGTAGATGCGATCCCGGTCAAGCCATCGTTATCCGTTACTGTCAGATTGACAGTAAACAAGCCGGATGTGGCATAGGTATGGGTGGGTGAAACACCTGTACCTGTGTTGCCGTCACCAAAGTCCCATGAGTAGGAGACAATATTGCCATCGGCATCAAAGGACGCAGCACCGTTGAACTGCACTGCAGTACCCACCACGCCGCTATAAGCCGCCCCCGCATTGGCAGTCGGCGCCTGTGGCGTATTGCCACCCCCGCCCAGAGCATCTGCAATGGCCTGGACTTCCGCCGGGATCAGATTGACCAGACCCAGGCTGGTGTTGCCCATGCCACCGGTATTGGTGTTGATGGCATTTTGGATCTGGGCCGCTGTCCGGCCGGACTTGGTGCTGGTGGCCAGTGGGCCGTGACAACCTGAACAGTTGGTGCCATACAGGGCGGCACCATCATAGACCGGTGCCGGCGGTGTATCCTGCGCAATATTTGCTGTGGTTGTGATGACGCCGGTCATACCACTGTTATCTGTTACAGTCAGTGTCACCGTATAAAGTCCAACTGCGCTGTAGGTATGAGCCGGAGATGCTCCGGTTGCGGTGTTACCGTCACCGAAATCCCAGGCGTAATCAACAACAGTGCCGTCGATATCCGATGAAGCGCTGCCGTCAAACAGTACCTGTTGACCGACAGTGCCGACATAGGGCCCGCCGGCATCAGCTACAGGAGCCTGCGGTGTATTGCCGCCGCCACCCAGGAAGTCGGAGATCATCTGGATCTGCGCAGCTGTCAAACTACTTAACGCACCCATACCGCCGGTGTTGGAACCGATGGCATTCTGGATTTGCGCAGCGGTGCGGCCGGCCTTGGGGCCGGGTGCTGCGCCATGGCAGGCCTGACAGTTACCGGCATAGAGACTTTCACCGGTATCCGTGGTAGGTGGAGCGTTACCACCATTCCCTACCGTCACAGTCAGCGTGGTTGTGGCCGCCGCATCACCGGTTTGAGAACCGGATGCGTCAGTTGACAGACCGGCGGCGTAGATCACCACCGTGCTGTCGGTTGCCGGTGCAGTCCAGTCAAACTGCCAACTGATAACGCCATTGGCGTTGGCAATCCCCGGTGTGTAGTGATGTACCTGATTGTTGGTGACCCAGGAACCCGCAGTAACAGCTCTGACTGTTCCATCTGAGACGGCAACATTAAAACCACCCTGGTTTTGTTGTCCGCCGGATACCATGATGGTGAAGCGATTGACTGATCCCGGCGCAACATTGGCCGGCCCGGTCAAACTGACTGAAGGAGCAAGACCGCCGCTGTGACAGGCGTTACAGGCAACCCCCTGGCTTGCATCAATCTTCCCGTAATTGAACGCATGCAGATTAAACACCGGCAATAGACAGGCTATCGCCACCCAAAAGATTCTTGATCGGGAAATGCTCGAGTTAATGAGCTTCATAACTACCCCCTACGTTCGGCTTATGGACGCATGGGTTATGCACGTGGGAAAAAGCGGCGAATAACCTGAATGCGAACACTACTATTCATTAGTAAATGGAAAGGAATGAACTTATGGAGAAAGTTGATTCATTTCCGCCGCACTCACACTCGCTGTGCTCGGGTGTTAGTCTTGATTAATTTTTAGCGGAAGAGCCCAGGCTGTGCATTGATCTAAATCAGAATTTTTCCCCGCATGGAGGATGGACGTCCTTGTCAATGCACAGACTCTCCCTGTGCATTATATAAGGCAATTCCCGTGCCAACATTGAGGCCTATAAAATCGTTACTTGTTGGAGTCAAAACAGAAAATCGGTGCATATTGCAGATTTCGGGTGGTGCAATTTGCCGAGTTTATCACTCAGCGAGAGGATAACGACGACGGGATGTTTTACCGTGGAAATACTTGTAACGGAACAAGGCATCACGACCATGACAATCCGCACAGACGATATTTTCGCTGTTTTGGTTGCGCAGGAAGCTGGTCAGGACTGTACCTTCGGTATTCTGGCCCGGCCCCTGATTGTGTTGTTTGCTCCAGCGATGGGGATCATGACAACTGGTACAGGTGATCACGCCCAGCGAAGCATGTCGTCCCTGAGAATCATACACATTGATCTCGGGAAACAGTTTTGCGCCCAAATACCGCCGCAGATCACCGGCCCAGGCCAGGACCTGTTGCGGATGGCGCGTGGATACGGGAATCTTGGCCTTTGCCAGACCTTTATTCTGATGGCAACCCAGACACAGCTGCTCTTTTAAATCCTGGCCCTGCCCCGGTTCTCTTGCCCACAGGGCCGGACTGCTCTTCGCATTATGAACGACGTGGCACTGCATGCAGGGTCCGGCCTCGGCAGGCGACTGGTTATGAATATTTCTGGCAGTCGGGGCAGTCACATTCAGATCGTGTTCGGTCCGAAAGACAGACTTTTGTTGTTGATGACATTCGAGACAAAGTCGGGACTGCTTGTCCAGCACCACACGCAGGAAACTGTTTTGTCCATTTCCCTCCACACCGGGTTTTGCACCGGATGTAGAAAGTGGGTTGTCCGCTTGCCACTGGTGGACATCATGACAGCTGGCGCAATCCACACCGCCATGTTTGTCGCGTCGTCCTTCCGCATTAAACATGGGTAATGTGGTCTTCTCACCAAGACGGGTCAGGTTGAGACCGATGGGGTGACTGTGGGACCCGATGGTTTTATCGGAAGCCATACCAGTCGACTGATGACAGGCGCGACAGATTTTTTCCACACCACCCTGCCCCGGACCGGCGGCACGGGCGTGCATATAGGCGCCTTTACCGTTATGGGCCAGATGGCAATTGGCACACAAACCATCCTGCCCGGTTTTTTCCACTGTCTTTTTCTTTTGTCCCGGTTTGCCTGCCAGACCGATCGCCGGATTATGTTTGGAAAGAAAGACCGTTTTCTTGTCCACATGGCAATTGATACACAGATTACTCTGCTCGCCCTGGGCAATGCGCAGGAAACTGCTTTCCCCGTCACCATCGCCATCGGCTATCTCGTTCTCCATGGGCAGTTTTTTGTGGTCCGGTGTCCAGACATGGGGGTCGTGACAGGTACCGCAACTGACATTACCGCCCTGTTTCACACGTTGTCCGCTGTCGTTATATAACGGCAACGGGATCTGTTCCTGGCCGGACAACAATGTCTTGTGTTTGGTTTGCCATTTATCACCTTCCGCCGTGATGCCCAGTTTTGTTACTGCCACCTGGGTTGGATGGCTGTGATTTTCAATGGCCTTTTTCTTCGCCAGGCCGTTTTTATTGTGACAACCAAGGCAGGGGGCGGCGGCAGGATCAGCTGTATTCGGTTTTTCCCTGGCCCACAGGGCGGCGCCTTTCGCTTCGTGGGGGATATGGCAGACACTGCATGGTCCGGTCTCATCGGCCTTGTTACCCTTCACATTCACCGCGTCCGGACGGGATACCGCCATGTTGTGTTTGGTCGAGTTAATCGTTCGCTTGTCGGCATGACAGGTGCGGCACAGGTTGGATTGATTGTTCTTCATCACCAACTGTTTTTTGGCGGCAGCCGCATGGGGTCGATGACAACTCTCGCACACCACTCGACCATCCTTGCCGAATTTTGATCCGGCCTTGAACAACTCACGCGGTGGCTTACCCAGGTGTTTATCCACCGGGTGATTGCCGTGTTTTGGTCCACCGGTACGTTCCTGATGACAGGTCATACACATACTGGACCCGACATTCTTCATGCGCAGAAACACCGGCGACTGGCCCTGATCCCAATCCACGCCGTGTGCAGAATGGCAGGTTCCGCAATAGACCTTGCCCTCATCATTAAGTGGAAACAATTGTTTGCCTTCAACGAGCGGTATCTTTATCCCGTTTGATGGTTTCTGACCGACCGGGTGTGAATATTTTCCGTTTTGCCACATAAAGCGGGAATCGAGCACGAATCCGTCATGACAGGAGAAACAGATATCTTCGGTACTGGCCACATCCTGTTTGCCGGTATTGACGACCGGCCGGGGATCATACGGAATCAACGGCTGTTGATTCTTTTGTTTGAAATCTTTCAGCCACATGATGTGGCAGGTCGCGCATTCTCGATTGGCCGACATGGAGCGGGCGGCATGGGCATGGGTTAAACTGATCAGGAACAGAATCGCGCCTGATATCAGCATGACCGCTGCTTTGATCGAGAGCGTGTTCATTCCGCACCGGCCTTATTGAGCGGACTGACCTGCCAGACCGAAACCTTGTTGGCGCGCATCTCAGCCACAAACAAACGCTGCTTTTTATCCATGGCCAGACCGGCCGGGGTGCGAAATTTTTGCGGCTTGCCGTCCTTGCCGAGGACAGTGATAAATTTGCCTTCATCAGTGAAGACCTGCACCACGCCCATATAGCTGTCCGAGACCAGAATGAAGCCCTGATCATTGACTGCAACACCTTTGGGACGGAACAACTGTCCCGGCAAAACACCCCACTCACCAACAGCAAACGGATTTTCGCCTGCCGGTGAAAACAACTGCACGCGGGAGTTCAATACATCCACCACAGCGAGCCGTTTGTCCGGCATGAGCGCCATGGTGGCGGGATAACGAAATGCACCGGGTTCCACTCCGTCTCCGCCCCAATCCACTTGCAAATAACCACCAATAGAAAATCCCATAATCCGATGGTTGGTGTTGCCGGAGACATAGACTCGACGCTGCGGTTCATGCACCAGAACATCAATCGGCCTGATCAACTGATCCTTGCGGGTCACATCAAATGCGGTAAGAAATTTACCCTCGGCATCAAAGATTTGAATACGGTTATTGCCGGAATCGGCCACATAGATACGACCTGATGAGTCTGTGTCAACACCGGTGGGACCGCGAAAGGTCCCCTTGTCGATACCTTCACGGCCGATGCTGAAACGGTGCCCACCATCCGGATCAAAAACCTGTACCCGATGATTCCCGCTGTCAACGATGATGATCCGATCATTGGTGAGGGCGATATCGGTTGGTAAATTCAATGGTGTAGCGGTGGTGCCCTTGATATCAAACAGATGGCGTATGGCATGGGTGGGAATTTTTTCGGCGGCGAAGAGCGACATCCCGCTCAGCAGGAGAATCAAGGATATAAAGGGTCTCAGCAGAAAATAAAACCGTGATATGCAACCTGCGCTCAGTCGGGTCATAGAGTCGTCTTTATTTCCACCATCCATCAGTTTCCTTGCTGTTTTTCTTGTTTGCGGCCGGTTTGTTTGCCGGTTTGGCGGGCGGCTTTTTCACCGGTTTGCCAACCGGTACAGCATCATCCGACTCGGCTTTGTTGGTCCTGGTCAGGCTGGGCATGTAGAACTTTTTATATTTCTGAACAATGCCGACGATGTTCAGGTTGGTCAGATCATTTACACGTCTTTCAGAAAAGCCCAGTTTGCTGAATGAGATATAGCCGTCATTATCAGAAGTGTGGCAACGGGTACAGAAACGGCCTTTTGGTGTAACAGTGCGATGAAAACGTTTTTTGACCGATTCGCGATCCGCATCCGTCAGTTTCTCTCTGACTTCCAGGAATTCCTTCACTTCAGGATTATCTTCCGTCAACTCCAGCAAGGTCGATTCACCCTTGCTCTCTGACATGGCAACAATCTTGGCATAATAGTTATCTGTCGTCACCAGATTACCCGTTTTGGGATCGATACTGGTGCCAAACGGCGGACCACTGACGGAAATTCCCGAGTAGTTCAACCAGTAGAAACTCAGGCTCTTCTCATCGATCTTCTTGGGATCGTTATGACAGGTCATGCAACCGACGAACTGGGTGTGCATATTCAACAGGGTTCTGACCATGCGTTGCTTGGAATGGGGATAATCGCCATGGCAATAAAAACACACCGGTTTCTTGCCCATGTTGACCAGATCCTGTTCCGGTTCATTGTGGAAGTGACGCATTTTTTCCGTAAAGCGCTGTTCATTCAGTTCCTTGAGTATCTGCGGCTTTTCTGCTTCAGAAAATGCGCCAAGTTTTTCAGCGAAGGTAATGATCAGTTCCGATAACAGGGCAAAGATAATTGCACCAAGAATCATGGTGGTGAGAAACGAGATCATGGGATGATCCCGCCGCATGCCCGTGATGCTCCAGGGGTCACGATGGAAACTGTCGGGAATTCTGGCCTTGTGATCGATGATCACCAGAATGGCGATCCCGAAGAACATAAAGAACAGTACCGTCAGAACGATAAAGATAACTGTGATATTATCCAGGCCATGCATGTCAGTTCACCACTTCAGGGCTTGTTAAATACAGCCAGATCGTAAATACGCCGAACACCATCCAAAACAGGATAAACACCAGTGATGAGTAGGCAATAACCTTCTGCCACCTTGTCATCGGCTTCATCATTGGGATTGGGCTCCCTGTGCACCGGTATTGTCCAGTTGATCCAGTTCGCGAGCAGCCAGCATCTCCAGTAATTCTTTCCTTTCTGACGGTATCTCCACCAGGCAACGCAGATATTCAAGGAAGTGCTCTTCGATCTGATGCTCACGCGTTATCTTGCCGGTCAGGAAGGTCCACTGCATGGGAAAGCGCCCCGGCGCCAAATGCACGTTGTACCAATGCCAGAATGCAATTACCAACAGGGCCAGTAACGCCTCATGGGGATGGGACAGGCGCATCATCTCCTGGAAATACGATGCAATACTTGCCGGCAATATGCTCGCCCAGAATTCGGGAAACAGGAATGAGGAACCGGAGATCACCATGACGAAGTTACCAAACGCCGCCGCAAAGTAATGCAGCTTCTGCTTATACATGAACTTGTCCATTTCCGGACGTTGATCCAGTTTGCCGGCAAAATAGAGCAAATCATGTTTGAAATCCCGCGCATCTTTCAGCGTGGGGATAATGCTGCGTTTTAATTCAAAGGTTTTGTTTTTCAGCTTGATGGCCGTGCCAAGGATGATTGTGATGATGTGATAAACCATGGCAAAGATCATCGCAGCAGCCAGGGTCCGGTGTATAATCCGTGTCACATCCACCCCGCCCAACACCGAGTTCAACGGCTCCGCCCAATAATGTCCGAAGAAGGCAATCGGCAACCCGGTAAAAGCCAGCATCAAAAAAGTAACAAACGTCAACATGTGTTGAATACGAATGTGGATGGAGTAACGCGGCAGATCACCAATCGGGTTGGATACCACGTTCTTGTACAGCAACACACGGTCATCCGGCATCCTGGCGATGACGTCCTCGATCTCGCGACGTTCAGCATCACCGGTTTTGTTGATCCGCATCGAGGTTTCGAGAACCCGGCGAGCTTCATCAGATAGCTTCATCTTTATATGCCTGTCAATACACTGATATGTTGTTTGTTATTCCACACGATCCCGACCACGCTTGCTCGGACGCCACCACGACGAACCATGCCACAGGCGCCAACCCACCCCGTCACGACGCCGTCCCACTGTTTCAAAGGCGGCCAGGGCAATCAACGCCAGGAAGACCACGTCACCCACCCAACCATAAATCAGGTTGGCGTAATAGCTGAACGGGTTATCTTCCTTGCCCGAGGTTGGATGTGGATCGAGTGCCGCATAGTTTTCATCGGCATAGGTATGACACCGTTTACAGGTGTTCAGCCGGTTGCCGTCACTGACCGGCGAGGCCGGATCGCGGGACGGTTTCAGATTATGCACACTCAAATAATAATTCGAGGCATCAGCATGACAATCAAGACAATTGGCCGCTTCCTTAAAGCCATATCCCGTTACCTTGCCGTGGAAACTGTTTTTATAGGATTCCGCCGCCTTGGGATATTTCCGGCCCAGTTCACGTCCTTCGGCCTTGGCGGCTTTTAGATGTCGCTCAATCAACCGCTTGTCACCATGACAGGATGAGCACAGAGCGACAATATCCCGGGATGAACGTTTAATATCCTTAATGCGCCGACTGGTGTGCTTATACCAGGTTTCCACAAAATTCTTGTCTTCGTGGCAGACAACACAGCGATTCGTAATATGCTTGGGCGCTTCTGTTTCCTGTGGGTTGTAGATCGGATTACGGTGACAGGTAACACAATAGGGTTTGTCCTGATCATGCCCCTCCGCCAGTTTCGGCCGAAAATGGGAGCTTTGCTCATACTTGTCATAAATCGGCTGATGGCTGAAGTTCTTGCCGGTGGCGGGATTCTTGATGCTGTGACATTCGGTGTTACAGGTCACCCCCTCTTTCACGGGGCGGTGCGGCAATTGTTTAATGTAGTTGTGACATCCGGTACAGGGGACGTTGCGATGCACGGTCTCACCGAACACATGTGGCATTACATAGTAGGAACGACGGGTGCCGTCTTCAGTAATGCGTCCCATCTTGGGATACTTGTGACACAGCAAGCATCCTTCGTCATCTTCGAAGGCAAAGGCCGGTTGACTCAGGCATGTCAGAGCGATGACCAGCAATCCAAAGATTGTTAAATGCTTTTTCTTGTTGTTAGCCATATTTGGCTGAGCTCCCAATCGGCCTCATGTAAGCCAATGAACACCCGGTGTTACTGAGTTTCATTGATTGTTAACAAGCATAGGCATCACTCTGACTATGCTCATTGATCTATATCAATCTTTTTCACACCATAACGGCGGTTTGTGCATGGGTCTATTTATCATGACAGTTAATACAGATTTCCTGCATGCGTAACCGTTTGTTACTGTCTGCGCCCTTTGCCGCCGCCTTGTTTTTAATGACACCCTCTTGATGGGGGTTATGACAGGTTCCGCAAAAGACTTTACCTGTTCCTGGTTCAAGAGGGAACAGGATAGCATTTTTTTCCTGCATCTCGCGCATCCTTTCCTGTATTCGAGCGGATGGTTTCACCAGATGGTTGGGTGTGCCACCCTGACCGGAAAAGAAAGTAAATGAGCCGCCGGGATGGGGCTTCCAGCGATGGCAGCCCCAACAGAGGCGGGACAAGTCTTCTGTCACCTGGAAATCCACTTCACCGATGCCGACGGCATCCGCCAGGTTTCGGGTTGTTTTATGGCACAACTCACACTTGCCCGGCAGCAGTTTGCCATTGTCAGCGATCTGTTTATGCGCATTCATACGCTGGTATTTTGTTGCGTCATGACAGTGATAACACAAGCCGGAGCGTGAATCATAGGGACCGGCGCGGAAAAACATTGGATTGGCGCCCTGCTCTTTTTTTCGCTCTTTTTTGCAGGTCATGGGTAAATCATGACAGGTGATACAGGTCAGTTTATTTGCATCACGTTTTACCGCATTACGAAATTGTCCGGGCATACGCTGCAACATTGCCTTGGGGACCTTGATATCAGACACATGGATATAACTGTGGGCGGACAGTTCGGTATGGCATGTGTTGCACATCCTGTCGATGTCTTTGTCTCTGAGTCGCAAATTGGTTTTACTCGCCTTGCCGGTATGACAGGCAGTGCAACCATCCGCTTGCCAGTGCGGGTTGGGAATTTTATCCGGGGTCAGTTGGCCCTTTTGCAACAGTTGCGGTATTTTGCCCGGGTTCTGCAGGATCAGCTTGCGGATATCCACCGGTTTTGGTTTTTTTTTCGCAGCGGTACTCTTGTCGGTGGGGGCGACCTGCTTTTGCTGCGCCCACACCACCGTGCTTGCCGTTATGATGCAATATCCGATTAACGAGACAAAGAGTAGCTGGATGCTGTTTTTATACACGGTCGTTGTAGTTATGTATTAATTCGTGTCATGGCGGTCTGCCGATTTCAGCCGGCGGTTGTATTACATTCCCCCGCCGCCGCCACCGCCACCGCCGCCGCCACCCATCATGCCGCAACTGGCTGAGCCGTTACTGTAGGAACAGGGGTCATGATTACGGCCATGGCATGTGAGATAACATGAACCGGCGAAGGTACCGTTGGAAATGAACTCACGACGCCCGGAACCGCTTGGTGAAACAACGGAAGTATCGAAATTGATCAGGCGCGCAAACCCACTGCCGTGTGGATCATGGCACACATTACACGGGGTGCTGAGACCGCCTCCCATGCCACCACCACCGCCGCCACCCATGCCACCGGCACCGGTAATATGGAAATTGTGGCGCGGGAAACTCTGGTTGCCCAGAATACTGGAACGATTATGGCATTTGTAACACAGCGCATAGGCACTGCTGCTCTCCGGTGTGGGATCAGACTTCAGGTATTGCCGTTCAAGCAATTGCGGGAAATTTGATCCGTGCGGACCGTTGGGTCCACTGCCCCCTGCATTCGGCCCGTTATTGTTGTTATGGCAGTCGGTACAGTCAATGATACTGCTGGTGCTCAACCCGCCGGTCAGACTGGGCACATTGGCATTCCGCCCTGTCCCAACCACCGGATGATAGGAGGGTTGGCTGGTGTCAAACTCCTGCCGAACATTAGTGTTGGAAAACACACGGGGTGTGGGTGAGGCGGGTTTGCCGGTACTGTCACCATGGCAGCGGAAACACAACTGATACTCACGGGTAATGGGTTTGACTGCCGCGCCGGTGCGGGTGACACCGCGCACGTTGGTCAACGGACCGGCCGGTGTACCACCGCCGGCTTTGGCCGCATGGGGATCATGGCAGTCATAGCACTCCACATGACGATTATTCACCACCGCCGGTTCACTCGGGTCATGTACGCCGGTGCGCCTGTCCAGCGGGTGGACAGATGACTTGTTAAACTCGGCAGCGATATTTTCAGTTGCCACATGGCCGTTATGGCATGCCGTACAGTTGGCCTCTTCCACCGCATAGTTCAACAAACGTTCGGCAGAACCGGCATTGTGCGGGTTATGACAGTTTTGGCAGGCATTGTCCCGCACAGTGGTCCAGGTGGTATTGGGCCAGGGGTCGGTACTGCTGCCATCCCAACCCCGTGTGGAGTTGTTATGCGGTGTTTGTGACCAGCCGGTCTTGAGATGACAGGTCTCACACAGGTCACCCCGGACTGCGGACATCACCAGAAACTTGCCGTTTGTGTTGTCATGGGGATCATGGCAAGTGGTGCATTGCATCCGGCCGGAACCATCCAGCTTCACTGCGCCCGTTAATGTGGCAGGTTGTACCAGTTCACCATTGCGCTGATTCGCCAGTGTGGAGGTATAGTTAAACGAAACCGGATGATCGTCAGACAGGTCGGTACCCAGACGGGTCGACCCGGTCGGCATGGTGGTCACACCGCCGCGCATGGAAATATCGGTATCCCGACTCAACACCTTGCCCAGGGCGATGGTCCCGTCATGACAACTCAGGCAAAGGATGGACGCCCCGGTAGGTTGTCCGATAGAGGCATTGGCGGTGCTGCTGTTATAGGGAGTATAAGTGCTGCCCGGATTAAGCCGGTTCCACAGGGGACTGCTGGCAGCGGCCCGATGGGGTGTATGGCAGAAGATACAAACCTGACTTTCCTGGTTGGCGCGAACAGTACCCGGGCCGGTGGCGGAGAGATTATGTTTGGTCGTCAGCACACTCGCCAAGACTGAAGTCGACGCTGTCAAAAGCAGCAACAGGGATAGATACCGCAAACCTGTCATGACTTTCCTCCAATGTACTGGAACACCTGGACCCGTCTGTTATGAGAGTCCGCAATATATATGGTATTATTTTCGCTAATATAGAGGCCGGTTGGCAACCAGAATTCCCCCGGTAACCCACCCTGCCGGCCGATATTTAATAATAGTTGACCCTGATCATTAAAAATCTGCAGCGCATGAAACAGGGAGTCCACGGTATAAATATGGCCGAAATTATCCGTGGCGACACCTTTTGGGCGTGAAAGTGTGCCGGTAGTGGTCCCTATCTGGCCGAAAAAGCCCTTGAATACCCCGTCATGATCAAACATCTGGATCCGGAAATTCAGCGAATCGGTCACATAGAGCCGTTCCTTATCCAGCCACATCAGGGTGGGGAAATTGAACTCGGCTTTGCCATTGCCACGCTTGCCGATCTGCTTCAGACGTTTGCCGTGTTGATCAAAAATACTAAACGAGTGGCCGGCGGTGTCGGTGACATACATCCGCCCGGTCGCTTGATCCCGGGCGATGCCGGTTGGCTGTGCTAGCCGAACATCCAGCACCAGCGGACTCGCCGTATCGCCGCCCGGTTGAATGATGAATATGCCGCCCAATTCCGAGTCAGCCACCAATACGGAATGATTCGGTCCGCGGGCCAGACCAACCGGTGAAGGTAACGGTTGATTGTCAGCCTGTTGAATCAGGCGATATTCATTTCTTTTCCGATTAAAGTAGTGGACCCCTCTGGCGCCGGGATCAGCCACATAGATTTCCTGTTCGCTCATGCTCACCACCGCCATGGGCCTGACCATGTGTCTCTCCTCGGCGCCGGCGAACAGATCACCCAGCCGGGAAAGGAAACCTTTTTCGATCCCCATCTCTTCCGGCCGCTGAAAACTCCCCAGATACCGGATCCGCGCCTGGGCCGGTTTGGGCGGCCACACCATCTCGGACTTGATCGGGTAAAGGCGGTGATACGCGGATTGGGCACAGGCTGACAGGAAGATTGCACAGCACAATCCGGCAAGCACGAATCTTTGGCGATAGAAAATATTCATGCCTAAAACTCCCGTTTCAGTCTGGCGGTTAAAAGATTATGTTCACGTTCGTTGTCACCCTGGATTTCTGTAATGGAACGTCCATCCAGTTCCATGACCAGCTTTCTGAACCGCCAGTGCCCTATAAGCGAAATTTCCTTCAGTCTGCGCGGTATCGTCCCGCCGGTGTCCTTCTCATGACTGATTTCAAACGCCAGCGAAGAACGGGGCCAGGGATGCGTCGATAACCGCGCACTCTGTCGTTCAAGATCGATATCTTCGTTTGATAACAGATTATCCTGTTGCACTGCTCTGGCGGAAACCCGCAAGCGGGAATCTGTACTCAGTTCCGCCTGAACATAGAGATCAAACGTCTTTCGTTCATAAGGTGAAAAATCATCCGTTTGATCTTCCCGTACCGCCTCGCCACCCAGGATGATCATTTCGTACCAGAACGGTTTTTCAAACCGAAATCCGGCTCGACTGCGTTGCACCGGTGTCAAATAGCTGGAACTGCCCTCTTTTTCATCCACATCTGCGTCTGAATAATCTGCGTAGAGTGAATAATGCTTCAGAAAATCGAGGGAGGCATGGAAATTTTGGCTGATGGTGGCATATACCACCTTTTCACCACTCTGGTATTGATACGTGACGAAAACCGTTTCGCCCGGTGCTATATTTCCGCCAACAACGCGTTCTATATAGGTCGTTGCACCAGTAGAAAATATTCGATAATCGTCAACAGGATTGGCATCAGTGGTAGAACTCAGTATTTGATTGGTGCTGTTCACCACTGTTATCGTACCGCTGTCGACAAAACTGTTGGCCAGGGCCACCGCTGCGGAATCCAGCCGCACCGCTTCGCGCACTACGTCCACCAGCCCGCCGGATCGACTCGAGTTATCATAGCCCAACCCCATCCCCAGTTTTAATTGTCCGAAGGAGAGCGGTTTGAGATAACTCACCGCACCGTTAATACCATGGTTATTCAGTTCCGCCTTGTTGGTTTCATTGGCTGAGCCACGTGCATCAAAGGTAAACGCCGTTGTTTCAGAAAAATTCACTCTCCCGCCCATGGCGGCTGAGGTATTGCGTATCTGAACGGATTCAATTTTGCTGTCAAGAAAATCCAGCCGATAATAGGTGGAAAAGTCCCGGCTGTGTTGCCAGGCAAGATTGGGAACAAAGCGAAATTCTTTTTGTACCGGCAAATTATCCTGCTCAAACCACGACAGCAGATTACTCATACTGAACTCTTTTTTTGCACCGAACCGGAAATGGGTATCCAGACTGGTGGACTTGCTGGTGATATCGGTGGAAAAGATCGGTTGGCTGGTAATGCCGCCGGCGGATTCACGGTGATTGTCGTGATATGTCAATTGACCAAACCCGTCCTTGCCGATGGCACGATAGGAACGAAAAATAAATTGATCACTGCTGTCATTGACTATTCGGGTCTGACCGCTGCCTTCATTGTCAGTATGAAAGGCTTCGACATTAATGGAAAAAGGCAATAACGGTTGATGCACCGAGGCATTCAGTCCATAGAGCCTGTTCTCCTGAATAAAGCGCTCTTCCAGTGAAGGACTGATCATGGGACTCTCCCTGTTATAGTACAGCGTGATCGGATAAGGCTTCTTGTCCAGGAAGTTCAGCCTGGCATTCAAGCTGTCCAGCGACTCATCGGTCTCGGTATTGTCAATCGTTGTCTCCAGTTTGTTCTGCACATAGCTCAATCCCACACCAAATTCGATGTTCAATAAATTGGGATGGTAGATATAACTGCGGGACAACAGGTTAATGTCTTCACGTGTCGTGGAGAGTTTGCTGCCGGTCTTGGCCCCGTGAACCTGTCCCTGCATGAGTTCGTCACTCTGGTAACTGATACCGACGTCACCTTCAATACCGGTAAGGTTGAAAACCGAGATTTCATTGGCATGCACCGACAGCGACAGGCACAAGGCGACCATCAGGAGACTGTAACGCAACTGTGGACAACTGATTACCCGGTTTGCTTGCATAACAATAGTCACCTCTGACCCAACCCCCCTCTGATCACTATTGCGCGGTAGAATAATCCATTCCTTGCATCTGCCCGAAACCAAAGATATTCAATTTGTTCACCCCGAATTGGCTGGCAACAATAATGACATATTCCAGTTTGAAACCGGGGGCGGCATACTGTTGAAAATACTGAACGTTGTCGTAATCAATATGGATATCGGTCGGCAAATTGATGTGTTCCGGCGAATCACCCGGTCCGCCGAAGAACAACAGCAGTTTGCCGTCCTTATTAAAGATTTGGACATTTTCAAAAGCGGCATCCACCACGTACATCCGCCCGTCCCGGTCCAGCGCAATACCTTTGGGACGGGCGAATTTGCCAAGGGCGCTGCCGACATTGCCCAGACTGTGAATATATTTACCGTCCAGGTTATATTTCGAGATTTTGAAGTTACCGGTATCGCTGACGTAGAGGCTGTCGCCATAGGCGGCCATATTGGTGGGGAACTGTACCACCCCCTCTTTTGAATCCGGGGTGGCCATTTTAAAGAGCAATTTGCCGCTGTTTTTATCCAGCACCTGGATCAGGTGGTTCTTCAAGTCGGAGACATACATACGATCATCCACCAGCACCACATCCCCCGGTTTGAACTGCCCTTCCGTGCCATAGGCCTGGACGAACCGATCATTTTGATCGTATTTCAGAACCTGTCCGCGCCCGGTATCTGTCACATATTTATTACCATCCTTATCAATGGTGATATTAATGGGTTTCTTCATCCGGCCGCCGCCACTGCCATGCACCATGACCCGTTTTTTTTCAGTCAGGTCAAGCACCACGTAACCCGGGCCACGGGTATCCACAGCGTAGATTTTGCCGTTATGCATCGCCACGCCATAGGGCTTGTTAATCAGCGCTTCATTGGATTCCTTGCCCAACACAAATTCGGCGAAACCGCCGCCCCCACCCAGGTCCTTGAGTGCGGTAAAGGAACGCAAATGCTGGATACGCGGTGGATTGGGCAAGGGGGGATAAAATACCGGACTGCCTTCACGGACACCGGGTCCGGTACAGCCGGTGGCCAGCACCAACAGCAGCCCGCAAAACAATAAACCGATCCCTGAGAGTGATTGTGACGGCAAAATGGACGGTTTATGAGTGTGCATGCTCTCCTCCAGCCTGTTCGAGTCAGCCAACCATATACGAAACAGTCGGCAAAAGTAAGGCCCCGTTCCCTGTGGTTGTCCAGAGGAAAGCGGGGCCTGTTGGTCAGTCGGGCTTACTTGTTATGGCAAACCAGACAGATGGCGCTACCCGCATCAGTTACGCGTAACAGGCGGCTGCCGGTTTGTGCATAGGTGAAGTTGTTATGCACGTCGTGGCAGGAACTGCACTGTACCTGACCGGCTGACAGCATCACATCAGCGATGGTGCCTGTCTTGGTCTTGGTGCCGGAACCGATGGTGACTGTCTTCACGCTCGGGTCAAACAGACCGCCGTCAGCTGTCGCCAGGGCACTATTGAAGGTGAAGGAGATCGGGTGGTCGTTGCTCAGACCATCTGCACCCACCGCCTTGGGTCCAATCAGGAATTCGGTGTTACCGGGACCCTGAACACCGCCGAAGCTGTCAACCGCAACTGAACCGTCATGGCAGGAGAGACAGAGCTTGGAAGCACCGCCGGGTTGTGAGACTGTCGCATTCAGACTTGGGCTGCTGTACAGCGTGTAGGTCTGAGTGGTCAGTGTATGGTTCCACAAGGGGGCTTCTGTTACTGTGGTATCTGATCCGTGCGGAGTATGACAGGTTACACAGATTTGTCCGCCGGTGTAGGTCCGCCCGGAAAAGTCATGGGCAGAGCCGGTGATCGTTTCTGCATTAACCTGGCTGACCACCAAACCAGACATCAATGTCAGTGCCCCGAGTGAAAATTTCATCAATTGTCTTGCCGAACTTTTCATTTTGTACCTCCAGGTTAAGGTTGTTGTGTTCGGATGCTTTATGAAAATTTCTTTTCAAAATTTATGGTTCATTTATGCCTTTCGCGCCAGTAGGCGGCATTGATCTATGTCAAGATTTCGTTCGATTACATTTTAACCAGACAAGACATGATAACTTATTGATTTTATTACTGCCGACACATACTCTATAAACCGTAATAATCATAGCATCATATTCGTTTGCGTTACGACTTTTATTTGACGAAACACTGATCTGGAAGAAACCACCGATGCAACGCTTGCTGTTTTATTGTTTGTTGGGACTTATCTGGTTGGGTCTGCCGGCGGTAATCCGCCTGGGAATGGGCGTAAGTCACGGATTATCAACGGAAAAAAGCCTGTTTATTTTTTATCTGGGCTTTGCCTGGAGTATTGCCTTGCTGGTGTTTTTGCTGGAAACCTCACGCCAACAATTATTCCGGCGTGCCACCGCCTTGCGCAGCGGCGTCAATCTGGCAGGTCTGGCGCTGGGAGCAACCTTGTTGGCCTGGCTGGTCAGTCCCCTGCGCAACACAGGGGGGATGGATGATATCCGGCGGGTTTTATTGATCTCGATCAGCTATGGCATGGCCGCCGGTTATCTCTATTTTCGGCTGAAATACCGTCATGGGCATGGTGAGAAATGATTGTTCAACGATGCGGCAGTTGGTCCTGTAATTCCGCCAGCTGATTGCGTAACTGATTCACCTGCCCCTGATTGGAGAAAATCACCTGATCAGGCAACTGGTTTGCGCCGGACTGGATCGAGTGATAACGCCCCCGTTCGATAGCAAACCAGGACTCGGCGTTTTTCAGCACTTCATGCTGTTCCGCATCAATGGTCAGGCTGCGCAGATCCAGTTTTCTCACCTTCTCCAAAACGGCCTGTAATTGGGCCACAATCAGCTGGACATTACGCTTCCAGATTCGGTCGGCGACAATCATCAAATTGATATTTATCAGGATGATCCAGGGCACCGTGATCAGTAATTCTCTGAACAACAGAGGCCGCCCGCCCGGTGTCAACTGGTGGACCCGATACATGTTCTCTTCCAGGGTGCCCTGCATATCCAGATAGACCACCAGCATGCCGCTGGCAAACAGCAATAACTCAATCGTGATCAGCCCCCACAACAGCTTCCCCTGCACCTGTTTGTCAATAAACCGGCGCCGCCGGCGGTACTGATTCTGAAATTCCTGCTGGTTCATATATTGTGACACTCCAAACAAAGTGCGGATCGATCATTCTGCATGACCAGCGCTCCGTGTTGTTTACTGTACCCCACATGGCAGGAGACACAGCTGACCTTGCCTTGCGGCAGTTTGATGCCCGCCCGCAACTGTGATGTCGGACGATAGACACCGTTTTGTTCCGCTCTGGCATAGTTCACACCCACCGGATGATTCACTGAACCACCGGCATGGCGCAATACACCACGTTCATTGATATTCACTTTGGGTGCGTCGCCACTGGCCATATGACACTCCAGACATTGTATGGAAAAGGTATCCAGATCCCGCATCACCGGATTGGCCGCCACTGACAAATGGCCGCGCCGCTGAATCGATCCCCCGGAATCCGCCATTTGGTCAAAAAACTTCTGATCATGGCAACTCAGACAAAACGCCTTGCCGCTGAGCGTACCCCGGATTAAACCCGGCTTGCCCTGGTGAATGTCATGGCAGGTACTGCAGGTCATATCCCCTTTCCAGTCCAGCGGATAGGCTTCACTCACTGAACCGTTCGGGGCAAATCCACTGGGGTGACTCAACTCCAGCGCACCGCGATGACACTGTCCACAGAGGACTTCCTGACTGGTGGTTAATTGGTGTGCGTTGGCTTTATCCACACCGGCCCCGGCCAGATGACAACTGATACATTCCAGATTGGGGTGAAAGGGACGATTACCGGTCGCAACGCTGATTGAAACCGCCGCTGCTACAATGCCTGTCAACAGTAACCATCCCTGCAAGGACAACATTCTATTCATCAAATCTGACCTGCCGAACCTGGGATTTGATCTCTTCCAGTACCCGCGCCAATTCAGCTTCAGAACCGGGTCTACCGGCATCCAGCAGGTCCAGTGCTTTTCTGATCTGCGCATCCAGTGTGCCGTAATGCCGATGCAGGGTGGTAATACTCTCCTGCAGCAATGCGGAGACATCCTGCAAGGCATCATCCTTGCGCACCCCGATGGGTGAAGCACCGCTGCCCGCCTGTTCCAGATTCCGACTGAACCGATACAGCGGACCGGCGATTTTGAAACTGGAATAGAGCGTAATCAACCAGGTGACAAAGGCGACAAACGAGAGCAAACACAGCCCGCTGATCAACAGGACCGGCTTGAGGTGTTTTTGCGTCAGGCTGTGGGCATAGATAATTTCTGCATAGCTGGTGCCCGCCTGGTCGGTGAGAAAAAACACACTCAGTACCAATAAGGCGGCAGCACCGATACCGGTGAGCAGCGACAATCGGGAGACCAATTTCAGATCCAGCCCGCCCCCCCGCATAAATTGCGATGTAAAACTGTGTATAAATGCCATACCCTGTTTTCGGTCTCGCCGGTTCAATTCTTTAGTCAGCCAATCGGAACTGATCGAATTATGTGAAAAGACCCGTTTGCTGGTATGATTGACCGGCTTTGATAACGAAAGCTGATAATTCAATCATTTACGACAAGATTAACCCTAACGAATCCGGTTTTAACCCCAAGATGTCCAACAGCAGCCAGGCCAAATCCGGCCCGTGTCTTGAAGTGCGCGGCCTGAAATCCATCCGCGATGACCGTGTTCTGTTTTCTGATATGCATTTCAGCCTGAGTCCCGGCCATGCGCTGCAAATCGAAGGCCCCAATGGCAGCGGCAAAACCACCATGTTACGGATTTTGTGCGGTCTGGGTGTCCCCACTGAAGGTGAGATTCTCTGGAACGGCATCCCCATCGATGAAGATCGGGCGGCCTATGCTGCCGGTATGGCCTTTATCGGGCATGCCCACGGCATCAAAAGTGAGTTGACCCCGCTGGAAAACCTGCAAGTCGCCATGGCTATGGAGAACACCCGTGAGGATGTGTCACTGGAAGAAATCCTGCAACGGGTGGGGCTGCGTGGCTTCGAGGATGTCCCGGCCCGTACCCTGTCTGCCGGTCAGTGTCGCCGGGTGGCCATGGGCCGACTGTTTATGTCCCGGGCGAAGCTGTGGATTCTGGATGAACCCTTTACGGCGCTGGATGTCGAAGGCCAGGCACAAATAGAGAAGATGATGGTGGATCATGTGACCCAGGGCGGCATGGTGATCCTGACTTCACACCACCCGCTGCAACTGGCGGATGGCATGTTACAGACGATAAGCTTGCGAAAATGAACAACACCGGTTTATTCACTGCCTTCCTCACGATCCTGAAACGGGACCTGACACTCGCCTATCGCACCCGATCCGAAGTCGTCAATCCCTTATTGTTTTTCATCATCGTCATCAGCCTGTTCCCGCTGGCGGTCAGTCCCGATCCCAATATCCTGCGCAAGCTTGCCCCCGGTGTGATCTGGGTGGCCGCACTACTTGCCACACTGTTGTCACTGGACAGCCTGTTTCGCTCCGATTTCGATGACGGTGCCCTGGATCAACTTTTATTGAGTGTCCATCCGACGCCGGTTCTGGTACTGGCCAAGGTATTGGCCCACTGGATGGTCACCGGTATCCCTTTGTTGTTGCTCTCACCCTTGCTGGCTGTCCTGTTACATCTGCCCACAGATGCCATCGGTGTCCTGCTGGCCACTCTGGCCCTGGGCAGTCCGGTGCTCAGTCTGGTTGGTGCTATCGGTGTGGCACTCACTGTAGGTCTGCGTCGCGGTGGCGTGTTGCTCTCATTATTGATATTGCCCTTGTACATTCCGGTGTTAATTTTTGCCGCCAATGCGGTCGGTAACGCCGCCGCCGGTTTGATCATCACCGGGCAACTCTATTTTCTGGCGGCTTTGCTGGTATTATCACTGACCCTCGCACCTGTTGCAGCCGCAGCGGCACTGCGAATCAGTTTGCGTTAATGAAAACTGATCCTGGTCAAACTTTGATCCACAGGGTTGTGGTGTAGAATAACGGACGACTTAACTTGAGTAGCTGATATGTGGTTGTGGTTTCATAAACTGGGTTCACCCAAATATTTTTATACACTGGCGGGAAAACTGATCCCCTGGTTTGGCTGGATAACACTGCTGCTGGTGCTGGCCGGACTGTATGGCGGCTTGATCCTCGCCCCCACTGATTATCAGCAGGGTGAAAGTTATCGCATCATCTATATTCATGTCCCGGCCGCCTGGATGTCGCTGTTTATTTATATTGTGATGGCGATCTGTGGCGCCATCGGCCTGATCTGGAAAATGAAAATGGCCGATATCATTGCCTCCAGCTCCGCTCCCATTGGGGCTGCATTCACCTTTCTCGCACTGGTCACCGGTTCACTGTGGGGCAAACCCATGTGGGGGACCTGGTGGACCTGGGATGCGCGCCTCACCTCGGAATTGATTTTACTGTTCCTCTATCTTGGTTTTATGGGTTTGCAATCCGCCATCGTGGATCGACGCACCGCCGCCAATGCCTGTGCTGTACTGGCGCTGGTGGGTGTGGTGAATATTCCCATCATCCATTACTCGGTGGAATGGTGGAACACCCTGCACCAGGGCAGCACCGTGATGCGTATGGATAAACCGGCCATGGATACCCGTATGCTGATTCCCCTGCTCCTCATGTGGCTGTCCAGTCAGTTTTATTATGGTACTGTGCTCATGATGCGGGCACGCAACGAGGTTCTGGATCGGGAGCGCGATACCGGGTGGGTGAAAGAACTGGCAATGGAGGGTAAATAAATGGGCCTCCCCGATTTTGGCAAATACGCTTTTTATGTCTGGACCTCATACGGGATTGCCGCCTTCGTCATGATCATCAACCTCGTGTTGCCCATGCTGAAGCGCAAGGAAATCCTCAAGACCCTGAACCGAAAATTACGCAGAGAACAGAGTAAATCATGAGAATCATCCCCAAACACGCTCATCGTCGTAAACGTCTTGGCCTGATCCTGCTGTTATTGGCCGGTGTCGGCACATCTGTCGGCTTTGTCACCATGGCGCTCAATGAGAATATGAATCACTTCTACAGCCCGACCGAGGTTGTCGACGGCAAGGCGCCGAAGAATCACACCTTCCGTATCGGAGGTATGGTCCGTACCGGCACGGTAAAACGCAGCAACAGCAGTCTGGATGTGAATTTTGAAGTGACAGACACGGCCAAGAATGTCCAGGTGTTATATACCGGCATCCTGCCTGACCTGTTCCGTGAAGGACAGGGTGTGGTCGCCCAGGGCAAACTGAATGACGACGGGATCTTCGTCGCCTCACAGGTCCTGGCCAAACATGATGAAACCTATATGCCGCCGGAAGCCGGCCAAGCCATTAAAGACGCCCAAAAACTCAAGGCCAGCCTGAAGGAGTAACCCCCCATGATCCCGGAACTCGGCCATTTCGCCCTCGTCCTGGCCCTGTGCCTGGCACTGGTGCAAGGCACCATCCCACTGATTGGCGCACAACAGGGCGTTGTCAGCTGGATGAAACTGTCGCGTCACGCCGCGCTGGGCCAGTTTGTCTTTATGCTCATCGCCTTACTGGCATTGGCCCACGCCTTCATTAGTAATGATTTCAGTCTGGTCTATGTGGCCAACAACTCCAACTCCGCTCTGCCGGTGCAGTATCGGATCTCGGCGGTCTGGGGCGCCCATGAGGGTTCATTGTTGTTGTGGGCCTTTATTCTTTCCTTCTGGACAGTCGCCGTCGCCCTGACCAGTCGCTCTCTGCCACTGGATACCGTGGCCCGCGTTATCAGTGTGATGGGACTGGTAAGTATTGGTTTCCTGCTGTTCATGCTGCTGACCTCCAATCCGTTTGATCGCATTCCGTTGCAGAACATCCCACAGGATGGTCGTGATTTGAATCCGTTGTTGCAGGATATTGGATTAATCTTGCATCCACCCATGCTCTATATGGGTTATGTGGGATTTTCAGTTGCCTTCGCCTTTGCCATCGCCGCACTCATCGGCGGCAAGCTGGACGCCACCTGGGCGCGCTGGTCACGACCGTGGACGGCCACCGCCTGGATATTCCTCACTCTGGGTATCGCACTGGGCAGTTGGTGGGCCTATTACGAACTGGGTTGGGGTGGCTGGTGGTTCTGGGACCCGGTGGAAAACGCCTCCTTTATGCCCTGGCTGGTGGGTACCGCCCTGCTCCATTCATTGGCGGTTTCTGAAAAGCGTAATGCATTCAAAAGCTGGACCGTGTTGCTGGCTGTGTTTGCCTTTTCACTCAGCCTGCTCGGCACCTTCCTGGTCCGCTCCGGTGTGTTGACCTCGGTGCATGCCTTTGCCACCGATCCGGAACGTGGTGTCTTTATTCTGATCTTCCTGCTCATCGTCATCGGTGGCTCACTGCTTTTATACGCCTTGCGCGCCGGCACCATCAAAAGCATCGGCGGTTTCGAACTGTTATCGCGGGAAACCCTGCTGTTGTGCAATAACGTTTTGCTGGTGGTGGCTACCGCAACCATCCTGCTTGGCACCATTTATCCGCTATTTATGGATGCAATGGGCATGGGCAAAATTTCTGTAGGGCCACCCTATTTCAACAGTGTGTTTGTCCCCATCGCGGCAGTCATTGCTGTGCTGATGGGCATTGGCCCTATGGCTCGGTGGAAAAACAACGATTCGTCACGCCTGGGCAGGTACCTGATCCTGCCACTGATGACCAGTGTGCTGCTTGGTGTGGTCTTTACCCTGCTGGTATTCGATAACTATCCTGTAATGGTGATCATCGGCATGATCCTCGCTTTCTGGATTGTCACGACCATTACCCGGGACCTGGTGGACAAACTCTCCGGCAAGGGCAACAAACTGCTCGCCCTGGCAAGTCTGCCACGTCATTATTACAGCATGACCATTGCCCACCTTGGTGTGGCCATGTTTATCGTCGGTGTCACCCTGACCAGCCACTATAGTGTGGAGCGAGATGTGCGCATGGCGCAGAACACAGCGGTGGAACTGGCCGGATATGAATTCAAATTCATGGGCATCGACACGCGCAAAGGGCCGAACTACGAAAGTAATCTGGGTGTGGTACAGGTCACCAAAAACGGCAAGGATGTAGTGACACTCCATCCAGAGAAGCGTTTTTACTTTGTGCAGCAGAATCCCATGACCGAAGCCGCTATCGATGCCGGTCTGTTCCGGGATATCTATGTCTCGCTGGGTGAGCGCCTGCCGGATGGTCAATCCTGGGCGGTGCGCCTCTATTACAAACCCTTTATCCGCTGGATCTGGCTGGGATGTCTGGTGATGGCTTTCGGCGGCCTGCTTGCCGCCACCGACAAGCGTTATCGCCTTCAGCAACGTCGAGCTGCGAAAGTACCTGCCGGTGCAGCGGCTGCAGGAGCCTGATGATGTCAGAGAATAAGATCCGCCCTTTCATTCCACTGATCGTCTTTATCGGCTTGTGCGTGCTGCTCGGTATTGGTCTGGGCCTGAACCCCCGTGAGGTTCCCTCCCCCCTGATCAACAAACCGGCACCGGCCTTTAAACTGCCGCAACTGCACGCGCCGGATCAATTCCTCAGCGAAGCGGATATGAAAGGCAAGGTCGTCATGTTCAATGTGTGGGCCAGTTGGTGTGCCGCCTGTCGTCAAGAACACGGTTTTCTGATGGAGCTTTACAAGCAAAACATCATTCCCATTTATGGGCTCAATTATAAAGATGAAGCCGAAGATGCCAAACGCTGGCTGATCCAGTATGGCGGCAATCCCTATGCAGCCTCGGCCCATGATTTGTCAGGTCGGGTCGGGATTGACTGGGGTGTGTATGGTGTACCCGAGACCTTCATCCTCGATAAGCGCGGTATGATTCGCTACAAACACATCGGCCCGGTGCACTATCAGGTTTGGCAGGAGACTCTGCTGCCCATCATTCAACAACTACAGGCTGAACCATTATGATACTACGCAGACTGCTCAGCGGCCTGTTGCTGCTCGGTTGGGTCATGACAGCACATGCAGGAATCTATGCATTTGAATTTGATGATCCGGCAAAAGAAGCCCGTTTCAAACGACTCAGTGAAGAACTGCGCTGCCTGGTCTGTCAAAACCAGACTCTGGCTGATTCCGGTGCGGGCCTGGCCCTCGATCTGCGCAAGGAGCTGCATCAAATGGTCTTGCGTAATGCCAGTGATGAAGAGATCAAAACCTTCATGGTAAGCCGTTACGGGGATTTTGTACTCTACAACCCGCCGGTGAAATCCTCCACTTATCTGTTGTGGTTTGGTCCCTTCGTGCTGGTGGTGATCGCCCTGGTGATCCTGATCATGGCGATTCGACGTAACAGAGAACGGCCGGTGAAAGCACTCTCTCCGGATGATCTTAAACGGGCCCAACGCCTTCTGGCCGGCAAAGACAAAGAGGTTTAATAATCAATGACGTTATTCTGGGTCCTTGCGGTCCTCATGATCCTGTTGGGTCTGGGTTTTATCCTGCCGCCACTGCTGGCAAAAAAAGAAGAAGCCGAACTTGGCCATGATGAATTGAACATCTCCATCTATCGCCAGAAGCTGGCTGATCTGGATAAGAATGAAGACAACCTCTCTGCCGAAGAACTGCAACAGGCGCGACAGGAGATCGAACAGAGCCTGATCCAGGATATGGATGCGGCGGCCGGTCATAAAACCCATGCCGATGAACCTGCCAAAATGGGACTGGTGATCGGTCTTGCAGTCGCATTGCCGCTCATCGCCCTGCTGTTCTACTGGGTCAAGGCCCCGGTCCAGTTCGAACAAATGCTGGCCTATGATCCGGAGAGCAATGCCCGCCCCGCACAGCGCAATCTGCCGCCGATCCACGAGATGGTGGCCAAGCTGGAAGCCAAGATGCAGCAAAACCCCGGCGATCCCAAGGGTTGGCAATTACTCGGGCGCTCCTATTTTGTCATGGGCCGTTATGACGATGCCGCCATGGCGTATGGCCGCGCCCATGCCCTGGCCGGTGATGAACCCGACCTCCTCGCTGATTACGCCGAATCCCTGGCCATGGGCCTGAACGGTAACATGCAGGGTAAACCGGCCCAGCTGATCGGCCGGGCCCTGGCCAAACAACCGGACCATCCCAAATCACTCTGGCTGGCCGGTGCAGCTGAATACCAAAACGGTAAATTTCAAAATGCTGTCAACCATTGGCAAAGGCTGTTAAGCATGCACCCCGATCCGCAAAGCGATGGGGCCGTCACGCTGCAAAAACGCATCGATGAAGCAAGGGCACAAATGGGTAAAGGCCCGCTCCCGGCAACCACCCTGCAGGCAAAGGCCCCCGCCAACAAGGCTGTCGGCAAGACCCAGGTCCAGGTCAAGGTTGATCTTGATCCCGGCCTCAAGGCCAAAGCCAACGCGGATGACACCGTATTTATTTTTGCCCGTGCGGTACAGGGGCCGCCCATGCCACTGGCCATTGTGAAGAAAAAGGTCAGAGACCTGCCACTGACCGTCAAACTGGATGACTCCATGGCCATGATGGCCAACATGACCATGTCCAGCTTCCCGCAGGTCTATATCGGCGCCCGCATCTCCAAATCCGGCAATGCCACCCCCCAAAGCGGTGACCTGCAGGGCCGCTCTGCACCAATCCAGACCGGCAAACAGACAAAGGTCACTATATCCATCAATCAGGAAGTGTTTTAAGTTTTTGGGGAGACTGCCGTTTAACTAAATAATGAAAGCAGAGCGTCTTCCCAAAAATGCCCGTCTGCCGGCTCTCACCCCGATTGAGCCGGTCACTGACGCACAATTCGAACAATATTATGACCTGCGCTGGCGTGTCCTGAGGGCGCCCTGGAAACAGCCCAGAGGCAGCGAGCGTGACGAGCGCGAGGACGACAGCTGCCATCTCATGGTGCTGGACAATGACGGCCGAATCATCGGTGTGGCTCGTCTGCATATGAATACCCCGCAACAGGCCCAGATCCGCTTTATGGCGGTAGAGACCCGTCAACAACGTCAGGGCATTGGCAAAAAGCTGCTGCTGGCACTGGAAGACAAGGCCCGTGAATGGGGCGCGGAAGAGATCATTTTCGAGGCCCGCGCCAATATCGCCGGTTTCTACAAACGCTTTGGCTACAAGACCCTGGCGCCGGGTAATACCCTGTTCGGCAACATCTACCATTACAAGATGCACAAACACCTGTAAACTCGTCCCATGGAGACAACTGCCGGCTATCGTCGAACGGGGTGGCTACCCTGACTTCTCATCGCCATACCGGTCACCGGGCTACGAAGTAACCATTGCACCTTCCATGCGCAAGGCCCTCAATCTGCTCAAGACCCTGCAACCGGATGTGATCACTGCCGAATTCATCTACTCTCCCATGGACAGTGCCCGCATCAGCAATCTGGAATCCCTGTTCGCCGCCCTGCAATTCAAACAACGTCTTCCACAATTATTGGTCTTTATTGAAAAAGAAGAACTGCACCATCCGGCCAAACTCGATTCCGGTGATCTCAATCTCACCACCCCCCTCTGCCACCCCATCGACGCGGACGTGTTGGAACAGCAACTTGCAACCTATGCCATGAGTGATTCACAGGCCTGAACACATTTTTCACTTCGAAACATAACGCAAAGTCGTAAAGGCGCGAAGAACACAAAATTGATACTATATGTTTAAAGATACCAGCGCAGCACCACCCCCAGGCTGCTGCCGTCAACGACAGGCACCCCGGCGGCCTTGTGCTCAACATGCGTGTAATATAAGGCGTAACCATTATAGTCTGTGTCAAGATATTCCAGCGAGAGACGAACGCCAAGAGCAGGGTCATATTTCCACTCCTGCCCGCTGTTGATATTGGTCAACCTGAGTCGGGTGCCAAGGTGCAAGACCAGCCCCGCCCCGTAGCGCCACTGCCCCTGCGTGTGCAGGGCCATTACATCAATATGGCGTGTAAACCAGGAGGTCTCATTATCACCGGTGGGATTGAGATAGAGACTGGTAAAATTGATGGTCTGCCCCACACTGACCGACAGGGCAAACGTCTCATCCATACTCCACATCATCCCCACCGCCCAACGCAGCAAACCGCCCGCATCCACCTGTTTATCTGCAGGTGCCGTCAGCTGACTCGCAGACGGCACCTGATCACCGCCACCGTGCAGGCCGAACTCCACCGTATAGCGGGCCGACTCTGCCTGTAGCGGCTGCCAGGATAGAAACAGAACAACCGGTAATACCAACCATCGGCTCATTTACATCATACCCACTGTCGATTCTCAGAAATCACACTGGAAATGTAACATTTCCAACCGGGAAAACCAGACAAAAAAATCCGGCAACGCAATTTTCGCAGCACAGCCACAGGACATATGTCGGCAATATTCCTTGTTTATCTTAATCTTTCTTATTGTTTATTATGATGTTTTTCCGGCGTTATATTATTTTCACAACACATTTCAAAACCGGCTGCCCCTGCCTGGTTTGGTGTAATGACTCAACTGTTGACGGCTGCTCCCGGATACGGTTCCGCCATGCCCTCCACGCCTGTTCCGTCACAGGTCATCACATCGCAAACGACTCAGGCAGCTATACTTGAAAAACAAGGAGCACCTCTTTCATGCATGCATCGAAAACAAATCCCGCTTTCTCGTTTGTTGCCTTGCTTGGCGCCACACGACCACCGTTTTTAATTCTTACCCCGGCCTGTGTCTTCCTGGGTTATGCCACCGCCACACTCGCCGCACCGCAGATTGATATGATGTTGTTCCTGCTGGTGTTGGCGGGTGCCTTGTGTGCCCATATCAGCGTGAATGCATTTAACGAGTATTTCGACTTTAAGAGCGGCCTGGATCTGCACACGACACGCACTCCGTTCAGCGGCGGCAGCGGCAGTCTGCCCGCCAATCCACAGATGGCCCGGGCGGTGTTCTATCTGGCTTGGAGCAGCTTGCTTATCACTACCCTGATTGGTCTTTATTGTCTGAGTCTGCGCGGGATTGCGCTGTTACCACTGGGTCTGTTCGGTGTGCTGGTGATCCTGGCCTATACCCCCTGGATCACCCGTCACCCCCTGGCTTGTCTGTTGGCGCCCGGGCTTGGTTTTGGACCGTTGATGGTAATGGGCACGCATGTGGTGCTCAGCGGGGAGTACAACATCTCGGCGCTGCTGGTTTCATTGACACCGTTTTTTTTGGTGAACAACCTGTTACTGCTGAATCAGTTCCCCGATATTGATGCAGATCGCGGTGTCGGTCGTCAACATTATCCCCTGTTGCTGGGCAAGCAAAAGGCCTCGATTATCTTTGGCCTGTTTATGCTTGCCGCCTGGTTACCGATCCTTGTGGGGATGATAATAAAAATACTGCCGATTAATACATTGCTTGGCCTGTTAACACTGCCGGTAGCGATAATCACCGCGATTGCGGTTTATCGGAACCATCACACCATTGAGAAGCTGTTACCCTGGATGGGACTGAATGTTGTCATCAATATCGCAACACCAGTTTTGACAGCAACAGGGATTTTATGGTCGTGAATCTAATACCAATACTCGGGATAGTGACGGTTTGCCGAAAGGTTATTTACCAGTACAGCCACCACTAACATCACCAGCGCGCCGAGAAACACCGGTGTCAATGTATACCAGTAACCCAGTTGATGAATGGAGTCGCCGCCGACCACCGCGATAAGGGCGGTTGCGCCACCGGGCGGATGCAGGGTGCGCGTATAATGCATCACACCGATGGCAATACTCACGGCCAGTGCCGCCGCAAACATGGGTTGCTCCGGCAATAACAGATAAAAACTAACACCCACTACAGCAGAAAACAGATGTCCACCCAGCAGATTTCGCGGTTGGGCAAACGGACTGAGCGGAATGCCATACAACAATACGGCGGATGCACCGAAGGAACCGATCAAAAACAGGCTGTCTTGCAAATGCAAACCCTGCAGGTGGCCAATGAAATAAATCCCGGCAATACCAAAAAATGCACCAATCACTGACCAGATCATTTCCGATACCGGCGCACGCGGCGGACAACGCTTGCCGCCGCGCATTTTGGCAACATAATTTCTGAGAAAAGTAATCACGCTGATACCAACCTGATGTCGAAGTGACGATTAAGCGGAATGGATTTCAACTTCCGTTGCCGTCATATCGCCATCCATGTCGATATAAATATTTGCCACATTGGGCATCTTGTAGAGGATATAGCCGGCCATCATGATCTTTAAATTCTCATTGTCGGTTTCAATTGCCGTGAGGAGTTTATCGGCAGCCACCTGACAACGCTGTGTATCAGACAGTTTATCCACCCAAACACGGCTCATTTGCCAACCCTGGTCCATATCCCGATCCATTTTCTCGAACAACTCAACCGCATCTGAAATTACAAATTCAGGGACATCAATGCGGATCGGTTGTTCGCCGGCAATTACGTTTAAAATCATGAATCTATCCTTTCATTTCCGTACAGATGTGCAAAAATAGCGCTGTATTGTATCCCATCCCGGCAGGAGAGTAAGCCATGATGTTGCAAATTCCCGGCGTATTAAACCCGACTCAACTGGAAACAGTCCGCAATTTATTGTCCAGGGCGCGCTTTGTGGATGGCAAATTGTCCGCCGGCATGGCGGCGAAAAAAGTCAAAAACAACGAAGAACTGGCCGCCGATGCGCAGGAAATCAACCAGTTGAACAACATCGTCATGGGCAGCCTGGTCCAGCATCCCATCTACCAAAGCGGCGCCCTGCCCACCCGTATCGCTGTCCCCTTTTACGCCCGTTACGGCACCGGTAAACAATATGGCGATCATGTGGATGATCCGGTGATGGGACCGCCCGGTCAGCGCTATCGCTCCGATGTTTCCATCACGGTATTTTTAAATGAGCCTGATGAATATACCGGCGGCGAACTGACTATACGCACTGCATTCGGAGATCGTCAGGTCAAGTTACCTGCCGGTGATGCCATTATGTATCCATCTGCCAGCTTACATCACGTCGCTGAAGTTACCCGTGGCGAGCGACTCGTCGCGGTCACCTGGCTGCAAAGTATGATCCGCGATCCGGCCAAACGGGAATTGTTATATGAAATGAATCTGGTCAGGGAAAAACTGCTGCATGAACACGCAAATATGGATGAAACCAAAAAGCTGGATATCTGTTATGCCAACCTGATTCGCATGTGGGCCGAGGTTTAAAAAGAAAAGATTTAACCGTCAAGGCGCCAAGAACACCGAGTATTGAATTCTGCGTAACATTGTTTCACTGCTTGAGATGTGCTCAAAAAAAAGCCCGCTGTCGCGGGCTTTCTTGGATTCGTCATATAATCGACAGATTACATGTTGCGCTGTGAACCCTTTTCTTTATGGGCGATGTCTATCACCTTGGTCGCCAGTTCAGCATACTTCTGACGGTAGTGGTGCAACGGGTGGCCGGCGCCGGCAGTGTCAGTGAAATAGTCTTCAGCTTCAACACCATTAGCGCGTTCGTATTCGATGAATTTTTTCTGCATTTCCAGCATTTCCTGGATCAGCTTCTGCTTATCGCTCATGACTTGTACCTCTGTAAGTACTTGATTTTATTAACCTCAAAAAGAGACGCCGAATTCAATGCCGGAAATATAGCACAGGCACATCGACGTCCCTATATCCATTTTGGCCTAGGGCCGGACATTTCGGCCTAGTAACCGCCTTTACGAGTACTTTGCGGTAAACCTGCAATTTTACGGCCCTGCTTTGAAGGCATTTGCGGGAACATCAGGTACATATCCTTGGACGATACCTTCTTACCCCATTTATTGCCCATATCCTTCAGAATGGTACGCTCATTTGGCTCGTTGCCTGCGTTGTTAAAATGCTCTTCACGCAGATATGCGACAACATCCCAGTGCTCCTGGGTCATTTCGATACCTTCTGCTTCGGCCAGAACCTTACCGACATCTTCGTTCCAGTCTTCCTGGTTTACCAGATAACCATTTTCAGTTGTTTCGATTGTTTTACCGTTTACTTCAATAGACATTATTCTTCCCTCTCTCATATACGCAGATGAAATCGTACAGATTGAAATCGGGCCGTATTAGACCAGATCAGCGGGCCGAAAAAAATACCCAAAGGGGATAGATCAGGCGCTCATCGCACAATTTCGGCCGACAATGGATATATCTTGTTCAGGGAACATAACGCAAAGGTCGCAAAGACGCGAAGAAAACCAGTTACTTTAGCTTTGCATAAAACAGGACCAGTGCCTTATCCTGAAAACAGAGTACTCATTTGCTACATGAGAAAATTAATACGCTTTGCGTCCTCTGCGTCTTTGCGGCCTTTGCGTTATGTTGTGGTATCTGAAAACAGCTAGGATGTTTCCTTGACGGGTTTGATGCCCTTCTGCGGGACGAAGATACCACAGCCCAGGTGCCTGCCCGGTCCGATGCCCCGCTGTTGCAGGCGCACTGAGTGTTCCTTGTCCAGATCGGCCACCATGATGCTGCGTGTCGCAAGATCGCCATCCGGAGTCCGGATAGTATGCTGCTTGCCGGCCATCATTTTTTTCACCGGTATGCCCAGGTCCTTGAGTTGTTCTGCCACGGCCAGCAGGAACTGCTCTTCGCTCTGTCCGGCATCACAGATCACATAGCGTGAAAACAGGATGGTCATATCACTGAGTGGTTTGATGCCTGCTTCACCGACGGTGAGACTGTAGCCGTCGATATCCAGCGTTTTGCCGGTCAGTTGTTTGGCATCATCGATTCGTGCTTTGGGGACACGCAACATCATGCGCGTACGGCGCGACAGGTGCAGGACCTCATTGGTGGGGTCTTCAGGTCTGAGCCAGCCGTTACCCGATTCCGCGACGTGGATTTGATGGATACCGGCCAGTTCCTCTTCAATAATCCAGTCCAGTACAGCATGGATAGCCTGTGACAACGACCAGGCATGTTCCAGCGGCAACATCTTGCAATCCAGTTTAAAAACCAGATCGACAACATCATCAGGCACACTGAATGCTTCTTTGCTTTTTTCCTCTGACCAGAACATGATATCCGCCTATCGTCCGGCCGAAGTGAAGACGGCCTCCAGTTTTTCTTCCCAGTTTTCCGGTGTATCGCTGAACGGTGGTTTGACATCCATACGGAAAAACATTTCACCGCCTTTGGCTTTTTCAACAACGCGTTTTTCCAGATCGGCAAAACTCTCCAGATCATATCCTTCCATCAATACTTCACTTAACCATAACATCAGTTCTATCCTGTAATTTTAAGTCTGCGCCGGTGCATGCAGGAATACATTATGCTGCGCTGTCTGTAGCACACTGCATCACATCGGTGTGCGCAATGCGATCAAAGTATCGCGCTCGATATAAAAGACGTTGTTGCTGTTCGCTGTCCGCAAAGGCCAGTCGATTATGCAACACATTATTCCCCAAATAACCTTCACCCGGTTGCAGACGATGGCGAAAAATCCACGGGTTGCTGTCATCCTCCATGAACGCTTTCATGCAGGCCACAGCCTCACTGGTCAATTTGTCTTCACGCCAAACGATACTGCGGGTACGTGCGGTATAGCGCATGTGCAGGTTACCCTGTGAATCGATGGAAAAAACCGGCCCGCTCTGCGCGGCGCGGATCTCTTCACCGCCCTCATTGTTCGGCGGAATGGTCATCGCACGGGGATGCATTAACGCAGTTATATAGTCGGGATTGGTATCTCTCAAGTGCAAATAGGCAATTTCATGATCCAGCAACAAATTGTCGCCGCCCTGTGCGGCATTGCGCACGCAATGCAGGATCATGCCCCGGATCTGTTCCTCGGGCTTATTATAGTATCCATCGGAATGCCAACTAATGGGACGATTGGTATAGGGGATATAGGCGGTGTGACGACCGCTGTTCATTACTTGCAATGTAGTAATGGCATCTTCATCGGCACACAAATTATTGTCCAGTCTCTCCAGTCCGAAGCGCCGTCCCAGTGCGCGTACGACTTGCTTGCTGCTGATATCGCCGGCGGTAATTCGGTAAACCGCCATATTGGTTTTGCAGCAAAGGTTGAGCAAGGCCTGATATTCCTCATCAGTTAATGCGGTTGCATCCTGCACTTCCACCACTAATTGTGCTGTTTCCGTTGGATAACCGGTCAGTTTTTGCTCACGCCAACGGGTATATTGCGCGATGTTTTCCAGTAAAAAAGGACTGGATTGGTACAGGCTGTGAGAATTTACGTCTGGTGCATGCATGAGATGGCTGCTCTTTCATTCCGCCACGATAATTCAGGATTAAATATCAGCATATTGTAATACAGGCTCGCGCTGATATGCGTCAATTAATTAAATTTATCAAATACGGCCATGAGTATTCACGTCGACTGCAAAGGGATATATAATGCCGCGCCTGAACAAGACGGGTGATATCGTTAACCCCTTGTTTGTATTAGTAGAAATTGATTTTCTGCCTGCGCAGAGTTTAGCGGCAAAAATAAAGAACAAGGCACATGAAGTGCTGATATACCCCATTGTGGATATCACGGGGATAGAATTTCACCCCATTGGTGAGGTTCTCCTCCTCGCCCTGTCGCCCTAGACTTCACGCAGCTACACGTATGGGTTTCAAGGCCGCAGCAATTGCTGTGTCCATAGAAAATTAAATAAACATATTGCCGACAAAACTGGTTACATTCTCAAAGGAGAACACCATGGATAAATCCAAAATTCATCCTACTCCCATGCTCGATGTCCTGGAAGATGGTCCCTGGCCGAGCTTTATCTCCGGGTTCAAGCGCATGCGCGACCAGCACCCCAATCAAAAGATTAACGAAATGGCCAACTCTCTGCTGGGCCAGCTCGAACACTCCTATGAAACCCGCAAGGGTTACTGGAAAGGCGGTACAGTTTCTGTATTCGGTTATGGCGGCGGTATCATTCCGCGTTTCTCTGAAGTCGGCCACGCCTTCCCTGAATCAAAAGAATTCCACACTCTGCGTGTACAGCCACCTGCCGGCAACTACTACACCACTGATATGCTGAACCAACTGGCGAACAGCTGGGAAAAATGGGGTTCAGGTATGGTTACATTCCATGGTCAGACCGGTAACATTATGTTCATCGGTACCACTACTGAAAACACCCAGCACTTCTTTGATGAAATCAACGAATACGGTTGGGACCTCGGTGGTGCCGGTCCTTGCGTACGTACCGCCATGTCTTGTGTCGGTGCCGCTCGTTGCGAACAGTCTTGCGCCAACGAACACGCCATTCAGCGTCACCTGGTAAACACCTTTACTGATGACGTACACCGTCCCGCCCTGCCATACAAATTCAAGTTCAAGGTTTCCGGTTGCCCGAACGACTGCCAGAACGCTATCGAACGTTCTGACTTCGCGGTTATCGGTACCTGGCGCGACGACATGAAGGTTGATCAGGCTGAAGTTAAAGCCTTCATCGACAAGAAAGGTCGTGATTACGTGATCGACAACGTGACCACCCGTTGCCCGACCAACTGCATGACACTGAACGATGACAACACACTGGCTATCGACAACGGCAACTGCGTACGCTGCATGCACTGTCTGAACGTTATGTGTAAAGCCCTGTCTCCCGGTGATGACCGTGGTGTCACCATTCTGATTGGTGGCAAGCGCACTCTGAAGATCGGCGACCTGATGGGTACTGTAGTGGTTCCGTTCATGAAGCTGGACACTGCCGAAGATTACGAAAGACTGGTTGAAATGGCTTCCAGCATCATCGACTTCTTCGCTGAAAATGCGCTGGAACACGAACGCACCGGTGAAATGATTGAACGTATCGGCCTGGTTAACTTCCTGGAAGGCATTGGCATTGACGTTGATCCGAACATGGTCAGCAACCCGCGCCAAAGCTCCTACGTCCGTATGGACGGCTGGGACGAAGAAGCCGAAAAATGGTTTGCTCGCAAAGCTGAACAGGCTGCGGGTTAATCGCCAGGTATCAACGAGATAACAAGAAGTTAAGTCAGGAGATTAAAATGGCACAAGCTCAAATGCGTCATCCTATTGAATCCGGTTGCCCAGACGGCTTCCAGTACATGCATCCAGTGATGCGCCGTAACTACGGCCAGTGGAAATTCCACGAGCATCCCCGTCCCGGCGTTCTGCGTCACGTTGCCAACAGCGGTGATGAAGTCTGGACTGTTAAGGCCGGTACCCAGCGTATCCTTGACGTTTTCACTCTGCGCAAGCTGACTGAAATCGGCGACAAGTTTGCTGACGGTTACGTTCGTTTCACTATCCGTTCCAACATCGAATACATGGTATCCGACAAGAGCAAGGTTGATGCTCTGATCAAAGCCCTGGAAGATGCCGGTTTCGTCGTCGGCGGTACCGCCAACTCTGTTGCAATGATCTCTCACACACAGGGCTGGTTGCACTGTGACATCCCCGGCACCGACGCCTCTGGTGTTGTGAAGGCCATGATGGATGAACTGATTGACGAGTTCAAAGGCCACAACATGCCGAACCGTGTGCATATCACCACTTCCTGCTGCCAGATCAACTGCGGTGGTCAGGGTGATATCGCGATCAACGTTCAGCACACCAAGCCGCCGAAGATCAATCACGATCTGGTTGCCAACGTTTGTGAACGTCCTTCTGTTGTTGCCCGTTGCCCGGTTGCTGCGATTCGTCCGGCCATGGTTAACGGCAAGCCTTCTCTGGAAGTTGATGAGAAGAAATGTATCTGCTGTGGCGCGTGCTTCCCACCCTGCCCTCCAATGCAGATCAACGATGCAGAAAACACCAAGCTGGCTATCTGGGTCGGTGGTAACCACTCCAACGCCCGCAAGAAACCGACCTTCCAGAAACTGGTTGCAGCCGGTGTACCGAACAATCCTCCTCGTTGGCCGGAAGCAACCGCCATCGTTAAGCGCATCCTGAAAGAATACAAGGCCGGCGCCAAGGATTGGGAACGTATCAACGACTGGATCGACCGTATCGGTTGGCCGCGTTTCTTCGAAGTTACCGGTCTGCCGTTCACCAAGTATCATATTGATAACTGGACCGGCGCTCGTAACAGCCTGAATGCTTCTACACACATCCGCTTCTAAGAGGGATTGTTAATATGAAGCTTTCGATTCAGGTAAACGAAGGTCCATATAACCACGAAGCTTCCGTGTCCGCCTTGAATTACACCAAGGCGGCACTGGAAGCCGGTCATGAGATCTTCCGCGTGTTCTTCTATCACGATGGCGTTAATAACGGCACACGTTACACCACTCCACCACAGGACGATATTAATATCGCCAACACCTGGAGTGAACTTGCAGAGAAGCATGGTCTTGACCTGGTTGTCTGTGTAGCTGCTGCCCAACGTCGCGGTATTGTTGATGAAGGCGAACAACAACGTAATGGCAAAGACGGTAATAATATTGCAGCCGGTTTCCGTATCTCTGGTCTCGGCCAGTTGATCGAAGCAGGCATCCAAAGCGACCGTCTGGTTGTGTTCGGAGATTAAGGGGAGACACATGTCAGATATTAAAAAATTCATGTACGTCAACCGCAAGGCTCCTTACGGCACTATTTATGCCTGGGAATCTCTGGAGGTTGTCCTGATCGGTGCTGCTTTCGAACAGGACGTCAGCCTGGCGTTTGTTGATGACGGTGTGTATCAGTTGTGCAAGGGCCAGGACACAACCGGTCTTGGCATCAAGAACTTTTCTGCAACATATCGTGCATTGGGCGATTATGATGTCAGCAAACTGTATGTTGAGAAGGAATCTCTCGAAGCCCGCGGTCTGACTTTAGACGATCTGATGCCTCTGACTTATGAAGATGCAGACGATGACTACGCAGAGAAGGATTCTATCCGTGTTGTCAGTTCACAGGAAATGGCCGAGCTGTTTGAGCAAAGCGATGTCCTGTTCAACTTCTAACGGGGTGAGGTAACTATTATGTCTATATTACATACCGTTAACAAATCACCTTTTGATCGCAACTCACTGGAATCCTGTGTGCGTCTTGCGGCAAAAGGCGGCGCAGTCCTGATGATCGAGGACGGCGTCTACGGTGCCATGAAGGGTACAACAGCATCCGACATGGTCACCAATGCGATGAAGGATCTAACCTTCTACGTATTAGGCCCTGACCTGAAGGCACGGGGTGTAGATGAGGGAAAACTCATTGATGGTGTTAAGGTCGTTGATTACAACGGCTTTGTAACCCTTACGGTAGAAAACGACAAGGTACAGTCCTGGCTGTAACCGACGTTTTTGAAACAATTCATCTGACGAGGAGAAAATACCATGGGTATTGAAGTAAACGGCAAGGTCCTTGAGACCGACGAAGAAGGTTACCTGGCGAACCTTAACGAGTGGACTCCTGAGGTAGCCACTGCTATGGCCAAGGAAGAAGACGTTGACCTGACTGAAAATCACTGGGAAGTAATCAACTTCCTGCGTGAATACTACGAAGAATACCAGATCGCTCCTGCGGTTCGTGTTCTGACCAAAGCTATCGGCAAGAAACTGGGTCCGGACAAAGGCAACAGCAAGTACCTGTACGAACTGTTCCCCTATGGTCCCGGCAAACAGGCTTGTAAATACGCCGGCCTGCCCAAGCCAACCGGCTGCGTATAAGCAGATGTGAGAGGGGGGTTTCCCCCTCTTCCACTTGGCAGACTGCGTAAAAACTATTGCGCTTGACAATCCGGCGTTAAAAAATGGTTCAAAATGCTCATTTACTAACGTGTAAATTCCGCTTTTTCACCATTTTTTGCCTTGACTTGTCTGCGCTCATAACGCTTTTACACAGCCTGGGATAATTTTAAGAATAATTAGAGGAAGGTATAGTGGCATGACAGCTCTGTCGTACTTTTTTGTGTTTTTGTTCTATGCAGCAACTGCCGTGTTTGTTATTGGTGTGGCACGCAAGATCATGCAGTATGCACGTACCCCTGCTCCGTTAAAGATTCCAACCACGCCTGCGCCGGTAACGCAAACAGGTGTGGTTTTTCGTATGGCTCGTGAAGTCGTACTCTTCTCCAGTCTGTTCAAGTCCAATAAATGGACCTGGGTATTCGGCTGGATGTTCCATTTTGCTTTATTACTGGCCTTTGTCCGTCATCTGCGTTACGCCATTTCCTCGGATAACATTCTGTGGCCGCTGATTAATAACAGTCTGGTATTGGCCGCCGGTCAATACGGCGCCCTGGCCATGTTGCTTGGTCTGACCGGCCTGTTCGGTCGTCGCATCTTTGTTGATCGCGTGCGTTATATCTCTGCACCCTCTGACTACCTGATGCTGATCCTGATTTTCGCCATTGCCACCACCGGCGCAATGATGTCCTTTGTCACACATACCGACATTGTACAATTGAAGTCCTTTGTACTCGGACTCATCTGGTTTAACTGGCAACCCCTGCCCAATGATGGTCTGTTGATCACCCATCTGGCGCTGGTTGCCCTGCTGATGCTTATCTTCCCCATCAGCAAACTGCTCCACGCTCCGGGTCTGTTCTTTAGCCCGACACGTAACCAGGTCGACAACCCGCGCGAGAAACGCCATATCTCTCCCTGGGGTCAGGCCATTGATGATGCCGAAGCGAAAGCCAAGGCTTAATTAGAATAACGGTAGACTGAGGATATAAACGTGGCTGATTTTGAAGTCCCAGAATTACAAGAGATTCCCGTCATCCCCAAGCTTAAAGAAGGGGCCATGGCGCACAGCTCGCCGTTCATTTCCAAGGAACAGTTCCAGATTCCGCTGGGCTATCCGGGAGAACTGGTCGAGAACTGGGAAGAGAAGGTCTATGAAAAGATGGATGATCTGCGCAAGCGCTATCGTTCCTTCCAGGTCTATCTCGACGCCTGCGTAAAATGCGGCGCCTGTACTGACAAGTGCCACTACTACCTGGGCACTTCTGATCCGAAAAACATGCCGGTGGCTCGTCAGGATCTGCTGCGCAAGGTTTACCGCGGCAAATTTACTGCGGCCGGCAAGTTCTGGACCAAACTGGGTATGCCCTGGATGGTCGGTGCGGCCGAGATGACCAAAGAACTGCTGGACGAGTGGTACAGCTACTTCCATCAGTGTTCGCAGTGCCGTCGTTGCTCGGTCTACTGCCCGTACGGTATTGATACCGCCGAAATCTCCATGGCTGCCCGTGAAATCATGGACAGTGTGGGTGTGGGCCAGAAGTACTGTAACGAAATCATCGGCAAGGTCTTCAAGATCGGTAACAACCTGGGTCTGCCCCAGCCTGCGCTGGTTGACACACTGGAAGGTCTGGAAGAAGAAGTACAGGAAGATACCGGTGTCGCGGTGAAGTTCCCGCTGGACGTGAAAGGTGCTGACATCCTGCTGGTCACTCCTTCTGCTGACTTCTTTGCCGAACCGCATGTCGACGGTCTGATTGGCTATGCCAAGGTTTTCCATGAAACCGGCGCCAGCTGGACCATGAGTTCTCATGCTTCTGAAGCCGGCAACTTCGGTATGTTCATTGGTTCTTATGAAAATATGCGCCGCGTTTCGCGCCGTATTCGCGAAGCCGCCATTGAACTGGGTGTCAAGCGCATTGTTTTCGGTGAATGCGGTCACGCCTGGCGTATCGCTTACAGCTTCCTGAATACACTGGCCGGTCCGTGGGACTTCCTGGACCCGAACTATCCGGTACCGCAGCACATTTGTGAATATACCTATGATGCGATCCAGGCCGGCAAACTGAAGTTCGATAAATCTCAAAACGACTGGCGCACCATGACCTTCCACGACTCCTGTAACGTGGCGCGTGCCTCACGTATGGGTCCCAAACCCGGTGGTCAGTTTGAAATTCCGCGTGCCGTTATCAAGGCCGTTTGTAACAATTTCCACGATATGCCTGCTGAAACAATCGGTGAAGCCACCTTCTGTTGCGGCGGTGGCGGCGGTCTGTTGACCGATGACCTGATGGAGATCCGCGTCAAGGGTGCCAAGCCTCGTGCTGAAGCCTTGAAGAGTGTTGTGGAAGAACAAGGTGTGACACACATGGCGGCTATTTGCGCCATTTGCAAGAGTCAGTTTACCAAGGTACTGCCCTACTACGGCTTTACCATGGACCAGATTGTCAGCGTACACCAATTGGTGGGTGACGCGATTGTATTAACCAAATCAGATTCAGACGAATAGATAGCTCAGGAGAACTGGCATGGCTACATCCCGTGATGATATGCACAACGAAAAATTGACCTTCCGGAGATTTAAGGACGGTGACGATGAATGGCGTTCAATGACCGCCCGAATTTTCAAGGGCGACAAGTCACACAAGTGCCCGACCTACGTCCACCGCACCCCACCCTGCCAGGGCAGTTGCCCGGCCGGTGAAGATATCCGCGGCTGGCTGGACATCGTACGTGGTATTGAAAAACCCGCCGATGGCATGACCATGCAGGAATATGCCTTCCGCCGTTCTACCGCTGCCAACCCCTTCCCTTCAGTAATGGGTCGTGTATGTCCCGCTCCGTGTGAAGACGGTTGTAACCGTAATCAGGTTGAAGATCACGTCGGTATCAACGCCGTTGAACAATACATCGGTGACACCGCGCTGGATCAGGGTTACAAATTTGCTGCCGGTGCAGAAACAGGCAAGAAGATCGCCGTCATCGGCGGTGGCCCTGCCGGTCTGGCTGCAGCCTACCAGTTGCGTCTGCTGGGTCACGGCGTAACCCTGTTCGACAACCACAAGGAACTGGGCGGCATGATGCGCTACGGTATCCCCGGTTATCGTACTCCCCGTGATGTTCTGGACGGCGAAATCAACCGTATCATCGAAATGGGCGTGGAAACCCGCATGGGCGTCAAGGTCGGTGTCGATGTTTCCATGGCCGATGTTGAAAAAGAATTCGACGCTGTACTGTGGGCTCTGGGTGCACAGGCCGGTCGTCAACTGCCGATCCCGAACGCCGACAAGGCTTCAAACTGCCTGACCGGTGTAGACTTCCTGGAAGCCTTCAACGATGGTCGCCTGCAGCTGGTATCTGAAAAGGTAGTGGTAATCGGTGGTGGTGATACCTCTATCGACGTTGCCTCGGTTGCTCGTCGTCTGGGTCATATCACCAACATCAATGAAAAAGATCGTCCGGAAAACGTGGTACTGGGCCATACCGCCCACGACGTGGCCGCTTCCGCCAAGCGCCAGGGCGCCACTGTTACCCTGATGTCACGTTCACCGATTGAAAAAATGAACGCCGCCCAGCACGAAGTGGACGATGCGCTGCGTGAAGGTGTGAACGTTCGTGGTTGCCTGAGTCCGGTTGAAGTTATCCTGGGTGATGACGGTCGTGCCCGCGCTCTGAAAGTAATCGAACTGGAAGAAGACGGCAAGACTGAAAAAGCCGGTTCTGAATTCGAAATCGAAGCTGACCTGATCGTTGCCGCAATCGGCCAGGGCGGTGACCTGACCGGTCTGGACGGTCTGGGTAATGCACGTGGTCTGATGGACGCCGACCAGCACTATCAGGTGCCCGGCAAGCCCGGTCACTTCGTTGCCGGTGATATCGTGCGCCCGCACCTGTTGACCACCGCTATCGGTCAGGCCTCTATCGCGGTACAGAGTATCGATCACTATCTGAAGTCCGACGAACTGCGCAAACGCCCCAAGGTTGACAAGCACCACTTCAACCTGCTGTCCAAACTGCGTGAAGCCGGCCTGGAACCTGAACATTTCGATGCGACTGTTGGTGATCAGCGTGGTACGTCTGATGCAAAATATGCCATTCACAACTACGAAGACCGTTCTGCTGCGGAAATCATTCCTTCCGACAGACTGTTCCTGGGTCACTTCGGCTTTACACCACGCCTGAAGCGTGAAGAAGATGTACCCAACTCTGATGAAGTACTGGGTCACTTCCAGGAACGTATGAAAGGTCTGAGTGAAGAACAGGCTGTCAAGGAAGCCGACCGTTGCATGAGCTGCGGTATGTGTTTCGAATGTGACAACTGCGTCATCTTCTGCCCACAGGATGCTATCTTCCGTACGCCGAAGAAAGAAGCCACCATGGGTCGTTATGTAACGACTGATTATGCCAAGTGTGTCGGCTGCCACATCTGTCAGGATGTATGCCCCACCGGCTATATCGACATGGGTATGGGTGAATAATAAAAATATTGGGGATAACCAATGGTGTATTTGCAAAGACATATACGCAAACTTGTTACACTGGTCGGGCTCGGCATTTTGCTGAGCCTGTCCCTGACAAGCCAGGCGGCTGATCTGAAGCCTGTCATTCCGACAGCCAAAGGTGGTCAGTGTGTGGAAAAAACCGATGTGATGCGCAAGAACCACATGGAGTTTATTCTCCATCAGCGTAACGACACATTGCGTCGCGGTATTCGCACCAGCAAGCACAGCCTGAAAGAGTGTATTGAATGCCATAATGCACCGGCCAATGACGGTAAAGTCGCCCGCATCAGTGAAAAGGATCATTTCTGCAGCAGTTGTCATACTTTCGCTGCTGTGAAAATCGATTGCTTTGAGTGCCATGCCGATAAACCGGAAGCCGCCCAATATCGAACCTCAGCCAAAGGGGGCCACTAAATGAAACAGGATACCGATATGAATCGTCGCCGGTTTCTGGGTCAGGCAGCTGCAGCTGCAGGTCTGGCCGTTGCTCCCGGCGTTATGCTTTATGAAGTGCAGGCCCGCCCTGCCGGTGAAGCTGCCACCAGCAAACAACGCTGGGGCATGCTGATCGACACCACCAAATGTGAAGTCGGTTGTAACGATTGTGTAACCGCCTGTAAAACAGAAAACGGCTGGGGTGCATCTGAAACCAAATCCTCAACGGAACAACAGGCACAGTGGATTCGCAAGGTGAAACTGACCGACAAACAAACCGGTCATGTGCAATCCCTGCCCCTGATGTGCCAGCATTGCGAGACCCCGCCCTGTGTGGATGTCTGCCCCACCGGTGCCTCCATGAAACGTGCCGACGGTATCGTGCTGGTGGACAAGCACATCTGTATCGGTTGCCGTTACTGCATGATGGCCTGTCCCTACAAGGCGCGTTCCTTCATCCATGAATCATTGAGTGGCCAGAAGGCTCACGCCCCGCGTGGTCTGGGCACCGTGGAAAGCTGCACACTGTGTGTGCATCGCGTTGACAAGGACGGTACACCCGCCTGTGTTGAATCCTGTAATGCCAAGGGCCACAAGGCGATGTATTTCGGTGACTTGAATGACCCGAACAGCGAAATCTCCAAACGCCTCAAAGAATTCGGCGGACAGCAGATTCGTGCAGACCTCGGTTTGAACACCGGTGTCCGTTATCAGGGTCTTTAATAATAAAACCATAAAATCAGGTTGGCAGAATAATGAAAGCAATCAGATATCGTGAAATTGACGGCAACAGTCTCGGTTACTTCGCCCTGGTGGGGATACTGGGATTAATCGTTGCGGCAGGCGGACTTGCAGCCTTGTATATGGAACATAACGGCCACTGGGTGACCGGCATGACCAATCAGGTTGTCTGGGGTATGCCCCACGTCTTCGCCGTGTTCCTGATCGTTGCTGCATCCGGTGCATTGAATGTTGCCTCCATCTCGTCCGTCTTCAACAAGAAGGCATACAAGCCGCTGGCGCCGCTTTCCGCGATTTTGGCTGTTTGCCTGTTGCTCGGCGGTCTGACTGTCCTGGTTCTGGACCTGGGTCAACCGGATCGACTGGTTGTCGCCATGACCAAATACAACTTCAAATCCATTTTCGCCTGGAACATGATCCTTTATAACGGCTTCATCGCCATTGTTGCGGTCTATATCTGGTTGATGATGGAACGCAAGATGAACGTCTACAGCAAGTATGCCGGCTTCGCCGCCTTCTTCTGGCGACTCATCCTGACCACCGGTACCGGTTCTATTTTTGGCTTTATCGTTGCCCGTCAGGCCTACGATGCCGCCATTATGGCGCCGATGTTCGTGATCATGTCGTTTGCCTATGGTCTGGCTGTTTTCATGCTGGTCATGATGGCTTCCTACAAATGGTCCGGTCGTGAACTGGGTGAAGGTACTATCCAGCGCATGAAGAGCCTGCTGGGTGTCTTTATCGGCGCCGTACTCTACTTCCTGCTCGCCTATCATCTGACCAACCTGTACGGTACAGAAAACCATGGCGTGGAAGCCTTCCTGCTGGTTGACGGCGGAATTTATACCAAACTGTTCTGGTACGGCACAATCCTGATCGGCTGCCTGGCTCCCCTGTTCCTGATCTTCTGCCGCTTTACCAAGAACTCGAACACAGCCATTGTGATTGCCTGTATTCTGGTAATCCTCGGCGGTCTGTCCCAGATGTATGTCATCATCATCGGCGGTCAGGCCTACCCGATGGAAATGTTCCCCGGCAAGATCGTTGAGTCCGGTTTCTTTGATGGCGGTGTGAAAAGCTATACACCCACGCTGGCAGAAACCCTGTTGGGTTTGGGCGGCTTTGCCCTGGCCCTGATCATGGTTTCGCTGGCAGTTAAAGTTCTGCGTTGCCTGCCGGTCAGCATGGCCGACAAAGACGTAGACCCGCACTACAAGGCTGAGGCCAAGTAAATTTAAAAGATCAACGCAGAGACACAGAGAAAATACTTGGCTTGGCTTTTCTCTGTATGCTTTGTGTCTCTGCGTATGAAATTAACTGTTAATACACTTAACAGCTAAAAACTCAGTGAAACATTGATTTTCCTCCATGTACTCTGTGTCTCTGTGTTGGGTTTAATCACTATCAACAATGAACCGCCTGTTTATCTCCGCTGCCCACAAGTCTTCCGGTAAAACCACTCTCAGTATCGGTTTGTGCCATGCCTTGCGGACGCGTGGCGAGGTCGTACAGGCATTCAAGAAAGGTCCCGACTATATCGACCCCATGTGGCTGGGTCAGGCCACCGGGCGTCCCTGCATCAATCTGGATTTCTACACCATGCAGCGTGCAGAGATCATGCAGCGATTCACACAATATTCAGACGGTGCCACGATCAGTCTGATCGAAGGCAACAAGGGACTGTATGATGGACTGGATCTGGATGGCTCGAACAGCAATGCCGCACTGGCCAAGCTGCTCGCAGCGCCGGTGGTGCTGGTCATTGATGTACGCGGCATGACCCGTGGTATCGCCCCGCTGCTGCTGGGCTATCAGGCCTTTGATGCGGAGATCAACATCGCCGGTGTGATCTTCAATCAGGTCGGCGGCAGTCGCCATGAGTCCAAACTGCATGCGGTGGTGGAACACTACACCGATATGAAAGTGATCGGCGCCGTGGCCAGGGACAAAAACATGGAGATCAAGGAGCGCCATCTCGGCCTGATCCCCAGCAATGAAGCCCACGCCGCCATGGAACAGATTGCCCGTATCGGTGACAGCGTGGCCCGCCAGATTGATCTGGATTTGTTAAAACAACTTGCCGGAGGCGCACCTGCACCCGCCGTAACAGAGATACCTGTGATACAGACCGGTAAAACCCCGGATCTGCGTATCGGTGTGATACGCGATGAGGCCTTTGGATTTTATTACCAGGATGATCTGCAATCCTTGCGCGATGCCGGCGCCAAACTGATTTTTATTGATGCCTTGCGTGATACCGCACTGCCCCAGATTGATGCCTTGTTCGTTGGCGGCGGTTTTCCGGAATCGTTTTTAAGCGAGCTCAACGCCAACCATTCCCTGCGCAACGCCATTCGCGATGCGATTGAAAACAACCTGCCGGCCTATGCCGAATGCGGCGGCCTGATGTATCTGGCCCGCACGATCCGCTGGCATGATCAGGAATATGCCATGTGTGGTGTTATTCCAACCGATGTGGTGATGCATGAAAAACCCCAGGGGCGCGGCTATACCTGTTTACAGGAAACCGCCGGCCATCCCTGGTCAGCACTGGATTCAAACCAGACGGTAATGGCCCACGAATTCCATTATTCCGCCCTGATTAATACCGATCCCGATCTGACCTATGCCTATGCGGTCAAGCGCGGCCACGGTATAGACGGACAACATGATGGTATCGTTTATAAAAACCTGCTGGCCGGCTACACCCATTTACGCGACACCGGGCAAAACCACTGGACCCGGCGTTTTGTCGATTATATTTATAAATGCCAATCAACCTGACGGAGAGATGCAATGATTACAGTCACCCCGGAAGCCGCTGCACAAATCAAGGCAGCGGCCAAACAAAGCCAGGCCGAAGGTCTGCCCCTGCGCATGGCCGCCACACAGGCTCCCGATGGCAACATTCAGTACGGGATGGGTTTTGCCGATGATGAAACCGAAAATGATCTGACCTTTAAATCGGAGGGAGTCACCATTGTCGTCGCGCCGACCAGTTTTGAGCTGTTGAAGAACACCATTATTGATTATGTTCAGCTTGATTCCGGTGAAATGAATTTCATCTTCAGAAATCCGAACGATCCCAATTTTAAGCAGGTTCAATAAACCAGTCCGTCTGTTACCCGGCACGCCATCTGCTAAAATTGCTGGAACAATAATAACGCCAGGGAGACACCATGCCGGCCGAAAGCAAATCAGAACGGTTTCATGAAATAGATCTGCTGCGCTTCCTGGCGGCCTTTGCGGTCCTGTTGTTTCATTACACCTGGCGTGGCTGGTCAGCGGACAATATGAGTGATGTCAGCTTTACCGGTCTGGGTGAATTCTTCAAATACGGTTATCTTGGCGTTCACCTGTTTTTTATTATCAGTGGTTTCGTCATTCTGATGACCGCCATGAACAAGGATCTGACCGGTTTTACCATCTCCCGTATCACTCGCCTGTTTCCCGCCTACTGGTTTGCCGTGTCACTGACTGCACTCGTAACACTCTGGATTGGCGGCACACGCTATCAGGTGGATATCAAGCAATACCTGATTAATCTCACCATGTTGCACCGGTTTGTTAATGTGCCCAGTGTGGATGGTGTGTACTGGAGTCTGGTGGTTGAACTGAAGTTCTACCTGCTGATCTTCCTGATCATTCTGATCAACCATATCCGATATATCCAGTGGTACCTGTTTGGCTGGCTGGCCGCCTCCCTTATTCTGTTCCATTTCGGCCATATTCCGGTCATCGGCTTTTTCCTGTTTCCCGAATGGAGCAGCTATTTTATCGCCGGGGCGGTCTTTTTCCTGATCCGTCGGGAAGGTATGGATCGGTACAAATTTATCCTGCTGCTCGGCGCGTATTATCTTTCCATGCAAACCCTGTATGCCTCGCTGCATGGACCACCAAACAACGGCCATGCTGTCGAGACCGACACATACCTGATCATTGCCGCACTGGTCAGCCTGTTTTATTTGATCTTTATCGCCATCGCCTTCGGCAAGGCACACATTATCAATCGACCGGGTTTTGTCCTGCTGGGTGCGTTGACCTATCCTGTCTATCTAATCCACCAAAACATCGGCTTTATGCTGTTTAATGTGTTCAACACCTCGGCCAATAAATATATCCTGTTGGCCGCTGTCACCGGGCTGATGCTGCTGGGCGCCTGGTTGATCCACACGCAAATCGAAAAACGCTTTGCCCCCGTTTTGAAACGGGCCCTGATCAGGGTGCTGCCCAAGTCATGAAGTCGCGCCGGCTCATCGTCTTATTTTATGTGCTGGCAGTGCACCTGTTTCTGTTCGTCATCTTCTGGAAGCCCGGTTTCTACCACCGCATCAATCCCTTCAGTAACGAACATACCGTCACCTACGAGATCTTTTATCACAACATGCTGGCCCTGCAGTTGCGCACCGATGCCGTTTTGCAGCGGCGGATCGAGCTTAAACTGAACCCCGCCCCCATCCTGTTTATCGGCGACAGCATTATCCAGGGTATGTGTGTGTCGTGCATCAGTAAGGATGCGGTGAATTTCGGTATCGGATTGGACACGACACATGGTGTGCTTGAACGCATCAGCCAATATCAAACATTGCAGCAGGCCCGCGCTGTCGTCCTTGCCATCGGTCTGAATGACACCCGGGTGCGTAACAATGACGAGATATTGGCCGGCTATCGTGCGATATTGCAGCGCATCCCCCGCCACATCCCGGTCATTTTCAGCGCGGTATTACCCATCGCCGCTAACCCGCGTTGGCCCGGTGACACCAATGACCGGATCAAGGCATTGAACCATGCAGCCAAAACTCTCTGTGCGACACGAACCGGTTGCCACTTTGTGGACTACAGCAAGGCGCTTGCCACACCGCACGGCCGGCTCGCACCGGACAAACATGTCGGTGACGGCATCCATCCAAACACTGACGCCTATCAGGCACTCATTGCCGAGTTCAAATTCACCCTCATCCAGATCGGTTTAATCAACCCGGAATATATACACTAACTATCTGTTTTCATTCTATTTTTTAACCTTGCCGGCGCAGGCAGGCAACGGCAATTTTCACAGATAAATTGGCCTGTTCTGCATCAGAATCTGTTAATATTCAACAATCTGTGTAACGAGAAGTCAGCCGGTATGGAAAACGCCACCACCGAACAGACAGAAAAGCCGATCCTCGGCCTGCCGCTGGAGGCACGCAGCGCGCACCTGCACAAGGTCCTGTTTCATGGCCTTTGGCGCAGTCGTCTGTGCGTGATGTTTCTCTCCCTTTGTTCTTCCATTCTGCTGCTTGGTCTGCTCAGTCTGTGGGGCAAGTCGCTCAAACCCGAGTATCTCTATGGCGGCATTACCCTGCTCACCGTCTCGTCACTGGGTCTGCTGGGTATTCTGTTCTACCGTATTCAAAACACCCTGCTCGCACCACTCACCCAACTGCGCAACTGGGCGGTGGAAATGCATGCCGGTAATCTCTCCTATCGTCTGCCCACCGATTATCCGGGCGAATTCGCCAAACTGGCGGTAGACATCAACCAGCTGGCGGAAAATCTGCAAAACCTGTCGGAAGACATGCACAGTCAGGTACGCAAACAGACACGCTACATTGAACAGAAAACCCGCTCGCTGGAGATCATCTATGACGTGGCCGCGAGCATTAACGTCTCCCGTGATCTGGAAGACCTGCTGACCCGCTTCCTGCACACCCTGAAAGATGTCGTCCATGCCCGTGCTGCGGTGGTGCGTCTGGTCACCGATGACGGACAAATGCATCTGGTCTCCAGTATCGGGCTGGATGAAGACCTGATGTCACGCGAACAGTTGATCCCCTCCGAAAGTTGCCTGTGCGGCAGCGCCTACAATGAGGGCAAGGTATTATTCCAGAGCGACATCAAGGAGTGCGACAAGATTGTCGGTCGCGCCTTTTTTGGCAAGGAAGATGTAGGCATGGTGGTCGTACCCTTGCAATACCGAGATCGCACCCTGGGTGTTTATAACCTGTTTGTCTATCGTGACGATTATGTGGATCCCAAAGGTATTGAAGATCTGCTCACCAGTATCGGCCGACATCTGGGTATGGCCATCGACAAGGCCCGCTCCGATGACGCCTATAACCGGTTCTCCATCATGGAAGAACGCACCCGCATCGCTCACGAACTGCATGACTCACTGGCCCAGACGCTGGCCAGTTTGCGTTTCCAGGTACGTGTACTGGATGAAACCCTGCGTCAGGGTCGTGAACAGGCCGTCTGGCATGAACTGGAACAGATCGAGATCAACCTTGATGAAGCCTACGCCGAACTGCGTGAATTAATCACCCACTTCCGCGCCCCCATCGATCACCGGGGTCTGGTGCCGGCGGTGGAACATCTGGTGGATCGATTCCGCAAGCAAACCACCATCCATGTCTTCCTGCAAAAAGAGTGGAACCTGCTTCACCTGCCGCCCAGCACCGAAGTACAGGTACTGCGCATCATCCAGGAAGCATTAAACAACATACGAAAACACAGCGAAGCGCACAATGTCCGTATCCTGTTGCGCAGCGATCCCAGCGGTAACTGCATGATCCTCATTGAGGACGATGGTGTCGGTATCGCTGTCAGCCAGGGTGATGAAACCATCGATCACTATGGCATGCATATCATGTCCGATCGCGCCAAACAGATTGACGGCGAATTACGCATCGAAAGTGAACCGGGTGAAGGCACCCAGATTATTCTGCAATTCAAACATGCCACTCATCATAAACCTGTCAGTATTGAGGTAACACCACCCGTGAAGCGAGTCATCAAATGAGCCTGCGCGTCCTGTTAATCGACGATCACACCCTGTTCCGCGTCGGCCTGGAAGGCCTGCTCTCCAGTCGAGGTATCGAAGTTGTCGCCTCCGTCAACAGCGGGCAGGAAGGCAAACAACTGGTGGCGGAACTCAAGCCCGATGTCATCCTGCTCGACATGCGCATGCCCGGCATCGATGGTCTGGGCGTCTTGAAAATGTTACGTGAAGATGGTTTGGCCATGCCCATCGCCATGCTTACCACCAGCAGTGAGGAAACCGATCTGGTGGAATCCCTGCGTGCCGGCGCACAAGGCTATTTGCTCAAGGATATGGAACCGGACGATCTGGTATTGGCATTGCGCGACATCGTTGCCGGGAAAACCGTGGTCGCCCCGGATCTTGCCCCCATCCTCGCCAAAGCAGTACAAGGCAAAAGCGATGAACCGGCAGGCAATGAAGCCAGTCCGTTTGACGACCTCACCCCGCGTGAAACCGAGATCCTGGGGCTGTTGGCGGAAGGCCAAAGCAACAAAGCCATCGCCCGCAACCTCGGCATCTCCGACGGCACCGTCAAACTCCACGTCAAAGCCATCCTGCGCAAACTCGGCGTCCACTCCCGCGTCGAAGCGGCGGTAATGGCCGTGGAACAGGGCTTGCAGCGTAGTTCTGTATCATAAAACCAAAACCTCAACGCAGAGACGCGGAGGCGCAGAGAAAACCATATAAATGATATTTTCAATAACACTATCACCCATGCAGTAAACACATCGAAAATAAAATATAAAAACCTCTGCGTCTCAGCGCCTCTGCGTTAAAGATCTTTAAAAATCAGGATTACTACATATGAAAACCTTTACCCAACTTGTTGATGAATGTTTGCAACATATCCAGGAGCTCTTCCCCTGGGATCTGGCAGAAAAGCTGGAGAACGGCAAACCGTTGATTATTGACGTACGAGAACCGTACGAATTCGACGCCATGCATATCGAAGGTTCTATCAATGTGCCGCGTGGTATTCTGGAAAGCGCCTGTGAATTTGATTACGAAGAAACTGTGCCGGAACTGGCCAAAGCCAGAGATAAAGAAGTCATCATCGTCTGCCGCTCCGGACGCCGCAGCGCCCTCGCCGCACTGGTCATGCAGATGATGGGTTATGGCAATGTGCTGTCCCTCAAAACCGGCCTGCGCGGCTGGAATGAATTTGAACAGCCCATGCTCGACAAGGACGGTAAAACAGTGGACATCGATGATGCGGATGAATACTTCACCGCCAAGCTGAAACCGGAACAGTTGAGTAAAAATTTATAACCTTGCCATTTATCCCCTCCCCCTGCAGGGGTTGGGTTAGGGTCGGATGATCAGAGAGTCTTTTACATTCCCGTGCTCCGTGGTGGAAGCATACCCAGTCCTCTCTCCATTCAATTCCATCTCCAGCCTTTCATTGTTTCACTTATCTGATACGCTTATATGCAATATCTGTATTAGAGATTTAGCAGTGAGAAAAACCATTATTTTTTTATTGTGTTTGAATATATTTCAGGCAGGACTAAATCCCGCTTATGCCGGCCCCACCGGCTCTGAAAACAGTGCAACCATAACCAGCACAACAGTTGACAATAAACCAGTAACAATCAGTCAAACCCTTCACAAAAAACAAAACGACACCTGGCAGGATTGTCAGTATTACGAAGCAAGCTCAGAGAATATTGACAGGCAGATATATAATAATATTGCACAACATGCACCACTCGCAAAGGCAATGATTGACAACGAAATTTCTATAAGCAAAAAACTTTGCGGTACTGCAATCAACCATTATTCCGTGCACGCCATTCTTGGATTTTTATTACAAGGGAAGACAGTTGATGAAAACGGAACACTGGATGAAATGAATCTGGACAGATATACCCCTGCAGCCATACATGAATACGCACACAGCTACACAGCAACACAGCAACATATTTATATAATTATCCAAAGACAAAATCACCACCGTCTTATATGATGACGTTACATCTTGACGGTGAAGGCGATATTAATGTGCCGGTCGGCAAATCCTTTCCATCACGTATTGTTGCTGACAAACTTGGTGAACAATTCAAAACCAGTCGATTTAACACCTATTTGAACTCTGGCCGTGCCCACGCTGTCCAGCAAGACGGAATATACGGCCTGCTTAATGAATTCAACGCCTACTACCATGGTGTCGTTGCCTATAACAGCATAAGAAAGAAAAAAATCTGGAAAAATTATATCAACAATGACACTTGCGAGCCATTCTATGAATTAAAGCTATGGATTCTTGAACATATTTTGATATCAAAAGAAAAATATCCGGATATCTATCAGGACTTAATCGGCAACAAAACCTACTTTCACGCCTTTACCAATATACACGACAGATTTGCCCGACTCTGCACATATCGCATGAACCTCAAGTCAGCAGCGGGTAAAGACAAAATGCTGAAAGATTATAAACCCTATATTGACAGACTGAATTCGGAACCTGTTAAGTCTGTAATGAAACAAACGTATTTATGGGCAAAATAAAACAATAGATTATCTGACTTTCCCTGATATTTTCACCCGGACAGATACCCATTGGTTTTCCAACAACTTGATACACTGCATGGGATTAAAATGGTTATATACGCAAATTGCCGGTATTGCGCTTGCAGCTGACAGAGCCGGATTCCGGCCTACGCCGGAATGACGAAGGGTTATTTTTGGCTGGGGGATTCTTATAAATAGTGCTTGCGATCTTTCCGCTTCCCTGTCGGTCCGGCCTGTTGCACGACTCTGGCGTGGATGGCGTCGAAGGTGATTTCACGTTTTTCGTGCAGATAGGCTTCGTTGAGCGGCTGGATGTAGTAGCGGCTTTCTTCGATAACCAGTTGGCGGAAGATGGGGCCGTTTTCAACGATGGCGACGACGTAGCATTCATGGGAGACGGCGGCGGAACGATCCAGGATGATAATATTTCCTTTTTTGAATTCCGGTTCCATGCTGTCATCCATCACCTGCAAAGCGACAGGTTCACTGCCACCGCAACTGCTCTCTTCAAACATCTGCTTCATTTCATCATCGTTCATAGTGCTGCCTCTTTTAAACTGTTCTCATAACTTTATTACTGAAAGACATTTCACGTTTTTGAATATAACGCTGAGCACGCATAGGCGCGGAGAACGCGGAGTTTTTATCAATGTATTTCTCTGTGTTCTCTGCGTCTCTGTGATCTCTGCGTTATTATTTATCGCCACTTTAAACATCCTGTACTACCGTTTCAGTTTTTTCTTCCTGTTGCAGTTGCCAGAGGTGGGCGTAGAGGCCGTGTTGTTCCAGCAAGCTTCGGTGTGTGCCCCGTTCCACGATTTTACCACCGTCCAGCACCAGGATTTGATCGGCGTCGATGATGGTTGACAGCCGATGGGCGATGACCAGGGTGGTGTGGTTGGCGGCGACTTCGCTCAGTGCGGCGAGGATGGCCTTTTCCGCCTGTGAGTCGAGGCTGGAGGTGGCTTCGTCGAAGACGAGTATTTTCGGGTTTTTCAGGATCACGCGGGCAATGGCGACGCGCTGTTTTTCACCGCCGGAGAGTTTCAGGCCCCGCTCGCCAACCATTGTGTCATAGCCGTCCGGCAGGCTTTGGATAAATTCGTGGATGTGGGCCAGTTTTGCCGCTTGCATGACCTGTTCTTTATCTGCATCCGGTTTGGCGTATTGCAGGTTATAAAAGATCGTGTCATTAAACAGCACGGTGTCCTGTGGGACGATACCGATCACTTCGCGCAGGCTTTGTTGCGTGACTTGCGCTATGTCCTGATCGTCAATGGTAATCACACCGTCGTTGATATCATAAAAACGAAATAACAGGCGTGCCAGCGTCGATTTGCCTGCCCCGGACGGACCAACCACCGCCAGTTTTTGTCCCGGTTCGATCTCAAAGCTGACGTTGTCGAGGATCGGTCGTTCCGGCTGGTAGGCGAAGCTGACTGCTGTAAAGCTGACCTTGCCTTCCTTGACGGTGATGGGTTGCGCGTCCCGGTTATCCCGGATCTCCGCCTTGCGATCCAGCAGTTTGAACATCAGATCCATGTCGGCCAGGGCGTATTTTAACTGACGATAGACGATGCCGAGGAAACCCAGCGGGATAAACAGTTGCAGCATGAGGGCGTTCACCAGTACCAGATCACCGATACTCATCTGCCCGCTGACCACCCCCTGCCCGGCAAAGACCATGATAATGGTGACACCGATGGCGATGATAGAGCCCTGACCGAAGTTAAGCAGTGACATGGAGGTCTGACTGCGTACCGCTGCCTGTTCCCAACCACTCAGGGTCTGGTCGTAACGTTGTCCTTCCAGTTTTTCGTTGTTGAAATATTTAACGGTTTCATAGTTGAGCAATGCATCCACCGCCTGACCGTTGGCTTTGGAATCCAGCGCATTCATTTCGTGGCGAAAGTGCATGCGCCATTCAGTGATCAGAAAGGTAAAAATAAAATAGATGACCACGGTGGAGAAGATCACGATCGCAAAACGGGTCGGGTATTGGGTAAAAAGAATGGCTGCCACCAGGATGAACTCGGCGATGGTGGGAAGGATATTGAAGACCATGTAATTCAGGATGGAGCTGACACTGGAAGCGCCTCGTTCCAGATCACGGGAGATATTGCCGGTGCGTCGATCCAGGTGAAAACGCAGTGAAAGTCGATGCAGGTGGTTAAAGACGTTCGTGGAGATACGCCGCATGGCGTGATAGCGGACTTTTGCAAAGACGGCATCACGCAGTTCGTTGAACAGGCTGCCCGCCAGACGCAGTGCACCGTAGGCAATTAACAGGGTCAAGGGCAGGATCAGTATGCTCTCCCCTTTTACCCCCAGCGTGTCCACCACCTGTTTCAGGATAAAAGGCACGCCCACGATCGCCATTTTCGAGGCAACGAGGCACAGCAAGGCAAACAGGACACGCCCCTTGTAATCCCAGATAAAGGGCAGCATACGTCGGAGGTTCCGGCTGTCTTTGCGTTGGGTGTGCGGATCGGACTCGTAGCGTATGTAATGGCTCATTCGATATCTATTGCTGTACCCCGGAAAAGGCGTATTATCGCATGATTAACCGATGGAAAATATCGGAAACCCAAAGGGTTAATCCTGTATAGACTGAGATATATGCGATTACCGACTCAACGATCCCCGCTCTCCCTTCCCGCCATGACCTGTTTGCTTGCGGTGATCTTGCTTGGCGCCTGTAGTGATGCCCCGGATAAACAGGCCAAAAAAGCCAAAGGCAAGCAGGTCGAAGTGACCAATGTGGCCCGCACGCCGATCCAGGTGACCCGTATTATTGCCGGCAGTCTGGAGGCCACGCACAGTGTGGAGATTTTTAACGAGGAACAGGGCCGAATTACCAGCCTGCCCCTGTTCGAGGGCGACCGGGTGGAGAAGGATGCCGTCCTGGTGGAACTGGACAGCAGCCTGATACAGGCGCAACTGGACAAGGCCAATGCCACGCTCCGGCAAGCTGAGCTCGACCTGAAGCGGATCAGACGTCTGATGCCCAGCCAACTTGCCTCGGAAGACCAGTTGGCCAAGGCCAATACCAGCCTGCTGCAGAGCAAGGCGGAAGTGACCCTGCTGGAGACCCGACTGGCCCACACCCGTATCCGCGCCCCCTTTGCCGGCAGTATCAGCGCCCGTTACCGGGAACCGGGTGATGTGGTGCCGATCCACACCCATATCCTGAGCCTGATTGATCCCACCACCCTGAAAGCCCGCTTCAAGGTCTCGGAGATCCTGCTGGCCAATATTCAAAAAGACACTCAGGTGGACCTGCGTATTGATGCCCTGGGGGATACCCGCTATCCGGCCCGTATCCTGCGGGTCCATCCGGTGATCGATCCCCTGACCCGACAAGGGGTGGTGGAGGTGGAACTGAATCCGGTCCCGGCCGGGGCCTTGCCCGGCCAGCTCTGCCGACTCTACCTGACCAGTGTTACCAACCCGCTCAAGACCATTCCCCTGGCGGCTCTGCGTCACGACGCACGGGGTGAATATGTGTTTCGGGTGGACAAGGACATATCACGACAGACCCGGGTCAAGACCGGTCTGCAACTCAATGATCGGGTGGAGATCCTGGAAGGGCTGGAGACCTCGGACCAGGTGATCGTCAAAGGGATTATCGGCTTGCGTGACGGGAAACCCATCGAAATCGCCCGCACGATTCCGTTTGATGGCGGTTTGCCGCCGCCGACAACCCCGGCTGCACACGAACCAAAGCAACCCGCCCCGGTTCCCTCCGCCACCGCGCCGGCAACCCCGCAACCCTAGGTCAGACGTATGCAACGACGTTTCAGGACAGGTGGATTGGCGGCGTGGTCGATTCGACGTCCTGTCAGCGTCGTCATGCTCACCCTGGCGGTGATCATGCTCGGTCTGTTTGCACTGCAACGGCTGGGGATCGATCTGCTGCCCCATATCATCTATCCCGAGGTCCGCGTCCGGATCCGTGAGCCGGGCGTTCCCGCGCAGATCATGGAGGATCGCATCACACGACAACTGGAAGAACAGTTGGCCATCACCGAAAACGCGATCACGGTGCAATCGGATACGGTGGAGGGTGAAAGCACGGTCAATCTCAGCTTCCCCTATGGCACGGACATCGACATTGCCCTGCGTGATGCCAGCACACGACTGGACCGCGCCAAACGATTTTTGCCTGATACCATTGATCCACCGGTCATTTATAAACTGGACCCGTCACAGATCCCGGTTCTGGAGTTTGCCATCAGTTCCAATCAGCGGGATTCTGTTGCCTTGCGTGACTGGGTGGATTACGACTTCAGCCGCTGGTTTTTGAATCTGCCCGGTGTCGCCTCCACTGAAGTAGGGGGTGGTTTGGCCAAAGAGATCCAGATCACCGTTGATCAGGAACGACTCGCCGGTCTGGGCCACACCTTCCAGGAGCTGGCCGCCTTGCTGGCAGCGGAAAATCAGGAATCACCCGGCGGCCGGATCAATACCGCCGGTCGGGAATACACCATTCGCACCTCCGGCCGTTTCAAGGACGTGCATGATCTGGCGGCCTTGCCGCTCTGGTTCAGTAATGCCGGCAAACAACACAAGATCATTCGTTTGGGTGATGTGGCCAGGGTGGTGGCCACTCATGAAGAAGAACGGCTCATCGTCCGACTGAACGGTCGTTCCGCTGTCAAATTGTCTATCCAGAAACAGCCGCAAGCCAATACCGTTGCCGTGGTGGATGCGGTCATGGCTCAACTGGAGTTTCTGCGACAACAAAAGGTAATACCGGCAGATATCCAGATCACCCCGGTCGGCGATCAATCCATCTTTGTCCGCCATGCCTTGCGTAATGCCGGTCTGGCGGCACTCTCCGGCGCCATCCTGGCCATGCTGGTGGTCTACCTGTTTTTGGGTAATGTCAAACGCACACTCATCATCGGCAGCGCCATCCCCATCGCAATCATGGTGACGTCGGTGCTGATGGCCTTTGGCGGTCTGACACTGAACATCATGACCCTGGGCGGTCTGGCCCTGGGCATCGGTCTGTTGGTGGACAACACCATTGTGATGCTGGAAAACATCACCCGCCATCAACGTCAGGGGGAAGCACCAGCCGATGCCTCGGAGAATGCCGCATCCGAGGTCAACAGTGCCATTGTTGCCGCCACCAGCACCAACCTGGCCGCCATTCTGCCCTTCCTGTTTATCGGCGGTCTCACCGGCCTGCTCTTTTCGGAACTGATTTTCACCCTGACTGCGGCGATAATTGCTTCACTGCTGGTGGCGGTTACGCTGGTGCCCAGTCTCGGCGCCAGAGTCACCGACAGCAGCCGGGTTTCGCCGGGCGTTGCCCGGTTACGCACCACTGTTGACAGCCGAATTATCAAACTGCAAAACCGCTACAGCAGTTTCCTGCAAACTTTTTTACAAAAACCACTGCAACCCCTGCTTGTCTGCGGAATTGCCCTTGCCTTGAGCGCACCGTTCTTTTTTGTAAGTAAATCAATCTTTCTGCCCAAAATGGATGAAGGCCAGGTGCAGATCGACATTACCGGTGATCCCGGCCTGCAATTAACCGAAATGGATGGCGCCGTTCGCAAGCTGGAAGCGTTGTACCGAAAACAACCGGAAGTTGTCTCAATCTTTGCCACCGTGGGCGGGCGGATATTTGGTCGCTCCCAATATCAGTCCAGCAATCAAAGTCGCATGGATGTACAACTCATTCCGGGAACGAACAGTGAAGCCTGGGTCAAACGCATGACCGGTGCGATCGATAAACTCAAACTGGTGGGCTTTAAGGTTCGGATGCGTGTTACCGGCGTGCGTGGTGTCCGCACCAGTCGGGGTGATGATGATTTAAGTCTGCGTTTACAGGGAAATGATATTGAGACACTGAACCTGTTGGGTGACAAAATTGTTGACCTGTTGGAGGGCACGCCCGGCCTGCGCAACCTGACCCACAGTTATGAAGATACCCGAGAGGGGATCACGATCGAAATAGATCGGGAACGCGCCGCCGACCTCGGTATGCGAACCAGTGACGTGGGGACGGCCTTGCAAGTGGCACTGGAAGGTCTGGTGGTTTCCGAGTTTATCGATGGTGATCGGGAATATGAGATACGACTGCGTACACCTAAAAACGTCACCACCAATCTGGAGAGTCTCGGTAACACCTTTGTCGGCCTGCACCAGGGACAACCGATTCGCCTGCGCGATGTCGCACAATTAAAACTTGAGCTGACACCGGCCCGCATCAAGCGTGATCAACAACGCCGCATTGTTGAAATCAGTGCCAGTCTGGTCGAAGAAACGGCGCTGTCTGATGTTATGCAGGAGGTCAACCGACGATTGACCGGACTGGAATTACCGGCCGGTTATACCCTCTACGATGGCGGCGCCCTCAGCACACTCAAGGAAGGGGAACAAATGGGGATCATTCTGTTGATACTGGCATTGTTCCTGGTCTTCGTTGTCATGTCGGTACAGTATGAATCACTGCGCAACCCGCTCGTCATCATGTTGAGTGTCCCGTTCTGTACCATCGGTGTAGCCGCCGGCCTGTTTTTATTTTCCATTCCCTTGTCCATGCCGGTCTGGCTGGGACTCATCATGCTGGCGGGTATCGTGGTAAATAATGCGATTGTGCTGGTGGAACAAATCGAAATTGAACGGGAAAAAGGCACGACTATCACCGATGCCATTATCGAAGGCAGCCGTTTACGCCTGCGTCCCATACTGATGACCACCCTGACTACCGCAGTCGGTATGTTACCATTGGCCCTGGGTTTGGGCAGCGGTTCTGAAATGTTACAACCTCTCGCTGTTGTGATTGTCTGTGGTTTGTTGTTTTCCACATTGGTCAGTCTGTTGCTTGTCCCCATGATCTACTTCTTGTTGCAAGGCAAAAAACATTCGCCAACAGAACTCACCGACATTGATACAAACAAACTATATTTTTTGCGTGATAAGCAATAACCATTCGAATTCACCGATTTTATATCGCTGTCAAGATTAACAAGATTTAACAAAAAACCCGCCTTTACCAGTCGATATTCATTTACTCTTTAAAGTAAAGTAGCACCGTCAGCACCAGCAGCTTTTCATGACACAATACGTTAAGGAATTCTTTATGCAGCAGGCTACAACCAGGCAATTAATGGCGAGTGACAAGCGAATCCTTATTATTGATGACGATCTGGAAATCAGTTCGCAAATTAAAAAATTTCTGGAAACAGAAGATGCTGCTTATAGCGTTGAGGTCGCTGCCAACATCAGTCAGGTCGACAACCTGTCCGGCCGTTTCAGACCGGATATCACCTTGATAAATATAAAAAACCCTTCGGAAAAAAGCCTTGCGTTGATAACTCAGCTAAAAACCTACAATCCGAATATGGATTGTATTATTCTGGCATCACAACCACATATCAACAACATGACCAGAAGTAACCTGCAGCTGGTATCCGATATCCTGTTTAAACCACTGGATACGTTCAAATTGCTGCACAGCCTTGAACTGTTATTCTCACGCCAATCCCTGCAACGGGAAAAAGAGGCCACACTGAGAAAATATGAAACATTGTTTAACGAAAATGATGCCATTATGTTTCATCTGGCAAAAGACGGTATGGTGCTGGATCTGAACAGTGCAGCCGTTAAGCTGTTAAGCAATGACAAACAGGAAATTATCGGCAAGGCCCTATGGTCAGGCAGGGTTACCGATCTGAATCCGGAATTCAGTCGCAAGCTGCAGGATGTTTTTCAAAACGTGCAGGCTGCAGACAGTCGCTTTGAAACGACCATGAACGACATGATTTGTGAAAAAAGACTGTTCAGTTTCAATCTGAAAAAAGTCGGTGATATTTCCAGTAACGATACGGAATATCTGCTGGAAGGCAACGACATCACTGAACAGCGATCTACGGAACAAAAAATTCGTCAGCTGTCTTATATTGATCACCTGACCGGTCTGTGCAACCACGCCTGGTTTTACCAAACGGTGAGTCGCGCTCTGACAAATGCCTCGCGCCACCGACGGTGTTGTGCCATCTTGTCCATTAACATCGACAACTTCACTGTCTTTAATGAAACTTACGGTACACATGCCGGTGATGAAATGCTTATTGAGATTAGTCGCCGTCTGGCTTCCTGTATTCGGCACGGCGATATTGCTTCGCGCCGCAGCGGTGACAACTTCACTTTATTTCTGGATGAGATTTCTGATGAAGAAGATGCAGGTCTGGTGGCACATCGGGTATGCAAGACCATAGCCTATCACTCGCCGCTGGATCAGGAACACCCGCCGGTGACAGCCAGTATCGGTATTACAATCTTTCCACAGGATGGCAAGGATGCACGCAGTCTGATCACCGGCGCAGACAAAACCATGTCAAGCACCAAACAGGACGGTAAAAACAGTTTTCGCTTTTACCATGAGATCTAGACACTGACTGGACTATTGTGCCGCCGGGAATTTGGCCGAATCTTCACCGGCCGGATCAAACCAGGCCAGCTTGTTATGTAACTGCACCACTTCACCCACAATGATCAGTGTGGGAGGTTTCACATCCCGTTGATGTACAAGATCGGGCAATGTCTTTAGATTACCCACATGCACTTTCTGATTCTGGGTTGTACCCTGCTCGACCAGTGCTGCGTGTGTATCGGCTGACAGGCCATGGGCAATCAGCTGTTTGCAGATCTCGTCCACCCCGTGCAGCCCCATATAAAAGACAATGGTCTGACCGGGATGGGCCAGTGCCTTCCAGTTGAGATTGATCGTCCCGTCTTTCAAATGACCGGTGACGAACATGCAAGACTGGACATAATCGCGATGGGTCAGCGGGATACCGGCATAGGAGGCGCAACCGGCAGCGGCGGTAATACCGGGTACCACCTGGAAACTGACCCCCTCTTCCATCAGGGTCTCAATCTCTTCACCACCGCGACCAAAGATAAACGGATCCCCCCCTTTCAGGCGCAACACCTTCTTGCCTTCTTTCGCCAGACGCACCAGCAGGGCGTTGATGTTCTCTTGCGGGATGGTGTGTTTGTCTTTCTCTTTCCCGGCATAAATAAATTCTGCATCACGGCGGACCAGATCCAGCACCGGTGCTGAAACCAGACGATCGTAGACCACCACATCAGCCTGCTGCATCAAACGCAGTGCCCGGAAGGTCAACAGATCCGGATCACCCGGACCGGCGCCGACCAGATAGACCTCACCCCGTTGCGCGGGTGGTTCGGCCTTTTCCACCGCCTCTTCCAGCGCGGCACGGGCCTTTTTGTCCTGGCCGGCAATCAGCATTTCCGCCACCGGCCCTTGCAGGATCTGCTCCCAAAACACGCGAATATCCTGCCCGGCGAGTTTTTCTTTTACTTTGCCGCGAAATTCATCCACCAGCGCGGCCAGACGACCATAGGCGGCGGGGATTAGCGTTTCCAGTTTGGCGCGCAGCAAGCGGGCCAATACAGGAGAGGCGCCGCCGGTGGAGATGGCGATCTGTACCGGTGTACGATCGATAATCGAAGGCATGATGAAGCCACAGAGTTTGGGATTGTCCACCACATTGACCGGGATCCCGCGTACCTTGCACAGTGATGAGACCTCGCTGTTTACCGCTTCATCATCGGTTGCAGCAATGACAATCTGTTTACCGTCAATGTCATCCGCCTTGAATGGACGTTGTTCGTACTGGATATCACCGGCATCAGCCCAGCGTTGCAGTTCACCGCATAATTCAGGAGCCACTACCGCCACCTTGCCGCCGGCGCGTAACAGTAAAAAGACTTTGCGTGCAGCAACTTCACCCCCACCCACGACGAGACAGGGTTGAGCCTTGATGTTCATAAAAATCGGCAGGAAATTCACTGAAATACCTCGATTTGTCAGGATGACGCTTTACATGTCACTGCTGGATGGACCGGGGCGTAATAATAACTGTATAGAATAAGTATGTCTCCTACCCCATTTGGCCAGTAAAACCCTATCAGTCACATGGTTTACAGCCGAATTCTGACCATCACACTGGGCTATTTTTGCCTATACTTATCAGGGTAGGACAGTGGGGAATTCACTCAATCTCACCAAATACCGTATAGGTAAGGAGGTGCTGTATGAAACGACGTCTTTATTTTGTCCTGCCTGATGTTAACGCCGCCCGCAAAGTGCACGACGAACTCTTGCTGGCCCGTGTGGCAGAAAATCAAATGCATGTGATCGCCCGCGAGGGTACCGACCTGAGCGACTTGCCTGAAGCCAACCTTTTCCAGAAATCAGATATCATCCACGGCGCACAGCTTGGATTAATCCTCGGCGGCTTTACCGGCGTGATCCTGGGCAGTCTGGCTACCGGTATGGGCTTTATCGTGGCCGGGCTGGAAGTCTGGTCTGTGGCCTCATTGTGTATCGGCGGCGCCTTCCTGGGGGCCTGGACCTCCAGTATGGTCGCCATCAATATACCCAATACCCGGCTCAAACCTTTCGCGGCGGAAATCGCCCGGGGGAACATCCTTTATATGGTGGATTTACCGGCCAAGCAGGTCGAGCAGATCAGCGATATGATTCACAAGCACCACCCGGAAGCCGGTATGCATGATGTGGAGCCGACAATACCCGCCTTCCCCTGAAGCAGAGAACCAATTATCAATACCCTTTAAAAAGCGGCTGTCATGCCGCTTTTTTTATCCGGCGGCATAGACCTCACGAAAGGCTGCCACGAACTCGTCATATTGCCCGGCAGACAACAGGTTTATGCCCGCCGCGCCCTGTCGACCGCCGCCACCGGGAAACCGGCTGCATAATTGATCCGCCCCGGCCTTGTTGTTAATCGGGGCTCTGACACTCACCTGAAAACCGGTCCCCTTTTCCGTCAGTAAGGCATGAGCCCGATCAGGATATTCCCGGGCCAGTTGATTGGCAAAGACGCCGGAGATTCGGCGCGCCCATTTCTCATCCGGTAGAATGTAAAGTGCAACGGCGTTGTCGGTAAACTCCGCCTGCAGGCGCTGTGTGTGTGCCAGATCATCGGTATAGCCTTGCTGCAACATCCGGTAGACCGGCTGTGTATGAATGAACTCCCACGGGTCTGCAAAGGGTTGCAGGGCCTGGAACAGATCCGCCGGGTGAAACAGCAGATCGCTCAGGTCATTGCCATAGCCGTTGTAATTAATACAGGTACCCAGCACGCGCAGTTCGTTGAGTTGGGTGTGGGAGAGATCCAGGGGGGCGGCCGCCCGCATGGCGCTGTCATACAGATTATCCCCGAATGCGCCCACCACCGCCCAGGGCAGGTGCTGTCCCTGCAGATACTGATTTACCAGCAGGCTGGTACAGACTTCGGCAGCAGTGTCGATGATCGCCTCCAGAGCCGGGTGCTGCGGAATATCGCCGGCCATGTGGTGATCGAAATATTGTACCTTCGCGCCTGCCTCAAGGGCAGTGATCAGGGCAGGTCGATTCTTGTCCAGGGAGATATCCAGCACTGTCACGTGATCACCGCTGACAGGTGAAATCCTGCCCAGCAGACTGATATCCCGTTTGACGCCGGTGACCAGCGTACACTCGACCGGCTGTGCCAGACGTAACTGCTGTAATGCGCAAATACCATCCGCATCGCCATTAAAAACATCATAGTGCATGGTTTATGTGTTCCTGATACCCATATTAATGATATATTTATCTTGCATCACATCATAAATGAATAGCCTATAATTGGCATCAGATGACAGACAATAACAACCAAAATAAGAGCAGCAATACGGTCTGGCACCATGCCACTGTAACCCGCCGGCGCCGCGAAGCCCAGAATCGCCACAAAAGCGTGATCCTGTGGTTCACCGGTCTTTCCGGAGCAGGCAAATCCACTCTGGCCCATGCTGTTGAAGAAGAACTGCACCAATTGGGTTGCCGTACCTATGTGCTGGATGGCGATAATGTTCGACATGGCCTGTGCGGTGATCTTGCTTTCAGTGAGGAAGATCGCAAGGAAAACATCCGCCGTATCGGTAATGTGGCCAAGTTATTCCTCGAATCAGGTGTAATTATCCTGACCGCCTTTATCTCCCCCTTCAAAAGCGACCGCGCTCTGGTGCGCAATATGGTGTTGCATGGTGATTTTCTGGAGATTTATTGCGATACCCCCATTGAGGTATGCGAACAGCGGGACATCAAGGGGCTTTATCAAAAGGCAAGGGAAGGCAAGATCAAGGATTTCACCGGTATCTCCTCCCCCTATGAGCAACCATCCAATCCTGAACTGACTGTCCATACCGGTAACGATTCACTCGAGTCCTGTGTGGCAAAGGTCGTCAGCCTGTTACAAGAACGTGGAGTCATACTGACAGAATTATGAGTAAATCCAGCATACTCGTTACCGGCGGAGCCGGATATATCGGCAGTCACGTGGTGCGCCAACTGGGCGAAGCCGGGGAAAACATCGTTGTTTTGGATAATCTGACAACCGGTTTTGCCGATGCCGTCTTGTATGGCAAGCTTGTCGTTGGTGATACCGGCGATAAAGAACTGGTCTCTGCCATCATGCAGGAACATCAGGTTGAAACCGTCATACATTTTGCCGCCCATACGATCGTGCCGGAATCGGTTGCCGACCCGATGAAGTATTACCGAAACAACACCTGTAGTTCACGCAATCTGCTGGAATGTTGTCAGCAACATGGGGTAAAACATTTTATCTTTTCATCCACGGCGGCCGTTTATGGCATTCCGCAGGATGGTCTGGCCAGAGAAGATGCGCAACTCGCCCCCATCAATCCCTATGGTACATCCAAACTCATGACCGAATGGATGTTGCGTGATCTAAGTGTTGCCTCGGATCTGACCCATGTCGCCTTGCGCTATTTCAATGTCGCCGGTTCAGATCCGCAAGGACGGATCGGCCAAAACACTCCCAAAGCGACCCTGCTCATCAAGGTCGCCTGCGAGGCGGCAGTGGGCAAACGCGACTCTATCGCGATCTACGGTACAGACTATCCGACACCGGACGGCACCGGAATCCGGGATTATATCCATGTGGAAGATCTGGCATCCGCTCACGTCAAGGCACTGGCCTACCTGCGCAAGGGCGGTACCTCCACCACATTGAATTGCGGCTACGGCCACGGTATTTCAGTACGCGAAGTCCTTGATATGGTTCAGAAGGTAAACGGTGCACAGTTAAACATTCGGGAAGAGGCACGCCGTGCCGGCGATCCCCCCACACTGATTGCCGGCGCTGATCGTATTCAGCAGTTACTTGACTGGAAACCGCAATACGATGATCTGGAGTTTATCGTCAAAACTTCACTGGATTGGGAAAGAAAGCGGGCAAAACAATAATTCGCACCAACAGGAATAACGGATGCTCCGCCTTTCCTTTGCAAGGTAACGAAATCAACATAGTAATACACGATGCACAGCCGAACCGGCGTGCATCCTTGACTTAACAGGACATGGGGTTAAATATGTCAACCGCCGCCATTCAACATCTACAGGCACTGCTCGATCAGACCTTTAAAAACGAACCGCACAGAATACTTGAAGCCGGTTGCGGCTCTTTTACGCATGTGGTGATTCCTGGTGAAAATCATATAACCGGTATCGATATTTCCCAGGAGCAACTGGACAAAAACAGCAAACTGAATGAGAAGATCAAAGCTGACATCCAGTCATATAGCTTGCCGGAAAATATGTATGATCTGATCATCTGTTGGGATGTAATGGAACATCTGCCCTTCCCGGCCCAGGCGTTGCAAAATTTCAAAAAAGCGATTAACCAGACCGGGCTGATCATCCTTGCCCTGCCCAATGTCTATTCGCTAAAAGGGTTGATTACCCGTTTCACACCGCACTGGTTTCATGTATTTGTTTACAAGTACATCTTTAATAAAAAAGATGCCGGCCAACCCGGTTGTGCACCATTCCCAACTTTTTTGAAATTTGAGATCGCGCCTCGTGCCCTGTTGAAATTTGCCAATGAAAACAATTTCGAGGTTGTCTTCCTGGAAACCGAAGACCGTTTTCCGCGCATTATTCGTGAAGACAAACGCTATCTCTATCTGGCCTATGTGGCTTGCTCACACCTGTTAAAGATCATCAGTCTGGGCACACTGGGCGGGATTAACAATACTGATTTTATCTGCGTCCTGCGCCGTAAACCGGCCTGAAGACAACAGCCACTGTTGGTAAGTGATGAAATTCATTCTCGGCCTGGATTATGAACTTTTTTTCGGCAGCCGTACCGGTACTGTGCAAAATTGCCTGATCCGCCCCATTGATGAATTACTCAAGGTCACCAACCGTTACGGGGTCAGGCTCAGCCTGTTCGTTGATGCCGGGTATTTGCTGCGCGCCGCCGAATACCCCGCCCTGCAAGCTGAAGTGGACCGCATCAAGCAACAGTTATCCGAACTGAGCAAACAAGGTCACGATATCCAGTTGCATGTCCATCCACACTGGCTGGATTGCCACTATGCCGATGGTGAGTGGCGCATTGATACCACACGTTATCGTCTGCACGACTTTGCGACCGAAGAAATTCACAAGATTGTCGCTGACCAAACCAAACTGCTGGCAGATATCTCCGGCAAGCCGGTCTTCGCCTATCGCGCCGGCGGTTGGTGTATACAGCCATTTACTGCACTAAAGGATGCCTTGTGGGATGCCGGTATCTGGCTCGACAGCACCGTCTATTTTGCCGGTGTTTCCACTGATACTGTGCGTGGCTATGATTTCTCCCGCGCCGGCACCAAATCCCACTGGCGTTTTGAGAATGACCCGGTCGAGGAAGAGCCGGACGGTCGCTTTGTCGAAATCCCGATCAGTGCCTGCAAACTCTATCCCGGCTTTTTCTGGAAGATGGCCCTGGTGAAAAAATTCGCCGGCAATCGCTTTAAACCCTGGGGTGATGGACGCACCATGATTGCCGATTCCGCGTATTACCTGCAACGACTGACGCGCCCAACCTACAGCGTGGTGTCCATCGATGGTCTTAAGGCCGCCACACTGGCAAGCGCACTGCGTCAGAATCGACGCTGGGGAAACAGCGGGATATTTAATATCATGGGGCACCCCAAATCCCTGACGCCTTACTCCATGCAACAACTGGAACGCTTTTTGCGGGATCATCATACGCAATTGGAACCGATCACATTCCAGGATCTGGCCGGCATGAAAGCAGTTGCAACAGCCGGCTGAGAAATTCAGTCAGTTCAGCTTTTGCGGGACAGCAGTGCTGACAGTCTGGACAGGAAGGCAATCAAACCACTGACTTCAGCCAGTATCCATCCGCTCGATGTATGCACGGGGAACGGCACCCGTTTCAGTGTCAGCAGATCATCGCCTGCCTGGTTCAAACCATTGTCCGAGGTCATGGCGGTGCGAAATCCTCCTGCCCTGACCAATTCCACCACTTCCGCGTTATAACTGCCGTTGGGATAACAGAAATGGTCACAAGCCTGATTGAGTTGAGTTTCGATATCCTGCCTGGAGTCATTAATCTGCTGTTGCGCGACATCCAGCGAAACAAACTCAAGTCGAGTATGATCCACCGTGTGTGCACCAAATGATAACCCGTCGGCAAGTGATTGTTTAATCCCGTCCCACTGCATCAATCCCGCCCAATCATCATCTGCCATAATGTCGGCGAGTTTTTTACCTGACTCATTTTCAAGGCCTTCTGCCAAAGCATTTAATTCCCGCAGCATTGCCTCATCACTGCGCTGTACAGCTTTGGCCTGAATTCTTAATGCCTTATAGGTTTCCTGAAACTCATTACGATCAGTGGCGCTGATTCTGACCGGTTTATCAGCAATCAAAAATTCTCTTTCCCTGAATTCCACCGACTGCAGAGCGTAATCCAGTCGATCGATCCAGAATGGCGAGGTTTTGTTAATATAGCCCGTCGCCAAATAGATGATGGCGGGAATAGCGTGTTTTTTGAGAACCGGACCGGCATAGGTCAGATTGTTTTGATAACCATCATCAAAGGTAAGCACCATGCTGTAGGGTTTCATCGGTTGTCGTCCGGCCAGCATCTGAGCCGCTTCATCCAGACTGACAAAATGATAATACTTTGACAGTAAGCCAATTACCCGGTCGAAATGTTGCAGACTGAGACGCTCCCATAGCGGCATCCAGCGCTGTCGGGCATTTTCATCCACCACACCATGCACCATCAACACGGTGAGTTTTTTACGATTCAAAAAGCGCCAGCACCACAACAAACCCGTATACAACAGCATATCGGGGATCAGTTGCAGCAGCCTGTTTCGTTTTGATCGGGCCATCCGTTTCTCGTACGCTTTAATTACGCCTGTTTTGTCCGGTTGTGCTGACGGTGTTTGCCGCAGCGGTGACAAGAAAACACCGTTCAGTCCCCCTTCCTGCCGCTGGTCAGATTCATCACGCCAATCAATGAACTCTTCGATACCAGCCAACCGAGTTTGCCGATGAACGGACATTCAAAATAGGCGTGCTGAATATCGCGCATACCGAATTTTTTTAACAAGGATGCAAATTCACCGGCGGCATAACGCTTGTGCGCAAAAAAGACATCGGCATTATTATTGCCTCTCTTTCTGAATCCCAGCCTGGAAACAATATCTTCCAGTTTACCAATGATACTGCGACTGTTTGGTACCGATATATAAAGATGGCCGCCCGGCTTAATTGCCGCAACCAGATTTTGCGTTAATGTTGTATCACGCTCCACGTATTCAAGCACGCTGGAACAGATCACTATGTCAAACTCGTTTTTTGGCAGCGTGTCACCGACGGTATCCGTCTGATAAAATTTGATATTGCTGATGTTTTGTTCTGTCGCATATCGGGTTGCCGCTTCCACCATACCGGATGCAGCATCAACACCGGTGACGTTGTAACCTCGACGCGCCAGTTCCGTGGCCATAACGCCGGCGCCACAACCGAAATCCAGAATTTTTGCCGGTGGCTGCGCAACCGATTCAACGCCGGAAAGAAACAGATCAAACCTTTGCCGAAAGGCCGGTTTTGCATATAGCAAATGCCATTCGGGTGCGCGTGCGCTGAAATGATCAACCGGTGATTTTTTTTCTTCCGACATTTACTTTTCCTGCTCTGTATCTGATAGTTTACGAACTTTTCCGCTCTGTCCGGCAATCAACCGATTCAGATCGTGGTGCCACTTGTCGGCAACTGCTGTCAGACCACTATAGTTCATGGCATCAAGGCGCGCCTGACGGGAATATTCCGCCCAATGTGCCTGATCCTGTAATAACCGCGCGGTATGTTTGCTGAATGATTCAGTTTTAATCTCATCAATCAGATAGCCGTTTTTACCCGGCACAACCAAATCACCAAGATCACCAACCTTACTGACAACCGGTACACAGCCCGAAGCCATTGCTTCCAGCATGGCAATGGACACCCCTTCCCAGGCTGATGGCAAAACGAATACTTTTGCCCGTTGGTACCACGCCATGACATCATTGCGTTGTCCAAGCAATTCCACTTGCCCGTTGAGCCCGTGTTCTGTGCAAAGCCCGGCCAGCTCAGCCATATCCGGTCCTTCGCCAATCATCACGGCCCGGATGTTTGGAATGTTTCTGTTTAGCTCAACTACCGTGGCAAGAAATACTGCCGGATTTTTTGCCTTGATCAACCTGCCGACAAAAATCAGATCGATATCGCGTTGATCCCAATTATACCATTCACCTTTAACATCAATGCTACCTGTTATAATTGATAGCATGTTGCGGCAGCCGATATCCTCGATATATTGTTTGGCGCTGCGACCACGGACAACAATCATATCAAAACGTCTGACTACGGTAAAAACCGCCCACTCCACCAACTTGCTGGGTCCTCCCAACGCCACCAGCAGACGATTCTCCGCCTTCCAGCCGCCACCGGCCAGCTCCAGGGGACCGGAGGTATCCTGATAACAGGCGGGTCGATTAAATATGCTGCCCAGCACCAGGGCCGATATTGCACCGGGAAAAATATGATATCCCATATACATATCCGGCCTGTAACGCACTGAGGCCGCAACCGCATAGAAAAACTTGGCACCGGCGCGGGTCAACAAGCGATTGGCAATCTTGGGCGGGCAGATGTAATGCACATTCTCAAGTTGAAATACCGGCTCATCACAAACCAGAATGACCTGACCAATGCGACATTTCGCCAAAGGGACAATATGGGATTGAAACCAGTTTGGATTATGGAAAGTACCGATCACCAGAATCCTGTCCTGTCTGCGAAATCCGCGCTTGCGCCAGGCAGGCCGCAGCAGACTAATCAGATAGACACTGCAGTAAATCAGTGTGAGGACACTGACAGCGATTATTCGCAGGAGAATTGCCGCAACATTCATCTCAACACCGACACCGAGAGCTAAACCTGCCGCCGGTTATTCATAACCGAGCCTTGCATTCATAGCCGCTCCCTGTTCGACGAACAGTTTGAGGTCCGCCTCAGACAGTTGGGTTTTCCATTTTTCATCCAGTTTGATCTCGCCGCTTGAACCAAGACGCATAGAATTGCCCAGGATATGGTGCTTGACCGTGGTAAAGTCGCTCACGACTTTCGAGGTCTCCAGATTGGCAAAGCCAACGATCCGTTTGAGTGTTTCTTCCGGTTTATTACACAGGTCTTCATAACGAATTTTAATATAGGACTCCGCCGGCAGTTGACTGACCACCTCATCCATCTCCCTGCACTTGCTCAGCCACTGAACGACAGCCTCATGCATACCTGCGTTATAGTGCTTCATATAGGAACAGGTGGTTCCACGACCATCCCGCGTTAAATAGATAACCTTGACATTCCATAGACCGGATTCGATAAAGTATTTCACCCGTATAGGGTCTTTGGAATCATCCAGGAAGATCGAACCACCTTGCAAGCGGGTAATTGTCTCAATCAATGCCTGATTTTGTTGTAATACGGATTGGTGTACACGGCTGCAGCCGGGCAAAAGTGTTACCGCCAGTTTGCGTACACCTTCCAGCAGCGGTCCCTTCACACCGGCGCGCATAAAGCGACCACACAAATAGGCATCCGATGAAAAATGTGTCCCAAAATCATTCAGGGCAAAACGGCGTCCCTGCCTGGACATTTCCGCACTTACATTACCCCAGAATCCGCATGTTGTAATTTTTGAACCGCAAGAACAGACATACTCATTGATATCACCCATTGACGTGGCTTTCAGCTCCCCAATGGTTGCAATATCCGGATGCATGGCCAACAAGAATGTCAGTAATGTGGAACCGGAATAGCTCGGTGACATAATGTAGAGCAGTTCTTTGTGTGAGGTAGTCATGATTATTCTTCAACCCGTTTTATGATTCGGCTTCCATATAGTGCTTAGCGATCTTTTTTTCTGAAAAATTTTTGCCTGACCTTTTGTCTGGCTGTCTCGGAGAAGATATATCTCCAATATAACTGCAGCAGCAAAAAACCACCTATTACCGCAGACAAGAGAAAAGCCATCAGCTCATTAGCCGGCATGAGATACCGTAACGCAATCAGAATGCCCAGATAGGGAACGGCACACAAAACAGGCGTTCTGAAAATCTGCAAGAGATATTGGCCATACGGTATCTCCAATAATTTGCAGGCATAGACGGGTATAACAACACCACCGGTGATACTCAGTGTAACCGCCACCACGACGGCGGCGATATCCAGACTCCAGCCTATCATTAAGCCAATGGTCGCAAGAATGGCAAAACTGATGACACCCGCCAACAAACTCTGCATCGCCACTCTGCCGTGGGCATTCATCCCCATCAGGATACGAATAACCGGATCCTGGGAAATCGGCAACAGATAGCCGGCGGCAAGGATGGCCATCAGGCTCCAGTGGGCATAATTGTCTCCCATCCAGGCACGTAGCAACACATCACCATAAACGATCAACAACAGCACGCTGGGCAGAGTAAATGCGACGGCATAGCGGGTCACCTGCAATAAAAATTTCCGCATATCATCCAGATCGCCCACTTCCTGCAAAGCGCCGGCTGTCGGTGTCATCATGAAGGAAAATTTGGTGACGAAGGTTTGCAAATGTCTGACCAGTGAAATCGGGCGGGCAAAAACCGCAACCGCTGCGGGCCCCAGATTGGAGGCCACCAGGATACTGGCGGTTTGTGCCACCAGCATTAATGGCAAACCGACCACAATGGTCTTGCCGCCGAACATCAGTATCTCTTTGGCCTGTTCCATGGAGGCGTAGGCAAATCGTATTCTCAGCTCACGGCAAACCCGAAAACTGACGACCACGCGCGTTACTTCGAGTATCGCATTGGTGATCAAATAGGCCAATGCTACACTCAGCAAACCACCGCCCAAGACAAGCACCACGATCATGGTGCCGACTGACAACAAGGATGAGAGGGCTTGCAACCCATTCAGCAGATCCCAGCGGTGACAGCCGGTTAGCACACCACGCGAGGGACTCATGATCATCTGGAAGGCAACGGCCGCACCCAGAATACTGATCACCCAGCGTGCGGTTTCCATGTCTGCACCCAGTTTATCGTTAAACAGCACGGAAAGATTCGTCACCACAATCAACACCAGCGTGATAACCAACAGGCTGAACATGGCCTGCATAATCACAACGGTGGACACAGCCTCACACAGTTTGTCTGTTTCTCGTGCAGCCCGGTACTTGGCGACATAACGGTTCAACGAGGAACCAATGCCCGGTGCGGCAAAAACCAGGTAATTGACAATCGACCAGGAGAAATCCCATATACCCAGTAATACCTGACCGACGTATTGATCCATCATGCGCGGCAGGATGAATCCGGAGATAAATACCAGCAGATAGCTGGCCCAGCCGATAATGACGTTGCGGGCCATCTTGTCCCGACCGGTCATATCCTCCTGGGCGATATCCTCCAAATTGACAACCGTCTGATTTTTTTTATTGTTTGACAAGGTTGTTTATCCCGTTTGCGGGTAAGTCCGAAAACTGATTGCCGGGTGATGCAGGGTCGTTAATATCATTATCGACCTCACTTTTTAAACCGTTCAGTCAGGACCAATTTACAGAATTTGAGATTGGTAAAAAGATACCGTTTCCATAACCGACCCGGTTCCTGTTTGACACGATACAGCCATTCCAAACCAAGTCGCATCCAGATTTCCGGCGCCCGTTCCACTTTTCCCGAATAGACATCGAATGAGCCACCCACCCCGTGCCGAACGGTGACATTCAATTTATCATTCCATTTGGCAATAAATTTCTCTTTCTTGGGTGATGTCATGGCAACAAATAATATATCGGCATTGGCTGCGGCGATTTTCTCCACCACCGCCGGTTCTTCTGCATCGGTGTAATAGCCATTATTCCGCCCGGCAACAACCACATTAGGGAAATCGCGTCGGATATTATCCTCTACCTTTTTCGACACCTCTTCCGACGCACCCAGCAAATAGACCCGGTAGCGGTGTTCATTGCCCCGATCCAACAGCTTCATCATCAGATCAATACCGGTTACCCGTTCAGGCAAGGGTCGCCCCAGCAGCTTGCCGGCCCAAACCACTGACATACCATCGGCAAGGATGATATCCGAGGAGAGCACGTCATCATGCAAGACCGGATCATTTTGCATATTAACGACTTTGGCCGCATTCACGACTCCGATTTGCAGCTTTTCCCGCCGGCTGATCCGTTCATGAATCAGATCCAGCGCCTGCCCCATGGTCATGCTGTTGATTGGAATGCCGAACATTTTTACCACATCGGCTGTGATGTTGGAGTGCGTTGTATTGTTCATTGCGTGTCTGCCATTGTTAAACTGCACCACTTCCCTTTAGAACGGCCGGTATGGTCTTGAACAATATTTTAATGTCCATGGACAATGACCAGTTTTCGATATAGTAAAGGTCCAGTTCCAGCCATTTTTCAAAGGGCAGATTACTGCGCCCTGAAATCTGCCACACACAGGTCAAACCCGGTTTAACACTGAACCGTTTGCGCTGAATACTTTTATCAAATAAATTAACATCGCGGATAGACATGGGTCTGGGGCCGACCAGACTCATTTGACCCCGGATAACATTGAATAACTGCGGAAATTCATCCAGACTGGTTTTACGCAAAAATTTACCGACCCGTGTCACACGCGGATCATTCGTCATTTTGAAGATCGGTCCCTCTGCCTCATTTCGGGCCTCCAAATCCTTCAGTAACTTTTCGCTGTCCTGAACCATGGTCCTGAATTTATACATCGGGAATAGTCGTTTGCGCAGACCAACCCGCTGTTGTATGAAAAACACCGGGCCGGGAGAATCCAGTTTGATCGCCAGCGCAATTAACGCCATCATGGGTAGCAGAACCGGCATGGCGGCGAGGGTGACAATCAGATCAAACATGCGTTTGACCAACAGTTTGGCCTCATTCTGCGCCACCGGTTCAAAGCTCAACAGAGGTATACCGTCAAGATCGGCCAAACGCATCCGCGCCAATTGCAGATCGTAGATATCGGCCATCAAGCGGAACCTGACCCCCTCTTCCTCACAAGCATTGGCAATCTCTTCAACATCGGACATCATGGTACGGGGAATGGCCATAATCACTTCATCAATGACGTGGGACTCAAGAATTTCGGCAATGGAATCCAGTGTGCCCAGTACCGGTGAACCGGACACTTCAGAGCCGACTTTTGCCTTGTCCGTATCCAGATGACCGATAATGTGTACGCCCCAGTCCCGGCTTTTACGCAAGGTGTCTGACAAGCGTACCGCCCGTTCACCGGTGCCAATAATAAGTACCTTCAGGTAATTCTCGCCTTTTTGAACGGCTCGCTTGAAATACCACCATACCAGCAGAGAACGCACCACCACCAGAGTAAGAAATGTCGTCCCGGTAAACAGCAGCATGATGATGCGGCTTACATCCTGTAACTTGAGCAGGAACAGCATGGCGAACAGCACAGCCATATTCATGGCAATTGCCAGAAACACAATGCGTGCGAAAGTTAATGTAGAAATCCTGAAGCTGTTATAGGCCCCAAAATAACTCATGAAGAATCCCTGCAAGATGATGATATGCGGCAGGAATGCCAGATACGATGGATAAAGTGAGGCCGTCCTCACAATGAAAAAGTGATAGGCCCAAAAGGACACGAGATAGACCAATGCGGTCAGGCACATGTCCAATACCAGCAGCAGACGCTTTAGCTGGGCAGATTTTTCATCAAATATCATTTATGGGTTCCCTGTCAGTCGGGATGCAGCAACTTCCCATGACTTACTTATTTTGCGTGTTTTATAACCTATTACAGCAAGGTCCGAATTGGATCTCGTTTCTTATACATCGGTAAATGCAGAAATTGGTTGAATTTACATTATTCGCTTACAATTTATTGATTTTGTTAGTTATTTTTTCAGTCTGGATATTGAGAATTGCGGTTGTCGCCGACCATTTTTCGATGCCGGCAGCCGTTCCCAAAACCCGCCCAGTATACAATAAATGGGATTTTCATGTTGAAAAGTTCTTTGAAACGAATCAGTCAGCCTTACCGACCGACATGCAGTCTATCCATCACCCGGTCGGTCCCCCTGTTGCCGGTCAATAACATATATAACGGCCTCATGTACTGCTGACATAACCATGCCCCTGCAAATACAGCGATGGTCGCAAGCGGAAATGTCAGGTAAAAGGCATAGGCCGGACTCACCAAATGTGCAGTTATCCGCAGCAAGACATCCTGTAACGGCTCGGTATGGAACATGTATGCAAAGAAGGTGAAACCGGACAGGAAGAGCACGCGCGGATGCGCCGGTCTCTTGCCAAACGAGACGGCAAGCAATGCCGGTATCCCGATCAGAATGGAAAATTTGTATATCATCAAGGACAGCGTGGTGTAATCATATCGGTACCACGCACTGAATACCGGATCGATATACACCCGCAAGGCAGAAAGTCCCAACCACGTCACCAGCAACACCCAGGTCGCAGCAGGTCGAATACCTGTGAACGATTCCGGCAGTTCGGGATGCAGAGCAAAGTAACAACCCAGACTGAAGAAAAATACTGTTTCAGTGTTCAGCACATACCACTTGCCTGCAATCGGCAAGAGCTGAATCTCCAGTAACCAGAGAACCAGCAATGGCGCAAGAATTAACCCTTTGCTTTTTTGTACTGTGTAGAACACTAATGGAGACAACACGACAAGCAGGATCAGATCACGCAAAAACCAGAATTGTCCTGCCCTGGGTTGTACCAGGATATTATATAAATGCAACAATGGATCAGCATCAATCAGGCCGCCGCCGACAACCGTTTTGAGCATAATCACTGTATAAATGAGCGCTGAGGCCAGTACATAGGGTAACAACAATGTTCGCCGGCGTTTTTGCAGAATTTGTCGATATGATACCGGCCCCTGATACCCGGAAAACAAAAAGAAACCTGCACTCAGTGCGAAAAAAGGGACCGCCACACGAGCAATGTTATTGGTGAAGAATTCCTGAAAATAAAAATTGGCGTCGAGAAAAACCGGTACACCATTGGCGAATTTGCTGGTGTAATGAATTGAAATAACCAATAGCGTGGCGAGCAGGTTGGCTGTCTGCAGACCTTGACTGAGCGATGGTGAAATCCGCATGCTTCTGACTCACTATGAATAATACGATGATGGTGGTCGGTAAGGTTGAATCTGCTCAGTTGCTTGCTGTTTTTGTTCCTGAACCTCTCGTTTTTTCCAGCCCTGACTGGCGATAAACAGGCCGATGGTACACCACATCAGTGTATGCACCTGTTTTGGGTAAAACGAATCCGCCGTCAGGGAATGCGCCATATGTGCGACGACAAATGCCAGCGTCATGCTGGCAATGGTATGCTCAAGCGTACCGCTGAGTTGTTTATCGCGGAGTTTCTTCAAGGCGACCCAGCCCACCATCATAAAAAATCCGACCACAAACGCTGCACCGATAATACCATTATCAAGTACCTGCTCAAGATAGGCGTTATGCGGGTGCATAAACATCGAATCATGTATGGAAAAGGTCCCATCGGCCACCAGCGACTGATTGACTCCTTCACGAATCATGGCCTTTCTGCCATAACCGAATAGCGGTGCCGATCGGATATACTGCATAACGCGGGGCCAGACCACGACCCGCCCGGAACTAATTGCATACAAATCTCGGCCTTGCTCATCAACCGTGTTGAGACCGCGTTCTTCCGCTGCTTTGGTATGCGACTCTTCATTGAAACCTTCTGTATAGCGATCTGCGATACTGGGTACAAAACTGATAATGACCAAAACAACCAACGGGGCAAGGAAGAGAATTTTTCGCCAGCGCAGAAAACCAAACACGGCGCCACAGGCAGCCCAGGCCACTGCACCGCCACGGCTGCCGGTCAGCACCACGGCCAGTGCCCCCCAGACAAACCCCACCAGATTGATATTCAAATTGATATTCGAGGTACGAGCCAGCATAAATACCCAGGCGGCGCCGGCCATCAACGGACCCAGTTCTCCACGATGATAGCCGATGTCGCGGTTCAACACGCGGAAGGAACGCTTTGCCACATCTTCACCACCGATCAATGCAGGCAGCATCTTGATGGTGATCTGTGCAACGAACAGAAACATGGTAAACAGGATACAGCGGATGGCAAATTGCGCCCGCTCTTCTGAATTAGTACCGTGCGCCAATAACAGGCCTGGAATAAGAAACTTCAGGGTGTTGAAGAAATCATCCTTGAACAGATCACCTTTGGAAATTAACGGCCAGTTCAAATCAACAGCAAACGCAACAAACCCGCCATAATCCAGCATCATTCTGACCGAGGTGATGAACACAATAGTCATGTAGATAAACAGCAATTTGTTGACCCTGGGGAATTCAGGCCAGCGCAGCCCTTCCTTGCGTTTATTCAAGAACCAGCCAAGCAAAATGAACATCAACACAATATTGAAAGGACTCAAACCACCGATATTAAACAGTGATTTCGGCATGTCAGGCCGTTCCATGACCGCCAGCAGGATAATCGCGTAACACAGTGACTTGTACCAATCACGAAAACTGTAGACACAGATATATGTCAGAAACATAAACAGGAGCGTATAACGGATCATTGTCCCCTCCCTATTTCGACGTGCGCAACACAGGCTGTAAAAACCTGCCTGTGGGCCAAAGCGGTTTATGCAAAACAATCTTTGCCCACACCGATGAATTCCCGATGAGCATATCCCGGCCGGTCCGTTCTACAGCAGACCAGCGACGTTTATGTTCTGTATGTTCGCCAAGAAAATCAAATTCCGTGACACCATTCTTGATGCACTGTTTGATCACTTCCATACGCAACACATTACCTGCGCCGGGCAGGAAATCCGGATCAAAGCCTTCCTGAATCTGGTAAAAGACACCATTGCGCACGTAGCCAAGCTGAATTGCTCTAACCTGTCCATTTTGTCTTAAAGCATATAACCATAACCAGTTGTTGGTCAGGGCAAGTCGGGTGAACAGCCGGTAAAAGTCCACTTGTTGTGGTTTTCTTTTAAAGGTACCTGCATCACCCAGTAATTCCCGCCTGGCCCCATGCAAGTCAAACAGGATCTGCAAATCGGCAGGCAATTCTGACTCACTCCGGCAGGCCGTTATCTCAATATCACCTGATGCATGGATCTTTTTTGCCTGACGGCGAAATTGTTGCCGCCGATTGGACGACAGATTTTGTTCAAAGTCGGTAAAGTCAGATGGCAAGGGGAAATAGCTGAAAGAGCGGGGCCGTTGTCGACAGGCCAGGCCGGATTGGGCGAGCTGCGCTGCCAGCGCATCACTGAACCCGTCCCAGCCGCTCATCCGTGCCAGCCAGATCAAATGCCAATGTTTCTGGTTTGTCCGCAGTGTTTCGATCAGGCAGGCCAATACTGTGCTTTGATGTTCCCGGTCAATGATCATGGCCGGATATTCACCACCGGTGCCCTCATCCCCAAGAATACGTAATACCGTCAACGGTATCAGCTTTAATAATCTGAAGCGTGTCTTGTAAAAGGGGGCAATTGCCCGCAGTTTCCCCTGCCCGTCCCTGATGGTAATGACAAACAGTTCATTGACAGTCATCGGTGTGGCTGAATCCAGCCAGGCGGAGACCCACTCCCAGGTCATAAACAGTGAATTCACCGTTGATTCGGCCAGTAATTGCTGCCACTCGGGTTCGAGGGTGTTCAACTCACTGCGGGTTTGGATGATGTGGATCTGCATTGTTCAGGCAGACCCATTACACACAATATTGGTATGCATATATCATACGGACAGAAAATTCACTCAATTGATTTTATTAATAAAATTCAGCTAAACTGATAACAATAATAGCGAATTTTCATGCTTAAACATACATTAAAAACCGGATTTGAGACTGCCTGACAGTCATATCAGGACAGCTGACCCGCCCCTTTTTGCTTGGCCGCCACCACCGCACAGACAACAATAGAGACAAGAATAATATGCACAGATTGATCCACCTTATTGCCGCCGCCAGACCGAATTTTATGAAAATCGCACCGCTTTATCATGCCCTGGCCAAAGAGGATTGGGTCACACCGGTGATTGTCCATACCGGCCAGCATTATGATTTGAATATGTCCGATGCCTTTTTCCGCGACCTGAGATTATCGGAACCGGACATCCATCTCGGTGCAGGCAGCGGTTCGCATGCAGAACAGACGGCGCGGGTCATGATGGCTTACGAAAAGATCGTCATCGAAAAACAACCTGATATGGTGGTGGTGGTTGGCGATGTCAATTCCACCATCGCCTGCACGCTTGCCTCAGCCAAGATCCTCTATGATGCCTTGCCAAACCGCATTAATTACAAAGTTGATCGCCCGGTGATTGCGCATCTGGAAGCCGGGTTACGCTCTTTTGACAGGACCATGCCGGAAGAGGTGAATCGTATCGCCACCGATGTGCTGGCAGACCTGCTGTGGACCCCCTCAGAAGACGGTGATGCCAACCTGTTGCATGAGGGTGTCGCAAAGGACAAGATCGTCCGTGTCGGTAACATCATGATCGACTCGCTGGAAATGATGCGTGAACATATCGTTGCTGCCGATACCTGCCAACAACATGGATTGATGCCACAGGGCTATGCAGTAGTCACCCTGCACCGACCCTCCAATGTTGATAACCCAGAGACGCTGGTTAAACTATGTGAATTGCTGATGACGACTGCACAGCGCATGCCTGTGGTCTTTCCGGTCCATCCCCGCACACGCAAGAATCTGGAAAACCATCAACTTCTGGCAAAACTGGAACAGGCTGCGGGTATCACCCTGCTCGATCCCCAAAGCTATATCAATTTCATGAATCTGGTGTTTAATGCCAGACTGGTGATTACCGATTCAGGCGGAATACAGGAAGAAACCACCTATCTGGGTATTCCCTGTTTGACTTTAAGACCAAATACCGAAAGGCCTGCCACGATCGAACAGGGTACCAATGTGCTCTGTACCACAGACTCTATCAAACCGCACATTGATGATATTCTGGCCGGCAAATTCAAACAGGGGAAAATACCCGAATTCTGGGACGGTAACACAGCAGCACGGGTGGTTGACTCAATTCGGTCCTGCCTTAGCTGAACCTGTATCAGTTTACCGGTAATCCACTCAGCGTCGATTTAAATTCAGTCGTGGTTGTGATATCAGTAACAGCCGCCAGAGTGGTTGACGGCCGCTTTTGATGATAGCCGGGACTGAACCACCCGGCGATAGGCGCATCTGAACCACGAAATTCAGTCACGCTGAACCGCGTATCCAGTTCCAGCACGAGTGATTTATCTGCAAACTGTATTTGATACATGTTGTCCCCTGTCGGCGTGACGCTGCAGTCCGGTGCGAAATGGAAGTGTAATGCAACCCGGTGTTTGGCATTGGCCGTCAGTTCATCCAGAATCTGCAATTTACCCTGTACTGCATCAAGATGCAGACTGCGCTGGTGCGTCACCGGATCAGTCAATCGTTGATAACCATCATGCTGACCGACAACCATCCCGCCCTGCGCAGTCGGTTGCCACTTGCGACACATTGCATTGGCCCGTTTGCCCCATAAAAAAGGCCCGAGAATTTCCGACTGATTTTCGCCATCCACCTCAATGGTGTTATGTGCACGGGTTGTTCTGAAGTATTCCCTCCATTGTGGATAGGTAAAATAATCATATGTGCCGGGATCAACAAGGACATCGTCACCCCCGATCCGCAGTGTGATTGCCAGTGCATCGGCATGACCATGGGCGGCGATTGCACCAAAGCCCAGTTCACCGCAATCCAGCATTGCACTAACTTCTCGCCCTGAACCATGAGAGCCGTATTGCAACAAATAGTAACCGGAGTCTGCAAAAGAAATTGATTGCAATTTTTGTTGAGACGAAGGTTTGGCTGACAGTTTCTTAAAGCGATCCATGCCGGTTGATCCGGTCAACCAGTAAGCGGTTTCAGTAAAACCGCCGGCTTGTTGAGCGAAGTCTTCTCTATCAAACAGCACGGCAGCCAGCGAAAGATTGGCGGGAATATCATCCGGCGTATTGCCGAGATTCAAGACATAGCCGTCATCCCTGTCACCAAACATCGGCAGCTTGCCACCGGCGGAAAGCTGAGCAACAAAACTATAAAGCTGTTCTATAGTTTGCCAGTATTCATCTGAAAATTCATCCTTGCACCAGCGTCCGACCAAACCGCTCAGCACATAAAATTGAATCACAAAAAATTCATAACCCAGCGCCTGTTCCCGTGTGCAGCCATCCGGGTAGGTTTGCAGCTTGATCTGCTGTTCAAGAATTTTTTTGCTTTGTTCACGCCAAACTTTGGCATGCAGCATGTTGGGAAAATAGCTTGCTGCCACATAGACACCTGCCGCTTCGCCCACCAGATGATTGTTTGCCGAGGTCCCCTGAGAAAATTTTCGGCTCACATCCCAACACTGTAAATATATGTTTTCGACGATACGTTGTTTTACTGACACCGGGCAAACATCTGCATCCGCGATCAAATCCAACGCCCAGACCCAGTTAATCAATCTGATACCCAGCTCCAGCGGACTGCGCCAATTCATGCCTTTACCGAATGGGTTTGTCTCTATCCAGTGTTCGATCTGCTGCACAACGGCTGAGGCATATTTTTTTTCACCGGTGGCGCGACAGGCCCGCGCCAGAATAACCAGATGATGATGCCGGTTGGGTTCCCACACCAGCTTGCAATCACCGTTTTTATTAAAATCACGATAATCAATTTTTTTACTGTAAATTACCGGTGTGAGTTTGTTTGCACTATGGTCCATGTGCCAGTTAACGGGCTCACCAAGGAACTGATCTGTTAAATCAAAATAGGAGATTTTATGCTGCAGTACCTTGTCAGCGCTTTTTCGCAGTGTGGTCAACCACGCTGCTGCCGGGCTGTGTTCTGTATTTACTGCCCATTCCTGTTCCGTCAAAGTGGAAACACTGAAACCTTTTTGCAGGCTTGTTGTATCGATATCCGCTTTCGGCAAACGACCTGTGGCTACTCGAAACCGCTCTTCAACACCCAGAAATTCAGACTTGATGCGCCAGAGAATTTCTCCCGGTGACATCGCACTGAGTCTGCCGATATACCAGCGAACAGATTGCATATACCTATCCTAGAAATAAAATCTGGCATTTGCGCCGAGAATGTTTCGTTCATAGTTATGATCAAAGGGATCACTCACTTGGTTATGCTCCGACTTCCTGCGCAAATAACCATAGGTGACTTCGACAAAGGAATTCCTGTCCAGTTGATATTCAACACCGATCTTTGAATCATAAACATTATCTTGTCTGGTCGAGGTCCGGAAAGTGTTATACAGCCATTTTTCAGATAAAACCAGATGTGTTTTATCGGCAAATTTCCAGCGCAATTGCAAAGAGGCGCCACGGTTCTGTTCTGTATCGTCACTGTCCTGATATTCACGAATAAATCGAAAAACATTAAACGCGAGGGTACTGCGCCGTGATTTCATATCGATCTTGAACTGCAGCGATTTACTTAAAAATGCCTCCGATGTCGCCACCGGTATAAGCGCAAGATTCCCGCCACCGGCATCAATCAGTTCAAATTCGTATTTGGATGCGGTTGACAGGTCTTCCTTGTAGGAAAGGTTGAGATACATATTAGTTTTTTCATGACTGAAACTCAGTGAATTTGTATTCCCGAAATACCGGTCACCACGTAATACCTCAAAGTGTGTTCGTTTTGTCGGCGACCAGGTTATCCCGGCATTCCAGTATGCACCTTTAGTGTCTGTCGCCAGCAGAGTGGGATATTCATTGTTTTCATAGCCCCTGACGATGACAACTCTGGTTTTGGGGCCGACCTTGTATCTGACATCCAGGTTGGCATCCTCAAACATGGTCTCTTTGGTTTGTCCTTCGTATTCCGTGGTTTCCCGTGAAGCGGATACACGCCACTGCAGTTTGTGGAAGAGATCGCCGTTTGACACGTCAAGCCGGGATTCCCTTGCATTACTGTCCAGGACAGTTGAGGTGTTTTTCTCGTAATCAATAACCTTATCTGAATTGTAAAGCCGAAGATTGGCAAATTTACCCAGTTTCTGCATATAGTAGGGTGTAATACGATAACTGGTCACATTACTGCGATTTCTCTCATCGACCCCCAGATTGTCAAAGCTTATCGAGTCAGAGGTGCCCAGATTCTTTTGGCTGAACGATCCGTTCAGGTCCAGAAAAAACCGGTTATTCAACAGTTCATTTTTCGAATTTAATGTAGCCTGATGATAGGTGTCATCATTCTCACTGTTGTTTTGGTAATAGATATTTTGCATGCGATAGTCAAACTGGGTTTGCGAACGACTCCCCTCACTGCTGATATTCAACCCCGGATTAAGCTGGGTGATGTAGTCTTCTTCTGCAATATTCCCGGGCGCAAGATTGACATTATCATTATACGTTTCGGAAACAACCACCCTGGGAACGAAGTTTATTGCATAAACTTCACCATAACTGCAGATAACGGCAACGAATATGATTGATAACAGGTATTTTTTTTTTGTGAATCGGTACAGTTCACTCTCTGCCATGCTCTTCCCCATACCCCCGGTAAACATTGCTGATATCAGGCTTGCACTTGTTCAGGACCATACCGACGATCTTGTTGCCCCTGATACTCTGTGTCAGCTCCCTGACTATATTTTTATTTGTTTCGCCTGCCGCCACCACAACCAGTATTTGTCCGACAAAGTCGGTCAGAACTCTGGCCTGAGTGGAACCGAGGAATGGCGGTGCGTCAAAAATAATGACGCGATCCGAATAACGCTTCGATAACTCCTGGGCGATGTTATACATGGTTTCGCTGGCCAACAGTTCGGTGGAAAATTCGTTTGGACGGCCTGCCGGCATGATCCGGAAATTATTAATATCAGTTCCAATGATCGCTTCGCCAAGATCCTTGCCCGGATTGTCCAGAATGTCTATCAAACCGGTTTGACTTTCCACACCTAACAAACGACTCAGCTTGGGTTTTTCCAGATCGCAGTCCACCAATAGCACGGTGGTGTCTTTTTCCAGCGCAATACTCAACGCAAGATTCATGGCCGTAAACGTCTTGCCCTCTCCATGGATAGCGCTGGTGACCATGATCAAATTGCCGTTCTCAACAGGGTGGTCACCCATTTTACTGAATGCATTCTTCAGCAAGGGGCGTTTGATCTGACGATACTGCTCTGCAAAACGGCTGTTCTTGTCGCCGGAAGTCAGGTACCCCTGTTCTTTCAACGCTTTGACGTTCAGATGGCAGACTGTGATTTTATTGAATCTGCCTACCGTCGAGTCAACATGGCCCACTGCGGTATTTTCAGCAGGTCTGGTGTTATCTGATGGCGCGGAGGTTTTACCAATGCGCGCTACTGCTTTTTCGATAATGCTCATGGTTACGACTCAATGGTTATGGATTAGAACATACCGAGTATGGAATTCAAAACAAGTACCAGCACAAATGTCGCAACGAGACCGCCAAGATAGAGCAAATAAATCCGGTATTCTTTCCTTGTTTCATTGATCAGATCCTCTCGCGTAGAAATTGATACTTCACCATAAACCGGATATCCGGTAATCCTGGCCAAACTGCTTTTGTTATAAATAACAGGGCTGACCTGTGACAAAATAAAGATCAAACCAAAGCCGCTTGCAATGGCAGCGAAAAATACCAGTACATTCAACAATGGTCGTTTTGGTGATGAGGGCGTGGAAGGAACATGCGGTGGTTCAATGATCTGGAATTTCACCTTGTCACCGGCTGTTTCCGCTTCTTCGGACATCTTTGCTGACTCACGCCGCGCCAACAGCGTGGCGTATTGTTCTTTGTTAATCTCGTAGTCACGATTAAGGTTGGCGAGTTCCGCCTCAATCTCCGGCAAGGTGCCTACACGTCCTTCAAGGTTTTTAATTCGTTTTTTGAACTCTGCCACCCTGACTTCAGCGGCAGCCACGTCGGATGAGGCCTTACCCATAGTCAGCCGCAATTCCTGGTAAACCGGGCTTGCTTCCAGCATTTCTTTTGAGGTGCCCCCCTGGGAAATGGCTTTCAATTCCTCTTCCCGCTGCTTTTCCAGCTGCGCAATTGTCAACTTGATTTCAGTCACGTCCGGGTGTTCTTCGGTAAATCGTAACAACAGATCATCCAGTTTGCCCCTCAGTTTCTGGATTCGGGTATCTGCCGAGGTCACGACATTATTCAAACCCGGTTTGGATGCCGACTGCACCAATTCCTTCAACTGACGGTTCAATTCATCGCGGCGATGTTTGGCCTGATTGAGTTCAAACACTGCCTGCTCCAGTTCCGCCTGTGTCTTTTGCAAGCGCCCGAAATAATCCAGCCCTTGCCCGGGCAACAAGCCCATGTTTTCCCGTTTAAAGGCCATCAGACGTTTTTCCGCTGCTACCAGTTTTTCTTCATATTCCTTGATTTGCTGGGTCAGGAATTTCCGGGCGATATCCGAGTCCTGCCGTGAACCACCCAGCGTGGTCTCAACAAAGATTGTCAGCAGGGACTGTACTACCGCCTTGGCCAGTTTCGGGTTCTGGTTTTCATAGGAGATAGTGTAAAGATTGTGGCGACGTGTGGCGCCGATATGAATGCTTTTGCGCATTTTCTTGATCAGCGCTTCTTTGTCCTTTTCATCCTTTACGTTGACATCCATATCGTGTGCAAGAATGACCTTCTCCATATTCGGCCGGCTAAGCAGTGTTTTGGTCATCAGGCTGAGCCGTTCATCCAGATTGTTTTCTACTGCAAGTCCTTTGAGCAATGGACGTAAAATGGATTCGGTGTCTACATAGACGCGTGCCGTCGCTTCGTACTTGTCCGGCATCATGAAAACCAGCACCCAGCCCAATATAGCGACAACCCAGATGCCAATTACACCCTGTTTGCGAAAGCGCCAGACATCTCGCAGAAAGACGATGACCTGTTCCAGTATCTCCTGGACCGGGCTTTGCTCAACTGCGATACTTTGGTTTGTCATCACTAGAACCAGGACTCCGGAATAACAATGATGTCACCAGGCAGAACCTTGGCGTTGGCGGTCATATCACCGTCTTCATACAAGTCACCGAGCCGTAATTGATATTCGGTTTTCTTGCCGTTGATGGTGCGAATCAACTTGGCATTATTGCCTGATGCAATTTCCGACAACCCGCCTACCGCGATAATCACATCCAGCAGACTCATGCTTTCCTTGTAGGGCAAGGCCTGTGGCTTGACAGCTTCACCCAATACCCGCACCTGTTCAGCATATCGGCCGAGAAAACGGGTAACTGTAACGGTAATCTTGGGATTTTTAATATAACGGGTGAGTTTGCTTTCCATTTCGCGCGCCAACTCGGTGGGCGTTTTACCGCTGGCACGTACGTCTTCAATCAGCGGTGTGGTAAGAAAACCGTCCGGTCGTACTGTTACATCCATGGACAGTTCCTTGTTCCCCCAGACAAAGACATGCAATGCATCACCGGGTCCTATCCGGTAGGTTGGCCCGGATGTATTGTGGCTTGCCTCGCCTTTCAGTTCGTTCAAAGCACAGCCGCCGGAAAACAGCAGGGCTGTTATGATGGATATTATTGAAAATTGCCTGACCAATTTATCTCTTAGCCTCATTACTCCATTCTCCCTCCAGACCTTCCTTGCCGGAAAATCTGCCTTAGCTGTTAATTATTCTTCCCCATTGCCTTATCGACCGGCCTGAAACCTGTCCCGAATGGCCGTGTTGAAACCGGCATGACGGTTTACAAGACCTTGTGATTCTACTTCGTTACCCTGTCCGACGCAAAAGTGCGCCGCCGCCGCCGACTCTTCCTTGCTGTCCGGGATAAACATTTGACTTGAGGAGACAACATCCCGGTATATCAGCAGTAGTGACCAACGTTCCCATATTGAAACTACTGACTTTTGGAGGAGAAATAAGTTTCCGGCCGAACAATCAAAAAAAAACCCTACTGGATAAGTAGGGTTTTAAATGTAAACTTGAACTTTTGATTAGGCGAATTTGCGTCCGAACCCAAGACCAAGCAGACCCAGACCGAGCAGCAGTACGCTCATGGGCTCAGGTATAGTGGTGGCTGACCAGCTGAAGGTTGAACCAAAGCTGTTGCCGGTCAGAATCCAGGCGCCGTTGGTGCGTTCGAAACCATTACCGTAGATTTCGCCATGACCGGTCAGAACCAGCGTGGTATTGCTTTGCTGAGCAACGTTCACATCCAGCAGGTCGAATGAGAACCCACCGATACTCCACAGCGGAACAACCGGGGCAAAGGGTTCAACGAACTGGAAGTCATTGATGTTGCCCAGGATAAAGGGGCTGGGTGTGACGAAATCGGCAAAATCACCGAATGCAGAGGCAACGGTAAAACTACCGCCTGAAGTTCCGGAGACGTACGAGGTGCCGTTCCACTCGAGGAAGTCGATACCGGTCGCTGTACCCAACGTGGCGCCGCCTGCCGGTACAAAACCGCCACTGATAGAGATTTCACCGCCAACAGTCACTGCTTGAGCCGGTGCGAATGAGGCCATCATTGCAATGCCGAAAGCAGCTACGAGCATTTTAATCTTGTTCATCGTTATGTTGTCCCTGGTTATTAATTTGGATTTCAATTTCTGTTATTTGTAATAAGGCAAATTCTGTGCCAGCATTTATTTATCTTTATAAACAATAGGTTACAACACCATCTGCGATATCAGCAGTTAATATGTAAATAATCTCGACACTGTAAACTTTGTAGATGTTTAGAGATTAACCACCAACCCGGTAGGGAAACACAAGTATCTGTATTTTTATCAAAAAAAACAAAAGGATAGATAAGATGCCGGCAAGCCGGCCGAAGCTGTCAGGATTGTCGACAGCCCCGGCATAGTACAAAGGAGCGAAAAAATATTCGGCTCTATTTTGAAATCTGGTTGTAGAGCTCCCGGGCGGCTTTCTTCTCGGGGTAGTCACCTTTCAGATTTACAATCTTGTCCAGCACCATTTTTGCTGCCGCCTTGTCACCTTTTTTACTCAACAGCACGGCATGGTGATACTGAATAGACGGGTTATTGCTCTTGGCAGCGGCTTTGGCCAGGATTGGTGCAGCCTCATCCAGTTTGCCCAGTTCCACCAGGATCCAGCCGTAGGTGTCAGCGACAGCAGGCACTTCACCCTTCAGCTTATAAACCTTCTCTGCATAGTCCAGCGCCTTGTTTTTATCAGAAGCCATATAGACCAACGAGAGGTTGTTCAACGCGGCAACGTTGTCCGGATGTTCTTTCAGGATGGATTGATAAATAGCAATTGCTTTATCCGCCTTGCCGCTTTTTTCATACACAATGGCCAGATCAAAACGGGCGCTGTCATCTTTCGGATGTTGTGTCAGCCAGTCATTCAGGGTCTTGATACTGCCTTGTGAATCGCCCGCCAGCTGTTGTGAAATAGACAGTTTACGCATAATTTCTGCAACGGATTTAAGCCGATACGCCGCTGTAAATGCTTTCACCGCATCAGCATATTTTTGCTGAGCCAGATACAGATCACCTTCAAGAGCATAACCGATGACTGCTTTTGGCTGTTCCCTTTTGATAACTTCAATCACCCGGCTTGCTTCGGCGAATTCTCTATACTTCAAGTGAAATGACGCCAACGCAATATTGGCGGGCAGAAATTTCGGGTTAATCTTCAGGGCTTTCTGCAAGGATTGCTGTGCCTTGCTTTTATCGTTGAGCATGTTCTGAATGCGGGCAAGCTCAATGTAGGCCCCCGGATCATCAGGAGTCGCGCTGACCAGCTTGTTGGCGATCACCAAAGCCTCTTCTTTCCTGCCAATACTGAGTTTTGCCCGACTCAGCATCACCAAAACCGAGCGGTTTTTGGGCTCAATTTTTTCCGCCTCTTCCAGCAAGGTAACCGCCTTGTCCTGTTTTTGGGTGGCAAAATAGAACCGACTGAGCAATAAACGCGGGGTGATTGCGCGCGGATTTTTCTGGATGGCGGTATTCAGCCATGTCACTGCTTCTTCCGGCATATTTTTTCTGCCGGACAGATCAGCCATCCCCATCATCGCGGTGACATTCTTGCCGTCCAGCTCAAGGATTTTCCGGAAACCCCGCTCGGCAGCCGCCAGTTGCCCATCTTCCATATCCATGCGCGCCAGCTGCATTATTGCAGGTAGGTGGTTATCCATGGACTCAAGGACCTGATTATAGAATTTTCGTGCAGTGATCCTGTCCCCGGCGGCGAGTTCAACCGTACCGGCAATCGTCAGGCTTTCCGCCGAGTTTTTCTCTGTTTGCATGAGTTGTTTGGCCTTGCTTCTGGCCTTGCCAAACTCCTGCTTTTGCACCAGAGCAAAAATGATCAGTCGTTCCTTGCTCTTTTGTGACTTGTTGTCTGAGATGCCTTCCAATTCATCAATCGCGGCATCAAATGATCCCTGCTTCATATAAAGCTTGGCCAGTTCCTCACGCAATACCTGATTTTGCGGATTTTCCTGTTTGGCTTTTTTGAGAATGGTAACAAACTGTTCGGTATCGTTACTCATGAGTGCAGCCTGACCAATCATGTTCAGGAGCTCGGCATCTCGGGCCGGATTCCCCGCCTCTTTCAGTGTATCCAGTGCATCCTGATGGCGACCGGATTTCATACGAATGGTGGCCAGTAATTTCCGCGCCTGGATATGTGACGGTACCTTGACCAAATAGCGGGAAATGGTTTCATCCGCCTGCTCCATGTGCCCCTGGGCAAAGTAGATTGCGCCCATCAGGAACTGTGCATCACCAAAATCCGGCATGTTGGCGGCAACATGTTCCAGGTGCGTACGGGCCTGATCATAATCCTTGTTTTGATAGGCCATCAGCGCTTTCATGTATCGGGTGTCATGATTATTGGGTGCATGCCGTTCCATCACGGCAATCTGCTCTTTGGCGGCGTTGATATCCTTTTCTCCCAGACTGATTTGAGCGAGGCGTTTGCGTGCCTGAAACTCTGATTTGGACATCATGTTCTTGGGGGAGACCTTGATGACATTGTTGAAGGACCGCTTGGCCTCATCCCGGTCACCCATCACCAGATTGATTTTACCGCGCTGGAACCATGCGTCACTGTTGGCATTATCGATATTAATCGCTTTTGATATCTCGGCCAGAGCGGTTTTGTTATCGCCGGTCGCGACGGCAAGTTCGGACAGACCGATATAGGCCGATACAGCCACCTCTTTATCCTGCGTCGCAGCTTCGAACATGGCCCGCGCCTTGTCTGCTTCCTGTTGGGCAAAATACGCATAACCGTGAATCATTTGCAGGCGGGCGCGTGGCTGCCCGGTCAGTGATGCGTCGATGGGCGTTTCGCTGAAGATGTCCTTGAAATTGTTTTGTAATAACAGGGACTGGGCCAGGTCGACAATCACGTCATTTTTATTTTCACCCAGTTTGATGGCCCGACGCAGTTCCTTTTCCGCCACATCGCCCTTTTTCAAAACCAGATATGATTTTGCGATATGCAGACGGGCTTGTTTGTTGTCCGGATTTTTTTGCAGTACCTTTTTGTATTCAATAACCGCAGCCTGATGATCACCTTTTTTCTGGTGTTCAGCGGCGGAAGCCAGCAGTTTTTCTTCATCATAAACCAGACCACAACCTGATATAAATATCACCAGCAGCGCCAACAGTCCCAGGCCGGGATGGAAAATTTTCACCATTCTGTTTTTTTCATGTTTCATTTGCTGTCATCCTGTCTTGCTTTGATTACGACGTGAACCTGTTCAGTGTTTGGTTAATGTTGCAGTCTGTAGTGTTTGGAAAACGGTATGTAGTTCCCGGCGTGCCAGTTCCCGATCATCAGCCGGCTCTACGGTAATCATGTACACCGTTATCGCCGGGTTTCGCTTCAGGCTGCCCCATAAGTTGTATAGTTTGGCGATTCGTTCATCGCCGGTTTTCTTGTGATCTGTTTCGTACCAGCGCCAAACCAGTCTTTTGCGCGAGCGCCCCAAATGTATTTCTGATTCCTCAACAACAAAAGGCAGGTTTACAGTACCATATTCGCCAATTTGTTGACTATATACCTCGGACCAAACCCCCCGGGTATACACCCGATTGTTGACATTGATGGCCTCATTCGCCGGTGATTGTCGGTTGAATACACGGATATGGACAATAACCTCGAGCGAGCCGTTACTATAGACAGCCTGTTCCGAATAGTCTCCTTGCCCGAATTTGTACTCCGGCCGCCAATCACCTTGCCCTTTCTCCTGCTTTGTCATGTTGCCCAGTTGCGGCGGCAATCCAAAGTCTTCAGCAACAGAAATATCACCCTTGCCGGCAACATATGCGCTGAGGACAGGCCCGCTTGCCAGAGCCAGCAAACAAACAGTCAGTCCGAGATACAAACTGCGGGTTGGCTGCTCCACCACAACTTCACGTTCAACTGCCCCGGCCGCTTTGTCCGTTGTTGTCACCGGCAATGGCGGGTAAAATTTGTTCAAAAAATAATAGTAAATCACCATAGTGATGGCAAATACCACCCAGCCGAGATTGGCATGATCCCGAATGAGTGAATGCTGCATATTGGTCAGGTGGCCTGCCAGGACAATAATATAGACCCGAATGATGTTCGATAAAAATGCGAAACCGGTGGCAAGACAGAGAATCACCAGTGCGCGCTTAAACGGTTCCCTGTTGAGATAGATATACAGCAAGGCCATGATGATCCCCACTGTCACAACACGTATTCCGCTGCAACCGGTATCCACTTCGAACAACCCGACCGGGATCTGGATCAGGTAACCGTCCACCAGGACGGTCAAACCGCTTATTTCCAGTGCGATACCGGACAGAACGGCGGTAGCCTTGCGAAACAGGTTGTTAAATACCTCAACCACCGGCGCGGCAAACAGCAACAGAAAAAAAGGAAACCAGAAATGTTTGGCTTGCTTCCAGCCATAAATTGCCGCCATAACGGCAGGTAAAATCAGCAGATAGGTAATCAGTTCAATTTTTTCGATGAAGGTCAGAACTGCGGCCGCCCAGATTATTGATAACAACAGCAGTAAAGCACTTGCGGAAAAATTCGGCTGCAACCGAACAGGAGATTCGCGTATCTGCCAAAGTTCACGAAATATATAGATACAGACCGCAAGCAACAAAAAACCATGACTGTAACCATCGTCCAGCCAGAGCTGTCCCAAACGCAAGGCCGATCCGGAATAGAGCAGCAGACTGGTCAGCAAAAATGCAATCAAGACATAGAGAGGATGGAGTAATCGCGCAGGTAGTCCCACAAGCAGCCTTTTACTTTAATCCATGTTTTGTCATTAAGTCATACAAGGTCGGACGACTCACGCCGAGCAGTTCTGCAGTTTTGGCGATATTACTGCCGGTATGGGTCAGGGCGCGCTTGATGGTGATTTGTTCCGCCTCATCCCGGGCCTGTTTCAGATTCAGCGGCAGATTAAGGCTGTTATCGCCTGTCTCGATCTCCAGATCTTCTGCGGTAATGCTGTTTCCGTCAGCCATGATGACCGACCGTTTGATTTTATTTTCCAACTCACGGATATTGCCGGGCCACGGATAACTTTCAATGGCGGCCAGTGCATCATTGGTAAACCCTTTGAGCTTTTTCTTGTGTTGTTCTGCAAACTTCTCCATCAGGAAGCGGGCAAGCAGTATGGCGTCGCCACTGCGCTCACGCAATGGTGGCAAGGTAACCACAATTTCACTCAACCGATAGTATAAATCCTCGCGGAACGTGCCTTCCTTAATCATCGTATCCAGATTCTGGTGCGTGGCGCAGACAATCCGCACATCCACCGGGATCTCCTTGCGTCCGCCGAGTCGCTCAATGACTCTCTCCTGTAAAAAACGCAGCAGCTTGGCCTGCAAGGGCAGCGGCAAGTCACCGATTTCATCAAGAAACAGTGTTCCTTTATTGGCGTGTTCGATTTTGCCGATAGTTTGCTTGGCTGCACCGGTAAACGCGCCTTTTTCGTAACCAAACAGTTCGCTCTCCAGCAGGTTTTCCGGAATCGCTGCACAGTTGATTGCCACAAATCGTTCACCCTTGCGCGGACTGAGATCATGGATAGCCCTTGCGATCACTTCCTTGCCGGTTCCGCTTTCACCCAGTATCAGGGTTGTCACATCGGTGGATGAAATTTTTTCCACCGTTCGGCATACCTTGAGCATGGCGTCACTGCCGGCAATAATGCCGTCTAGGGGAGACTGCATACCGGCATTTTGCAGCTGGAGATTCTCCTGCTCCAGTTGATGTACATGATAGGCACGGTCGATGATGATCTGCAGAACTTCCGGCTCGATCGGTTTTTGATAGAAGTCGTATGCACCCATGGCAATCGCCTTGATGGCGTTTTCCCGGTCGTCATTGCCGGTCACCACGATCACCTTGATAGAGGGGTTCAGCGCCAATATCTCTTCCAGCGTTGAAAAACCTTCACTGACATTGGCCGGGTCCGGCGGTAATCCCAGATCCAGAGTCACAACCTGCGGATCAAAACGCCGGACGGCGGCAATCGCGGCTTCGCGATCGCCGACGATTTGCGGATTGTATTCTTCAAATGACCAACGAAGCTGATTCTGCAGCCCGGCATCATCTTCAACGATTAACAAGCTACGTTGCGTGTCCGTTTTCATATCCTGGTTGAGTACCTGATTGTTCTGCATAGACAGTCGTGACAATCCCGTCCTGCACTGTAATTGTTATTGAGAATATAAGCAGTTTATTATATTCATGCAGTTCCCAGCGGCAATTGTATTCTGAATGTGGTCCCTATATCCAGCTTGCTGGACACCTGTATGGTTCCGCCCAGCTGTTGGACAAATTGCCTGGCCTCATACACACCGATCCCCATACCGGCGTTACCCTTGGTGGTATAAAAGGGTCGAAAGAGACGCTGCCGAATAAATTCTTCATCCATGCCGCTGCCGTTATCGGCTACTTCAATAACGGCATTCTCTATCTCTTCGCGCAGCGTAATCCGGACATAACCGTCATTGGCAGTGGCCTCCTGGGCATTGCGAATAAGATGTTCCAGAATCGCCGTAAACCGATCTTTATCGGTAACCAGGTGTAATTCTGCAGCCGAATCGACAAATTCAGGTATCGGCAACAAATCCTTCATGTTACTCACTGCCTCAGATATTGTCTTATTGATACTAATGTTATTGACCGGCTGTTGCTCAAACCGTGCCTTTCTCAACTGCGTCAACAAGCGGTCCATTTTCTTCACTGCATTATCGACTGTGGTAATGGCATCATCCATAAAGGCCGGGTTGTTACGGTGTTTCTCTGCATTTTTCACCACCAAACCCAATTGCGCCACCAGATTCTTCAAGTCATGTACCACAAAGGCTGACAAGCGGTTAAACGCATCAAACTGATGCGCCCGATCCAGTTCTTCCTTTGCTGTCATCAGGGCAAGATAACTGGACACCTGGAGAGCGGCGGTTTTCAACAGGTCGCGGTCTTCCCAGTTAATCGTCTGTACCACATTCGAATGACTGATGATCACAAATCCGGACAATTTGCCTTGGTGCAGCAGGGGAATCACCAGCCAGGCATCATCCAGTGTCTGTAACCAGCCGGGCAATCTCAGGTCATCATAAACAGCAGGCTGCTTTTTATGTTCATCCAGATCGATAATCCATTTTTTCTGCGTTAAAAATCGAACAAACTCACTCTGACCCGGTTCTGTGTCTGAGATATAGGGCATATTCAGTTTGCTGATGCAGGTGTAACTCTGCATATCATTCTGCAACCAGAGCATCCCCCCCCTGGCATCGAGGATATCGGTGAGGGCAAATACCACACGCCGATTAAATCCTTCCGTGTCCGCTTCTTCGGTCAACGTCCCGGTCAAGCGCATCCAGTGCTCACGATACTCGTATTTATTACTGTAAAAGTGCTTGCTCAGAAAGGTTCTGACTTTGGCGCGGCTAATCGGTGAGGAAAGCACCATCGCCAGCATCAGGACAGCACCGGACAGGAATAAAACCTGAAATACCGCCCCCCAGTCGCCGCCATACAGCTTGATATAGTAGCCGGCCAGTGCCACACCCAGCAGATACATACCGGAGCCGAGCAAACTGGTGGTATAAAAAACGATCTGCCGGGAAACAAATATCCGTAACGACAAATCAGGATTGCGCCGCGCAGCCAAAACAATCAGCGGAACAACAAATGCATTCAGTGCGCCACGCCCGGCCCAGATATCTTCATCCAGTTTGGAAAACAGCATGGCGTTGGAATAAACATAGATGTCATAGACAAAAATCGCCCCCACCGCCATACACAGATAGCCGATGGAAGAAGAAGCCTCGGTTGTGCGATTCCGGTACAGCTGTTCAACCAGGACCAGACCGATCAGTGTCATAAACAACATGATAAAAATCAGATTGGGGTCCGCCCCCCAGAAAAAGAACGTTAACTCCGAATAGTAGGAACGTCCTGCCCCAAACAATGAAACTACGGCACACACGACCCAGGCGAGTCCGGCATAATAACGCTGCGCACTGTTTACCTTATGCAGTGTCAGCAGGCCCAGTAAAAATGCCAGCCAGCTGCTGTTACGCGCCGCCTCGATCACAAACAACAACCATTCCGGTACGCTCTGGAAGAAATAATCATAGGCAGTCACGCAACCCCAGATTGTGCTGATCATGGTGACTGCCAATAACAGGCCGCTCTTTAAACGTCCCTTCCAGCTGGTCAGCAACAGCAGTGTGAGTACAAGGTACATCACACCACTCAGGGTATAGCTGATTTCACCAACACCGATCATAGCATTCCGCCTGTCTGAAACCGGTTTTCAGTCTGCGCCATCCTCATCTCGCCCCCTTGCCGAACAAGACCACTTCGATTGTTTCGACCAGGATAAGCATATCAAGAAACAGGCTGTAGTTTTTCACATAGTAAAGATCGTATTGCAGTTTCTCTGCTGCATCTTCCACCGAGGAACCGTATGGATAGCGTAATTGTGCCCAGCCGGTGATACCGGGTTTAACCCGGTGGCGCTCCTCATAGTAGGGGATATCTTCACTCAATTTCATGACAAAATGCGGACGCTCACAACGCGGGCCGACAAAACTCATGTCCCCACGCAGCACATTGATGATCTGTGGCAGTTCATCAATGCGTGACTTGCGGATAAATCTCCCCACTCTGGTCACACGCGTATCATTTTCCACCGCCCATTGCGCCAGACCGTCTTTTTCCGCATCAACCTGCATACTGCGCAGCTTGAGGATTTGAAACGGTTTGCCATCCTCACCGATCCGGATCTGGCGATACAGCACCGGTCCTTTACAGCCGCTTTCCAGCCAGATTGCCAACATGGTTAACAGGATTACGGGCAAAGTCAAAATCAGCAGGCTGATACTGACGATAATGTCAAAAATACGTTTGGAATAGATGCGCAGCCCGCTTTGGGTAAACCCGTCCGAAAACACCAGCCAACTGGGATGCAACTGATCGAGACGAATTTTACCGGTTTCCCTTTCATAAAAGCCCAGCACATCGTTTACCGCCACACCGCTCATCTTGCAATCCAGCAAATCATGGATCGGAAAACCTTTTCTCCGATCACCGACAGCAAGGATAATTTCATCAATATCATTGCGCAGTGCGTAATCTTTCAATGACATATTCAGGTTGATAATGCTCTTTGGATCAACCTGATCATCCTCACCTCGAATATGAATATAACCCAGTACGGTAAATCCCAGTTGATCCGTCTTGCGTCGCAACTCGGCAATGGCTTTGGCGTTTTTCCCCGCACCCAGCACCAGAACACGCCGCTTGAAAATTTCCGGATCGAGGTTATAAAGCAGCAGCCGGATCACGCAGATAGCCAGAAATGAAATAATAATGGCGAAGATCAGCACAGTTCGCCGCAGGAACAGCGACTGGAAAAGATAAAACAACAGAGCCAGCATCACCACACCAATCAGGTAACCGGCACTCATACGTAATAAAAACCCCAGCGCCCCGGCCTGCAACCTTGCCTGATACAGACCCAACGCAATCATGCTTAACAACATCACGGAGGCAAATGAAAACATCTCCATGAAAGTCGGTGTTGCAGGCCCATCCGGCAAATCCAGCAGCCCGGAAGCCCTGATGTCCGTACCAAACTTTACCGCCAGCATGAATATAAAAAATTCAATTGCACCTAACAGGATAAACTGGATTCTTACGTAGTGTTTGAAAATACGAATTGTTGTCAACGACGGACCCTTCTTCTTCCTGCTGAAGCCTGACTATTTATTGGCCGGCACAGATATCAAGTTGATAATTACGATACTAATATATATCATTATTTTTCGGTATTGGCCGCTACAATTCCAGGGACAGTCAGCACCGGATTTCCGGGAAATGTATTGCAATGGCAAAAAAGGTGCATGCACTTATTTAAACCGCCCCTGATTGTCATTATCCATCTAACCTATTAAAATTTAAGTAAAATATCAAGTCAGAGGTAATGAATGAAAGACATCGACAGCATCTCGATAGGGATAGTTGGGCTGGGTTATGTTGGCCTGCCACTCGCTGTGGAATTCGGCCGCCAATTTAACACTATCGGATTTGATATCAACACGGCCAGGATCAAGGAGCTGAATGAGGGTAAAGACAGCACACTGGAAGTTGAGCCCGAGTTGCTGGCCACCGCCACAAAACTTTCATTTACTGCAAACCTGAATGACATTGCCGCTTGCGATGTCTATATCGTCACTGTACCAACCCCCATCGATAATCACAAACGCCCGGATCTGAGTCCCCTGCACAGCGCCAGCACCGCCCTGGGCAAGGTCTTGTCGAAAGACAATATCGTCATCTATGAATCAACAGTCTATCCGGGTGCGACGGAAGAGGTTTGCGTACCCTTGCTGGAAAAAGAGTCCGGTCTGGTCTTTAACAAGGACTTTTATGCCGGTTACAGTCCTGAACGTATTAATCCGGGCGACAAGGAACACCGGGTAACCGATATTCTTAAAGTCACCTCCGGTTCAACACCGGAAGTGGCCCAATTCGTGGATCAGCTCTATAAGCGGGTGATCAAGGCCGGAACACATCTGGCCAGTTCCATTCGTGTGGCAGAGGCTGCAAAAGTAATTGAAAACACCCAACGCGATCTTAATATAGCACTGGTCAATGAACTTGCCCTGATATTTAAAAAACTGGGCATAGATACTCTGGAAGTACTGGAGGCAGCAGGCACCAAATGGAACTTCCTGCCGTTTCGTCCCGGACTGGTTGGCGGACATTGCATCGGTGTCGATCCCTACTACCTGACACATAAGGCACAGGAAATCGGCTATAACCCTGAAATTATTTTAGCAGGCCGACGCATTAATGACAGCATGGGGGGGTATGTCACGAAACAGGTTGTCAAAATGATGACCCAGCGCCGTGTTCATGTGGTCGATTCCAATATCCTCATTATGGGACTGACTTTTAAAGAAAACTGCCCCGATCTGCGCAACTCACGTGTCATTGACATTATCGATGAATTTGACGGCTATCACGTCAATATCGATGTCTATGATCCCTGGGTTGACAAGGCGGAAGCCCAACATGAATATGGTGTCACGCCTGTCGACAAACCCGTGAAAGGCAAATATGACGCGATCATCATTGCTGTTGCCCATAACGAATTTAAAGCAATGGGCAGCAAGGGTATCCGCGAACTCGGCAAGGCAAACTGCATACTCTATGACGTAAAGTATGTCCTGCCCAAAGACGATGTCGATGGACGTCTCTGATTCTGACAAAAACGCTATAATTTCAAGGGAGCAAGCATGAAAGTCCTGATTACCGGAACAGCCGGTTTTATTGGTTCCGCATTGGCAATAAGATTGCTGGAGCGCGGCGACGAAGTTATCGGTATCGACAACCTGAATGACTATTATGACGTTACGCTGAAACAGGCCCGACTGGAGCGCGTCAAGGCCTATAAGGGATTCACCGATGTCCGTGCGAACATTGAAGACCGGGATGCCATGGCGAAGATATTTGCCAAACACAAACCACAACGTGTGGTAAATCTGGCCGCCCAGGCCGGTGTACGTTATTCCCTGATCAACCCCCATTCCTACATAGACACCAATATTGTCGGTTTTGTGAATATTCTGGAAGGTTGTCGCCACAATAACGTTGAACATCTGGTATTTGCTTCCAGCAGTTCCGTTTATGGCGCCAATACCAACTATCCCTTCTCGGTACATAACAACGTCGACCATCCTGTCAGTTTGTATGCCGCATCGAAAAAGTCGAATGAATTGATGGCCCACACCTACAGTCATCTGTTCGGTCTGCCGACTACCGGTCTGCGCTTCTTTACCGTCTATGGCCCCTGGGGTCGACCCGATATGGCACTCTTCATGTTCACCAAAAAGATCCTGGCCGGTGAACCGATTGATGTCTTTAACTATGGCGATCACAAACGTGACTTCACTTATATTGATGACATTGTGGAGGGTGTTATTCGCACACTCGATAAAGTGGCCTCCTCCAACCCCGACTGGACCGGTGATGATCCGGATCCCGGTACCGCCAAAGCGCCCTGGCGGGTCTATAACATCGGGAATAACAACCCCTGTATGTTGATGCGATATATTGAGGTCCTGGAAGAGTGTCTGGGGAAAAAGGCTGAAAAGAATATGTTGCCCCTGCAACCGGGTGATGTGCCCTACACTTACGCCGATACAGAAGATCTGGCCAGGGACGTGGGTTACAAACCGGATACCAGTGTTGAAGAAGGCATCGCCAAATTCGTTGCGTGGTACAAAGACTACTACAACGTCAAGTAATGCAAAGCTGCATCAGGATTGGTGATACAAAGCAAGCTCGAAACAGGTACTAGGCAAAGACGACCGTTTTATTGCCATGCACCAGTACACGATCCTCCAGGTGATAGCGAACAGCTCGCGCCAACACCAGCTTTTCCACATCCTTGCCTAACCGCACCATGCTTGGGATATCCGTGTCGTGACTGACACGGATCACATCCTGCTCAATGATCGGACCGGCATCCAGTTCTTCCGTCACATAATGGCTGGTGGCGCCGATCAGCTTAACGCCTCGCTCATAAGCCTGATGATAGGGTTTGGCGCCGGCAAAAGACGGCAAAAAGCTGTGATGGATATTTATAATCCTGCCATGATATTTCGTACATAGTGCCGGTGGCAGGATCTGCATATAACGTGCAAGGACGATAGTATCAGCCTGACACGCCGCCAACACGTTTTCGATTTCTGAAAAGGCAGTAATCTTGTTTTGCTTGTCGACCGGAATGTAATGATAAGGCAAGCCGTGGAACTCCACATAACTGCGCATATCATTATGGTTGGAGATCACCCCGGCAATATCAAACTGCATATCTTTGGAACGCCAGCGATACAACAGTTCCGCCAGACAGTGTTCCTCTTTGCTGACGAAAATAACCACCCGCTTGGGTGCAGCCGAGTCGGAAATCTGCCAGTCGATATCCATGCTTTTCGCATACTCGCCAAACTGCGCCCGAAACGTATCAATATCCATGGGCAGGGAGTCGGCCATAATCACATGGCGCATGAAAAACCAGTGACTCACCGGATCGGTATGATAGCTGGCTTCGGTGATCCAGCCCTTGTGCCCGGCGATGAAACCACTCACATGGGCCACAATCCCCACGCGATCCCGACAACCGGCCAATAATGTGAAAGTGCGTGACATGAATTCGATTATATAGAGCCGTTGTATGGACGGAAAGCGGGGAGCAGGAAACAATTATTCAACGCAAAGGCGCAAAAGAAGGATTTTAATCCATCATCGCAGTTTTACCCGGCATCTGCCGAATTGAAGCTGGTCAGCCCATACGCGGGGCTTGAGAATTGCTATACACCGCGCCTTTGCGACTCTGCGTTGAAGTTTTTTCTCGAATAGTCCGGGATCGACGGACAGAGAAAGAATTGGTCGGGACGGCAGGATTTGACCGTTTTGCCGGGAGCAAAACGGGACGTGCGCAGCACGCCCGCAGGGGGCGCGCCAGGGATGGTGCGCATCAGCCTGCGACATCTTGCATCATGCATAAATAGACCGTGATTCTGATGCCTTCAGCATAAGAAGCCCGTAGGAGTCATACAAGGTGACTTGTTCTACCTAGCACACCCCCTACACGCGTAAAAAATATATTGCGTCAACCCTTGTACGGCGACATGAGATGTGTATGATAAGAATCATCTGGCCTGTTTGCCCAGGCCAGATGTAGTAACGGAACTTATCGTTAAGATGGGACGAACCGCAACTCGGCCTCCAAAACCGATATGCGCTCTTCATAACAGTAAGTAGGGGTCGGCCTCCAAAACCTTCCCCGTTCCGTTTTTATTTATCGATAATTTTGCTTCACGATTGTAGAGTTTTTGATGTTAGGCCATTCAGAAGTACTTAATCAAGTATTTCAAAACAAAGCACACAAGAAAATCAAAACAGTTTGATAGGAATTTATTAAAAAGAAATTGGTCGGGACGGCAGGATTTGAACCTGCGACCACTACACCCCCAGTGTAGTGCGCTACCAGGCTGCGCTACGCCCCGATGTGAGTTAAACAGGTCGCGTATAATACCTACGATGAGGGTATAAAGAAAGATTAAAACCGGAGAATTTCAGCGATCTCTTCCAGTTCCCGGCGAATTTCCCGCAGGGCCGGCGGACCGGCCTGCTCGCCGTCTTTGGTGGTTTCCACCAGCTGATTACGGGCTCCACCAATAGTATAACCCTGTTCATACAATAAACTGCGGATCTGGCGGATCATCACCACATCCTGACGCTGGTAATAACGCCGATTGCCGCGACGTTTAACCGGCTTCAGTTGGGGAAACTCCTGTTCCCAATAGCGGAGAACGTGTGGCTTTACGTCACACAGGTCACTGACTTCACCAATGGTAAAGTAGCGTTTCCCCGGAATTGGCGGGAGTTCGTTATTCTGACTGGGTTCCAGCATATGCCTCTACTCTTGCCTTGAGTTTTTGCCCGGGACGAAACGTCACCACGCGGCGTGCTGTAATCGGAATTTCTTCCCCTGTTTTTGGATTTCGTCCAGGTCGCTGTTTTTTATCACGCAGATCAAAATTACCGAAACCGGACAGCTTGACCTGTTTGCCGTTTTCCAGCGCCCCGCGTATTTCTTCAAAAAACAACTCGACGAGTTCCTTGGCCTCTCGCTTGTTAAGCCCAAGCTCTTCAAACAAGCGTTCTGCCATCTCAGCCTTTGTTAGCGCCATAAGCCCCTTTCTCTCATTATTCTCGTAAGGTCGCTCCAAGGTCTGACTGTAATACACCTTTTATCTGCGCCATTACAGTATCCACTTCGCTGTCTGTAAGAGTGCGCGAAAGATCCTGTAAGGTCAAGCCTAAAGCGAGACTTTTTCTTCCAGAATCAATACCTTCGCCGGTATATACGTCAAACAACTCGATGCTTCTCAGGCTTTCGGGAGCCGTTTTGAGGATGGTATCCCGGACCTGTTGAGCCGTTATGGTCTCATTAATCACAAACGCCAAATCCCTTCTTATTGCAGGGAATTTGGACAACGGTTCAAAGACCGGAACCCTGCCCCGCTGCAGCACAGCAAGATTAAGTTCAAACAGAACGACAGTCTGTGTCAGCCCCAGTTTGCGGCAGATTGAGGGGTGCAGTACCCCTAACCAACCTGCCTCAACCCCGTTTCGCATCAGTCGCACTGACTGACCCGGGTGCAAGGCAGCATGGCCGGCCGGTTCAAACTGATATTCTGTAAATGCACCGGCTATACGACAAATCGCTTCCACGTCATTTTTGACGTCAAAGAAATCACCCTTCCCTGCCTTCAAGCCCCATTGTTCGGGATACACTTCACCAAAACGCAACCCGGCCAGGACCATTTCTTGTTTTAATTCAGAATCTTGTCGGACAAATTTGAGACCGCACTCGAATAAGCTTATACGATTTTGTTGACGGTGCAAGTTATAGAGCATGGCCTGAACCAGTCCCGGCCATAAAGAGGTCCGCATGACGGCCATTTCGGCCGAAATCGGGTTGGCCAGCGGCAAGGCCTCCAGTTCAGGGGTGAACAGGGATTGCATTCCGGGTTCAACGAAACTGTAGGTAATGGCCTCCTGGTAGCCCAGATCGGTCAACAGGTGACGTATCCGACGCAGATCGAGGCGTTCCTCCGGGTTTGGCTGCATGACCATGGGACTGACCGGCCGACTCTCCGGCAGGTTGTCATAGCCAAAAATGCGGCCGATTTCCTCAATCAGATCCACTTCCTGCTCAATGTCGAAGCGAAAGATGGGCGGAGTAACCTTCCAGTCCTCACCTTCAACAAAAATCTCCATCCCCAGTCGTTTCAGAATGGCCGTAATGTCATTGGCAGGGATCTTCACGCCAAGCACTCTGGCGATGCGTGCTGCACGCAGGGGCAACGGCAGCTTGACCGGCAAATGATCAGAGCTTTGTTGCTTAACAATGGGACCGGCCTTGCCGCCCACGATACTCAATAACAGCTCAGTGGCACGTTCCATGGCCCGCGATTGCAAATCGGGAGAAACACCCCGTTCAAAACGGTGTGATGAATCGGTGTGCAATCCGTAGCTTCTCGCCTTGCCGGCAATGGCCAGAGGTGCAAAAAAGGCACTCTCCAGGAAGATATCCTTTGTCCCGTCACTCACCGCAGAGTCAGCCCCGCCCATAATACCCGCCAGGGCAACCGGCGCCTTGTCATCGGCAATGACCAGGGTGCCTTCTGTCAGCTCAATCAGCTGTTCGTCCAGCAATTTGATTTTTTCCCCTGCCTTCGCATGGCGAACATTTATAGAGCCGGATAATTTGTCCAGGTCAAAGGCGTGCATGGGTTGACCCAACTCAAGCAAAATATAGTTGGTGACATCCACAACCGGCCCCAGACTGCGAACACCGCATCGACGCAAGCGCTCCTGCATCCAGATCGGTGTAGTTGCTGATTGGTCAATACCACGAATGATTCGTCCCACATACGCAGGACAATCCCGGGGGGCAGACACCTTTACGTTGAACTTGTCCACCAGGGCCACAGTAATATTTTTCGTCGTCGGTGTGGTGACGTCGCGCTGATTTATCACCCCGACCTCTCGGGCTATGCCTGCGATGCTCAGGCAATCACCGCGATTGGGGGTGAGTCCCAGTTCGATGGAGACATCGTCCAGCGCCAGATAATCACGGACACTTTCGCCGATGGGTGCATCATCCGGCAGAATCAACAAGCCTTCTGCCTGCTCGGCCATGCCCAGTTCTTTTGCTGAGCAAAGCATGCCGTGTGACTCAACACCACGCAGCTTGCTCTTCTTTATTTTCAGGCCGCCGGGCAGATTTGCACCGATCAGGGCGGCCGGCACCTTCACGCCCTGTCGTACATTCGCTGCGCCACAGACGATGGTCAAGGGTGTACTTTCACCCACATTTACCTGACAGACACGCAACTTGTCCGCATCCGGGTGTGCTTCGAGGCTGAGCACCTCCCCGACAACCACCAGATCAAACTCAGCCGCAACCGGTTCGATGACGTCCACTTCCAGACCGGCCATGGTCAGTTGATGCGCCAGTTCCTGTGTCGTGATCGCCGGATTAACCCATTCCCGTAACCACTGCTCACTGAATTTCATGAATCAGTTTCCCCATTAAATATAACGCCGAACAGCCGTTAATTAAATTGTTGTAAAAAGCGCAAATCATTCTCAAAAAAGAGCCGCAGATCATTCACGCCATAACGCAGCATGGCCATGCGCTCTACACCCAACCCAAAAGCAAATCCGAGATATTTTTCACTATCAATATTCACATGCTGCAATACTTTGGGGTGAACCATGCCGCAACCGAGAATCTCGATCCAACCGGTATGGCTGCAGACCCGACAGCCTGCTCCGCCGCACATCACACACTGAATATCCGCCTCGGCAGAAGGTTCGGTGAAGGGGAAATAAGAAGGCCGGAATCGTACGGACAGGTCTTTTCTCTCAAAGAAATATTGCAGGAAATCACTCAGGATCCCTTTCAGATCGGCAAATGTGACCTGCTCTCCAATCATGAAACCTTCAACCTGATGAAACATCGGGGTGTGTGTCAGATCGGAATCACAACGATACACACGTCCCGGCGCAATCACCTTGAGCGGCGGCTCCCGATTTTGCATTACACGGATCTGTACCGGTGAGGTATGGGTACGCAACAGACGACCGTCATTGAAGTAGAAGGTATCGTGCATGGCCCGGGCCGGATGGGTTTCGGGAATGTTCAGTGCTTCAAAGTTGTGGTAATCATCTTCAACTTCAGGGCCTTCCGCCACCTCAAAACCCAGACGGACGAACATGTCTTCGATGCGCTGCATGGTGCGCGTCACCGGATGCAAACCGCCGGGGTGTTGACCGCGACCCGGCAAGGTTCCGTCAATCTTCTCTCCCGCCAGCCGGTCGGCCAGTTCCGCATTCTGGAGAACGTTTTTTCTCTCCTCAATGGCTTGCTGGATCTGTTGTTTGGCATTGTTGATCAGTTGACCTGCCTTGGGTCGTTCTTCAGCGGACAGGTTGCCCAGCGATTTCATCTGCTGGGTGATATGGCCTTTTTTGCCAAGATAGTCCACCCGTACCTGATCCAGGGCCTGGGCTGAATCAGCAGCCTGTACAGCTTGCTGAGCCGTTTTTACAAGTTGTTCAAGTTCCTGTAACACGATGGCGGTTTTTCTCGTTAGTAAAATAAAAAAGGGAAGGCGCCAATGGCCTTCCCTTGTTCTGCTTTGGTCATTCCATAACACCCGAAGTCGGGTGCAGGTGATTAACCCTGGCTTTGCAGGTTAGCCTTGGCCTGTTCTGCGAGGTGGGCAAAAGCTGCTTTATCAAACACAGCCATGTCCGCCAGCACTTTACGATCGATAGCGATCTCGGCCCGCTTTAAACCATTAATCATCCGACTGTAGGACAGACCACACTCACGGGCTGCCGCATTAATGCGGGCAATCCACAACGCGCGGAACTGACGCTTGCGTTGACGACGATCACGATAGGCATACTGACCAGCCTTGGTGACAGCCTGGGTCGCAACCCGGAAAACATTCTTACGACGGCCATAATAACCCTTGGCCTGACTCATAACTTTTTTGTGCTTGGCGTGTGCAGTTACGCCGCGTTTAACTCTTGGCATCGCTACTCACTCCTTAGCTGTATGGCAACATTCTGTTAACAGAACGAACGTCTGACTCATGTACCTGAGAAGGTGAACGTAAATGACGTTTACGTTTGGTACTCTTCTTCGTCAGGATATGACGACGATGTGACTGGGCTCGCTTGAACCCACCGGAACCGGAACGCTTGAAGCGTTTGGCAGCTCCTCGATGTGTTTTAATTTTCGGCATTTCTCTTACTCCGCATTCATCAAGATAACAACTGACGGCACAGGCCGCCTCACTTTTTCTTCGGGGCAATCACCATGACCATTTGACGGCCTTCCACTTTCGGGTGTTGTTCCACCGTCCCGTATTCAGCCAGGTCATTTTCAATCCGTTGTAAAAACTCAAGGCCCAGTTCCTGATGCGCCATTTCGCGTCCGCGAAACCGCATCGTGATCTTGGCCTTGTCCCCATTGCTCAGGAAACGTATCAGGTTGCGTAGTTTTACCTGATAATCCCCTACATCCGTCCCTGGTCGAAACTTTACTTCTTTGATATGGATCTGTTTTTGCTTCTTCTTGGCCGCATGCCGTTTTTTGTTCAGTTCAAACTGATACTTGCCATAGTCCATAATTCGGCAAACGGGCGGCGAAGCTTCCGGTGCAATCTCCACCAGATCCAATTCGGCTTCAAAAGCCATCGCTTTCGCCTTTTCAATTGGCAGAACACCTATCTGTTCGCCATCTGCACCAATTACACGAACTTCCGCAATGCGGATGTCGTCATTAATGCGTGTTTCTTTCGCAGTAGCGATATGCTAGCCCTCCAAATGACTACGGCCGCGGCACGCAATAGACAAAGTGAGTTTCTCGGCAAAGTCCTTAACAGACATGGTGCCGAGGTCCTCACCGCCTCGCGTACGCACGGCCACAGTACGGTTATTCATTTCCCTATCGCCGATGACCAGCTGATAAGGTACTTTCTGTAGCGTATGTTCGCGAATTTTAAAACCAATTTTCTCATTTCTCAAGTCAGACCGGGCCCGAAGTCCGTGTTTTTTCAGCTCTTCTGCCACTTCCCGGACATATTCTGACTGAGTATCGGTAATATTCATCACCACAGCCTGAACCGGGGCCAGCCAATCCGGGAACTGTCCGGCATAGTGTTCAATGAGAATTCCGATAAAACGCTCCATGGATCCCAGAATAGCCCGATGCAACATCACCGGGGTTTTACGCTCGCCGTCCTCGGCCACGTACTCCGCTCCCAGACGCCCCGGCATGGAAAAGTCCACCTGAATGGTGCCACACTGCCAGACGCGATTCAGACAGTCCCGCAGAGAAAACTCAATCTTGGGACCATAGAAAGCACCCTCGCCCGGTTGCAGATCCCACTCCAGCCCTTTTGCATTCAGGGCTGTTTCAAGCGCGTGCTCCGCCTTGTCCCACACCTCGTCGGAACCCACCCGCTGTTCCGGACGGGTTGAGAGTTTGATGATGACGTCCTGGAAACCGAAATCCGCATAGACTTCATACAGCAGATCGATGAAGGATGAAACCTCCGCCTGGATCTGCGCTTCTGTGCAGAAGATATGGGCGTCGTCCTGAGTGAAGGCGCGCACCCGCATCAGGCCGTGCAGCGTACCAGACGGCTCATTACGATGACAGGAGCCAAACTCGGCCATGCGTAACGGCAAATCACGGTAACTCTTCAGTCCCTGATTAAATATCTGTACGTGACAGGGACAGTTCATGGGCTTGACCGCGTATTCCCGATTTTCTGATGAGGTGGTAAACATGCCGTCACGGAACTTTTCCCAGTGGCCTGACTTTTCCCACAACACCCGATCAGCCAGTTTGGGGGTGTTCACCTCCTGATAGCCATGCGCACGGATCTTGTTGCGGACGTATTGTTCAATTTCCTTGTAGATGATCCAGCCTTTGTCATGCCAGAAAACCATACCGGGCGCTTCTTCCTGGATGTGGAACATATCCAGCTTGCGGCCCAATTTGCGGTGATCGCGTTTTTCCGCCTCTTCCAGGCGAAACAGGTAGTCTTTCAGCGCTTTTTTATCAGTCCATGCGGTGCCGTAGATACGCTGTAACATTTCATTCTTGCTGTCACCGCGCCAATAGGCCCCGGCCACTTTCATTAGTTTAAAAGCCTTCAGTTTGCCGGTTGAAGGCACATGGGGTCCACGGCACAAATCAATGAACTCGCCCTGTTTGTAGAGTGACAGGTCTTCATTGGCCGGAATACTCTCGATGATCTCGGCCTTGTAAGCCTCACCCATATTTCGAAAAAATTTCACTGCTTCATCACGCGGCATAACGGAACGTTCGACCCGGAAATCCTGCTTGGCCAAATCGGCCATTTTCTTTTCGATCTTCTCCAGATCAGCGTCGGAAAAACCCGCTTTGTAGGCAAAGTCGTAGTAGAACCCGTCTTCGATCACAGGGCCGATCGTCACCTGTGCATCGGGATAGAGCTGTTTGACCGCCTGGGCCAGCAAATGGGCGGTGGAATGACGAATCACTTCCAGTCCTTCGGCGTCACGCTCGGTAATAATGGCCAGATTGACATCCTTCTCTATGCGATATGAGGTATCAACCAGCTTGTCTTCGATCTTGCCCGCCAGTGCGGATTTTGCCAGTCCGGCGCCGATATCGGCTGCCACTTCGGCAACAGTTAAGGGTTGGGGATAGTCTCGCTTGCTGCCGTCAGGCAGAGTGATAGTCGGCATGTTTGTTTCCTCTTTCGCAGTGGCGCGCCCATACCAGGGGCCGCATGTTTATTCAGGAACGGCCTGTACGAGGGGTCGTCCCATAACAATAAAGGCGGCCCGTACAATGGACCGCCTTCATCAAGTATAGTCATAATTTGCTGTACACAACCAACATCCATGTTGCTTCGCAGAATTTGGTAGTCGCGATTGGACTCGAACCAACGACCCCTACCATGTCAAGGTAGTGCTCTAACCAACTGAGCTACGCGACTGTCAGGTTACCCCTGTATTCGAAGCAACCTCTCAGGGAGCGGGAAGATACTAGATATACGGCGATCTGGCAAGGGAATGAGTGTCCTTTGGACCGGGCCGGCCACGACTCAGACCATGGCCAGACCGGTTTGGCGCAGGCGGTTGATTTCGTCCCGCAGTTTGGCGGCCGCCTCGAATTCCAGGTCCTGGGCAAATTGGTACATCTGTTCTTCCATCTGCTTGATTTTTTTGGCCAGTTGTTCCGGACTCATATCGGCATATTCCGCTGCCGCCTCGGCAACCCTGGCGAAATCCTGCGGGGTGCCGGTCCGGGCGGCATAGGCCCCTTCCATTACATCAGTGACTGCCTTGGTGATTGAAGTCGGGGTAATACCGTGCTCCAGGTTATAGGCGACTTGTTTCTCCCGACGACGGTCTGTCTCATCCATGGCCCGTTGCATGGAACCCGTTATCCGATCCGCATAGAGAATCGCCTTGCCGCCGGCATTTCGGGCGGCACGACCGATAGTCTGAATCAGTGCCCGGTCTGATCGCAGAAAGCCTTCCTTGTCCGCATCCAGGATGGCCACCAGACTGACCTCCGGAATATCCAGACCTTCTCGTAACAGGTTGATGCCGACCAGCACATCAAACACCCCCAGACGCAGGTCCCGGATAATCTCAATACGTTCGACGGTGTCGATATCCGAGTGCATATAGCGCACTCGCACATCATGGTCATTCAGGTAGTCGGTCAGGTCCTCTGCCATACGCTTGGTGAGGGTGGTGACCAGGATCCGCTCCTTGCGTGCAGCACGCTGATTGATCTCGGAGAGCAGGTCATCCACCTGGCTGCCTGCAGGACGAACTTCCAGCACCGGATCAACCAGACCGGTGGGCCTGACCACCTGCTCCACCACCGCACCGGAGTGCTCGGCCTCGTATTGCGCCGGAGTGGCCGAGACATAAATCGTTTGCGGCGCCAATTGCTCGAATTCCGCGAATTTGAGGGGTCGATTGTCCAGTGCCGAAGGCAGTCTGAATCCATACTCCACCAGATTCTCTTTGCGGGAACGATCGCCCTTATACATGGCGCCGACCTGGGGTATGGTGACATGGGACTCGTCGATCACTAACAGGGCATCATCGGGCAAATAGTCCATGAAGGTTGGCGGCGGTTGACCGGCCTGTCGCCCGGAGAGATAGCGCGAGTAATTTTCGATACCGGAGCAATATCCCAACTCCATGATCATCTCCAGATCAAAGCGGGTCCGTTGTTCCAGTCGTTGCGCCTCTACCAGCTTGTTAAGCGCGTAGAGCTGCTCCAGCCGTTCCTTGAGCTCGGCCTTGATCTGCTCCACGGCGTCCAGCAGGGTCTGTCTGGGCGTGACATAGTGTGTTTTGGGATAAATGGTGGCTCGCGGCACTTTGCGCAGAATTTCACCTGTGAGTGGGTCGAAATAGCTGATATTTTCGATCTCGTCATCGAACAATTCAACGCGCACTGCATCCCGATCCGAATCCCCCGGAAATATATCCAGAACCTCACCCCTGACCCGATAGGTGCCTCGACGCAGTTCCACATCATTACGTGAGTATTGCAATTCAGCCAGACGCCGCAGGAGCTGTCGCTGATCAATGGTCTCGCCTCGCTTCAGGTGTAACACCATGCTCAGATAGGACTGGGGATCCCCCAGACCATAGATCGCCGAGACAGTGGCCACAATGATGGTGTCTCGACGTTCGAGCAAGGCCTTGGTCGCTGACAGGCGCATCTGCTCAATGTGCTCATTAATGGAGGCGTCTTTTTCGATATAGGTATCCGATGCCGGCACATAGGCTTCCGGTTGATAGTAGTCATAGTAAGAAACAAAGTATTCCACGGAATTATCCGGGAAAAATTCCCGCATTTCACCGTAAAGCTGCGCCGCGAGTGTCTTGTTGTGGGCCAGGATCAATGTCGGCCGCTGCAGATTTTGGATCACATTGGCAATGGTGAAAGTCTTGCCGGATCCGGTCACGCCCAACAGGGTCAGCCCCGCCTCGCCTGCCAGCAGGCCGCTGGTGAGTTCGAGGATGGCCCGGGGCTGATCCCCGGCGGGCTGATAATCGGATTTGAGGGCAAAATTTTTACTCATGGCATTCTTTAGCGACGTGGTTTCATATATATTACACGCCTTTGTGTCACAAACCGGAAGATTGAGGAAGTTTCTTTGGACATCAAGCTCGCTGACCGCGTAAATCGCATCAAACCGTCCCCAACCCTGGCAGTGACAGCACGTGCCGGCGAACTCAAGGCGCAGGGGAAGGATATCATTGGTCTGGGTGCGGGCGAACCGGATTTTGACACACCTGAACACATCAAGCAGGCGGCTATGGATGCCATCAACAAGGGTTTCACGAAATATACGGCTGTTGATGGCACACCTTCACTGAAGGCGGCAATCGCCGAAAAATTCAGTCGTGAAAATAACTTGACCTACGCCCCCGATCAAATCCTGGTCTCCTGCGGCGGCAAACAAAGTTTTTACAATCTTGTGCAGGCTCTGCTCAATGCAGATGATGAAGTGATCATCCCCGCACCATACTGGGTCTCCTATCCCGATATGGTTCTGCTGGCGGATGGCAAACCGGTGATCATCGAAACCGATTATGACCAGCACTTCAAAATCAGTCCGGCACAACTGGAAGCGGCCATCACCCCGCGTACCCGATTGCTGGTACTAAACAGCCCGTCAAACCCAACCGGCCAGAACTACAGCAGTCAGGAACTGGCAGCGCTGGGCGAAGTCTTGCGCCGTCATCCCCATGTGCTCATCGCCAGTGATGATATGTACGAACACATCATCTGGGATAAGGAACCCTTCCAGAATATCGTCAATGTCTGTCCTGATCTGTATGAGCGAAGCATCGTGCTGAATGGTGTTTCCAAAGCCTACTCCATGACCGGCTGGCGCATCGGCTATGCCGGAGGCCCTGCCGTTCTTATCAAGGCCATGAAGAAAATCCAGTCACAAAGTACCTCCAATCCCACTTCGATCTCTCAGGTCGCCGCTGAGGCCGCCTTGCGTGGTGATCAGCGTTGCATTAAAGACATGTTGCAGGTTTTCAAATCGCGACACGATATGGTGCTGGAGGGACTGAATGAGATTGAAGGCATTCGTTGCCTGCCCTCACAGGGGACATTCTATGCCTTCCCCGAGATTACCGGCTTCATCGAGCGAGTCCCCGGTGTCAGCGATGATCTGGAGTTGGCAGAATATCTCATTGAGCATGCAGGTATCGCCCTGGTGCCCGGTACTGCCTTTGGTTCACCGGGTTATATGCGGCTCTCCTACGCCACAAGCACCGAAAATCTGCAGAGTGCCCTGCAGCGCCTGAAAAATCTGGTTTAAACCAGATATCAGAATTTTCCTACAAAAGAATACTGAAAAGTCCTACAGACCTCCCACGTCCAAACGGGTATCTTGTGAACCGTACATGGATGTGGGGGGTTGACATGGATGTCACATTAAAAAAATCCCATGGTCGAGGGAATGGCCATGGGTACTTTCAAAACAACAAACAATTTCACCAAACCGGACTGACACTCATCGAGTTGGTCATCATAATGGCTATTCTGGGCATCTTGGCAGGCGCCGGTATCCCGGGCTTGCAGGGACTGCTCGCCAGTAATCGGGTAACCAATGAAGTAAATCAGATAAGTCACAGCCTGCGCTATGCCTGGTCAGAGGCCATTACCCGCAATGAAACGCTGGTTGCCTGCCCATCGGCTGACGGTCGTTCCTGTATGCGCAGTAAGGATTGGGGAAAAGGCTGGCTGATTTTCGCTGACAGTAATGACAACCGGGAGCTGGATGATGATGAAGCCGTCAAGCGGATCTATCCGGCTGTTACGCACAAAATAACTGTCGAACTTGCCGCATTTGGACCCCGTGGACAATATATCCCTTTCTACCCGACTGACGGGATGAGAACCAACGGAACCTTTAAATTCTGCGTTGAGGGCGCACCTGAACTTAATCGGGCGCTGATCGTCTCCAAGGCACGCCCCAGAGTCAGTAAAACCATGCGTGATGGCAAACCGGTTAAATGCTCAATCTAACTAAATTCCAGGGGCCATCTCTATTGACCTTCGGGCTTGGCACCATTAACATACGCGGCTCATTTCCCCGGTAGCTCAGTCGGTAGAGCAAATGACTGTTAATCATTGGGTCGGCGGTTCGAGCCCGTCCCGGGGAGCCAAACAGTTTCAAACATTAAAACCAGGCATCAGCCTGGTTTTTTTATTGGTGCGGTTGGAATGGCTCTCACCGCCTCGGGGTGGGCAAACCTGTTGATAGAATTTCCAATTGAGTTTGCCCAATTTGCCGACCCGCAAATTGTCGAGCCCGTCCCGGGGAGCCAATCAGTTTCAAACATTAAAACCAGGCATCAGCCTGGTTTTTTTATTGGTGCGGTTGGAATGGCTCTCACCGCCTCGGGGTGGGTAACCTGCTGATAGAATTTCCAATTGAGTTTGCCCAATTTGCCGACCCGCAAATTGTCGAGCCCGTCCCGGGGAGCCAATCAGTTTCAAACATTAAAACCAGGCATCAGCCTGGTTTTTTTATTGGTGCGGTTGG
>JAOUNS010000015.1 GCA_029880855.1 Gammaproteobacteria bacterium
ACCATAGAGGTTTTAAATCCAAAAATGAGCGCGCCGACTAAAAAACATAACAAGTCGATAAAGCGGACGTGTTTTGAAGATCGCGCTTTTTTTAACCTGGTGCACACGCCGCTTATCTAATCGTTATATGCATTGAGAAAATGAAAAACTCCGAATCACAAGTAATCGAAGCCAACAACGCTCTTACGAAAAAAGAGTATGAAAAAGCTTTAAAGCTATTAGAACCACTTGTGAAAAATGAAATACCTGGTGCCCTAGGGTTGTTGGGTGTTATGTATCAACTCGGAGAGGGAGTGCCACTAAACGGAGAGAAAGCAGTCGAGCTACTAACTAGAGCAGTTGAGTTAGGTGACGGAACTGCGGCTCATAACCTAGGTACAATTTATAGTGGCGGCTTACCCGATATTGAAAAGAATTATGAAAAAAGCAAAATGTATTATCGTAAAGCCAAGGAAATGGGTGCGCAGTTTGCACCGGATGAGTTTTATGAATAATGCATATAACAAGTCAGCCCACTGGGACGTCTCACCGCGGCTTTGCCGCGCTGGAGTCGCCCGTGGCTTCAAACGTTAGCCTAAAAACCCTATGACAAAATACTGCGGAATCTGCCATCGGGAATTGGATAAAGAAGATGATCCGTTGTCAGGAGATTGTGGTGGTGATTGTTGGGGATGTATTGGAGAAATAGAGGCCGATTCAGGCTTTGAACCGTCTCTTGAAATGGTGCGCCAAGAGTTTAGAGACGGCTATAGAAATAACTGGATTCCTGCACCTACATTTAGTTACGAGATCATAGGCGATATACATAAATCAAGTGAAATACGATTAAGAATAAAATTAGTTAGGCCTCTAGGAGAACCGTGGCCAAATGAAACGGTAGAACTAAAAGTATATTTGAGAAATTTATCTACCCATGAGGAAGTTGAAATAACAAATACTCTAGTCACAACTAATTTAGACGGCGTAATCCAGCATGATTTCAAGTATAAGTCCCATTCAGTAGAACAAGAATTATGGTTTCATATTAAACGTGGTTCGGAAATATGGGCTTATCCAATACGGTAATCGAACAAAAGGCTAACAAGCCCATTGAGTTCGCGCGCATTTCCATGCGCGCAGGACCTCGTTCCGCGATGCTCCACTCGGCCTCTCATGGGCGGCGTTATACGAAAAAAATAAGAAATGGATGAATCTTTCAAACTAAGTAATACCTATGAAATGCTCCTAGAATTTAAGGATGTATCTAGGGTAATAAGAATTGATGTTTTTCATGGCATTGAAAATGGTAGTTTATATAGGGCAAGAGTGTGGGATCAAACCACATATAATTTATATCCCACTTTTGCAAATATCGCTAAGGAAGGCGGTCTGAAAAATGAAATGTATAGCTGTGATGAAATAAATAGAGAAATAACAACTATCATAGCGGAAGAGCCAACGCTAATAACAGGCAAAGTATATTCGAGCGAAAGTGAGTTTCTTGAATATATTAAAGGTTTAATAGGCAAGTATCATGATCTATGTAATAAGTAAGCGCATAACAAGTCGGCCCAGTCCGTCGCCGCAAAGCGGCGCGGCTGGCCTCTATCATTATACACAAAAAGAAACCATATGAAAAAACTTGCTTTATCAACAATATTGGCCATTCTGCCTTTAACTACATTTGCGGGTGGTGACTATTTTAAAGCACAGGTCATAGAATTTAGTGACAAAGGAAAAAACCAATTTAAATTAAAGCTCAATCAATTATCCCAGCCCTTTGGCAAAAAACATAAAGGCAATAGAGAAATAATCATTCATTTACAGTATATGTGCCCATTAAAGAAATGTGATGGCGAGTACAACAAACCCACATTACAAACATACAACAGTGGCATTAAGTTATTGCGAAATCAAATTGAAGCTTCAAAATATATAAAATTCGGGGTAATGGGACGAGGCTATAAATTAATTGACGGAACAAAGAATCAATATGAAAGCAGAGGCTTAAAAATACATAATGACGTTGTTTACTCATACTATGATTATTAAGTGTATAACAAGTCATTTAAAAACGCAGGGCAAAAAACGCCCTGCTCGGACGCCGCAAAATGCGCGGCGCCGTTTAATTCTGCGTTAGAAGAACACAAATAAATGCATGGAATACATAGCTGAAAGAAGATTACAAGGAATAGATAATAAAGGACGACAAATAGATATTGTTGTCGGTATAGGCGCACCGTACGAAGATAAGAACATGGAATCATGGGCCTGTCCTGTAAAAATAGAAGGCCTACATCGGTCTCTTGCTGATCAGCATGGAATTGATGCTTGGCAAGCAATCCGGTTATCACAAAAATTAGTAGTTGGTTTACTTTCTGACTTTATAGAAAAAGGTGGAAAACTTTATATATTTGATGAAGAAGATGAATTAAAGAAAAATGAAATTGAAGAATTCTTCTAACAAGGTCATCAACCGTGACCACCATGAGCTACGGCCTAAACTACAGGCCTCCGCCCATGGTGGCACGTTATCACGTCGTTATATGGCGGATACAGAATGACACAAAGTGCATCGCAAGCATCGGCATTTTATAAGGAAGTAGCAAGCACGCGTATTGTCTGGACGATTCGAGATGCGGGTGGTTTTCCTGCTCCGTTGAACTCTGATGGCAAAAGATCACAACCGTTCTGGTCTTCATTGTCTAGAGTAAAGAAAATAATTCAAAACGTTGACGCTTACTCAAACTTTGAACCTGTGAAAATTCAATGGGACGCTTTTTCAGAAAGATGGGTTCCTGGTTTAAAAAGTGATGGTATTTTGGTTGGTGTAAACTGGAGTGGTAATAGAGCCACGGGATACGATCTAGATCCAGAAGAAGTCAAAAAGAATGTGGAGTGCCAAATTGCCATATAACCAGTCGCTCAAAGAACGGACCGCCTCCTGCGTCGGCGGCCCCTTAGCTTTGCGTTATGTGTAAAAAGAGAATGAACTATGGAATGGAAGTTCAGTTGTGAAACAAAAAGTGAAATATCACTCCCACCTGAGTATACCTTTCCTCAGGCGTTTAACTATCTGAACCCGGGGATAAATTCTTTCTATATTCTTGAAAATAAAAATGGCTATATACAATGCGCTGGTTCAAAGCAGCAGTGTACCGTAGAGTTTCGTGAATATGATGGAGAAAATAAATTCAAGCATTTTGTATTTTATGATCCGACCGGATCTAATGAAGATGTTTTTATTGAAATGACAAATGGCGGTGTAAATCGGAAGAAAAAACATTGTTTTGGTTTTCTCAAAGCTGCCAAACTATTTAAGTGTTACTACGAGGGGCTCGAATGGCCCGAGGATGTCAAACTTGAAGATATATCATCTCAATTTGAGTAAAACACATAACAAGCCAATCGTGTGCGACTGCCAACCCGCCGCTTCGCTTTGGGTTGTCAGCCACACATTGCAACGTTATACACGAATATGATTACTGTAGGTTCAATATCAAGAGAAGACATAGTTGGCGACTTTCCGTTTTTAAGAGAAAGATACAAAGGGCGAAGAAAAGCAATTAAAGATTTTACGCATTTAGCGCCTGATTTTGTATTTTGGATATTTCCTGATGGGAAATTGTTTGATGCGAAAGACTCTCATAAGAGAAATACGCCTAAAGACTATCGTCATATTCTTGAAGATGAACCAGACTATTGTGGATTTCTACGGGGTCGAGTAGCGAGTAATCATGGTCCACAAATTATCGTCGTATATTGCAGGTCAGAAGCACTTGCAAATGATAAAGAAAAGATGACACAGTTTCTATTAGGATATAAGCAAATTCCGGTACCTATAACTGATACTACTATAGTGGTAAGTGACAATGGAGATTTGTACGGCACAATCAGTGATATACGGGCAAGGTGCGATCGTATATAACCATACCCTGCACCCGGACACATTTCCGCGGCGCACTTTTTGTGGTAAATACCACAAAAAGTACCCCGCTCCAATGTGCCGGTGAGGGTGTCGTTAGCGGTAAAATAATGATAAACGAGTACAGAGAATGTGTGCGTGTCTGTGGCGAAATTGACTACGCCGATAAATCATCTGTAAAAAGAAGTAACAAGGCGGTTTATAAAATGTATCAATTAGTCCAAGCAGCGAATGATAAGGGGACTGAGGCAGTCGCGGAACTTGCTTCGCTCCTTAATGAACCAGAGTGCGCAAAATGGTTAGCCCATCAGTTAGTAGAGAAAGCAGCAATTACAAAAGAAATTAAAAACAAATGTTTTGCTGTAGTGGAAACCTTGGCTAAAGGAGAAAGTGCTGAGGCTCTCGGTGATCGCATATGGCTTAAGGAGAACAGAGACCATGAAAACCGCTAACAAGTGGGTCAAGTTCGCTCCCTTCAGTCGCTGGGTCCGTCAAAAAGCGGCGGCCCCTTACCCATATCGTTAGATTTCAAAAAATGAAAATAGAAAATTGGATTGATGATAGAAATCTTATACCTGTAGCAGAAGCAATAAGTCTGCTCTGCAACTACAAATTTGAAGATTGGGACAAGGATGCTATTGATGAAGGAGCTAAAGACTCTGATGAGTCCCAAAATAAATGGTATGAATATGAGTTTGTCGGTGACTTTAATATAAAATTTTCGGTCACAATTGAGCCAGGATCTAGTGATTACACAATACGTGTAGAGTCTGAAAAAGATATAGAACAAGCCGTAAATGTTATCGTAGGTCTTGCTCAAAGCTACGAAATAAAAGAATTTGAATAAATCATGAAATCTAACAAGGCAAATACACTCGGACAGTCAAAATCGTCGCTTCGCTCCGTTTTGCCTACCGGTGATTTGCGACGTTAGCAGGAAAAATATGAATAGAATCTCTGTAACTATTTCTTTGCTATTGATTTCATTTTCCAGTTCAGCTGGAAATCAATTAACGAAGCAAAATTATGAGTGGTACATAAAGAACTACAAATATGTCAATGAAGTAATTGAGTCAGAAAATATAAAAGAAATAGTTCCAGTCATAAACACTCTTGGAGTAATGTGGCACCATAAAGATGGTGCAATCGGAAAAGAAATTTCTGGCGCTATTGCTAAAGCAATGATATATCACCCTAAATTAATATTTAGTTGGTTCTCAAAACATCCTGAACAGCTAAATAAATGGGTTGAGAAAATCCCATATGACTTGCTCACTGATTATTCTGGCACCGAAAAGCGTGTTAAGGAATTAAATAATCTTAGAACCAATTTATTAGTAAAACTGCCAAATTATATTGAAACAGAACGTGATAATGAACTCAGGAACGGGGCAATCTCTGTTTTAAATAAAGTAAAAGTTACTAATGTACGTGAAATTGACTAATCTGCTAACAAGTAGCTTCAGCGGAAAATTCACCCGTTCCGCCTATCGGCTCCACAGGTGATTTTCCGCTGAGCAAAACGTTATGTGTAAAAAATGAACTTTGACTTACCCAAGCAAGAATACTCAATATCAGTCGCTGAAGAATTGATGGGTGAAGTGATAGGTAAAATAAACAGTATTGGTGGCCTTCTAAAAGAAGGCTGTAGTAATTCAAATGGAATAATTACATTTAGTGCAGACATACCAATATCTGAGACATTACTGTTTACGGAATGGCTGTCGAAGTTTACAAAGGGCAATGGAAAAGTTGAGAAAAACACATAACAAGTCATTCGTGTGGGACCGTCTAAAGCGCTGCGCGCTTTATCCGCCCCCACAATTCTAACGTTAGAGGGAAAAATATGATAGAAGGTATTCATAAACATTTGCTTACAGAGCTAGATAGAGCCGGACGAGCTGACACAATATTCGTATTATCTGGCATCGGATTTAACCTTTTGGTACTTGCTATTAACTGGGCACAGGCAGGCGATATCACGAGGAGATATGTCGGCCACAACAATATTGACAATATTATTATTTTTATAATATTTCTTCTAGGGTCTGTTATCGTCACAACCTCTTGTTTATTAATACTTCGTAATAATAAAAATATCTGTTACCAATGCCATACGGCTTTGCTGAAAATATATGCTGACACGGATGTTGAAAAGTACATGCCCTCAGGAATGACAACGTTAGGTAATAAACGGTTTAATTTATCCGTAATTGTTGTTGCTGGTACAGGTTTAATAGCTGTCATTGTCCCTCTAGTAGTAATATTTGCGAAATGATAACCTCTAACAAGCCAATCGTGTATGACTGCCAACCCGCTGCTTCGCTTTGGGTTGGCAGCCCTACATTGAATCGTTATGTGTATAAAGGAAAATAAATGTCAGAAGAAAGATTCAAAGAATACACACCAATTTTGGAAGCACTTGTAGCTGAAGCTATTAGCTGCTCACCAGAGACATGGGTAAACGGAAAGCTAACGATAGAATGTGATGGCCGCGCAATTAATTATATGCTTAAAAATTCTGAGTCAGAAGATAAAGCAAATATAAGCGATGACCTTGCTCAACTATGTGAGAAAATATACGTAACTATGAGCCAGTACAACGACACATGGTCTCAGTCAATAGTTACTTTCTTCGAAAAAGATGGTTCCTGGAGTTACAACGTAGAATTCAACTACCTTGATAAAGGTGAAAAACTTCAAAAAAAACCATGGTGGAAAGTTTGGTAGCGCATAACAAGCGGGTCAAAATCGCTCCCTACGGTCGCTGGAACTCGCAAAAAGCGCGCGCCCTTTACCCTTGTCGTTATACCTAAAAATGAAAAAAATATTATTCATTCTCTTTCTTTTTACACTGTCACTCACTGTATCGGCAAAATAATATGATCCACCAAGATTGACTGCTAGTGAAGCAATTGAAGCATCAAAGGCTTATGTGGCTGAAAATAAAATCTCAATTAGTGATGCATCATTTATCTCTGAAGTCACATATAAGAATATTTATAATGAATATGAGCCGGCGTACTGGAGTATAAAATGGCACCTTGTACCCAGGGTTAAAGGTGGCTGGCTTGAAATACGAATATACAATAACGGAAAAATAGAACCACAATATGGTAAATAGGTACAACAAGTCGTTAAACTAGATCAGCGCAAAAATCGCGCCTTCTGGTTAACTCTGGCGTTATACGAATTATGAGCATTGAAGAAAATATCAAAAAATTTGGCTGGCAATATCAGTATGTGTTTGATGAGGCTGGAGAGAAGCAGGATTTCTCTTATACTATCGGCCTTGAAGAGTCATTTTTGCATCCTGAAATAATGATCTTTGGACTTAAAAGAGATCAAATGCATAAAATACTTTCTGAACTAGTAACCGATATTAAAAAGGGTCGTGTATTTAAGCCAAATGAAAAAACCGGCGATATAGTGGCTGGTGGTTATGAGGTTATGTTTAAACCACTAAAAGAAGAATATATACCAGAATATGCAGGTACAGCAGCAAATTACTACAAAAAGTCATTTCGTGTCTATGTCATGCTATGGCCTGATAAAAACAACATTTTACCTACAGAACCAGGTTGTGAGATAACAGTTCAAAATGAAGCTTTACAAATCGTATAACAATCAATCGTGTGTGTCTGCCTCCCCACCGCTTCGCTCTGGGTTGTCAGCCACACATTGCAGCGTTAAGCATACAGCAGGGACGATATGAATAAAAACTACACTCGTGAAATTGTAGTTTCAAGTACGCCAGATGAAGCTTATAAAGCATTAACTACTGGTTTTAATAGATGGTGGACTGCTGATTGCAATACCGTTAATTACGCCGAAGATAAAATCACATTTAAATTCGGTCCGTCCTTCTGGGTAATGCGTGCCACTAACCTGGTGCCTGGTAAAATAGTCGAGTTAGAGTGCATTGATGCCCATCATGTACACGATGGATTGCCATCATCAATTCTCAACGAATGGAAGGGAAGCAAATTAAAATGGGAAATCCAAAAGCATGAAGAAAAAACAAAGATTGTTTTAGTTCACGAGGGGCTTGTGCCTACGCTAGAATGTTATGAGGTGTGCGAACGAGGATGGGACTATTTCTTTGTTATTAGCTTAAAGGAATATCTGGATACTGGTGAGGGTTCGCCATTTGAAAAAGAGGCATAAAAACATGCCTAACAAGGCGCTCGTGTGGGACGCTCCTTACGTCGCGCCCCACAGCTAAAACGTTATGTGTAAAAATAAGATATCACTATGCAAGAACCGAAAGATAAAGTAGTAATCGCAAGCGACGTAAATCCTCGGGATGGTATTGGTGTGGAAATATACAGAAATGATGAGTTAGTAATAGAAATATTCCGCGATGACACAGAAAGAACTAGGACGGTAACAATATTCAAGGATAATGTTTCACTAGAACAAATGGAAAAAGCCATTGAAACATTTAAGAAAGAGATACCATGGGACTTTATAGAATATGAAGAATAAAACACATAACAAACGGGTCAAGCACGACTCGCGAAAATCGCGCGCGTCTTACCCTTATCGGCATATATGAAATTATACGTTGAGCCAGATGGGGAAAGTGAACCAACAGCATGTGACTGTTGTGGTAATGAATCAAAAACAGTTTGGGGTTACATCTATAATGGTAATAATGCTTTAGCAGCGTATTTCGTTCAATGGACTAAAAATAAAAAAGAACATTACCCGAACTTTGATTTCTTATTGGGTACATGGAGTGATGATTCGATAAATGATAAAAAATTAATTTCATTCATATATAACGCAACTCAAGGAGATAACGGTAGTTTCATGGCTATTGATGGTTCTGAAAGGCCTGCGTCTTGTTCAGAGTTATGTAATGTTGCGTTATCTGCAGAAGAAGTAAGGAATGATAAAGAAATTATGAATATTGCGGCAGAAATGATTGATGCTGTTTGGTTGGGTGATCCTAGAATTGAAGATATAAGGAATTTTAATAAAAATGCCTAACAAGTGCATCGAGTCATTCGCTCCGCTCATTGGGACGATCAAAAGCTGCGCTTTTTCGCGCCCCTCATGCAAACGTTATGTGTAATTAAAATGAAAAAAATTCTTACATCAATCATCATATTTCTGATCGCACAATTTAATACCGTATTTTCTTGTGAACTTACAGACCCATACAAAAAAGCAAGAATAGAAGTAGGGCGCATGGTATTTGGTGAAAATAACGATTACATGAGATGTAAAAATACAGCGCATAAAAATGAATACTGGCGAGCACTTTCTAAATGTTTAAATAAAGGTGATGGTAAAAATATTGGTGGCGGCTGCGCCCACCTTGTCATGAGAGGCGAATATATAAACAAACCTGACCTTGGCCACTGCGAAGCATTTAAATTTGAACCAAGTAAAGAAATGGCTAAATTGCTACTTGAAGAAATGGTTAAAGAAAGAGGAATTAAAAAATGTGTAAAATAAAACACATAACAAGGCCATTAAAACCGACGCCAAAAAGCGGTGCGGCTTATGGTAAACGTTAGGCATAAATATTAATGAATGCTGAAGAACCAAAATTGAAAGACGGTGCTGAGTGGGTAGATCACGAAGACTGTTTAATTGGGAATGAAAAAGGCTTGGAAAATCTAAAAAAAGCATGTGAAGTTGCTTTGAAAGATGGTGAGTATTTTGGTAATGATCTGGGTGACTATGTTGGGGTTAAAAAACTCAATAACTCATGGTTTAAAGACCCACAGGATTCAAAAGAAACCAAATTTGGAAATGCAGTTTTAGCTGTTGTTTTGGTGTTGCTCCTTATTTTAATTGTCATTGGAGCAACAACTGTATTTAGGTGGGTATTTTAAATGCCTAACCAGCAAATCAACCTGACCACCATGAGCTACGGCCTAAAAAGCAGGCCTCCGCTCACGGTGTCAGGTTATTAAAGCGTTAGCTGTAAAAATATGAAAGCGAAGTTCATAAGTACCGAAGGCGAATATTTAGTAGCCATAATTGAAGTAAATGGTAAAAAACTTCATGTCATGGATGAATTCTCTACAGAGGCGCTGTCCTCTGGTGAAACAGTATATTTAGAAATAGTACCGGGTCTCTATTACGAGAAAGAAGAGTGGGAAAGTATGTTTACTGGTAATCCCGAAGCTAAAAAAGAATTAGAGCATCAATCTAGCTGGCGTTACAGAGCATACGGAATAGTCACTTCTATAAAACCAGTAATGGTAGATGTAGGGCTTTTTGAAATAGAGGCGCCAATAGAGTCAAATGATGAAGCTTTGGTAGGTGAATCGGTAGCTTTCACTATCGAGCGTCTAGATGCATCGCCAGCTAACAAGTCAACCCAGGCGACGCCAAAAAGCGGCGCGCCTGGTTTCTAACGTTAGAAACCCAAAATAAGAAGAATAAAAATGGTTTCAACATTCACTTGCCAGTGGTGCAGTAAGTGAAGAGCAAGAATCAAAGTGAATTTAGGTTTTAACAAAGCCAGTAAAACCAATCCACCCAGGTGGTTTAAAAACAGTCAGAAATTGAACATTGGTGGGGGCAAGGCCAGTGGATCGTACAGTTTTTCGCCATTTTCCCTCCCGCCAGGGCGGTAGCGTGCCAAAAGGTTATTTTCTCGTTCCTCGGTTGGTGCTAGCATCAGTTTCTAACAAGCAAATCAACCGTGACCACCTTGAGCTACGGCCTAAACTACAGGCCTCCGCCCATGGTGGCATGTTATCACGTCGTTAGAAGTAATAAATGAAAATAAAAATTGAATATTTACTAAACGATTTGTGTGTCGATTGGGGGTTCTGTATTCCAATAATTGATCAAAAAAGAATTATAGAATCAAAACAATTAGAAGCAGATGCCTTTGCATGCCAAGTATTGGCGGCTGAAAGCATGAATCCAGAGTATGAAACGCAATGGCGTAAAAAAATCCGGTTAAAATTCGTGGAGCAAATTGGTTCTGAGTATTATGAAGGGTAACATGGTAAAAGCTTCTAACAATCGCATCAATTCGTTCGCTATCGCTCACTGGGACCGCCATAAAGCGGCGGCCCATTATGCAAGCCGTTAGGCGCACAAAATAATGCGTAATAAGCTAATATTACGAACCATCATAGCATTTGCATTATTGTTAGCAGCTTGGGTAAGCATAGTTATTTATACACAATTTACTAGTATAGTAAAAATAACAGACAATGATGAGAAGATATCTAATTTTGATCCAAATAACACCCAAACATTTCATGATACTCAGACTTTTACTAAATCTATGGATAAAAGCACTGAATCAAACTTAAATAATGAATCAGTGGGAAATAACAATTTTAAAGAAATAAATAAAACCGAGGATATAGGTAAACAAACTATTTATGATAGCACTTCATATTTTCGTTATATGAATAATGAATGGGTAATAGTTGATTGTGTAAAACAAAAAATAATTAAGTGCCCACATAAGCTGATTGGAAGAAAGACCACACCCTTGTTTTATACTGAAGGGACAAATAATTATTTATACGGAGCATGCAGAGATGTCACCGTTGATACTAGAAGCTTTTGTGGTTTTTGAGTACGGCCTAACAAGGCAGTCAACCACGCCGGGCAAGCCCGGCTTGGACCATCTACCGCTTCGCGGTTTCGAGCCCGGTTAATTTAAACATTATGTGTAAATAAAAATGGAAGAGCAAACTGATAAATTAGTCGTTAATAAAAATAAAGATTTTAAGTACGAATTGAGCGGGGCAGGAAGTGGATTAGTACAAGCCTATGGTGAGATAACAGGAATAGAGCTCTATTTCCGAGCTAAATATGACGAGTGGACTTTTGATGTGGCTAACGATGTTGGGATGCTTCCTTCTGATGGCGGGCAAGGTGGTTATTTTAAGAAATCGAAATGCAAGAATGCTGGTTATATGACCCTTAGCAAGGCAGAAAAAATAATAAGTGAATGTATTGATGATTATCTACAAAAGAAAAACACATAACAAGCGGGTCAAATTCGCCCCCTTCGGTCGTTGGGACGCGCAATAGGCGCGCCCTTTACCCTGGTCGTTAAGTGCCAATAAACATGAATATCAATCACATTCACAGATTCGAGAGATTGAGAGATGGTGGTTCACTTATAGTATCTTTTCAAGCAGATGATTCGTGTGAATATTGGGTAATGTTTCCGATAGCAAATATGGATATAAATAATCCTGAGTTTAATACCCCTGTTTTGGTAAATAGAACAACATGGGTAGAAGTGAATTTGAGTAGAGTCGATGCTATGAATTGGTTAAGTAAAATTGAGCCATATTTTAATCAGCGAGCAGAGCTGCCACACGTCTCAAAACAAACAGAAACAGAAACAGAAACAGACATTTTTAATAAAATGGTAACTTTATGCGAAGCAAGCATTTAACAATTGCGTCAATTATGCAAGCGTCATGTAAAAATGAATAGCGCCACAAGAATTCAATACTTTTTAATCATATAGAATAGGGTAACACAATGAAAAACAGTCTTTTACTTTTTACGCTTATATTATTAATTAATAATAACTTACTGGCGCAAGATATCAGCACCACATCAGTCGACAAATCCAAACGAACTTGTTACACCTACACAGGTTGTGAAGGAGGATATACAATATCATGCACATCTTATGGAGAAGGCTGTTCATATAAACAAAAGTACAATAAATTTGTAGAATGTACCGGGTATAATTCACACTCCCCCTAAACCAAAACCAACTCACAATCAATGGGGGACAGCAAGACAAACATGTTATTAAGTATGATATATGTAAGAATAAATTTGGTTCATACACATAACAAATCGTTTAAGTCCGTGGACGCCAAAACCGCTTCGCAGTTTTCTGGCGCCACTTAACTCAAACGTTATGCTTAATTAAATATCATGAAGGGCACAATGCGATTATTGGAATTACTAATATTTTTTGTTTTATTGTTTTCTTCTGCTGCCTCAGCAGATTCCACAATTGACAAGAAAATCGAATCTATTAGTGCCAACTTAGAATTATTACAAAATGACACTGGCAATATAAAACTATGGAAGGAATATATTTCAGTCTTTCCAACAAACAAGTCCGAGTTTAAAGTTATATATGATCCTGATGACTTCTCTAATTTATATAATAATAGCCATAAATATATTTTAATATTTGAAAAAGCACCAAATGAATTAAAAGACAATATTTTGCAAAACCATCTTAATATAGTTAAGAATGGTGCTCCAGGTTGCTGCGACGCTTGGTCATTCTTGCACAAAATTATATCTGATTACTCTATAATATATGAATGAAATGGCAGCTTTACTAAATTCCATGTCCAATGAAAAAAAGCTCTTTGTTATAAAATATATTGCCGATATTGAAAATCATAGGGTTTTTAAAGACTATCAAATAATTATTGACAATTTGAACAAAACCAAAGAGAAAGAACTTTCTAATATATTTGAATATGCTAGAAATCAAAGACAAAAGCATAAGCACTAGTATTTACATTAATAGTATAACAAGACACTCAAGCGTGGGCCGCCAAACTGCGGCGGCCGCTTAGCCCAGCGTTAGAGAGTAAGAATGACTAAGGAAGAGGAAAAAATAATAGAAGAATTCTTGAGTGAGATTTGCGCAGTTTTTCCAGAAATAAAGCCATTAATGGATAAGCATGAAGATTATTTGAATACATCTAAAATGGAAGAATTTGCAAATGCCACAACAAGAGCATTTGGCCGCACGAATAAACCAGAACGAGGAAAAGAATATTTAGAGTATATGTCCAAAAAACTCGATAGATCTAAGCCTATTGAGGCTAAGTTTATAGATACATACTATGTAGAAAATTTATTCTGGGATTCCCCGAAAGAAAACGTAGAGGTAGGTTGGCAGTACACACCAAATAACTTAAAGAGATTGTATGTCAAATTTCATGGTAATGAACCGCTCTAACAAGGCGGCCCAGCGGACCGCCAAATCCGCTACGCGGTTTTATGGCGCACCTGGCCTTTATCGTTAGCTGTATGAAATGAACTTGGAACTCGAAATAAAGAATGTTTTTCCTGGTGTCCTGAGCGAACCCTCAATTCCGGATAGTTTCATTGAGGAAAATGAAAATATCATGGAGTTAGAAGGTGAAGTGGATTATTTTAAGTTTGTACCTGCATATATGCTCTGGTGTCTTAAGTTTAAAGACAAAAAGCTAGTAGATGTGAATACTGTAAATGCCTTGGCCGAGTACGGGCGCACTAAAATTAAAGAAAACTCACATTTGAATTTTATGCATCTTTGTAATGCAGAGCAAAAAAAGGTTGTAGCAAAATTTCTTGAGTGGTGTGCAAAAGAAATAATCACAGCAGATAAAACCCAAATTGAAAGGGCTGTAAAAAATTGGTCAAGTTAACCACAGCTAACACGGCGCTCCAGTTGACGCACAAAAGCACCGCTCCTGGCGTCGCAACGCTTTTGGCGCCAACTGAGCTTAACCGTCAGAACAGTTGGGAATGAAGACACAAGGCATATATAGAAATGAGAGTAATATTTCCACAAAGCCCGTTAAACGAAAAGGAAGCAGATGATCTTTTTCAGGAAGAGTATCTTTGCCTGAAGTCTATGGGAGTGGAATGCTCTCTATTTGATTTTGATATGGTTGCCTTTGATGAATTTAAGCCCAAGCCACCTATTAAAGAAAAAGATATTGTTCTGTATCGGGGTTGGATGATGAACCCATCCTTATACAACAAGTTTGTGAGTCTAGTAAATCTGAGAGGCGGGAAGCCAGTAACATCATATGGTGACTATGTAAAAACTCATCATTTGCCAAATTGGTACAATGATTGTGAAGATTTTACGGCGCAGTCAGCATTCTTCCCTGTTGATGAGCAGTTAGAAGCGAACGCATCAAAATTGGGGTGGGGGTCATTTTTTGTGAAAGACTATGTTAAGTCAAACTACAATGAACGCGGATCGATAGCTAATTCAACCTCCCAGGTTACTGAAGTTGTTAACCTAATTAAAGAACACAGAGGTGAAATTGAAGGCGGTATCGCTCTTCGAAGAGTCGAAGACTATCTTCCTGAAACAGAGCAAAGATTCTTTGTTATGTTTGGTAAGCCGTACTCACCTACTAGAGAAGTGCCTGATGTTGTTAAGGAAATATCGAAAATAGTTAAGGCTCCGTTCTACTCTGTTGATGTCATTCAAAGAGTCGACGGTGTCTTGCGTGTAGTTGAGCTAGGTGACGGTCAAGTATCTGATAGAAAAATGTGGGATACTCAGGTTTTTTGCGAAATGGTGGCAGATAATGCCTAACCAGAAAAAACAAGACACCCAACATAAAAATCATCATAAAAAACCGAACGGCCAAAGAAAATCCATCTGCCTTGATCGGTTTTTATCCAACTCAGGCGAATGGTTTATATAATTTCGGTTGTGATGCTGTGAATTGATGTTTTACGGACCATGCAGGCGTAAGCCAGACAGGGGTGATCCTTAATGCTGTGTTGATCAGGGGAATGGTGATTAAATGTGTGTTATGAAAAACAGCGCTCACACGCCGTTCGGCCCGGCATGCGTCGATACCCCAATGTCTGACAGGCCTGTTTGAGTTTATAGACCGATCCAACAAACCCTTTAAACGGGCTTTCAAAATGTTCCGCCAGATAAAGCCACTGTTTACCTTCCAAATTGAGTCTTTCCAGGATAGGTGGTAATGACGCTGCGATAGCGCCGCGTTTATCTTCCCGCAGGATGCGTCCGGTCCAGTCCACCAGGGCCAGGTAATCATCCAGCCGAAACGGGATACCGGCCGGCATGGCTTTGCGTGGATGGCCCACCAACGGGTATAGGTGAGCGGGTTGCTGTTTGGGATCGGCCGGCAGTGTGGCCTGTTTTGCCTTTTTGATCCGCGCTTTGATGCTGGTGTGATCAGACCCTTCAGGTGTATTGGCCAGTTTTGCCCGGAGGGGGTTGAGGTCGACATACGCCATACATGCCAGGATGGCCGCCTCATCAAGCAAGGCCTGTGATTTAAATCGGCCTTCCCAGAAACGCCCGGTACAGTGGTCTTCGATATTCGCCGCGCGGGCAATGCTTTCATTCAACACGCGCATAAACCAGCTGATATCCATCAGCCGCTGTTGCCAGACCGATACGTCTTTGTCCAATCTCGCCAACTCGGCCTTGCTCAAGGGCTCACCACGTTGATAACGCAGCGAGAGCGCATGACCGGCGAATATCTGATGCCAACGGTGGAGCACTTCATCCCTCGTCCACTTGATTGCTCGATCACTATTCACATGCAGGACCAGATGGTAGTGATTGGACATAATCGCATAGGCACATAGATCAATGGCGAAGACGGAAACCAGCCTGGTTAATTTTTCTTCAATCCACCCCCGTCGATGTTCATACGTCTGTCCGCTTACTGTATCAGTACCGCACAGAAAGGCGCGACGAACGCAGCGGGAGACACAGTGATAGTAGGGTGTTGCTGACAGCGCAATTTGGGTATAGCGAGGCTTCGGCATGGTTAAGTCCTTTTAACTGCCTTGATGTGAATTTCCTGATTCCAGTCAAAAGTACCCTTGATTCGCTCGTGTGTCAATATTAGGATGGGTGTCTGAATATCATTTGAAATTTATGCATAACAGGGAAAATATGGCCGGCTACTCTGGAACGCCTTTGGCGAAAAAACTTGGAATCAAGGAAGGCCAAAGAATTTATATTAAGAATTCCCCTTGCATTGATTATAAAAATTTATTTGATGAATTCCCGGCTAATGTTCAAATTCTGAAGAAGGCTGGCGCAAACCTGGATTTAATCCATTTCTTTACAAAAAGCAGAAGCGAACTGGACGCAGAGATAAGAAAGTTTATTGAGAAAATAAGACCTGCCGGCATGATTTGGATTTCATGGCCCAAAAAAAGCGCCAAAATACCTACTGATGTCACCGAGGATGTAATAAGAGAAGTAATACTTCCGCTAGGTCTGGTTGATATTAAAGTTTGTGCTGTAAACGACATCTGGTCCGGTCTGAAATTAGTAATCAGAAAAGAGAACAGGAAATAACGCATAAAGGCGCTTCAGCCGATGCAATGGTCTTATAGGAGAGAAGGTAAATGCTTAAAGGGTATTGGATCGTTCATGTAGATATTACCGAACAAGAACAATTTAAAAAATATGTCACAGCCAACGCGGATGCGCTGAAAAAATATGGCGCGAAATTCCTTGCAAGAGCCGGCCAATACACCGTACCGGAAGGAAGTGCCAGAACACGAAACACCATAGTTGAGTTTCCTTCTTATCAAGCAGCTGTCGACTGCTGGAACTCCTCTGAATATCAGGCGGCACTTAAACACAGGTTGTCGGCTTCTGAAATCGATCTTGTTATTGTCGAGGGTTATGATGGGCCGCAACCTGCTTGATTTATGTCTCGCTCATCATTTAAGACAGTTGTCCAACATGACGCTGCTGTGGAATAAAAACATGAAAATTATGTCAGTTTTCACAATTCTCCTCATTTTTACGAGCCTGGCTTTTGCTGACCTGGGTACAAAATGGCCTACTCAGCACGAAATGGACAAAGCGCCGGCCTGGCCTGAAAAATATAGCGGAAATCCAAAGTCATGCCAAAAAATCAGTGAAGAGAATTTTATAAAAAGTCAGGAAGAAGATGGTTATGTGGGCGAGGAAGAATTTACTATTGATTCTCAAATTGACTTAAATTTAGATGGCGTATGCGAAATAATTGCGTACCAGAAAATCTATTGCGGCAACATACAATGTGGTTATGTTGCATTTCACTATAAAGATAATAAATATATCAGGCTGGGTGATATTTATCCTGATGAATTCCTGGTGCCACATGATGGTTGGCTGCAGGTTCGTGGTTATACATATACCGGTCAAGATTATGCACTTCATTTGATTCGATACGATAACGGTTCTTATCACTATGTCAGGACTGATCGATACAAATATGATGAACAAAGCAACCGGACGATATATATCAACAGTGAATATTACAAGTGACACCGTGCGCAGCAACTACCGTGTCGCGAAACTGAATGATTAGTTCTCAGCATGAATCACTGGACGCAAACTACACTGCATGAGCTGTACCGTACCAGCCGGCCTCATTGTTGGCGCTAAAACCGTTAACCCGGTGATATTTACGCCTGACCAGCAACAAACCGTGGACCAATGTCGCTCAGTCTTCTGGCAGAACATATGCCTTGAGGCAGTAAATCAGTACTGTGCCGTATTGCAAAGCACGGCCCGGCACTAACCATATGCGAAAGACTATGCCCGATTTTAAGGAAAAAACGTTAGTTACAAGCAATGGAAATATTAACCTTCCATATAATATCCTGGATGCAATTGAATCGGATGGTGCTTTGCTGGTTATTTACGATTACATGGAATTTCCGCCAAACCAGCCGGCCCATAATCTTGTGAGAATAAACGAAAAAGGGAAACAGTTATGGGAAGCAGAAAATCCAACCGGTTCGCAAACTGACGCTTACACTAATTTTATCCGGACAGGCAAGACATTACCCGGAAATATAGCCGCAAACAACTTTTCAGGTTATTACTGCATAATAGATATATCCAATGGTAAACTTATCAATGCCAGGTTTACCAAATAACCCGACAGGCAAGGCGATTGTTTGGAAGCAATACGGATATCGACACACAGATTTGTGCTTATCAGAAATAAATGGATGGCAATGTAGCTATGTCAAATAGAGAATTCGTTGCGCTGGGCACTGCAAGCCAGGTGCCTACCAGAAAAAGAAACCACAATGGTTACTTCCTGCGCTGGGATAATGAAGGTTTTTTATTCGATCCGGGCGAAGGCACACAACGACAAATGATCTACGCCGGAGTGGCAGCCAAAGATATAACAAAAATATTCATAACCCATTTTCACGGCGATCATTGCCTGGGATTACCTGGTGTATTACAAAGATTATCTTTAGATCGTGTAAGTCATCCAATAGAAGTCTACTTTCCCGCTTCCGGTCTGCAATATTTTAATAATTTAAAGGATGCTTCTATTTATTACAGCACGGCAAACATAAAGCCTTTTTTAATTGAAAAAGAAGGCACTATTTACTCAGGTGATAATTTAACCGTCAGCACAATGAAACTTGACCATACTGTTGACTCCTGGGGATACCGAATAGAGGAAAAAGAATCTGTTTCTATCGACAAAAACAAAATAAAAGCATTGAATATCCCAGGACCGATGATAGGAGAGCTTAAATCAAATGGTCAATTATTATTAGACAACAAAACCATTTACCTGGAAGACGTGAGCTCAATCAAAAAAGGACAGTCACTGTCATTTATTATGGATACGCGCATTTGTGATGCCGCGTTCAAACTGGCGGACAACAGTGATATTTTAGTTGCAGAATCCACATTTTTGGAAGAACATCAAAACGAAGCAACAAGCCATGGTCACATGACGACTATCGATGCTGCAAACCTTGCAAACAAGACAAATGCAAAATTACTCGTTTTAACGCATTTTTCACAACGGTATGGAGAAGATGCCGACTTTGTTGGCGAGGCAGGCAAAATCTTTAAAAATGTTATCGCAATGAAAGATGGGGATAAAATTGATATTAGAAAACAAATCTTGACTAAATAAATCACACGCAACAACGCTTTCAAACATACACAGTTCGCGTGCCGAATGCCGTACATCGGCAAGGCTCAACTCTGTTTTAGCTCAAAATTGGATAATATAGATGCCGGATAATTTATATGAAGCAACATGTAACGCTCGGGACAGACTGTATTCCTCTTTCGGAAATGTAGAGCCTGATGTCATTGCTCACGCAATCAATCCTGCATTTATGGGCGGCCCTGCCTGGCCGTCATTAAGGCACGCTTTTAGCATCATTCGCCGTGGTGACAGCACTTTGATAGTTTCCAATGGCCTGGCCGATCCTTGCTGCAATCTTGTCATTCCTGCTGCAGATAACGAAACCAATCCTGAGTACGAAAAAAAATTTAAAACCGCTATGGAAAAGCTCGGATTACCATGGCATCTGTCATGACACAGCGTTTCACATGGTCCGACAAACCACCGGACCCATTAACCTGGGATGAGGCTTTGAAATGAAGTTTGTGGATATTCATATCAATAAAGAAAACAGGTTCTCTTTAGGTACTGAGACTGAATCCGGCAAATTCTACATTTCTATACCTGTTTGCAATCAAATGGTGGATTATGAAGAATATTACGAAACGACAAAGGAAATAATAGATAATTACCCACATAATATTGATGAAATCCTGAGCCTCATCGAAAAGTTTATAAGACATGAATGTGACGAGACTCTTATTATCAAACCAGAAATAACAAAGGAAGAGTAAATGATTCTGGAAGTTGCCATACTTGATATAAAACCCAATCATGCACAGGAATTTGAAAAGACATTTGCTGTAGCACAACATATTATTTCCGGCATTAATGGTTACATCTCACACCAACTACAGAAATGTATAGAAAAAAACAATCGATATATACTTTTGGTTAACTGGGAAAAACTGGAAGATCATACACTTGGCTTCAGAGGGTCAAAAGAATACCAGGAATGGCGCACCTTGCTTCACCATTTTTATGAACCATTCCCCGATGTTGAGCATTATGAGAGCGTATATACCAATTCCTTATAAACAGTTCCTGACAGGAATCTCGTCAAAGACATCGTGTGTGCCCGGGACTTACCGCTCAAGCTTCACAGCAGAGTTCTGGACTGACAGTTAACGTGGTCCTGCCCTGGATACGAAAGCAGATTGATGGCGCTGCATAGCAGGAAAATATTTAATTATGTGAAAAACGGATCACAGGATGGAAGTAAAAACTGCTTGCATTTACATTGCAAGGCATTAGTATAGAATTGAATCAGGTGGTTCTGCTTCAGGGTCAAAGTGATATATGTTATACAAACCGGCACAGCAGACGGGAATTAAACACCAAAAACAGACTGGTCAAGGATCAGATGAAAAGCCTAAGACACAGGCACATATTGTAGTTGAATTCCAGCATTGGAATAATTTGGTAGTAATAAAAATGCAACCGTTTCGTTTATTTTCAGGATTTACACTTTAAAGATGAAGACTATGACTAACTATGTTGTTGCATTATTATTGCTGTTAACAACGCCAAACATTTTACTTGCTGCAGATGCCGGAACGAATGAGCATAAAGCAGTGAGTCGCGTCTGTCAGATCGTAGAATTGATGTCTTTCGACATTGCCAGACAGCGTGACAGCGGCGCTGAAAAGAAAGACAGCATTTCGTATGTTTTCAGAAAAATGAATGATTCCAATCTTAACGCAGAAAACAAGAAAGAGATCAGAACAATCCTGAAAAAAATACTTGATCCCATATCGCATGTGGTATACGAAAACAAGGATCTTAAACCTGAAACGGTGAAAATGTATGCATATTTTCGATGTATTCTTGCGCGCGATCAATCATTTTTTAATCAAAAAACAGACCATCAACTGGTTGAATCCGCTCTACTTTGCCAGAATCAAAACAAAGATATAAATACTCAAATAGCGTGTTATAAGTCAAAAGTTCGAATCATACTGGATACTGTTTCAACACATAAAAAGGCGCCCTGACCGGAACTGAGCTCACACGGCAAAACCTGATAACGGGACGTTAAAAGGACACGGCAATGACTATCGGTATTTTATTTATGATACCTGCCAAGGAAGAAATTCCTGATATTGTACGGTCCTGCGTATTTGGATCACGCCGATTGATTGACTCGATATAATCAATAGATTTACATTAACCAACCCCCATTAGGGACACATCATCAGGATAGTTTGGTGTTTAACAAGATACTAAAAAAAGAAAAACCGAGGATTTTTTTGGGGACCCTGGCTGTGGCGCCAAGAACCGATTTCAAAAGACATCTTGACCAACGGGGATCCTTGATACACGAAGATTTGGATTCCAGCCTCAGACAAAACCTAAAAGAAATATTTTCATTACCCTCTGCCAGTGAAGCAGGAGAGCCGGGAAGCAATGATCTGGTACTTGATGTTATAGTTCCAAAATTTCAATCCGGCGATTCGTGGAGTCTGTCTGTTGATGACTTCGAAGTTCCTCTGATGTGGCGTCCCAAGGTAACCGTCAGCTCTCGACTTTACTATTTAAAAACAGAAAAAACCAAAGCCACGTTCACGGTCACAGAGAAAATGAAAATAGGCCAATATATCAGCCGACTGTTCACCTGGCGGGCTTTTTTACGTGTCCGGCCTGTCTTCGATGCAAATGACATGGAGCTTCTTCTGTATAAAGCCTGTCACAAGCTTTTAGTCAAAATGCAAAAGTCAATTTGATTGAAAACGCCGGCATTAATGAGACACGATGAACTCGCTCAACGCTTGAATGAATGTCAGAGATGTAGTGACGGTTCATGTCATGCATGCGGTATGCTGTTTATTGCACTGATAAAAGCTCTTGCCGCCTTTCGCGGCACTGGTAATGCCAAATGCCATATAAAAACCGGGTTCGGAAACTGCGCTGTCCCCGGATAACTACTTTCTGATTTCCCGCTCACCCGGCCGGCTTGGATCCTGTTTAATTTTTTTCTTGCCTTTTTCCCTGCCATACACTGTCCGCCGGTTTAACCATCTCCAGGTACAGCGCCTCGACCTTTTGTCTGGCCCAGGGTGTTTTGCGCAGAAATTTGAGACTGGAACTGATACTCGGGTCGTGGGTAAAACACTTTATACTGATGCGTTTGCCCAATTCCGGCCAGCCATAGTGTGCTTCCAGTTCAGTGACGATCACCTTAAGAGTCAGGCCGTGGAGCGGGTCTTTTGCACCGGGGTTAGTCATGCGCAACCGGCCCCTTGCCTGCCGCCGGTTTCGGCTCGGCCTTTTTCACACGAATGCAGCTGCCAGCAATGTCCATGCCATTGAGGGATTTCATTGCGGCCTTGGCCTCGCCCGGTTTTGGCATTTCAACAAAGCCGAAGCCCTTGGATTTGCCGGTTTCGCTGTCAAGAACCAGTTTACAGGATTGAACGGTGCCGTGAGCCTGGAACAGGGCGCGAAGCTCCTCCTCCGTCGTGCTGCGGGCGAGATTGCGTACAAGTAGTTTCATGGGGTCTCCATCCTGGGCGGGGATCAACATTATAGCCTGAGAACAAGCAACGAATCACACTCTGCGGACCGGCTTCCCAGGATATTTAAGCCGCCCTCCGGGGCCTGCGACACACCGCATTATAAACAGCACCGCATCTATGCGAAGACAAGTGGGCCGGGAGACTGAAAAACCGGCAGTGTCTTCCCGCATAATTGATACCCGCCGAACTGTGGCTTTAAGCTGATTTTTCCCCTGAAACAGGGTTAGAATATCTGTTATATCATAAAGTTAACGTGGTCCGACCACTGTGACACACACCAGCTATCCATCACCGGCTTTTGGGGGGCCTATGCAACTGCCAGATGAAGTTCACCGCACAATTGAGGAATTGTCTATCGAGGGAAACACTCTCGCTGATAACGGTCAATTCCGTGAGGCAACTGAAAAATTCATAGCCGCACTGGACTTGCTTCCGGAACCGTTGGAGCAATGGGAAGCAAGTACCTGGTTGCTGACTGCTATCGGCGATATGTGCTTTATGCAAGGAAACTACGACTATGCAAAAAATGCATTATCCGATGCCATGCATTGTCCCAAGGCAATAGGCAATCCATTTATTCATCTCCGGCTTGGCCAATCTCAGTTTGAACTTGGTAACAGGGAGAGAGCGGCAGATGAACTCGCCAGGGCCTATATGGGTGCTGGAATAGAAATATTTGACACTGAGGATCCAAAATATTTCGAATTTCTCAAAACCGTGTTAAAACCACCGGCTGACGGTAATTGGTAATACACATAACCACACCATCAAAAGCGGTAAATGTATATACTTAATAATGACTGAATTTTTTCCAACATAAGCAGTTGATACCGACAACGATGCAAAAACAAAATCTGAAAAAGTTTGTCTTTATCTCTGCCATATTTATCTCTTCTGCTTTATACGCGGATGCAACAACAAGCCCGCCAAAAATATATGATCACTATTTTTCACTAGGCAGTGCATATTATAACGATAGCGGCGCATTAGTCATACATAACAAAAAACGGACAATCATCCTCGGCAAGGATCAATTTATTGGTTTTGGATTTAACTACCTTGCGTCCAAAAAGAATCCGGTTTTCGTTTTGAAAATGATCCTGCCTGAAAAAGTTAAATCACACGCCCTGCCCGGATATTCAAGTAACGTCATCATTTCTAAAGCAGGCCAGGTTACGTATGTATATACCAAACCGGTACAATCCGGTTTGCATAATTTACAACAAGCAATTCGCTTGACTGACGGTGATCCGGCCGGCGTTTGGAAATTCGAATTTTATATTGATGGACATTTACTCAAAACAGCGATGATCAACGTCGTTTCATCTTAAAAATCGATTGTACATACCTATGTCCTTAACCAATAGAATCACAAGCACAATACCTTATGCATGGGCAGTTTTTATATCAATTTTTATTAATGGCATGTTCACTGTTGAGTGGTCACATCCATACTGTAACAAACAGGATGATGGTCCGGGGCATGCCGCATTTGGTTTTCCCCTGCCTTACACCGAGTGGGCGGGCGCTTCTTCCATGGAATATGCGTTTATGCCGTACGCATATCTGCTAAATCTGGCCATTACCGGGTTCCTGGCATTTTTTGTTATAAAAACATTCATTAAGCGTAAAACAGTAACAATCAATTCGATTTTGCAGTATGGTTTGTCGATTGCAGGTGTCACATTGGCTGCTTCAATGGTATTTATTGAAATGTTGAAATTTTTCAGTGTCTACGCAGTTTTTGTTACTGCACTCGGTGATGGCACGTACAATCAAGCCTATTTTTCCTATCGACCGGTTGGGGTTTCCTCCATACACTATGATTGTAAACCATCAGAATTCTGGTTTGGCCCCATTCTGCATTGATCTGACAATAATGAAAATGTAGACTCACAAGCATAGAAACTGTCCTGCATGCGGCCTTCCGGGACTATTTGAGATACACGCAGCATGTCAGCCATAACAATATTTAAGGGAAATAACAATGAATGAGGAAAGAAAACCATTTTTAACTTTGGGGAAATCCAGGTTTTCAAAAATCGCAAACACAATTGTTCTCATATTATTACTTGGCTTCATTGCAGTGAAATCCGGAATCATCTCTCCTTCGACGACTACAGGATTTGAATACACAATTCCGGCAGATCAGTTACAAGTTAAAACACAACAGGAATTGGCCGGCAAACTAAAAACCTATGCCGTCGATCCGGTATCACTCAACAACGAGTTACAAAAAATCGGATTTACGCTCAGTGATTTTCAGAACAATGTAGCCATGGAAATCGTTATTAAAAACAACCAAAGCGGCCTTCAGGGCATTATCATTGAATTTCAGTCTCGCTTGCCTGCAGACAAACTGAAACCGATATATAGTTATATAGCTGATGACATTGCCAATCATGTCAAATCCAGATAACAGTTCCAATAATTATCCGTCATATACAAACAGGCAAGTTGAGATTTGTATATTTGCTTCGATCAGATGAAAAAAATATAATGTCCTCCCGAATAATGACAATACATCATCGGTCGATGTCATTTGCAGCGCTTGTTGTACAGCTTCAATGGACGACCAACAGATATCAAAACCAGACATAAATCAGATATTACAAGAATAACTTTTACATTCTGCAAGGAAGACATATGAAATCAAAGGATTTAAACCAACTGGTCTCAGTTTACAAAAAACAATTGCAAAAAGGCGACATTCAGGCTGCTTACACGCAACTTGTTAAGTATATTCAAAAACTGAAGACACATTTCTCCAGGGAATTGAAAAGTAGTTATACCTGCGGAAACATACTTCAGGGTTACATGGATTACACCTATTTCTATCTTTCGAACAGTTATTTAAACAAATCAAAACTAAAGCTGGGTCTTGTATTAAATCACGAGAAAATACGGTTCGAACTCTGGCTGCTGGGTCAAACCAGGGATATTCAGGAAAAATACTGGCATTTATTACGCAAAACAAAGTGGATCACGCAATCCGAAATCCCGCTGTATTCCATTTTTGAGGTTGTATTGGTTGATGAGCCTGATTTCAGCGATTTGGATTTATTGACCGTGAAAATACAACAGTCACTGACTGCAGTTTCATCTGAAATTATCGCTACGCTGAAAACACTGAAATAGTCAGTCAACAGTCGGCAAGAGCCCAATAGTGTCACCTGCATACCCATACATAAATATCATTCACCATAACCGATTATCAGGCTTTGTATGTTGTTAATGTTCCCGGATAAAGAAACTATCTTCGCAGGTTTGGAGTCATGGGACTGGTATGATTTTTCAGAAATGACACCCATAGCCGTGACCGCATTTGGCGATGTCTTTTTTGAGTCATCTGCAGGAATATATTTCCTTGACAAAGTGTCAGGAGATTTCACCGTCGTATGCAAAACAAAGTCAGAACTTGAGGCTATCCTGAATACACCGGATGGTCGGGATCACTATTTAATGGCGGAACTGGTTTTGTTAGCGATAGGACGCGGTCTTGTATTGGATGAAGGTGAATGTTACGAGTTTAAAGTTGCACCCTTTTTAAACGGACCGATTGAATATGATAACCTGCAAAAAATGGATTTCAAAATCAGCCTGCATATTACAGGACAGCTTATAAAGCAAGTAACAAATCTCCCTCCCGGCGCCAAAATCTCTGAGATTAAAATCAGTGACGCCTGACAATCACATGAACTCCCGGAAGCTGTGATATATAATAGTCAAAAGGGATTGTTGGAACAATGGGCGTAAAATACCCGGTATACCCTGTGTTTAACCGGACACCAATCTGTGGTGCCGTACCGGCACACTGTTGTTAACGTTTACAATTTCCATCAGGATTTTTATTATGCGAAATATCAACAAACTTGGTCACAAAGCCATTAGTGTTGTAGAAGATATAGGCCTAATCATCATTGCTATTGCAACGGTGATCGCCGTTGGCATTGAAGTTGCAACTATGCTGAAAGCCAGAACAGTTACACTGGCTGATTTGTTACTTCTGTTTATATATCTGGAAGTGCTGACCATGGTGGCAATATACCTGGACTCGGGGAAACTGCCTGTTCGTATGCCCATGTATATCGCGATTGTTGCCCTGGCCCGTTATTTGATCCTGGATATGAAAAGTCTGGACAACTGGCGCATTCTCGGCATTGCATTCGCAATATTATTGATCTCACTGGCAGTACTGGTACACAGATATGGCCACTCAAAACTGCCATATAACAACACACATGAAAACTGACAACGCAGATGTATGTCTAGTGAACAGGAGATAATCAAAGCACATTTGTCTCTATCTCAGTATAAATTATTGCTGAAATTATGCTAATTGAGCAACTTTTCAAAAATAATCTGACAGATCACTTTTAATACAAACAAACATTTAATTCATGGATATCATACATATACAGATGTATATATAGTCAATCCGGCGTATTCTGCTGCAATTCCTGTCATTACAACATTTAACCTGATTTCACAATAGTGCGCTCGTGTGTTACGCTGGTTGTTATCCGCTGTTTTCTCTGTAAATCACGCTCTGCCAGGCACGCAACCCAATCCAGGAGAATCATGTTAAAAAGACACAGAATACAATTCCCCAAATCCGAATCATCAAGCCTTAATCAAGACGAAGCCTACTTCTATCTGCAGGAGCAGGATCAGCAACGCAAAATCCGCTTCCACGATTACGATAAAATATACAATGTGCAGGGACTGTATGAGCAGATATTCTATGATCGTTTAAAATGTAACTCACCGGAAAAAGTTGCCACCGTGCTGGAGGCCTCACTAAAGCAGACTGATGACAACTTGTCTGAATTGCGTGTACTGGATTTTGGCGCGGGCAACGGCATGATGGGTGAAGAATTAAAAAAACACGGCGTATCACGTCTGATTGGTGTAGATATTATCCCTGAAGCATATACCGCAACAGTCCGCGACAGGCCGGGATTATATGACGCATATTATGTTGAAGATTTCACACAGTTGAGTCTGGAACAGAAGGAAAATATCGCCTCATGGCAGTGCGACTGTATGGTCACAGTGGCTGCACTGGGTTTTGGTGATATCCCGACAATGGCATTTATTGAAGCCTTTAACATTATTACCGAACAGGGCTGGATTGCATTCAATATAAAAGAAACATTTTTTGATGCCGCCGATGAGTCGGGATTTTCCCGGTTGATTCGCGAATTAATATTTTCCAGCTATCTTGATGTCTATCATATAGAACGGTATCGCCACAGGTTATCTATTGAAGGTGAACCTTTATATTACTTCACCATCGCGGGCAGAAAGAATGCCGATATACCCGTCGAATTCCTGACGTCACGAAACCTGGTGAATTAGCATGCTCAGGGGAAACCTGTTCTTCAGCCTTGATTGATTGAACCAGAACGGTTTACTGCCACGTTATATAATTTGCAAGGTGTCAGTCCAAAAAGGGCGCCACCACGAATGATAATCGCGCAACGCGTTTCCATTCGTGGCTTCAGGCCGATGGCGGTGAATCTGCTGATCTCCCGATTATGAGCGAATTGTATTCATAGTCGGCAAATTTCCGCCAATATCGATTATCAGCCCTGGATCTCTGTGGCATAATGCGGATCACAATTTCGCCACACCCGGGAGCATTCCATGAAATCACGCGTTCTGGCTACCAGCCTGCTGTTGACACTGTTGCTGCAGGGCTGCGCCACCAACCAGCCAAAATTGGATAAATATTATTCAAAATCCGAATATACCAAGTTGACTTACTGTGTGGCGCTGGCCGATACCGTCCACTTTGTGGCCCTGCAAAAATTACGCAAAAAACCACAAGAAGAATTGATTGAAGCGTATAAGAAGCGCAAAAACTCTGAACTGAATATTGCCACTGTCAAGAAAGTTTACAATGAAGAGTTTACCAATTCTTGGGACTATACCGTTAAATTCTACGACACCTGTGGCATGAAGCTGGCTGACATGGATGCCACACGGATCCGCTTTGCCAGTTATTGCCACCAGAACGCGTTGATTGCCGGACTCGCCTCTATATACAAAAAAATCGGTGAACCCAAAGAGAAGCTCTATAAAATTTACGAAAAATCGAAGAGCACAGCACCGCTCAAGATCATCGACCGTGTTTATGCAGGTGACAAATCACATGCCGAAAGCAAATTGTCGGAATGGCAATTGTGTATGTCGGAGATTTCCGAGACCAAGTAGTAACAACCGCCTCGGCTGTCAGTTGGCTGTTGTCGCGCAGGGCTCTGGCGGAAAAGTCGAACAAGCAGACCCGGCCACAGCGGCCTATCTGGGCAAACGGGTGGCCGGGTTGATTAAAAAACCGGCGTCCTGAATATCACCCATCGAAACACAGTAAAGATAGCGTTGGGGAGAGTTGTCACAATGCATGTCCACGGTCCAAAAGCGGTGTTGCAACTGCTGTTATATGCACTCCTTATCTTGTCACTGTCTGCCGCTGATGCGCGTGAGCAGATGTATGTCCAGGGTGATGTCGTCAATCTGCGCAAGTCTGCCTCACCTTTCAGTGAAGTTGTCGACAAACTGTATATCGGCACATCTGTCGACATCACAACACAGCAGGAAGACGACTGGGTCTACGTGGAGGTCAATGATCGCTTGGCCTCAGGCTGGATACAACTTGATTTTTTGACGCCACAAATACCCACTCTGGAACAACTGCTGGCCAATTATCACAGCGCACCGAGTGATGACATGGACAAAAAGTGCATGTGGCTGTCCCGCGCCAATGCACTGGAGCCACTTAATCTTGAGGTACTGGCCTTGTTCCGTGACTGCAAGTTAAAAACCGGTGATCAGAAACTTGCCAATCTGCTGAGTGAATCCATCGCTTACATACGCAATCCTGACAAGTATTTGCCAAAAGATGAAAACAGGGTGGTGTTTTATTATTCAAACAATACCATTGCCCCACTGACCCTGCTGGATGGCGGCCTGATGACCCGCGTCTACAGCTCAAACGAGAGCCGCGACCGGTTTATCAGCCAATATGCCAAAGTGGGTCGGCAGTACCACTTGTTGTCACATCTCGCTAACCCGGTTGCAAAAGTCCGCGTCGCCAGAGAACCACTGGTCTACTTCAAACACTTCGATGAATGTGAATCACCGGTTGACATACAGGTTTCGCCTCTGCAGAAATCGGCTGAACAGCCATACACAGGCTTTGTGACAAACTTTCTGCCCCGGACAAAATCGCAGGACTTGTCGATTAATGTACCAGACAAGCTGTTGCAGCAGTTCGAGGTTGAATCTGCCGCTGCCATCACCAGTAAAAACCGCTCCTGGGATTTTGAAGTCCCGGTGAGTGTTATTGCGCTTGACACCAATCATGACGGCAAACAGGAATATTTAACAATAAAAAAATATCTGCACCAAACAAAATCAGAAAACGAATCCGATGCCGCTTTTTTCGTTGTGATGTTGTGGCAACAGCAAGCCGATAAATCCTATCAACCGGTTTATCGCGTTATCGAAGGAATGAATGAAAAATATGCCTACATATATGTCAGTTCGTATGAATTTGTTGGCGCTATCGACATGGACGACGATGGTATTGATGAAATTGTTATTTCAATGGGTGTCTATGAAGGTTCAACCGTCGAGGTATTAAGCTTCAAATATAGCAGCTGGCTGAAAACCAATATCTCTCTTTACTACGGCACCTGTTAAGCCCCTGCGCTTTTTCTCTTACAGGACGTATATCCGGATAAAAAATACGAGTGATTTCTATATAGACCTTTATTTACATGTTGCATATCTGTATTAGACTGAGATGAGTTCAGGAGGATACGTATGCGAAAAACAAGGCTGTACAAAAAATCATCACCCACCAGTGGCAGCAACACACATTCAGGTCTGATCCAGCGACGAACACCGTTCGCTGCACCAACCACTTCCGCACAAACCACAGACAACGCCACAGCCGGTCACAGTTATTCCAATCACAGCTTTGACCGTATTCCGGTCGTCGGTCCTGATTCAACAGCACGCAGCGTCGAGCCGCAGCCTTACTCTATCGAGAAAGAGCCCCTGCGCTATGCAAACAACACCGGCATGCCGGACAGACTTAAAAACGGTATCGAAAACCTCTCCGGTTATGCCATGGATGATGTCAGGGTGCATTACAACTCCAGCAAACCCGCCCAACTCCAGGCCCACGCCTATACACAGGGCACCAATATCCATATTGCTCCCGGCCAGGAAAAACACCTGCCCCATGAGGCATGGCATGTGGTGCAACAAAAACAGGGCCGCGTTAAACCCACCTTGCAGATGAAAGGGAATGTGAATATCAATGATGAGACTGGGCTGGAAAGAGAGGCGGATCTAATGGGGGCAAAATTGGTTCAATTAGGAGCTAATCAACCTGAAGCTCTTACGCAAAGAAAACTACACGAGATAACCAATAATAGTCCTCAAGCCAAGCAAGCAACTAAATTTATGGCTATTGCACATAATAATTCTGTCAAACAACAAACTATCCAAAATAAAAATATTCTAGCACCAACAATTCAATTATATCCCCAAAAGAAAAAAGACAGTGAAGAGTATTTTGACCCTGATTTACCAAAGCTTACATTAATAAAGCTTGACTATAACAAATTCCAAATAAAAGGAGATAATACGATAGTATACTTTGAACGCGACGAGGGATACTATACAGATGAAGGTCTTACAAAAAAAGCTGATATGTCCGCCTACCGCGGTGAAAGAGAAGGTATATCTAACGCAAATGGGGAAATGTATTATTGCAGAGATAATGAACGTGATGGAATCATAACAATAAAAACTGCTGAAGATATTCTAAAAAGATTCTTTGATGAAAATCCAAGACATAGACAAATACTGGAGTTTAAAGTTAATGCCATACTGAGTGGATTTAAAGACCAAACTCCGTTACCTCCAATTGAAATAGAACTGATAAATGGTAAAGCTACTTTGGTAGATGGTAGACACAGAATCCATGCTTCAATAATACATGGTTTTAAATATGTACCTTACTCAAGTAACACTATCTAACAAGCCTCAACAGATAACGGGGTCGGACCACGCCAACTGATTGATTTAAAGAAAATATTTGCCTAAAATCGGCCTGTTTTTTGCTTTGAAGCAGTCTTTTTACCCTGAAAATCACCGCTATAAGGCGAACACGAAATACTTCAAACAAATTTAGATCTTTCAGGTTTGTCTGCACCGGCCTGGTTACACAACAAGTTATCCCTGAACATCACAAGCATCAGCACGCATATGTCCCTGACAACAATCTCCTCCCAATACGCCGATAAAAAACCATCCTGTCGCATCTGCAAGGCGGGCAGCAGTATCAGTTTTAACTGGTCATATGCAATGGAGGGCAAATCGGCTGATTTGCCCAACAGCAAAGATATTTATATCAATCCTGAACCATTAAAGACAGGTGTGCTTTATCAATGTCGCCATTGTCAGTCTTACTGGTATCTGGATGCGGATGAGCAATATATGCATCATGTGGCCGATTCGAAGGTCGCTCTGGTCCAGGCGTGGAGTCAGAGTGATCTGCGGCTGTCACCACAGCAGCTGGATATCTTGCAGGCGATTGGCAGGACTGCACCGGATATTTATGGTAATGGCACGGAGTACAATGAAACCCCGTGTCAGGTCAAGACAACCGATGGCACGCTTTATCCGTTGGCCATTATCTCCATCCAGCAACACGCCCCTTATGAGGCATGGCGTAATTGCAAACTCGCAACGGAGATTGCGGAAATATCACCCAGCCCCTATGCCCTGCCCCATGAGGTTCGACTGGCTACCACGCAGGCCGAAGAGGTCAGCATGAGTTTTGCGCCGACGCTGGTGCAATTGTCCAATGGCGAGGTGGTGATCCTCAACTGGACCAACAACTTTATCAAAAAGCCCGCTATCGACAGCAGCAAGACCACACTGAGCGACAAGTCTTTCAACAGGAACAACATGCCGCCGCTGTATCGGCTTGCGGATGAGATCGTCTATTTCATTGCCGATGCATGACAAGCCGGAGCAGTGTGGTGGCGAAACTTTCGCCCATATTCGAGTTATGAATCGACAGCCGGGCTGTGCCATAATGGCGCTCACCATGAAGATCAACACCCGGAGTGTTCCATGCAATCACGCGTACTGATTTCCAGCCTGCTGCTGACCCTGCTGCTACAGGGTTGCGCAACCAACCAGCCCCAAAAGCAGAAATATTACACCAAGGATGAATACACAAAACTGACTTACTGTGTTCTCCTGGCGGATATTGTGCGGTTTGCCTCCTTTCAAAAGCTGCGCAAGAAGACTGAAGCAGAGGTAATGGCGAACTATAAAGGTAAAAAGAGTGCCGATATCAGCATCCCTCTTGTTAAAAAAGTGTATAAGGACACTTTCACCAACTCCTGGGATTATACGGCCAAGTTTTATGATGCTTGCGGGATGAAGGTGGCGGATCTGACAGCAAACCGGGTCAGGTTTGCCGGTTACTGCCATCAAAACACGCTCATTGCAAGCATGGCGACTATTTTCAAGAAACTGGGTGAGCCCAAAGAGAAGATGTACGAGATCTACAAGAATCTTCAGTCCAAAACCCCCATCGAGATCATTGATCGGGTATATGCGCGAGAATCTGACAAATCAAATATGCATGCCGACAACAAACTGGCGGAATGGAATCTCTGTATGGGTGAAATTTCCGAGATGAAATAAACCGGCAATACTGCTGTGTCACAGGACGAACACAGCAGTATTGACTGCGACTGATGTTGTCCGATTAAGCTCTCTGCCGGTGTACCCAATCAGCGCCCGGTGTACCCTGTAACCCGGCCAGATACTCATCACTGTTGACCCGTTCAATCATCATGGCCGCTTCGGCTATGCGTTTCTCCAGATCAGTTCGCTTTTCTGTTTCACCCGGCAGGATTTCGTCCAGTTTGGCTTGCAGGTAGTCATGATTGGTCCGCCACAGTTCGGCATCACGCACCTGTTTGTTGATCAGGCGTTCCTTGTACCAGTCGCTTTGCAGCAGATAGTCACGCTGGAACATGGCGCGGATGGACGGATCGTCGATGGTTTTGCCTTCGTATGTCCCTTCCGCCATGATGTACAGCAGTGCCTTCAATGGCGGGCAGGCATCTTCCACACTGCTGCTGTCAATGTAGCCCCGCGCCACGTTTTGCTGCGCCTCGGTGATGTTGTTAATTCCGTCTACATAGGCTTCCATGTCCTGGATCTCCGGTTTCAACATGGCCTCATCAAACACAATGGTCGGTGTATCAAATATTTTTCCGAAATAGGCATGCACAAATTCTTCGGTAATGCGGTAACCCAGACGGCCGGCGAGGATCTGTTTGCCGTTATATTCAAAGTCGTTGAGTTTTTCCAGATAGCCGTTTTCAATCAGGAAGGCCGGATCACGATCGGCATGGGGCAGGCGACACCATATCTCCGGAATCAACATGCTGATGTCATGATCGATACGGCGACGATGGCCGATATAGCCGGCGGCCGATGAAAAACCGTCATGCCCACAAAGGATAAAGGCGACCAGGGCATTATTCAGATCGGCGGTGCTTTCCAGCGCATTGAACGGCCCCTTGGTCAACGCACCTTCAGAACCGGCACCGGTGGTTGAGGGTGACTTGCCGGTCAGACTGCAGATCAGATCCATAAACAGTTCCGGCAGTTCCTGATAGTGGATCGGGTTGTAGACCGCCAGCGGCCGGATACCCCGCGCCTTGTCGACGGGATTGTTGCGTCGTCCCTGTAACACGGCATCCACCGGGAAGTAGACCGGATCGGCCTGTTGCAGATCCCGTGACAGGCGTGTGCAGACTACCGCCAGATAGTAATCTTTGGGATTAGACAGGTCAGGTCGCAATTGCAGGTAACGCACATTGGGCGAGGGCTTGCCGTTGACCAGACGGGGATGGGCCGAAGAAACAAAGTAACTGTCCATCTCGCCTGCCGCCGCTTCGGTGATCAGGTTGCGCATGGGCGGTGTGAAATGCTCAAAGTTCACCACATCATTCAGCAGCTCATTGGCATCATCCGGCGTGAGCGGTTCAAAGTTGGAGATAAAGTTTTCGTCCTGCGCCAGATCAAACTCGGTCTGTTTGTCCATACCGCGATGAATCGCATCATCGGGACGCTGGAACAGCCGCGACTCGCAATTCTTCACCAGTTTGATGCTGCGCCCCGTGTAGTATTCGTTCAGGCCCTGCACAGCTTCTGCGGGTACAACGGTGGAACAGGAGATATCATCTTCCATCTGTACCTTGCCGGCGGCCACAAAGTCCTGCCGCAGTTTAAAGATGCGCCAGGTGCCGTCGCTGTGAGTACCGACTCGCAAATAACTGGCCTGCATCTTGCGGCCCTTGAACTTGAGTTCATGACCCGGCATGCCGTTTACTTCATCCACTGAAAAATGCTGCCGCCACTTGTCGCCCCATGATTGTTGGTAGAAGCGCTTGATCAAATAGACCAGCGCCAGAATGCGGGTGGGAATGCCTTCCAGCCACTGATTGTATTCATCGGTATATTCATGAGCCGAAGGGGTCAACAGTTTGATCACCGAACCCAGGGTACGCTCACTGCTCAACAAACTGCGTTCGTCCTCGCGTTCGGGATCACGGAAGCGCCGGCTGTAGTCGTAATTGAAGATGGCTTCCACATCATTGAAATCTGTTTCCAGATCATCCACAAAGATTGAACCGGAGATCATCAGATCCTGAATGGACTTGGAGATTTCCGATTTGCCGCCGCCGGATACGGTACTGGGTTTATGACAGAAAGTGCCGTCGGCAAAGGTGCCGATCAGGCGCCAGCTGGGTGCGGCATGGTGTTTTTCCATGTGCACACGGAAACCGCTGGGATAAACATACGTATGGGTGGCATGCAGCTTGATGGTCTGCTGCTTGCCGCGATGTTCCCAGCTCAGGCTCATCTGCTGCATGTCGATGCGGGTATCCTGCGGGATATAAACGATGTCGCCATATTGTTTATCCACTGCATAGCCTTCCGGTTGCAGGGCAATGGCATCACCCAGTTGAGTGCTGAGGGTTTCAAAGGTCTGGCCGCCGGTGACATAGATCTGATCCGGCAAGTAAACTTCACCCAGATTAAAACGCGGGAAGGCCAGCGCACCGCCGGCATGTTCCTCTTCACAGCCGCCGAACAAATTGGCGGAATAACTGATTTGTGACTTGATCTCTTTCTTGCTGTAGCCGAAATAGTTATCGGCGATCACCGTCACAATCACACCGCTCATGTCACGGCACACCACTTTAAAGGCCTGACCGTCGTTATACAGTTCGTCCTCTGTTTGCCAGCACATACCGTCCTTGCGTTGACGCTCAGTCGCCGCATCATAGTGCGGCAGGCCCAGCGATTTTTTGGTCAGCGTGGTCAGGTGCGGCGCGAGGATCACGCAGCCGCTGTGACCGGTCCAGTGATGAATATCCAGCGCGGCATCATTCTCCGGCAGGAAGGGATCACCGCCGTTACCAAAAATGGTTTCCACAAAATCGAGATTGGCTGTCAGGCTGCCCGGCACAAAGAAACGCACTTCCAGGGATTTCTCCGGCAACATGCCTTTTACTTCCGGTTGCACGACCGGACGCAACAGCAGGGATACCCAGATATCCACCGGATGCTCCGTACCGCTGGTGATAGGCAGGCGCATCAAGTCAGAGGGTGGCTGCAGGGCCTGTTCCAGCAATTTGGCATAAGTCGCCACCGGTACGGCACGTTTGTCCGCCGGGACCGGCAACCCGCCCTCCACGATGTGAAAGACACCCTGGGTGGTGCGACGATCACTCTTCGGATTGTGCAAGACTCCCTGTTTGACCCGGTAGGACTCCAGCAGGGGTGATTTATGGTGGTTGCCGGCAAACGGCAGAGACATCTCCCGCGCCAGGCCGGGTTGTAACAGGGCAAAGGTTTCACCGGGCAGGTTGATGTCGGCCGCAACCCCGTTGCGCTGGAAATAGCCGTTGAGGAAATCCTGGATGCGCCGATCCGCCGGACAGCGGTAGTCCGCCAGCAGCCGTCGATGTTGGCCGTAATTTTTTAACAGGCTGTCTGCCACGCTCAAATAACTGCGGTCGGTATTCATCTGGCAGGGGTGGCCCAGGGCCGCCAGTTGCAGGCAAATGTGTTGTAATTTGAGTCGGCGTTTATCAACGGCTCGACGTTCGGGCCGGGAATAGGTGTGCGTGATAGTCGACAAGGTAATCTCTCTTTACGGCTGTTTCATTCTGTCCGGAATGGTTAAAGTCTGTGCAATTCTTCACATCGGGCCGAACAATATACCATCCACGTTTCGGTTCGGCCATGTCAGATGAACTTCAGCAGCAGTGCGTGGTTATTTATTTGTCCATGAATCAATAGTAATATTTTCTAATATACTAAAACGCTAAACTCATCTTCACGCACTCTTGTGTCGCTGTCACAATGAGCGTCCCTCGTTGCACAGGTTTTGTCCCCCCGGATTTGATTTTATACGTGTTTCTTTTACAGAGATGCCACAGCTGTTGAATCAATGCTGATATCTATCCGCATGTTTCATTTATGAAGCAATTCCACTATCCTGCCTGTATATAAGATCCAGGACATTTCGGATGCACAGCAAATTTATTTTCATTCTCGCCCTGTTGACTATCCTGTTTGGCAGTGGATGTTCCACCATTTCCAAAAAATCGGATTTTGTGAATGTTTTCATTAACTCGATCCCGGAGGGCGGCAAGGTCCGATACGATGGCAAGATCTACACCACACCGGCCAACATCCCGATCAAGCGCGGACATGACAACATTATTTTGCGCGTGGAAAAAGAGGGCTATGAATCCGCGAGCGTTACACTGAAGCGTGCCTATGATCTGCATGCCATGGCCGCAGACTGCGCGATTCCGCTGATCAATCTGGTCACTTGTCCCATCGGCCTGAATGATGGTTTCTCATCCGGCCGGGCCTATACGGTCGAACCCAGGAGTGTCACGCTGGAGCTGGTCCGCGATCTCAGCAAAGAGCGGGAACAACGTGCACAACAACAGGCCGCCAACCTGCTCAGGGTGGAAACCCGTTTTATCAACAAGTCATGGTTTCCACTGGAAAAGCATGAGATGACCGTGGCCTGCGTGGATGAAGCGCTGGAAAACCTGTCCAAGGGCACCCACTTCCGGTTTTTGGAAAAGGACAGCAAACTGCAAGTCAGCGAGACCGATAATGTGGGAACGATTACCTTTTATATTGATCTGATCGAGACCGCCCAGTTGGTCAAACTCAAGGTGGTGATTCAAACCGCCGACGGCACCACCTATATCGCCAATGCCAGAGAATCCATCCAGGGTAAAAGCCGCGCCGAGATCTACAACGCCTTCGAAAAGGTCGGCGTAGTGGTCGCCAAGGATATCACCGAGCAGGTATCCAGGTAATCCATGTCTGATTTCATTAATTACAGGTATGACCGGATACCCGCCGCATCTTGTATTTGTTCTCGGCCTTAAAAGCCGGCTATTACCGGTAGCAACAAACCAAGACCTTTTGGCGGTACCTTTACCGGTTGCAGATCAAACATTTTGTAAGCCGGTGACGGGATAGTACACTTCTGTGGATCTTTCGATGCTTTCCAGTTCTTGCCTGTCCCGCCGGTAAAGCACTCATCTTTTTGATCTTCATGCAACACCTGTGTGCACGAGCACCGCCATCTGGCATACCAGACCTCTTCGTTCGGATAGCCCAATGGCGCAAGTGTATTCACAAAGGGATTATTCACCCCTTTATCTGCCGGATGATGGGCAAACTCACCGACATTATTAAACAACCCTTTCGGAGTCAGATTTGCATATCGTGTCGCCCCGCCACCACAGTCATCGTCGCACATGCCCGGTTCATTCTCACAAGCGCCGGCGGTGATATACTGATGGTGCTTGCCGGCAGATGCATAGATAACAGGTGACGGTCGCTGTGCCATTTTACCCCAATAAGTACTGCGGGGACCGGTCCACTCTATTTCCGGGTCAGTCGCAACCCTTCTGTCGGTACTGTTCCACAAACTCAGTGCATCAATACGCCAAACAACACCATCATCACTGAGCAGTTCAATATTGCCGCTTTGTGTGTCGCCGTAGTGATAGTCGGTACATACCACACTGCCCCGATAGCCACCGTCCAACCGATACAGAAATCCATAATTAACTTTAATTCGCCGCGGCCAGTCCTGCCCATCCACTACACGAACCTGAAACAGTGTAACCGGCTCGAAGGATTGCAAACTGTTATCGTTGACATTGTTCTTGCAGGTTGTTTTTTTTACAAACTTGCATGCTTCGTTAACCGAATTGATTTCACAACCAATAATACCTGCCGCAGCGCAACAGGCTGCATACACAATATCACTGGCTGTTTCGGTGATCACATTGCATTTTGGTGATTTATCATTTTCATGCTCGTCAAATATGAAGTAAGGTCGCCATGTATCGGCCAACCTGTTTTCATAATCATCAATCAGTCCATCATTATCTTTATCGAGTTCCGGACTGTCTGTCAGACTCATATAAATTGATGATGGCAAAGTGATGGTTCTGTAACTTTCAGCAAGCGTTGCTGAAGACAGATTTTCACTGCAGATGAACAATAAAAATATACAGCTGCTGATAATCCTGCAAACTCGATATGATTTGCCTTTGTACAAGTATCCCATAGCATCTCCTCCTGTCCGGCAGTCTAAACGGCAAACCCTGCCTGGCATTGGTCGCAAATCACGTATTCCAGACGACTGAGAATAAAGCGGATTTATAGCAACTTTTTAACCAATGCAGGCTCCCTCATCAGAATATTCCAATCCAGGCACCCCACAGGTTTACGGTTTGTGTCTTGCTTGCATCACAGGAGGGGACATTATCCAGCTGCAGGTTTTTACCGGAAAGAAGCAAAGTGATAACTGTGTTATACGCATTTCTGAAATTTGCCATATTGTGTATAAATACACCATCCATCCTGCCTGACCGGACAACAATCCATCTATCCTTCGGCGTTTTATCATTACCGCAGATTGACTGAGAAACCTTGAACCTGAATGTGGCATGATACACACCGGCCTTTTCCATATATTCACTTGTTGTGCCGACAAAAGCGACCTTGCCAAAAATGGTTTCAGCAAAGACGATCTTCGGGGAAGCGCTGATATATAACAGTAGTGAAAGTGAAAGATAAACCAGAATACGTTTCATAACGACCTCCTTGGTGGTTATTGAAAATAACCTGCTCCTGATTTAAAGATTAGGCAGCACCTGTTTGTCCGTCAATGCGCATGAAAAATATATTTTCATGCGCCATTTTTTTGCTCATGGCAAACCTGCACAACCGCTGAAAGAAATTACAAATATTTACAAACCAATAATTTACAGTAAGGATATAAATGAATTACTCAATATGAAGCCATGCCGGCGCAAACACCATATTCAAAAATATTCAGGGTTATAAATAAAATATTTCCTACTCAAACACTGATATATTTGGCGCCCGGTGAGATATAACGCAATTCCAATGTTAACTATTCGCTGCGCAGTGCTTGCAAATCCGCCACTATTGCTTGAATGATGCGCTTGTCTTGATAGGGTTGGCGTTTGGCCCACACGTTCAAATCAAAATTTGGATGCATGGTATATAACTGATCAAGTTGCCAGCGCGCATCATCCATGTTGCCCATGCGATAGAGGGCCAGCGCCTTATAGATATTGGACTGGATACGTGAGGGGTTGATCAACAGGGATTTATCATAGGCGGCGATTGCTTCGGTATAGTTCTGCAACCGCAGATTGGCCAGCCCCAGTACCGAAGGGACCAGCGCAGAGTAGCGGGGATGTTGTTGCATGATCTGCGTTGTGATTTGGCGCGCCCGTTCCGGGTTGTCACCAAAAGCATGGATCACCGCCAGCGTATTAAAACCATCCGGATCATTGGGCGCCAGTTCGGCGGCCTGTTGCGCATAGTTGACAGCGACGGTGTGATCTTCAAACAGAAACAGATAGATATAACCGAGGATCCAGTGCGCCTGTGGTGAGTGGCTGTCCAGTTCAACGCCGCGCTTGCCAAGAAACAGGGCGAGTTGCCGGGTATGTTCCGGATTGGTGGTCCAGTCGAACCGATAGTTATCGGCATGTATCAGCGCCAGTGCGGAATGGGCGCGGGCAAATTCCGGATCGAGGGCGATGGCCTGTTCCATAAATTGTTGCGCCTTTTCACTGTCACCGGCTGAGGCGCGGGTGATCAGACCGGCCTGACCTTTTAAAAACAGATCATAGGCGGCAAAGCTGTGTGTATAACGACGCTGAGCGCGTTTTTGCTCTTCACGGGTAAGGGTGACGGAGAGGGCATCGAGGATATTTTTCCGGATATCATCCTGCACCTTAAAAATATCACTGGTCTGCCGATCAAACCGTTGCGCCCAGATGTTTACACCGGTCCGCGCATTGATCAGTTGCACATTGACCCGCAGCCGATCCTGATCGCGCCGCACATCCCCGTCCAACACGTAATTCACCGCCAGCTCACGGGCAATGGTCTGGATATCCGACTGGCGCTGCTTATATATATAGGCGGAGCGGCGGGCAATTACGCGCAGGCCGGAATAGAGTGACAGGTCATTAATCAGATCATCGGTGATGCCGTCACTGAAATAGTCCTGGGATTTGTCATCATTACGATTGGTAAAGGGCAATACCACCAAAGAGGCGGTATCACTCTGTCCTTGTGGTGGTGCATCATTTCCCCGCAAACCCAGATACGCCGCCACAACCACGGCCAACAGGCCAATACCCAGATAAACGGCCAATCGCTGTTTGGCATGTCTCAGGCCGGCACCGGTGGTCCGGGTGACACCGGCCGGTTTGCCGGCATGGCTCACGGCGGCAATCAGTCGATAGCCTTTTTTGGATACAGTTTCGATATAGCGGGGCTGACGGGAATCGTCACCCAGCGCCTTGCGCAGCTTGATGATGGTGGTCGAGAGGGCGTCATAGCCGACCACCACCCCCTCCCAGGCGGTCGCCTCAATGGTCTCGCGGGAGATCACCTCACCCGGTCGGGCGGCCAGCAACTCCAGCACCATCATCACCTTGGGTTCCAGCTTGACCTCGGCCCCGGCGCGGGAAATACGCCCGGAGGCCGGATCCACATACCAGTCATCCAGCCAGAAGGCTTGCCCGCTCAGCGTCTGCGTCTCATTTTGCATGGGGAGCAACTTTGTCGCACAAATTTAACATATTGATTTTATTATTAAATGTTAAAAGTCAGAAAAACGCCGTATAAAGATCATAACTTCTGCCGGCCATTCTCCTAGATTCCTCCTCATCGGCGCAATGCCAAATCCACCAACCCGAGGAGAAACATCATGCAAAACGGCTATCGTATTTATGACAAACAAACCGCCCCTGAGGCCGCCAAACCGGTGCTGACCGAGGTTCAGGCCCATTACGGTTTTATTCCCAACGCCCTGGCCGCCATGGCTGAATCACCGGAAATGGTCCAGGCCTATCTGGCCCTGGACGGGCTGGTCAACCAAAACGCCCTCAGCGAGGTTGAGCGTCATGTCGTCTTTCTGACCATCACCCGTGAATACAACTGCGGATATTGCGTGGCCGCGCACACTGCCTTTGCCGGGATGGCCAAGGTCAACGACGAATACATCCGGCAGATCCGGGAAAACAAACCGCTCGGCGATACCAAACTGGAAGCCCTGCAACACTTCACCACCCGTCTGGTACAAACCGGTTGCAACGTCAGCAGCCATGAACTACAAAAATTTCTGGACAGTGGTTTTAACCGTCGCCAGGTCCTCGACATTATCACCATGATGGCCAATAAACTGATTGCGGTCTTTGCCAACCGCATCATGGGTACAGATCTGGATGAAGCCTTACAACCTGCAAAATGGGACAAGGTTGCCTGATTGTCCCTGATTTGTCATAGCGGAGTGATGGCCATGCGCCATCACTCCCGATCCTGTTCCTGCATTACTTTGGAGATAAATTATGTTCAGCCATAGCAAAACCGTGTCGCACCTGCTCCTGACCATCGGCCTGTGCAGTCTGTTCACCAGCCTGCAGGCGGCTGATCTGTCCATTAAAAAAGATTACCCGCTGGAAAAACTGACCAACCGTGTCCATGTCATTCACGGACCGAATGAAGAAGTGAGCAAGGCCAATCAGGGGTTTCGCAATAACCCGGTGCTCATCACGACAGCGGAGGGGATTGTCGTCATTGACCCGGGCAGCAGCCTGTATACCGGTGAGATGGTGGTTAACAAGGCGCGCAGCCTGTCAAACAAACCCGTCATCGCTGTCTTTATTACCCATGAGCACGGTGACCACTGGCTGGGCAATCACGGCATTAAAAAGCACTATCCCAATGCCGTCATCTATGCCCATGAAGCCGCTATCAACACCATCAAGAGTGATGAAGGCGCTATGTGGATCACCTCCATCAATCGCATGGCGGACGGACAGATTGCCGGCACCAAAGTCGTCGCCCCTGACAAACCGATCAAGGACGGTGACCGTATCAAGCTGGGTGGCGTGACATTTCGTATTTACAATAACGGCAAGGCCCACAGCAACAGCGACATCATGATCGAAATTGTTGAAGAGAAGGTCTTTGTCTTCGGTGATAACCTGCGTGATCAAAACGTCAGTCTGTTTATGGCCGGCTTCAAGGGGAATCTTGCCGCGCTGGATATCGGGCAAAAGAGCGGCGCAAAATACTTTGTCCCCGGTCACGGCAAGAGTGGCGACAAGGCGATTATCGATCGCTATCGCCGGTTTTTAATTGATCTGAAAGGTGCAGTGCAAAAAAACTTTGCCGCAGGCATGAGTGATTTTGAAATGAAACCCGTGGTGATCAAGGCGCTGCACAAATACAAACACTGGAGCGGGTTTGAAGAAAATATCGGCAAATTGATCAATCTGGCTTATCTGGAAGTGGAAAACGAATCATTTTGATCCAGCAACAGTCTGTACACCGTCATTCTATCCGGTGCGTGTACTGTCGACCGGCCAGGCAAGGAAGCCCGGTCGGCCGACAGTTTTGTTCATCACTTCATATCCGGTGCATCACAGATATTTTTAATGTTTTTGCCACGCTCCGCCATACTCGTCAACTGCGGCATCATGGACATGGCCATCGTTCCGCACTTTTTGACCTGCTTGATGATCGGGTCCTTTTCCAGTTTTTTTCCAAAATCCATTGCGGCCTGTTGCGCCTTTTTGCGTGCACCCTGCCGGCACAATGACTTAACCTTATCGTTAAACGCCTGGGAACGGGTATGTAGTTCCTGCAACTTTTCCGGCGGAACAGACGCCATACAGGCTTGCAGTTGCTGCATCTGTTGCATCATCTCCTGCATATTGCCCTGCGGCATTCCGGGCGGCATGCCCATCGGATCGGCGGCATACAGGCTGAAAGAAAAAAGACAACCCAGCATAGTGAGCATGGTTTTCATTGTTTTACTCCATCAAAGTAGATCAGCGACAACAGGCCCGGCCTGGCTCTGCCGGTCCATATCATGGACGCATGAACTGAATAAATCGGCCGTCCAGACAGCAAGTATGGTTTTGCTTTGGGTTAAGTCAAGCCACGCTCCGCCGGTTCTGCCGCCTGATTCCCATTATTCCACCCCGTATCCCGGCCATAGTGACAATGCGCCGATACTGCCGGTATCGCTTTCAGGTGCTGTCAGCACAACACTTTCACCCCCGCGCCCGGCCTGTTAGCGTGCCTGATATTCAACAAAACCCTGCAAGGAATGTACTATGCTTGGCTTGATTTTCCTTATTCTGGTCTCGGTGGCGGTCAATCTCGGCCTGCTGCCGTTTTGGATGGCGATAATGTATATCGGCCTCAGCCTGCTCACCTATATTGCCTATGCCATCGACAAATCGGCGGCACAGCAAGGCAAGTGGCGAACCCGTGAACGGACCCTGCACTTTCTGGCCTTGATTGGCGGTTGGCCCGGCGCCCTGGCGGCGCAGGAGAAGCTGCATCACAAATCCAGAAAAATATCTTTCCGCAAACGATTCTGGGTCACGGTTTCACTCAATTGTGTGATCCTGAGCGGATTGATCTATTTCGGCGGTATCGAGATGATCGTCGAATTCGTTGAAGAGTTAACCTGATGTCTGATCTAGAGTTGTTGCAATGAGCGGGCCAGATTTGCCCTGGCCCGTTCTTCCCGTTCCTGATGCAAGGCAGGTGTACCGTATATGCAAGGTCGAGCCAACAGGCCGGCGAGGATCTCGCGGCGCTTGCGTCGAAAAATAAAACCGGGCACCCAGCCATACTCTTGCCGCACCTGTGCCTCATACTCGTCGAAGCGTTCCGCCGGCGCACCCAGAATGGCCAAATCAATATCCACCAGCAACACCTGATCCTGACCTTGTGGCAGGGCTGTATGACAGGTGGCGAGAATGTGTGACTCGATCCGTTCTATCCGATCAGCGGGAACATTGAGCCTGCCCAGTTCCTGCACCGCCCAGGCTGCGCTGCGCGCCTCATTGTCACTCGCCCTGACATCATAGACCGCGTCATGAAACCACAAGGCGATTTCCACCTCTGTCGGCGCTTGTGCAAGGTCACGATAGCGTTCAAACAAAGCCAGGCATTCGCTCAGATGTTGCAGCGTATGGTAATGACGGTGTGGTTCGGTATAGGCGCTTAGCAAGCGTTGGTACAAGTCCGTGCCCTCGGCATCATTTCCGAGCGTACCCCAACACTGCCGCCATGCGGATGAGAGTGTAGCGGTTTCAACATTCTGCATGACGATATACCAATGAGTGATTTCCGAGCATTCTCCCGCATTGGATGATATGTTTCAAACCAATCTTCCAGTATCGGAAACATCATGGTCAGATCCGTGTTTCTTGTCATCCGATATTTGCTTGATCGGTCACCGCTTCCAAACTATGCTTGCCGGACATAATCAGGCTGTTTCAACCCAAAAAAGGAGTGTGCCGAATGGGATTCTTTGATTCACTGAAGAAAGTCGCCAATACCATTACCGGTGGTTCTGCTGAAGTTTTTCTGGACGCCGAGCCCTTTCGCATCGGAGAACCTTTCGAGGTCAAGATTACCGCCAAAGTGAAAGATGCCGATCTGGACATCAAGCGGGTCTATCTGAAAATCGTCGCCAAAGAAGAAATTCAGGTGCCTCATTACTCGTTCTCACACAGAATTCCAAAACGGAACTGCGATGATGAAAATGAAGAAGAAACCATTTATATCGAAAAGACAGTAAAAGAAGACCACACCACATTGAAGCTGGAGTTAAACATCGCCGGTAATCAGGTACTGAAAGCAAATCAAGCCTATGAATGGATCTATCGCGTTGACTTGCCGGATGGCGCCCAACCGGTATATCGCGGCAAATATTGCATTCATGCCTACGAGGCCTGCGCCGGACTGGATTGCTTCGGCAATGATCCGGATTCAGGCTGGCAGGAACTGCTCCCCGCCGACGCCATATCTGATAATTAAAGATTTACACCGGTCCGGCTCACCGGGCCGGACCGGTGCAAATCATTTTTGTCGCTGTCTTTTGCGGCGTACCTTGCTGCCATCCCTGTCCTGAGAAACAATTTCCATGCCATAAGCGCAGTTGGTGACATAGTAGATCCACGGGTTATCATCCAGGACCACACGTTTCCTGCCATCAGCGGTAATCGACTCTTCAATCAGCCAGAGGTTGGTCTGTGTGTTGTAGAACACTGACACCAGGTCACCCCCCAATTTAATTTCTTTTACGTTAGGTTCTATCAGTGTGTAATTGGCAAGCAGGTTGATCGTGTCCGCACTCCGATCCCTGTTCCGCAGATAAGTGATCTGCTGCAACACGATCAATTTCTGCCCGGGGTTGTGCTGCTGCAGCTGCAGTGCCGGGATATAGTTATGAGTTAACTTCGCACTTTTCACTACGCCGATTTGCCAATGCTGTTTGCCATACGTCTTGTCCATCCAGGCATACATGACAGTATTCGATATTTGCTTTGGTTTAACATTCCGCTCATAGCGATACATGGTTTCTTTAAACGATATCTCTGAATACCCGTCACATGCCAAAACCGATATTGAGAACAGGGCCATGGCCGCTCCCGGGAGTATGCTGATCTTGTTCACTGTTGCCCGCTCCTGTGGAATGTCAGTTGAACCATTGCCATTGCAAGTGCTGTACCGACACAGCAGAACCTGCAGAATCAATGCATTAGGGACGGAACCTGAATCCTTGCATATGCATACTCGTGCAATTTGCAATCACCCGGTGAAAAATTAAACAGTGAAAAATTTAAATCTTGTCGCAGTTATTCACAAGCGTTATGCGCTTTCCACAACACCGCATCATGTCCGGCCGGCACGGCTTGACAGGGATCGTCAGCGTAATCACGCACGCGATGACAGAGTCGGATTTGTTGCTTGCTGAGAATGGTCGGGTGGAGAGCTTCCGGTTTAATCTCGCAAGGAGAGAGGCACCCAGGACCAACGTTCACGGCCTGCTCTGGTTTTGCTCCTCCAGGGACTCGAGATCCCCTTCTTCACTCTCCACCGTTTCCAGTTTGAACTTACCGTTTTTCATGCTGAGTTGTTCTGTTGACTTAACGTATTGACCACCGGCATAGGGGCCATAGACTTCGGTGCGGGTTAATACCGGCAGGTTGTTTTGCCAGCCAATCGCAAAACCGGCGCAATCCCTGGCCCAACGGGTCCCGCCGGCGTATTCACTTTTGAGAAACTGTGTCTTGTGTTCGAGCCGCCATTGGCCTCCCTGTAACCGGTAAACAAACAGATTGCAGGCATAGGAATCTCTCTCGGGGTAGTCGGCATCATCTTCGGTTCTGGCATCTTGCACAATAAAGGCGTGTCGTGTCTCGGTCTCTGACTGATGGACATCCTGTTCCACCAAATCGATGGTGCGGGTAAATTGAATAGGTTTATTGTTATCATCACGGTCAGTTATTTTCTTTTTTGCCATCAACCCTGACTGGCTCCCGTCCCAATCCTCACGTTTGAGTTTGTGTGCCTGCAAATAGTCTTGCAGGACCACCTGGCTGTCCACGCCGGTCGCCTTGTCTGAGGCATAAACCAGGCCGGTTGTGATCGCGAGCAGTGTGCATATCAGTATCAGGTAATATTTTTCAGGCATGGTGCTCATCATTGATGAAGAGAGAATTATTTCTAATTTAGCCTGCATCAGGACATATGCAAGCCCATATTGATCCGGTTGTCCTCAACCGGCGATGGCATACGAACGAAGCCATCGATTCCAACCACGATTCGAATGAGAAATACCACAATAAAACCTCGATACACAGCCTGTCGGTATCCGGCATGACGACAATACGGCATTGACACAGCTGCCGTTGATTCACTCGCCGGTCGATATCAGTAACTGACGTGATGGTTAACCCGGCCCCTCTGTTCCGCCCTCCTCCACCCGCCCCCGGCCCTCCCGGAAAGCGTCAGACTGCCTGTTTCCCCAGAATTCCCGATATTGGCGACCTGTTTGTTACTGTGATTTTTATCACAATCAGGAAAAGTAATGATATTTATATCTATTTGATTTAATGCTGCTTTTAACTACATTTAAAGTGCGTATGGCATTTAGAGCCGGCACAGGGAGTGGATTTCCGGCACCATTGTGCGGACCGGCTTTACTCCTGCGCGAAGTTTAATTATAAAATACAGGGTGACGACATCACCATAACGACATTGAGAGTGTGCTTCATTATGAGTAAATCCAAAAACCAATCCGACCAACCGACAGAAAACCTGAGCTTCTTTAATACGTTTCTCACCAATCCTCGCGAAGTGGGGTCCATTATTCAAAGCTCACGTTTTCTAAAAAAACGCATCATCACGCGGGCAAATGTAGCGTCCGCAAAAACCATTGTTGAATTGGGACCGGGGACCGGCGGCACAACCAAAGCTATCCTTGAAGCCATGGCGCCTGATGCAAAACTGCTGACCATCGAATTAACCAGTGCCTTTATGCCCTTCCTGGCACAAATCGACGATGACCGCTTGATCAATCATAACGGTGATGCCCGGGATATTGTCAGCATTCTGGCGCAATACGGGCTCGACAAGCCTGATGTGGTAATTTCCGGTATTCCTTTTACACCCATGCCGACCGTCATCGGCCAGGCCATCGTGAATGAAGTGTGGCAGGCATTGAGAGAGGACGGTCGATTCCTCACTTACCAGTTCTGGAACAAGGTAAAAACACTCAGTAATCCGGTGTTCGGCAACTCACGGGTTGAATTTGAACTGCTGAATATTCCACCGGTGCAATTGTCCTACTTTGACAAACGGATCAATTAAGTCCGCTGCAGGATTGCCCGTCAACCAAAAGGACTCACACAACGCCATTGCCGGCAACAGCAATGGCGTTTTTTTGTGCCTTACAATCAGGCTTTACTCAGATTGCCTTACAGATCCGTTCCTGCATATTAACGATAGCGGCAATTATCTTTTCCATACCGGCCTTGTCCTGTTTAAGGATTTCAAACTCCAGTCTGGACGCCAGTTGGTAGAGTTGCATATATCCGTACCCGCCACTGGTGGATTTGAGGTTGTGTGCGCACATTCTTAATTTATCGATATTTCCTTCCCGGAAGGTCGTTTGTATATCAACAGCAATCTCGGGCAGACGTTTGATGTATTCCGGCAGTAATTGACCAATCACCGGATCGTCAGCCAGGCTTGATATGACAGGCGTTGTATCGTTCACCAGTTCATCCGCTTTGTCACTGGCCCGGAGATGGTTTTGGAAATATGCATGAAATTTTTTGCGGTCGATGGGTTTGGTAAGAAACTCATTATAACCGGCTGCCAGACATTTCTCCCGGTCTTCGACGGTGGCATTCGCGGTCAAGGCGGTAATAATACCGTTATAACCGGATTCACGCAGACGTTGAGTCGCTTCAAGACCGCTCATTTCAGGCATTTGCATGTCCATCAATATAATGTCGTAGCTGTTGTACATGGCATAATGTATGGCTTCATAACCGTTGTTTGCGATATCACAGGTCAAGCCCAGATTTTGCAGGATCATTTTAATCAGTCGTTGATTATCAATATTGTCTTCCGCCAACAGAATATGGCCTTCCAGCTTTGACATTTGTGTGGTTTCAAGAGATCGCTCTGCCGGTTCTTTATTCGTCAGGGATGCTGCCGCCTGTGTACCGGCATCCATGGTCAAAATAAAGCAACTGCCCACGTCCGGCGTGCTGTCCACATGTATTTCACCCCCCAGCTTCTCTGCCAGTATCCCGGACAGGTGCAAACCCAGACCGGTGCCGCCGAATTGACGACTGACGGAACTGTCTGCCTGGGTAAACGAATTGAAGATTTTTTTCTGCTGCTCAGGTGTCATACCCACACCGGTGTCAATGACCCGGATAACAAGCCGGTTGCTATCCTGTCGATATTGCACATCAATGCGAATACCGCCGGACCAGGTAAACTTAACGGCATTGCCGCACAGATTGATCAATACCTGCTTCAGTCGCAGTGGATCGGTGTGGATGGTTTCCGGCAATGGGAAGTGATAATCAAGCTTGCAATACAGCGCCTTTTCCTCCGCCTGCAAACGGGTCAGGGTATGCACATCGGTCAGCAGACCAAACAGTGGAATATCCATGCACTCCAGTTCCAGCTTGCCCGCCTCAATCTTTGACAGGTCAAGAATATCGTTGATCAGGGTTTGCAAATGTCGACCGTTACGAATAATCGTCTGAATCGACTCAACCCGATCTGACATGCTTTGATCACTGTCCAGCAAGGTTTCAGAGAATCCCACAATGGCCGTCAACGGCGTGCGGATCTCGTGACTCATATTGGCCAAAAAGGCGCTCTTGGTTTCAGTTGCACTGAGTGCCTTGTCGCGCGCTTCTGCAAGTTCCTGCTGGATCGCCTTGCGATGCTGGATTTCATTTAACAACTCATCCTTGGAGATAGTCAGCTCACGGAGCTTATCAACGGCATCATACAGGCTGACGAACTCCCTGGATGAGGTATATTTACCGGCAGCAGCCTGCTTGCCTTTGGAGTGATCGATCAGGCGCGCCTCGATATCCCGTATCGGGATGATCACCAATCGCTGTACACCGAGAATACTCAACAGTGTAAACAACAACAGGAGCAAGGTATTAATAAGATAGATATTGAATATGTGTTGATTGATATCGCGCAGTTTTTGCTCCAGATTCCATTTGATATGCAATGCACCGAACACCTCACCCTGAAAGACAATTTTTTCCGAATAACTCATAATTGATGTTGGATCAATTATCGTATTGGACTTCCATCCGGCCAGGATCAGGCCGTTTTCATTTTCAAGGCGCAGTTCGGCAATATCACTGTTCGCCGCGGTAAGTTGATTAACGACCGTGTGCAGGACAGGGATATCCTCGGTGATGATTGATTCCAGCGCAGTGGTGGCAATGATCTCCATCACCCGCGTCTTGTTTTCATCGATATTTTTTAACAGGTAAGCCTTTTCTGTATGGCGAACATACTCACCGGTAGCCACTACCACCAGTGTACAGACAATCATCAAAGCAATGGTGATCTGCACCCAGAGCGGACATTGTCGAAGGCGGGACACAATTTTCATTTTGCAAAGAAGGCACTGTTGCCCTGAATGGCCTTTTCAATGATCAGGTAGTCCTGGTGTGTAGCGGGAACAAAACCGTCTTTTTTTATGTTCGCCAATAACTGCTTGTCATCGAATTTATACAAGGCCTGTTTTAATGCCTGTGTTATTTGTTTATCCAGACCGTTGCGCGCCACCCACGGTTTGGTGACATTGTTGAAGCGGGCGATAACGCGCAGCGGTTGACCTTTTTTGAGCAGCTTTTTCACAGTACTTTCCTTGAGTGCACCGGCATCAAATTTTTTCAGCGCAACGGCATAACCCACACTGTCATGGCGGCCCAGATAATCATAATGCGCCAGATCTTTCGCCTTGATACCGTGTTCCAGCAAATATTGCTGCGACAAATAACGACCGATGGTTGATTCACGGCTGCCGAAGGCAAAGCGTTTTTGCTTCAGGTCACTGAGCTTGTGAATAGTTGAATCGCGGTGAGTAATGATCACACCCTGAAATAACTTGCTCCCGTCCCTGGTCTCCATGGCCAGCAAATGGATATCCGGGTTACGGTTTCTTGCCATTACATAGGAGGCCGGGCCGAAACGGGCAAAGTCCACCTTGCCGCTAATCAGTTGCTCAATCCCCTCCTCATAGGTCTTGCTGATCGATAGTTTTATTTTGACCTCTTTGTGCAGCTCACCGGACAGATCTTTTTCCAGCTTGTTAAGAATGGGTCGAAACTTCTGCACCAAAGTGGTGGGCTTGTCTGAGGCGTATAAACCAAAAGCCAGCTGAATGGATTCATTGGCGCCGGCAGACAAAGGCAGGCACTGGATCAGTGCAACCGAGACCAGGACAATGACAAGACGTAACAATTTTATCCTTAAAAATATTGCCATTTTGAACACCTGACCGGAACTATAGCGTTGCATAACTAATTATATGGGTATCGGAAGTACGGCCTGTAAACTTTAGGTATACTGAATGTAATCAATCTCGTCGATGCGGTGACAACAACACGGCTTGCGAGCCAAACCTGCCATTACTATCTGCGTCCGGCGATGGTCATATAGGCCTTGCTTTGATATTCGTTGTTGATCAGGGTGTACTTGCCGCGACAAACATGTTCTTTTTTCCTGACCACGCATGACAGTTTGACAGCTGCTTCCTTTACCGCCCAGTTGTTATAACAACGCGGATTTGTCTCCGGCAGAGTTTGAAAGCAATTACTGCCTCGTGCGCAAACAGAATTCGGGTTGTGTATATCACGACAGATGGGACGTGGCTCCTCCCTTGATTTACAGCCGGACAACTGCGCCGGGTTGCCTTTTTCATCAAATGACAGTTGGCACTCAAATCGAAACTGGTTATGAATGTAAACCCGGTACTCCCCATCCTGTTTGAAAATATTCACTTTACGCAATGAGGCATATTCATTATCGTTGCCGTAGAGTTTGGCAGACCGCCAATCATTCGACGGCTCGCCGGCAAAAACACTGAAAAAGGGTAATGCACAAACGACCAGCAGCAGGATGATTTTTTTCATCGTATTCTCTTCTATAAAAATGCTCAGTATTGATTCATCATTCACCAACCACATCATAAAACACCGGCACCGCCTTTTCATACATCTTCATTAACTTATGTGGTATGGGTTCACCCTCTTTGGCAGGACCGAGGAGTTCAAACAACTCTTTCATGTGCACATCCAGAGCAGCCTGACTCTCCCACTGTTCATACAGGACAAAATCGGTGGGATCATCCCGGTTTTGGTTAAATTTATAAAACGTACACCCCTTTTTGGCAGTCTCTCGGGAGAGCATCTTGATCAAGTCGATATACTCATCCAGTAACTCTGCTTTGATTTTTGCATGGATCATTATGGTCAGCATGATTTATCCTTAAATTCAGTTTGAATCAGCATAACGCAAGCCGCGGTATGTTCCGTGTTTTCTTCTGATTATGTTTAAACATCAATGTGTTGTACAGGTTTATTCACCCGAACGTGATGGGATTGATATTTGATTTCGGTATATTCGATGCTGTATTTTCGCCCGCCGCTGCGCTACTTCACCCTACAGGACTGGCCGGCTTTGGAAAGGGTTTTTTGTTTATTCGATGTTGTTGTTTCGCCCGCCGCTACGCGGCTGAGGCGAGTGACTTTCTCTTGCGCGGCCAAGAGAAAGTCACCAAAGAGAAGGCCGCCCTTGCTGCCCTAAACCCGTGATTGGTTTTGATTTTTGCCTGTGTTTGACAAAAGGGCCGGTCGCTCCCGGCATCCTGCCTCCCGCGACATTAGTCCATCCATGGACGTCATCCATGGCCCTTTGTCAAACAGCGACATCCTGTCGCTACTCTATCAATGCAAAAATTAAATCCAATCACATGGCAGCAAAGGGACTGATCCTCGCGGCAAGGTTCTTGTATATCACAAAGCCTGCTTTAAACATGATATTCAGGGGTGGGATCATTCCCCTTTGGCTGGTGCGCTGTGAAGTTTGGCTTTTAGAATAAATAAGCAGGCAGTATGGATACTGCCTTGTGAGCAGCCGGGCCAGGGAGGGCCCGTCTGCGAGCCTCAAGATGAAAGCCAAACTTCACAGCAAGCTTGCGCCGGCCGGGGCGGCCTTCTTTTCGGTTCCTTTTCCTGGCCGCGCAAGAAAAGGAACCCGGCTGTTCGGCCGGGACCGAACATCAATTAAAGCATCGCGCAGCGATTCACACTAAATAGAAAACAAAACTGCCATTGTTATGGACGTCAGGTGAATAACGCAGAGCCCGCAGAGAACACAGAGCATTGACATAATTTGACAACATAACGCCAAGACGCAATGACGCGAAGGCTGCAAAGTAAAACAATGAAAACAGGCTCAACTGGATATTTAAACAAGAATCAGCAGGATGGGATCATTCCCCTTTGGCTGGTGCGCGGTGAAGTTTGGCTTTTAGAATAAATAAGCAGGCAGTATGGATACTGCCCTGTGAGCAGCCGGGCCAGGGAGGGCCCGTCTGCGAGCCTCAAGATGAAAGCCAAACTTCACAGCAAGCTTGCGCCGGCCGGGGCGGCCTTCTTTTCGGTTCCTTTTCCTGGCCGCGCAAGAAAAGGAACCCGGCTGTTCGGCCGGGACCGAACATCAATTAAAGCATCGCGCAGCGATTCACACTATCCCACCTCACCCCATCCCTCTCCCCAGTGAGGCGAGGGAGTAAAGCACAGTCACACAGCGCCGAGGTGATATGGATTCCTGCCTGCGCCGGAATGACGCGACTTGTTGAAGAAGGCGGATGAGACTATAACGTCCCCTCCAACCCCAACTCCTTAATCTTCCGCGTCAGTGTATTCCGTCCCCAACCCAGCAAAAGTGCGGCGTCCTGACGACGTCCGCCGGATTTTTGCAGGGCGGTTTTGATCATGACTTTTTCAAATTCCGGGGTGGCGGTTTCGAGGATGCCTTCTTCACCCTGCGCCAGTTGTCCTTCGGCCCAGATGCGCAGGGCTTCGGTCCATTTGGCGCCGGTGGCGGGTGCGTGGCTGGTTTCACGCAGCTCCGGCGGCAGGTCGTGCAGGTGGATCTCCTGACTGGGTGACATGACCGTCAACCAGTGACAGACGTTTTCCAGTTGGCGCACATTACCCGGCCAGGGCAGTGTGCTGAGGTATTGTGCGGTTTCCTTGTCGAGGGCTTTGCTTTCCACACCCAGTTCACGGGCCGCCCGATCAAGGAAATGCCGCGCCAGTAACGGAATATCTTTTTGGCGTTCCCGCAGGGCCGGGATATGGATGCGGATCACGTTCAGACGGTGGAACAGGTCTTCACGGAACAGGCCTTCGCTCACCCGGTTTTCCAGATTCTGGTGGGTGGCGGCGATGATACGCACGTTCACCTTGACCGGTGAGTGACCGCCGACGCGATAGAATTCGCCATCAGCGAGGACACGCAGCAAACGGGTTTGTAACTCGGCCGGCATGTCACCGATTTCATCAAGAAACAGAGTGCCGCCATCGGCCTGTTCAAAGCGCCCCTTGCGTGCACCCTGTGCGCCGGTAAACGCCCCCTTCTCATGACCGAACAACTCCGACTCCAGCAGGTCACGGGGTATCGCCGCCATGTTCAGGGCAATGAAAGGATTGTCCGCCCGCGGGCTGTGGCGATGCAAGGCTTTGGCCACCAGTTCCTTACCGGTTCCGGACTCACCATTAATCAAGACAGTGATGTTGGAACGGGACAGACGGCCGATAGCGCGAAACACCTCTTGCATGGAGGGTGCTTCACCGATGATCTCCGGCATGGCGATAGACTCTGCCTTTGCACTGGAGGTTTCGGCTCGATGGTGTTGTACCGCACGCCGCGCCAGGGCAACCGCTTCATCCACATCGAAAGGTTTGGGCAGGTACTCAAATGCGCCACCTTCATAGGCGGAGACGGCGCTGTCCAGGTCGGAGTGGGCGGTAATGATGATCACCGGCAATTGTGGATGATCGGTATGGATCTGCTTGAGCAGGTCCAGACCGTTCATGCCCGGCATACGAATATCGGTAATGATGGCATCGGGTGCACCTTTACCCAGTTGGCGCAAGACGCCATCGGCACTGTCAAAGGTTTCCACCTCCATGTCTGCCTGTTGCAATGCCTTGTCCAACACCCAGCGGATGGAGCGGTCATCGTCAACAACCCAAATGCATTCTTTTGTCATGCGTCAGTTCTCCGTTCAAGCGGCAGGATGATCGAGAACACGGTGTTGCCCGGTTCACTCTCGCATTCGATCAGCCCGCCATGTTGTTGTATTAATGATTGTGCGATGGATAAACCCAGCCCGCTGCCTTCGGCACGGCCGGTAATCATGGGGAAAAAGATCCGCTCCTTGATGTCTGCGGGAATACCCGGTCCGTTATCCATAATATCGATCTTCGCCACCAGTCGATGGTATTCCTTATCGATGGTGTATTTGCGCAGGATGCGGGTGCGCAGGGTAATCTCGCCTGTGTCTTCCAGCGCCTGACAGGCGTTACGCATGATGTTTAATACCGCCTGGATCAATTGATCCGGATCGATCTCGATATCCGGGATGCTCGGATCGTAATCACGCTTAATCGTCAGGCCGACATGCTTTTCCGCCAGCAACAGACTGCGCACCCGTTCCAGCACTTCATGGATGTTGGTGGGTTTGATCTTGGGCAACTTGTTGGGACCGAGGATCCGGTTCACCAGGGTTTGCAGGCGATCCGCTTCATCGATAATGACCCGGGTATATTCCACCAGATCATCATCGGGTAACTCCTTTTCCAGCAGTTGGGCTGCGCCGCGCAGACCACCCAGCGGGTTTTTCACTTCATGGGCCAGACCGCGCAACAATTCCTGTGTCGTCTTTTGCTGCATGAGCAGGCTTTCATCCCGGGTGATACGCAGCAGTCGATCCAGTCGGTTCATTTCCACCAACAATTCCGGCTCCGCCTTGGCCTCCCGCAGTGAGGAGACCACCATATCCACGGTGACTTCGCGCTGCGCCATCAGCATCAGTCTGGTTTCATGCTTGGTAAAGGGATGGCCGGTCTCCAGCACATCGTGCAGTGCGTGGTGCAGACTGTCATCCATCTGGATCAGCTCGTTGATCGGGCTGTTGAGCAGGTGACGGGAGCTGGCCTCGAAGAGCATTTCGCCGGCCGGGTTGATGTAACGTAAGCGCAGACTGCGATCAAACAGCAATACCACGCTGTGCAGGCTTTCCAGCACGCGTTGTTGCAGATCAGTGGTACCTGGCAGTGGGCTCACGGCATTCATGCCTTCCTGTTTTGCATTTTCCAGACCAGATTGGTGCAACCGGACCCAAAAAATCCGCCCTTTTGGACAAAATAGTTAACATATTGATTATATTAATAAAGATAGCCGAAAAAGTCCGTCGATCCGGGACGACAGGGCTGGCCAGCACAGCCCTCAATGTCACAGGATAGCGCAAAATAATTTTGAGCGCACCATTATGGTGCATCGGTTGGAATCAATCCCCCTGATCGACCGTTTTCACCGGTGTCACCGGGGCACTTTTCCGGGATTGTGGTTTGAAATAACGCAGCAAGTGAAACTTGATCTGAGCCGATTCCAGGAACACCCGGCCGCTGCTGTCCACGACTTTGGCCTGCAAACTGTGGGTGCCGCGGTCCACATTCGGGATGCTGACGGATATGCCGCCCGTGGCGACCGGCTTGTTGTCGATATAGTACTGGATGCGGTGCCGCCCGCCCTTTTGCAAGGCGGGTTCCAGCCGGACAGTAACCCTGACCAAACCGCTGTTTTCCCGTACCGCGCTGTCGTCGGCAGGCTGGGTGATGACGATGGAATGATAGGGTCCTGCCGGTGTTTCCTGTTTTGTCTTGCGTTTGCGGGGGGTGTAGACACTCTTTGGCGGCGGGGCCTGTTTGTAGGTCGGCAGTTTTTCCAGCTGGATCGCTTCACCGCCGTGCTTGGGGCTATCACTGAACTCCACCACCCCGTCCGGGTTGAACTTGCGGTAGACCCGGGTCTCCTTGTCGCCGCTTTCTTCAGGGGCAGCCTGTTCCGCCGCCATGGCGTCGAGCAGCGGGATAAGCAGCAACAGGGACATCAGGTAAATCAGCCGTGGTTTCATGGTCACTAGCATAACCAAGTAAATTTGTTTCCGACAATAAAAAAACGCCCCCGAGGGGGCGTTTTTGTGGTGCAGTACCGATTGCCGCTTAGAGGCTGTAATACATATCGAATTCCACCGGGTGGGTAGTCATACGAATGCGGGTGACATCTTCCATCTTCAGGGCAATGTAGGCGTCGATCACGTCATCAGTGAACACTCCACCGACTTTCAGGAAGTCGCGGTCGGCGTCCAGTGCATCCAGCGCCATATCCAGGCTGTGGCACACAGTCGGGATGGCCTTGGCTTCTTCGGCCGGCAGGTCGTACAGATCCTTGTCCATGGCTTCGCCGGGGTGGATCTTGTTCTGGATACCGTCCAGACCGGCCATCATCATGGCAGCAAAGGCCAGGTAAGGGTTGGCGGTCGGATCAGGGAAACGCACTTCGATGCGGCGACCTTTCGGATTCTGGACATACGGAATACGAATGGAGGCGGAACGGTTACGGGCTGAGTAAGCCAGCATCACCGGGGCTTCAAAGCCGGGGACCAGACGCTTGTACGAGTTGGTGGAGGCATTGGTGAAGGCGTTCAGGGCGCGGGCGTGTTTGATGATACCGCCGATGTAGAACAGGGCGGTTTCAGACAGACCGCCATACAGGTCGCCGGAGAACAGGTTCTTGCCGCCTTTGGCCAGCGACTGGTGGACGTGCATACCGGAACCGTTGTCACCGACCATCGGCTTGGGCATGAAAGTGACGGTCTTGCCATAGGCATGGGCAACGTTCTGGATCACGTACTTCATACGCTGGTTCCAGTCGGCGCGTTCTACCAGTGTGCTGAACCGGGTACCGATTTCACACTGACCGGCAGTGGCCACTTCGTGGTGGTGTACTTCAACAGGAACGCCCATTTCTTCCAGGGCCAGACACATGGCGGCACGGATGTCGTGCAATGAATCCACCGGCGGAACGGGGAAGTAACCACCCTTCACGCCCGGACGGTGACCCATGTTGCCATCGGTGTAGACGCGTTCGGAGTTCCAGTCGGCTTCTTCTGAGTCGATCTTCACAAAGCAACCGCTCATGTCGGCGCCCCAACGGATGTCGTCCAGGATGAAGAATTCGGGTTCAGGACCGAAGAACGCGGTGTCGGCAATGCCGGTGCCGGCCAGGTAGGCTTCGGCGCGCTTGGCGATAGAGCGAGGATCACGCTCGTAACCCTGACCGGTGGAGGGTTCGATAATGTCACAGGAGATAATCAGGGTCGGCTCATCAGTGAATGGGTCCATGATGGCGGTGTTGGCATCCGGCATCAAAATCATGTCGGATTCGTTAATGCCCTTCCAGCCGGAGATGGACGAACCGTCGAACATTTTGCCTTCAGTGAAGACGTCGGCGTCAACGGTGTGGGCGGGAACAGAAACGTGCTGTTCCTTGCCGCGGGTATCGGTAAAACGGAAGTCGACAAACTTCACGTTATTGTCTTTCATCATCTTAAGTACTTTATCTGACATTTTGTTTACTCCCTCCGGGTAAAACGGTGTTAAGACAGGGCTGGCCTGGTAAATATTTTGTGCAAGTCAGTGCATTTACTGTGCCACTTGCTAACTTATTGATTAAACCAGTAAAAAAAGAGGTTACCGGCTGGTTACATCACCGCATCGCACTATAATTGTGCAGCCATAAAACACACTGCACTATTATGGTGCGATCAATGGTAGTAGAGCTTGATCTCACCAATTTCTTTCATTTCGTCTGCGACTCTGGCGAATTCATCGGCAAGCTGCGCAGCCGACTGCGGATCATGCGCGATCCGGCTCAGCGGTAGCAATAGCTCGACGTTAATTTTTCCTTCCAGATAATGCAGGGTGATGTCTTCGATATCCACGGCTGCGTCGATACCACCCCACTTTTCCTCCAGTTTGCTGATGATCTCTTCACGCAGCGGCAAGCCGGCATTCGGCGCGTGCATCTCATCATCTTCCGGATCGATATGGACCATCACGTCACTGATCTCGTCATACTCGCGGATCAGGGTCTGGCGCACTGTCTCGCTGATCTGATGCCCCTCCGAGACACTCACCTGCGGTTGCACCTGGATATGCACATCCACCAGCGCCTCGCCCCCCATCAGACGGGTGCGCAGGATATGCAGGGTTTTCACACCGCTGATGGCCAGAATACTTTGGCGGATCTCCTCCACACGGCCGGGTTCCAGCCCGGTATCGATCAATTCGCGCAGGCTGTGCCAGGACAAGTCCCAGGCGATCTTGGCAATCATGACGGCCACACCCACCGCCGCCACCGCATCCAGATAATTCAGTCCCGCCATGGCACCGGCCACACCGATCACCACAATCACCGAGGAGAAGGCATCAGTCCGGCTGTGCCAGGCATTGGCCTTGAGCATGTTGGAGCGATACTTGCGGGCAATGCGCATGCTGTAGTGGTAGATCGCCTCCTTGCTGATGATGGAGATCACCGCCACCACCAGCGCCCACATGCCCGGCACCCACAATTTTTCCGGATGGAACATCCGGTTCACCGCATCCCAGGTGATCCCGATGGCCACCGCCAGCAGGGCCAGGCCGAGCAACACCGTGGCCACCGTTTCAATGCGGCCGTGACCGTAAGGGTGCTCTTCATCGGCCTCCACATGGGAATGTTTGGCGGCGTACAACACAATCGCATCGGTAAACAGATCGGAAAGTGAGTGCACACCATCAGCGATCAGCGCGGTGGAATGGGCGAGATAACCCACCACCAGCTTGGCCACACCCAGCGACAGATCCACCGCCGAACCGATCAGGGTCACCTTGACTGTCTCCCGATACCGGGCGCTGTTCAGCTCTTTGGCGGAAGGGGTGTGGTGGTGATGGTGATGAGGATGGCTCATGCGGCTCCCACTTCAAGGGTAATAATTACGTCGTCGTCCCGGCGCTCGGTCTTGATCACCGTGTGGCCGTTGATCCGGCACCAGGCCGGGATGTCATTCAGTGCACCGGGATCGGTACAGGTAACAATCAAGGTATCCCCCGGTTGCAACTCCACCACCCTGTTCTGGGTGCGGATCACCGGCATGGGACAAAGTATACGGCGCGCATCCAGCTCGTATTGGCTCATACATACCACTCCGGTTTGATCGCATGGGGCGGCATGGGGGCCACCTGGAAGGTTTTGATCTCGCCGCCCGGCAGACGCGCTTCCACGTCCACCGTTTCCGCATCGCGCCCCTGACCAAAACGGGCGGTAATGCGACCGGCCAGTTCGATATCCGCATCCGAGATATCCCTGCCGTCCAGCAGCACCAGCGGACCGGGATGGCTGGTGGTATATATAGAGATAAACTGCTTGCGATAACCTTCCATGAACTTGTTCTCACCCTCTTCGCGGCCGACGATCAACTTGAAATTGTCTTTGGGGCGAATATGACGGCCCACCTTGAGCAGCATAATGTCATCCAGCTCATAATCACGGCTCGGACGATGTTGCCACATATCGACCACTTTCTTCGAATAGTTCTCATCGGTCAGAAAGCAGCAACCCCCGGCCGGCGTCGCGTAATCAGTAAACCCGTACTGCGCCGCCAGCGCCATCTGCGGCTTGCGATTGCGACCGCTGAAATCCAGCAAACGGCTGCGATCCACCCAACCCTCACGCTCCGGCAGGGTCTCGGGCAGATTCTTCGCACATAGAGGCCGTAACAACAGATCATTCGCCCCCGACTCACGGGCAATCACCGGCATCAGATCCTTGCGTTGCGACATGGGCCGCTGGCCCACCACCTCACCGGTAATAATAAAATCAAAATCATGCGCCTTAATCCACTCCAGCGCCTTGTGGATCATAAAGGTCTTGCAGTCCTGACAGGGGTTCAGGTTGGCGCCATAACCATGCTTCGGATTCAGCAACACATCCTTGTATTCCTCGATCACATCAATGATATGCAGCTTGACCCCCAACTGCTCCGCACACCACAGCGCATTATTGCGCTTCTCCTTCTGCTGATCCCGCTTGCGAATCGCGTGGGTATGCCCCTCCACACAAAAACCGGTAAAGAAATTAATTCCCTCCACATGCACACCCTGCTCCAGCATCACCTTCGTGGCGAGCAGGGAATCCAAACCACCGGAAATCAGGGAAACGGCTTTGCGCTGGGTCATAAGTAAAGGATTAGGGCTGGTGAACAGGGGGAGGTATTTTACAGAAAAACAGGGAGGGGAGAACCGCAATAGAGGAGAAAAATGCGCAAAAAACCAGCAATATGGTGCCGCTATTACGACACCACATTATCCCAATCACGGAGTCCTTGCAGGATCGACCACGGCCTTATTTAACAAAGCCGCATTGGTTACCGGCCAGGGTGCGCTTTCAATTTTATAGGGCGCGGCCAGATTGGCATCCTCCAGCCTTTTTGCATTGGAGTGATAAACCCTGATTGACTTATCCTGCGGACGGACAGCATTTTTATCCTTGCTGCCAAAATCAGGATTGGGAACCGTAAAGTATTCATTGTAATTCCAGTCATAGGTATCCAGCACGCGGCATTTCCAACTGGTGAATTTGACCTGGATTGTTTTATCCGGCATGCGTAACGGATCCACGATGACACTGCTTTCCAGCTGAAAGCCCCTTAATGCCGTTAACAAATCCCTGTCTGCAGCAGTGCCGCTGTTCTGAATGCTGATGATATCAAACACACCGGGCGCAATATCGCATAAAGATTCATATTTCATAGCGATCGATCCACCCGGCCATTTTTTATAGCCATCGGTTCCTTTAATGCGCGGCAGTATACCGGCCCATTTATCGGTTTTGCCAATACGGGCCTTCTTGAGCGTTAAAAATACATCACGATGATATTGCAGCGCCGTCATGACTGCCGTGTGATTCTGTAGATATGCCGGTGGCGTAAAGTTAAAGATTGAATTCGGTTTCCGGTTATCCAGCCACTGCTTTAGAAATACCGCAGCCAGCGGAGTTGAACCCTGTACTTTATTACTGGCAATCGATGCCGCCAAACGATAATACCAGGCTGCGACAGCCTGCTCTGGAAGTGGTTTTAAATAATCAGCCATCTCATATCCCTGGTTAATGTTTAGAAATACGTAACAGAACACCATCAATATATTTCGCGAGTTTTTCGATATCAATCGGTGTCAAATTCACCGAGTCCGGCAATAAATGGCTGGACAGGACTTTAATATCAAGGCGTTTGTCGCTGGAGGTAAAGATCAACTGCTCCGCTGCACCACCCGGCCCGGCCCCAAGGAACCGATACATGGCACGAGAACCCACCGCAGGGAAATTCATCATATGCTGTGCCGGGTTTTGTGTTGCTTTGGATTGATTAAAACCCGCCAGATATTCCGACTCAACCAGCAATGAACCCGGTTTGGAAAACAGGATCTGGATCACATAGTGTTGATCACGACTGGTTTTTGTAAACTCAACCTCAATGGAGATGGATTCACCACTCTCATTCTTGCCTGTCTGATATTTAAGCGGGTATTTGATTTCGAACTGATCGATAAAACCCGGGGCGGAAAAATGCGGTGTTACTGAATCGGCTTGTGTTGCTGAACAGGCCAGACAAGAGAGGAAAAGAAGCAGTAGAGAGAACCGTTTGGAAAGTGTGCCGATGCGCATTATCAACATCCCTGATAAACCCCATTAACCATTCAACCTAGTATGCCATGGAAAACGGGGAGGGGAAAACCGGCAGTGAGAGGATATCCGGAGAAAAGGGTGGGGAAAGGGCATATTTAAAGTGATCGAAATAGTGACACAGCGGCTCCTTCTCCCGTTTTGGGAGAAGGAGGGGATGAGGGAAAGAAAAGCCACTATTGCGGAACAACAGCCTGGTCTCAGCTTGTGATATCACCCTCCAGATCGACTAGTTGGACCTGCAACTCCTGAATCTGAATCCGCAACAAGCGTACCTGGCGGGAAACCGCCCGCAACGTCGCCGGATCAGGTGGAGCCTCGGCCATGGTCAGCGCCGACCAGCGGGACAGCAGATCGACATACGCCGCCTCGGTTTGGGTGAGGAGGTGGAGGTAGGTGAGGAGTTCGTCTGCATGATCCTGAGTAGTCATGCAGTGATTGTTTGATAAGAGGACCTGGGTGTCTACAGACTATGAGTAGCAATTGGACCTGTAAGAAAATGGTAAGGAGAGCTTTAATATGCTGGTTTGTTTAAAATTATTTGTATTGGAAAGCAAAAAATTACTGTGATATACAATCTAACATAGTGTTATATAGTTTAAACCGGTGCTAGAGTGTAAACAATAGTGAATGATAAATAATCGTGATAAGCAAATATCATCATGATTGTATTGAAGGAGATGTCATGTCATTGGCTGTAAAACTGAAAAAAGCACTTCCTGTGTGGGGTGCAATTGCAAGCATTTTCGGTGGTGTAATAATTTTCTTTGAGAAGGTTAAATATTTCCTTTTGTATATTATTGGCTATTATCCGGGCTTAGTGCTTTCATTAGTAACAATTCCTGCTGGTGTTTATTTCTATAAACAATGTAAAGTTCTAAATAGGAAAAGTGAGATTTATGCTAGAAAAAGTGCGCTGTATGGTAAAAAGATAAAAGAAAGGAACGGTGGGCTTGAGGTTGCAAAAGACGTTCAAAATATTTGTTGTTTTAACAATCATAAACATACAAAACAACTTAAATACTCTATATTTGACTTGTATAAATTAGAAACAGATATGGTTTCAATAGTTGATAAAATTATTACTGACTCAAATGATTTTGAAAAAGGGATAAAGGAAGTTCAAAGCCGTGTATTTACTACTGTTGAAAAGCTTACTTGTGATTATGGTAGAGAAATGGCGACATCCTTGAAATATTCATTAGATGCTACGATATCCATGTTAGGTTTTCAAAATCAGAACACAAGGATTTTAATTAAAACATTAGATAATGAAGCTGTAACTCAATCAGATGGCACAAAAATATTAAGTGATGGTGGTTGTAAGATTGATAATGCAATTTGGGACTTGGAAAGTTGGAAAATAGTTAAGAAGGAGATAAAGAAAAATGGTTTGCCTCCTCACAATCTAGAAGATAGTACTGCACTTTTACATATCGCAAGAGGTAAGTGCGACTTCTATGTAAACAATAATACCAGAAATGACCCGTATTATGACTCCGCTCCAGACATTTATGAGAAAGGATATTCTGCAAAATTAGCAATACCTATTAGATACATAGATGAAATGTCAAATAAAGTCTTATTGTTTGGCTTTGTTGTAGTGCTATTGGAAAATACTTTGGGAGAAGAGATTTTTAAAGATACTGATGAATCATTATTGGTGTCTATGACCTTCTCAGTCGTGAATTTACTCGTGATATTGATGTCTAGTATTCATAATACAAACCTCCTTATAGAATCTAAAATTGAAGACCGTTGTGGTGCAATTTTACAAAATCGGAGACTCGAAGACAGGGCTAACAAAGGATAGAGATATGAAGAAAACAAATGAAAGCAGTAACAAGGAAGGTGCAAATGTCGTTAAAATTGACAATAGAAGGTCCAGAAAAAATGAGGCGCCTATTGTGACAATCTCTGCTGTTATGGGTGCGATTGGATCAGCGCTTGCTAAACGTCAAATTAATAGTGAAAAGGAAGAATGCAAATAATAAGAAATACGGTAAATGGGGATCGGTCACTCTGCTGAAATAAAATGTAGGGTAGTGTTCATAATTCTGTGTCATTTCTATAAACTATGACAAGAGGAATGATACATGAAAAACGACATCAAGTTCGATATGGAAGCAGCCATTCAAGCGCTGCGTGACGGCAAGGGTCTAAACGGCGAAGAAGGCATCCTCACCCCGTTGATCAAGCAGCTTACCGAAGCCGCTATGCAGGCTGAACTGGATGAACATCTGACGTCGGAAGACGCACCAAACCGTCGCAACGGCCGCACCTCAAAAACCATGAAGAGTCCTGCCGGGGCCTTCGTCCTCGATACACCCCGTGATCGTGCCGGTACTTTTTCGCCACAACTCGTGAAAAAGCACCAGACCCATCTCACCGACGAACTGGAACGCAAGGTCATCGCCCTGTTTGCCCTGGGCAACAGCTATCAGGATATCCGGGGACATATCAAGGGATGGAATTAAAGGGGACGGAGGGATTATTTTTTAACCACTTTGTGGTCAGTCATATCACATAGATGTCATACTCAATTTGTTTCTTATGAAAATCGCCACACCTTTTCAACTACAACCCACAACCGCAATACATCGTTTCAGTTAATTTTTCCTGTGCATCCAGAGAAAAGACCATAGAAGATATGCCTTCGTGAATCGTATTGTCAACAACAAGTTCCATAGTGCCATTCCCGTCTACATCCAGTATGGCATTTATGTGGTACTCATTTGGCGCAGGCGGCGGAATACCCTCATCAGGTGATTCCCCGTCTTTTTCAAAGATTTCACCGACAACAACACTGGTTACCGGCTTTTCGTCAATCACTTCGCGCATTGCGATAAATGAATAATCTCCCCTAGAAAGGGGACGGAGGGATTATTTTTTAACCACTTCAACTGTTTGGTCAAAGCTTAATCCCTCCGTCCCCTTTTACTCGATTTTACTGATTACGACTTGTCCTGGTTTTCTCCTACCTATTACTGGATAAAATTGATTCTTCCCACTTTCTTGATGCTGTGCGTGTCCAGGCAAGGTCTTTTTGTTCGCCATAACAGAACAAGAAAAGTACTTTATCTTTGATATGTAGCATTGTCGCGGTAGCTGAGATAAAGGATTCTGTCTCCGATCCTCCAATTTTTCCTCCGTAATTAATATACATGGAATAAGAAAAAGAATTTTTTGTTTCGCGATGTGGTTTGAGCGGTATCAATTTTGTTATTTTTATTGCCGTGTCCAAATCAAACTCCTTACGGATACTTTCACTCGTTTTATCAAATAAGTCTGGTATTTTTTCCTGTAAAGACTTGAGGTCATTTTCATTCGCCTGTCTGGCATCATTTTTTAGTTGGGTAAAGAATTTTGTATCAAGCCTGGCATTTTTCAATCTTTTACTTACTTTTAATACGAAGTATTTTTTAAATAGTGGTATGTCACCTGCCTTGGCTTTGGAAAGATCATTTTTTGAAATGTAATATCCCAGTCGATCATTTCTCTGATCAATAATCTGTTGTATCAGGCGATATGCCGGATCCATATCTTTTGTCAGTCGATGAAATTCTTTGGGTTGTGGTATGTTAAAAGTCTGCTCTCCTAATGTAAAATTATCTGCATAAGCCGTTGCGGAAAGCACAAGAATAGCGATGCTGGTAACCAAGTATTTCATTTACAACTCCTCAGTTGGACAATGTCAAAAAAGGGAATCAAACTCAAAATATTCAACCAAAGGGTCAGATTGAACTTCCCTCAGTTTAACGGACACTTTAAAACGGAAGCAATGGCTTCCGGGAAAGAGCGTCCCAACAACCGGGGTCAGAACACAGTTTATTCTAATATTAGAAACAAGTAGGATTTTGCCATGCCGAGAAAGCCACGGATGTATTTACCCAATATCCCTTGCCATGTGCACCGCACCTGAGCATCCTTGCACTTACGGTATAAGTACATAGTAAAAGGGGTCACCCATAAGTCGTTCTCTGTCAACAGGGCGATAGCAACTGAAGTGAGTTCACCCCAATAAAATACATCGATTCACTGTAGCATGCATCCGAATTCTATTTGCATGTGCTACTTCAAAAAGGAAAAAGGGGTCGGTGACGACACCGACCCCTTTGATCTTCTTCTTAAATTTTCTCGCAATTTGGGCTGCATGTTGTAAAGGACGTAAACAGTTTCGAATTTTTTGAAAACTCAGACATTGTACCAGCGCACAGGGGAATCCTATATATTTCGCATCGATCTTTACTCTGCTACCGAATACTGCATCTTTGCTGCAAACCATATAAGCTCGAAATTCACCAAAAGCTATAGATTGTAATCTCCGGTTTGCGGTAGAATCGTAATAATTTTGTTGATATGTCATTCGAAACACTGAACCAGCCGGGCTGTATGCAAGACATACTGATCCATACAGACAAAAGGATTTGCAGGCATGAATCGAGAAAAATATAACCAGCTGTTTTTGTGCAAATACGCGCCTGCAGTCTTAATCCCCCTGCTTTCTTTTACCGGTTGTGGTGGCGGCGATACCGGTGATGGTCGTGGCATAAATTTGGATGTCACTCCCCCCGCCATCATTTCAAACCTGTCACAGAATGCTTTCACACTGACCTGGACAGCCCCCGGCGATGACGGCACATCCGGTACTGCCAACCGCTATGATATCCGATACTCAACGACCATCATCACTGCCGGGAATTGGGCCGGCGCCATACCAGTGAACAACACCCCTTCACCTCAGGTTCCCGGCTCTTTGGAACAAATTACTGTTCCCGGTCTTTCTCCCAACACAACCTATTACTTTGCCATCAAGACTGCCGATGAGGCGGGTAATGTGAGCGCCTTAAGTAATTTGGCGATAGCACCGGCAACAAATGTAAACACCTATTATGTTTCGCCTGCCGGCACAGCGAGCTGGGCGGAGTGCGCCAACATCAATACCCCATGTTCCGGCAAAACCGCCGTACAAAATGCGATGGCAGGCGATACAGTGTATTTTCGCGGCGGAACATATGATCCCGCCGCTGATCCCGTGCAAGCGTGGCTGGATACAGCAGACAACCTGAAATACGAGACGCTGCCATGGAATCCATCCAATTCCGGTTCCCCGGGCAACCCCATTACGTTCAAGGCGTATCCCGGCGAAACTCCTGTCTTTCTGGATAACAGTTTTGGCGGCTCATTTGGTGCGGTTAACCGGAACTGGATTGTCTGGGACGGGATTACCGCGACAATAGTCGATTACCCGGATTTTCCTATACAGTTAGTCGTATTCAATTATGCCGGTCATTGTGTACTGAGAAATAGCAACCTGATCGGTATACGCAAGGCTACTCACCATAATTCTGCTTTGGTGTTTCTGACATATTCACATGACATCCTGATTGAAAATAACCGGATTCATGGTATGAACAGCTATGAGCCAACAGATCCGGAATATATCGAAACCGCCAATAACGCATCAGGTATTCTGAATTTTTATTCGTACAATATGTTCGTTAAAAACAATGATATCTTTGATAACTACTATGGCATATGGGACAAAGACACTGAACAAAACAACCAGTATTTGAACAATCATATATGGGGAACCAATGCTGCTTCAGCCGGGTGCAACACCGGCATCCAGGTCAATGATCAACTTTCAGAATATGGCGCAAGTTCCGGAGCACGGGCATACAACAACATCATACGTAATTGTGATATCGCTATTTCAGTTTATGATGGTGTTGGAACAAGTAATGGTGTTGCTATTTACAATAATACAATCACAGACTCTGATTCAACAAATCAGGCAGGCATCTTTATAACCGGCTCCTCCAACGGCGCCGATGTATATAACAACATCATATTTGGCTATCAGAATCAGGTCAGGTACTACCAACCGTATACGACAACGGTGGCATCATCAAATTACAATATTTTTTATTCAACAACTGCGCTACAGTGGCATATTGACTGGACGACATCATTTGATTCACTGGCTGCCTGGAATACCGCAACCACATTTGATGCGAACTCTCGAACCGTTGACCCCCTGTTTCTAAATTCCGGTGGCGCTAGCCCTGATGACTATAAACTACAAAGTGAATCGCCGGCTGTCAGTACCGGTAAAAATGGAACAACCATAGGCGCATTCCCGGCCGACGGGAATTTGATTATTGGTTATCGGCCTTAGCGGCAATGATTGAGCAATCATAATTGCTCACTATTAAAAGTTATAGTCGGTATGATAGACCATGCCTGCAATTTATACAGAACGGCACTATTCCCCATCTCATCCGCTTCCTTTTCCAACCATCGGAACAGGGTTGAATCAGGCATGTATTGGACTGTACAACGTGGGCCGGGTAATATTTTTTGTGTACTCCCTATTTCTGCCTATGTCTCATCCTGTTGCGTAAATCAGTCTATTACAAACATAAAGCCGGCAATGGAGGTGTATAACGAAATTATTATTAATTTAATCCGGACATATTCCTGTAAGTAACATTTTGTGGGGATACTTCAGCCTCCGTCCCCTTTTAGACCCATTTACCCCAGGCAGCGGACCGCTGCTCACTGCGCCAGTTTTTTAATTAACTCAGCCACTCTTTTTCCCAGATAAGCAGCGGTCGCCAAATCCGCCTTCTCAACGTTGCCGGACGTTGCCTGGGCAACAACACCCAATTGACACCCGAGGCGGTTAACACCGCTGTCCTTGTAACCATGGGCCGAGTCCAGACTGACCCAATACATACCATGTTGACTTGCGAAGGTGATTAAATATTGCAAAGTCCCGGATTGATCGCCATTTTGGGCACTGCCGCAGGTGATCCCGGCGGCGGCTTTTCCGGACCAGACCTGTTTGCACCACAACTCGCTGGATGCATCAATAAATGCCTTTAATTGCGCGGCAACGCCGCCCATGTATGTCGGTGAACCCAATATAATCCCGTCACATTCTTTCAGTGCAGTAAACACCTCCGGATTGACAAAGCGTCCATCAACAATCTCTTTACCGGTAATGCGATAGCGGTAAACCTCAATACCATTATCCTGCAATGCGTTCGCCGCAGATAACATCAATTCGTGTGTCATACCGCCCCCACTGAAGTAAACCAGTCCTGCCTTCATGTTCCATCCTTATAATGTTTATTTTTATGTCACCCGATATCGGTAATCGGCCATGCGACCTTTGTTGATTTTAATGCGCTTGTGTATATATGCTCGTTTCAGCTCCCGACAGATTGTTTAAATCAAGCACAGCTGTCGGATACATGTGTTAATCACCGTTACACAGACTGATTTGTATGTTGCCGATCAATTTGACTGCAAAATTCCGTGAGGCCTGCCTGTAATATACCGGATATGTCGCGATTGTTAATAATTCCATGTCTGTCAAGATTACTGCCCAACAAAGGGACCGCCACACAAGCGCTTTCAATAATAATGCCGGACATGGTGACCAGCACCTCCTTTAATGCGCTGATGGCGTGGGAAGCCCGGGGCGAGGTGTTAATTAACATAATGGGTTTGCCCGGAAATTCCAGACCGCTGACCAGCCAGTCCAGCGCATTTTTTAATGGACCACTGATGCCATGCGCATATTCCGGACCGGCAATTATCAGGCCGGAGGCCTCGGCCAATACAGATTTCAGCGCATGCAGGGCCGGGATAGGTGTACCTTCCAGGTCGGGATTGAAAAGCGGCAGATCCCTGATGTTGCCAAGGGTCAGTTCAATATTGGCAGGTGCTGTCTCCTGCAAGGCTTCAAGCACCGCTGTGTTATATGACTTTTGGCGCAGACTGCCGGATATCGCCAGTAATTTGAAATCAGTCATCAGACCTTTCTCCTTCCCTGTTTATTCTTCTTCGGTAGTCAAGTGCCGTGTCTTTGTACCCTGCGGCACTGAGTTACTGACCCCGCTGATCCTCGCCGGGTTCCCAGCCCAGAAAATGCCGAATGTCATCCGCCGCATCATGGGCCTGTCCGGAAATATATCCGTCCGTCTCTTTCAGTGCGGCTTCAATAAGCGGTTGTACCTGATCTTTTGGTAATTTACGAAAACGCCGCGCCAGATGTCCAAAACACAAAATGGCATTGCCTTTCACGTTATTGTTCGGGTGCGAAGCCAGTTGGTGGATAATCCGGTACGCAAAATCATAATCTTCTTCATACAGACCGACTGACACTACCATATATAACAACTCTTCCGGCATATCACGCTGCAGGATCGTTTCCGCCGCCTCTTTTGTTATCGCACCTGGATCATCGTACTGCATCTGTTTCCACCGAAGCCGGGTATTGGCGATCACGCGCCCGGCGTTGTGCTGTTGTTTTGTATAGTTTCATCGACAAGCTTGCCAATAAACACAGCCGAGGCCTTCTTGCCTGATAACGGATGGGTCGTTTGTGTGAGAGTGTAGAATATGCCAACCACAGGTACTTCCGCAGCGCCCGCTGAAGCGGTAAAGAACAATAGCAATAACGCAATGAAAGTTTTCATGGTTTGTCTCATATCCAGCACCGATTTTTGGAAGCCTGACAGAACACAAATCATTCATTATGAATATATTTTTTGAATGGCTTGTTTTTTAAAGTGTACTCAAAAAAACTTCCTTTAGGCGCACCCAGCTCTTTAAGTTTATGAATTAAAACAGGCAGGTTTTTTTCAATATCGACCAGTTCAATATCAACACCCACCCATTCTATCTTGCCGTTTGCGGATTGGGCTGTACCACCACCGGTTACTTCACCAAGGCCTTTCTGCCTGAGAAAATCATCCAGGGGATCTTCATACTTCTCACCACGCTGAATTGGCATAATTGACTCGTTGATATGCGCAAAAATGAACGTCGTCTCTTTTGCCTGGGCATTGCCGAAAAGCAGCAGTGACAAAACCGCTGCAAGCAGAATTTTCATGTTGTACCTTCCTGTTGGTGATTATGATTAGTCATATGTAATACGCCCAAACTGTAGCGCAATCTCAACATAATGGGATCATCGCCGGATCGGGCCAAACCGTCCCATTGACTATGCAGTCTGTCTGTTGAAAATAGCGCATTTTTACGCAGCGGGACAGCCATTTCAGCCATTAAATCGCTCGATTCTGCCGGCAATAGACACCGGCAGCCCATGATTTTTTATCGGACAGGAAGACGGTGTTTCCCGGAGCTTCCTTCAAGTTCTCTGGTAAGTGAATTACCGTCTGTTCGCATGTATACTTTACCTGTCATACCCATGTTTAAATCTTAACCAGAGTAACAATGAGCACCATTCATATCCTATTTTTATTTGTTCCCGTTTATCTGATACACCGATATCTTGTGCACTTTTACCACATCGGCTTGCCGGGTATTTTGCGCTGGTGGTTATTTAATTTTACAAAAGCGGAAGGTGCCGGCTTTATCTTTTTTTCGCTCATTTTCAGCTGGATGCTCTTCATCCCGCTGACTGCCGGCATACTATCAACCGGCTATCTTGCTCTGTTTGGCGAGGAGCAGGAACTTGTTTATCTGGGCCACAAGGACAAAAGTCTGGGCACTTACTACGATCTCCATGACAAAAACCGCACCATCATTTCCGGGTATGATGTGGATAATACCTATAATCTAAGCTTTGAACCGATCTACCGGATTAACTATTTCGCCAAAGACCGCGGCCATGATAATCAGGTCGGCGAAAAAGAAAACCGGTTTACGCTCTATTACTTCACCGGAACGCTCATGTTTATTCTCGCTTTCGGTGTCTTTTCAATGGGGTCCGCACACGCGATGGCATATCAACCATACAAGGCAAAATTTGGCGACAGCGGTGATTTACAGGGCGATGGCAATGAATCCTTTGACATGATCCTGACCAAACTTCATCTTGGCAAGGGGCATTTGGTTGTCATGGTCTTTGGCGGTTTGATATTGGGCGTGGTCTTTCAGGCCAATGTACCGGACGAGCGGGTTGGACCCAAAGTCAATACCATTCCGTCGGTAATCAAAGAGGGGTACACAACCAGCGCCATACCGGTTGCCTTTAACAAGCACTATAAAACTGTCCGCAGGAGCAACAGCTCCGGCTCCAGTTCTTCGGAAACCGTCGATACCGGCTATCGTTTCGCAAGCTTTATGTTTACAAAACAGTTTGATTTACCTGTTTATGTCAGCTATCGCTTCCATATTGATGAATTTCCTGAACTGGCAAACCAGATTCAACACAATATCGCAATGCATCGGGAAATGACTATCGTCATCGGCCGGGATTTACGGATTGGCCGTATCTCCGACCGGTGAAAGACATGATAAACACCGGCATCTTTAAGACAGGGAATGGAATGGCTGTTTTACAGATCAAAAACACAATACCGCTATACCTCGTAATCCTGTTGACACCGATGGCGCACGCCGCCGAAGTCTTTAAGTGTGTCAGCGCGACCGGCAAGCAATAAAAGAGAATTTACTTCGGCAATATTACTTGTTAACCGGCTCACACGCCGGTTATACCTGTACGAAACTCACCTGTCATTCAATTGTTGCACTTTTTGCAAACATAACCCGCTTTAATAAAAACGGGATCAGAGACTGACCCCGTATTGCACGACTACCCGGTGTCTTGCCTAATCCTTAGTGGCAAGACCGGAGGGGTTGTCATGTGTTTCGACAACGCCCTCCATCCCTGCTGTATTATGGTTCCCAATAGAATGATGTATCCACATGGGTGGCGCTGACCGCACTGTCGCCATTATGCAAGCGTCTGCGTACATTCAATTTCACGATATATGTACACTTGGTCATGGTAATAAAATCATTGACCTTGATACCTGCGATATTGCTAATGTGATCCAGTGATGTATTCGTGTTATTTATCAATGGAATCGGCGGAACAGTGGCGGCTGTCAGACCAGTTGCCGTTGGGTCACTGTTCTTTCTGACAGTGATTGTTACATCATCCAGATGCGGGTGACATACAGTATAAACGACGTGAACATCTCCGGACAGGGGCGCACAATCACCAAGCGATAAATGCTCCAGCATGGCGACCTTCATAAAGGCCGGGTTGTTGTTGACAACCATGGCGTTGAGGGTCATACCACTGCCCGGCAGTGTGACGTAATTGTTGGTCGCTTTATCGATCACTTCCCTTGTTTCAAAACGAACAGCCATTTTCTGGATGGGCAAACGATCAGCGGCCGGAACAACTTCTCCCGGTCCGGCAGCGCCATCCGGGATGTTGGCATGCTTGATATATTGCGTTGTATTGATGGCCATCATGCCATCCAGGTCAACCCACTGCCAGAGTCCCGGTACTGACAACTCTGCAGGATCAAGCGAGGGATCATCGGTAAAGGTCCGTTCAATGGACTTGTTCACATCAAGCCAGCCATCAGGGTCCAGATCAGCCAGGATGGCTTTGATCGTGACGATCTTGAATAACGGCGTGAACCGCCACATCTGCCCGATTTTGGTCGTGACAAACAGGTTCGTGCCGGCACCGACCCCGACCACTGTCGTGAAATTGGCCTCCGGTACAAACGGTGTTCCATTATCGGCGGTCACCTGACTGACCAGGAAACGATACTCAATCGAATGATTATTGACGTATTGCATGGATTGTCCGGTCATACGAGTAACACCGGTAAAGGCGTACTTCATTGCCCCCGCATAGCCGGCCGCATCAAAGTCGTTGAGATCGGTTGAATCAGGGATGGTGAAATCCGTTCCGATACCTGTCCATGCGCTGTCTGCTATACCGGGGCCTGTCGGACCGGTTGTGACACACAATTTTGTGCAAAAGCAATTTGTGACATTTTCCCTGTCCGGCTGTCGGCCGCGTGATCGATCTTCTTCCAGCAAGGTGACAGGATTGCCTTCTGAATCCACACCATCGATTTTGAAATAGACGTCCGGTCCGCCGGTCCATTCGATATTAATGAATGGAGAAAACGGGGTTTTTCTGAATTTTTCGGCATCATAGACGATTAAAAACCAGCCATTGGAATCCGTCATATCCGAACCCAGATAATCATCCTGGATCCAGTCCGTATCATAGGCCTTAACCGTCACATTGCTGATGGGTCTGACCGGCTTGTCACAGCTGTTAACCTGCCCGCAGATCACCCACAGCGCATGTTTTCTGAGAAAAGCGCACCAGATATTCACCGGTATCAACAGCTCTGCAAAATGAAAGGCGCCTTGCCCGGTACGAATCCACTCCGGATCATAATATGCGATTCGGTAATATTCGGTCGGCATCTTCTGATCTCTGCCCGGCAAACCTGTGAGTACAACAATGACCTCAAGACACCCGCCACTGTAGTCAGTCTTGCCGGTATCAATGGGCAGACCAACATTGCCGTCTTTGTCTGTCGTCCCTTCTGACAAACGTTGCTCATATCTTTGCTTAAATTCCTCCTCGGTGAGTTGTTTAAAAGCCTGATTGATATTGGGCTGGTTGGTACACTCATTTTCATAACTGCGTGCCAGAATCACCTGAACATTTGTAAAATGATGCAGACACTCAGTACATATGCGCCCGGCCAGATGAGCTGAATATTGATAAATCATGGTAGAAACCCTCCTTGTTGAGACTGACTGTTCAACTTGAGAATAAAGGAGGCGGAGAGAGTATTAATCGAACAATATAAATGGTTTCCTCTGCCTTGCAACACAACAACTGCCAAAATCCACTGCCGGACCAGACCTGGTCGCACTTTTTCCGCCGGCCTGAAAAGTCGGAAAGCCCGGCAGCATCCCCACAACTGCGGCCATCCATATCAGATGAAAAACCCACGCTTGAAAACTGTGATTATTATTATGAGTATTACTGAAATGTGGCTATCAAACTTGCAACGCACCACATCAGCGGAAGACCGCCAACAACCTGATTGGTATCAGCGAATGGTTAACATATATACATAGTATAGACCAGGACAGGTCGTTGTGCAGAGATTCCATTGTCACTGATATATTTCTACACATTGCACACATGAAGCCGGTAAATAAATAGATGTTTTTCCCTGCATGAAACAAACCGACTGATTTTTCGGTAAAAAATGCTGATAAACCCGGACTGCAAGTCGGCTGATGTGGTTTCAGATAAATCATCGAACACTCCGAATACAACCGAGTCTGTTTCAACGGCTGTCTGAAGGTTTGATAATAAAATATAAACCTGACATTATATTAATCGAAAACTTACCCGCTGAAGGTCTATATTTTTTTGGAATGACGGGTCCGCCAGTGGCTAAAATAAAATCAGGAGGTCACCACAATGTCTTATCAATGGAAGGATAATATTGCCTGCAAAGCAGTGTATGAAACCATGAGCCGCCAGGATCGCATGAATCAGTTTGACAAAAACCTGGTCCCTTTCGCGAAAGCCGGTAATTATAAAATCGCTGATCTGAAATATTTTCCCCGTGCCGGTGATATCGATGAAAGAAAAGCCGCCGCGCATGGTTTTTGTGATGGCTTTCTGGAGTATTTGCTGAGCGACTATTCCGTGACCTGGGAAGTCAGTGGCGAAGACATTAAACAAATCGTTCAGGAAATAGTCGACCTGTTAAGCACAGCAGATAAAACGTTAACTGATCTCGCTGCTCTGCTGGACAGCAAATTCAAATATGCAGATGAATAGAAACCTCATCGGAGCCATGACATGAAATGTATACCAATAACACTGCTCATGAGTCTTGCTGTGGTTTCACCGCTGACTATGGCAGCTGATGACAAACCGATCATTAACCTCAAACCGGTGATGATAGAAAGCAAGGAATTAAACACGACCACACTGGGGCTGAAGTACGAGATTAAAGACACCTACCATTTTGGCGGCAAGCCCACGGCAACCACCACAGAGGGGCAGACCGTCACATTTGGCGATATTAAAGAAGCGACTCATGGCGGCAATGGCTACGTCGGCTTCGATGCCAATGGAACATGGACGGTTGATAAAGCAGATAACCCCACTTCAACTTCAACCGCTGCCCTGAAGGCGGGTTACCACAACTTCCAGGGTAATTTCAGCCTGGATACCGGCCTGGACTACAAACTGGAAGGTGATCAGGATTACAGCGAAAAAAACAGCATGTACGGCCTGTTTCTCGACAGTTATTACAGCTTTACCCGGGACAGAAGCACCTACGTTATTATGGGCCTGGGTTATGACAAAATTGATGCCGCCGAGGACAGCGGGCGAACCGCCTTGACCACAACGGATACCTATGACCGGTTTTCTGTTGATTTACTGCTGAAGTACAGTCTGGAAAAGTTAAACAAAAAGAAATACGGCATCACTTCACTGGAACTCAAGTACAGCTATTATGAAGAGGTTGATGCACCGGCTGCGATTGTCAATGCAAACCTCGATACATTTAACAGCCGCACCTTTGTGATTAATTTCAACCGCGGTCTCTATGTTGCCTACTCATCAGGAAATCTGCCGTTTGACAAGCAAAATGATCGTGTTTTCCAAATCGGTTTTGACCAAAACCTGTTTGACTGAATATCACCTGCTCATCCGTCTTACCGGACAATCGGAGCTTGTCCGGATATTTTTTTGGCTTAACTGTGCTTTTTTTATTCAGACTGCATGGGCAAGATGCTTATACAAATCGTATCATTGCAGAATCCAAACAGCGCGTGTTCGCCTTCTTCGATACTCTCGATCTCGGCCACAGGTACAACGAGCTGTATCGTGGAACCGACATTACCGCTATCACTCTTGATAATCAGACCTGATACTCTCACCGGGTCAGGCAGGCTTTGCACCAGAGAGGGAGATTGCCGGATACCAAATAAACCACCTTGCAGTGCCTGAATCGTCTTCACCTTAACCAGCAGCTCGTACTGAATATTACGCCCGGCGGGCCACTCCCATGAAGCATTCAAGATAGTCACTTGCCGACATTCTCCATACATGAACTACCAGGTTCAAATCACGCTGTCGTGCGGCCGTTTCCACCCAACCCTGATATATCGGCCGCGTTATAGATGATTGAATATATTTTATGATCTTTGTCCCCACTCTGTCGCGCGGTTTCTCCGCATGCGCTGAACTTTATATAAGCAATTGAAATCCAAATAATTATATTTTTTAGGATCCAATGGAAATCCCGCTCTCACTGCCTAGACTTACCAGCATGTCCTTTTATGCCGGGAGAAATTGCATGAAAATAATAAACCATGCACTGAAAATTGTTGTATTACTTGCCGCCGGGTGCATACCGTCTCTGCACGTGAATGCGATGGATGATTCAGGCAGGCTTTCTTCATCACTCGCACAACCGCCGACAGCTATGCCCGGGGCTGCCAATAGTGCTGACAAGAAAGAGATCGAGAAACTGAATAAAATCATCCACAATCAACACTTGTCCATGTTGAACAAGGATCGCACGATTAGAAAACAAAAAGAATGGTTGGCTAAAGCAAACCAAACAATTGAACAACAGAAAGCGGCCCTGGAAAAAAAGAAGTCAAAAATCCAGGAACAGAAAGTGACCATAAAAATGCTGGAAGACAAACTGGCAAATGTTGCAAAAAAATAGTTTATCCCATTCACCATACCTGATTGATAGCCACCGGTGCGGTGGTATCAATCAGGTTGTTTAATTTCGATGCGTTTGCCAAAACATTTCAGTTTGCGGGATGCACATCGTATTTAATGAAGGCGGTACTGAGGAAGATAGAGCGTTACCTTGACAGCAGGCTAGATCATGGCGTCCCGTGTGAGTACGGCACCTGTTTTCGCATCCAGGGTGATGATATCCACTGACCAGCCATAGATGAGGATCAATTCCAGCGCGCCATTCTTTTGTCTTGCCTTGACGGCATCAAGCCGTGAGCGCCTTTTCATGACCGGATATGTCCAAACCACTTCACCCTGCAGGGTCAAGGCACTCAGGAATTCATTGCCATCACCAAAGGTGGTGTCCATGTGGTAAGCAAATAGAAATGTGCCTGCCGGTGTAGTCAGGCGACAGACATTTTCCCGGTATTTCTTCCCGTAGTGCTTTTGCTTGTTTGCATCATATAAATACACCGGTCGCAGCAATTTACCCAGCCGCTCCTGATCTCCCCTGTTTTTACTACTGCTCAGATGCATGGTGGTACAGGGATGTTTACCGCCGAGAAACTCGGGCCTGACATCTTCCATGGGCTTGTTCATACCGAGCTCAATGTGTCGCTTCTCTCCCTTGCGGGTTTCGATATACAACACACCGTTGTCCAGTTTTTCGCGTCGATAATCGCCCATCTGCTGTGTCAGCGCCAATTCCTCACTGACGATCCCGCCATGCCAAAGGTCGACCACCACATAGCCGACATAATTGGAAAACAACACGCCATACTGGTTACGCAGATCAACCAGCTTCCCCTGGTAGTCATCCAGGCGGATGATCTTTTGCCGGCGGGTTGCCGGGTCATGGATAACAACACTGGTGAATACCCGGCCATAGAAGTTGAAGAGCGGTGCATCTGCGATGAAACCGGTAATCGCAACCAGCCTTTCTTCCTCACCGCGCTGTAAACGGCTCAACGAATGAATGCTGCCGACCGGGTTGTCCGACAGCGGCAGTTTGGTTTTCCAGATTGGCGCAAACCAGGATGACCCGGCCAACGGCAGACACACGATCAACATCCCGTAAAATACATAGCTTGCCGGTTTTTCCTGTTTTAACCGGAACAGCAACTTGCTGATTAGAAACAACAGCAGGGCAAGAAACGCCGTCAGCAACAGCATTTCCAGCATCATAATCAGAGTAAAATACTTTGCCAGAAACTCGTTTGTGAACAGCATGGTTACGCCCTTATTGTCGGTGCTGCTATTTTTAAATGTAGTTATTACAGACAAAGAATTCAACAGCGCACTCCGTGTATTCCCACAAAGTGCAAATTAACGAACTGCTTTATGCTGAGGAATCATCAATCTCTGTGATATTCAACCACCCATATTTTACCTGACATAATCGCGGTATAATGCACCTGATTTCTTCCTGCAGTGGTGATAAAGCAGATACAGAGGATTATGCATACCACAATGAATGGTCATCACCGCGCTCTGATCATATATACACTGTTATGCGTTTCGATCAGTGGTGTCGCCCGCGCCGGTGAGCAAAATGCCAGAACAGGGAAAATCCATATCCCTTCCGGTTACTGGAGTCTGCAACTCGAAAACGATTTTCTCGCCGGCAGCGGTGACCGCCAATATACTCATGGCTTTGAAGTATCATTTGTCAACAACACAGAGCCCCCTGTCTGGATGCACACACTGGCCCGCTACCTGCCCTTTTTTGAAGTCGGGACGGATAACTGGGTCATGTACAGCCTTGGCCAGGCCATGTTTACCCCGGATGACATCTCAGTGCCGAACCTGACGGTCACTGATCGCCCATATGCCGGCTGGCTGTATGCCGGGCATGCCTATCATTCACAAAACCGGTTCAGCGCTGATCTTTACCATCTTAATATGGTGGAATTGGTCGTCGGACTGGTGGGGCCTGATTCCGGTGCTGACTCCGTACAAACATATCTGCACAAGGTCCTGCCTGCACCTGATCCCCAGGGCTGGGGGCATCAGTTAAGAAATGAAGCCGGTATATTACTGGGTTACGTCCATCGCTGGCGTTTGTTTGGACATGGCCCGGGACCGTACGAATCCGAGTTCAGCCCACATGCGGCATTGAGTGTAGGCAACATCTATACCTATGCCGGGTTGGGCATTATGTACCGGTGGGGTACGGGATTACGTGACGATATCGGTCCGCCGAATATCCGACCCGGCTTTGCGGGCAGCTCCTATTTCAGCAGACAGACACAACGCAACTGGTATCTCTTTGCCGGTGCTGAAGGGCGCATTATGTATCGCAATATCTTTCTGGACGGCAACAGCCGACATGACAGTCATCGTGTTGAAAAGGAACGTTATGTGGGTGATGTACAAATGGGTTTTGCACTGCACATCAACCGGATGCGTATCGCATACAGTCATATCCTGCGCAGTCGCGAATTTACCACGCAGAGTCGCAGCATGACCTACGGCGCAATCAATCTGACGCTGTATCATTAAGCCCTGACCACAAGCACAAACAAACCGCAGATTAAAAACCCACTGTTATACCCATACTGAGATGCCGATAGGTATCGAACTCTTCCAGGCCGACGCTCAGACCGAACACACTATCCGGATCGAGGTACAGCACGCCGCGCAAACCCAGCACAACTTGATCGCGAACCTCAAGACTGCTGATTTCATTCGCGGTATAGCTGTAGTTCGCCACATAGGCCAGCAGTTCAACTGCGTTGCTCATGCGGTAGCGTGCGCCTGCTGTTAACACATAGAGGTTGGACTCCGCCAGCTTGGCGGATGTGCTGTCCAGGTTATAGACGCCATATTCAACGCGGCCATACACATCCAGCGCCTCTGTTACATGGCGATAACCGCCAACTCCTCCCAAATGGGTTTGCGGTCCCAGTTCCAGACCAAACGCATTGTTATAATCCACGGTGATGACACGCAGACTGATAACCAGTTGCTCTCGATCCCATGCCAAATCATATTCGGCACCGTCACCTTTGGTGCCGCTCTCCAGTGTGCCATTGATTTTGCGCACGTTAATTTGGCTATAGTTCCCGTCACCCGCAAACACCGGCAACATGCAATACAGGCCGATAATTGACAACAAGAGTCTGGCTTTCATGTTCAATACCCCGCTTTAACCATACTTATCTGACTTTAGCCCCGACCGGACTGTCTGCCATGATCAGCATCAATCCGCAGCGGTATAGACGGCAACAAAAGTCCAAGATACGAACGGTTCCGCCAACCGCAAACATCTGCTAACGTGGCGAGATGAAACTGGTTCTGTTACCCGGCATGGATGGCACCGGCCTGTTATTCAGACCGCTGCTTGATCTATTGGACCGCACGGATCTGTCGGTACTGGTGATTGATTACCCCATTGATCAATCACTGACATATACCGAACTATTGCCTTTGGTGCGCAACCGTTTGCCGGCAAATGAAGATTTTATCCTGCTGGCCGAATCCTATTCCGGCCCGCTTGCCTTGCAGCTAATCGCAGAAGAGATCAACGGTCATACCGGCACCGTGCTGGTCGCGACGTTTGTCCGTAACCCGCGTCCGTTGCTGTTGCGTTTTTTGCCACACAAACTGATAGGGCTGTTACTGCATCTGCCAATACCGGACTTTATGCTCCGCTATTTTCTGCTCGGTCCTGATGCAACAACAGCACTGTCGGCCCTGTGTCGTCAGGCGATCCGCCGGGTTAAACCGCAGGTTTTGGCTGCTCGACTGGCGGATATCAGTGCGTGTCATCCGCCGATCAGCAACCACACTCACCCCTGTTTATGCCTGATTGCCGCGCAGGATAAACTGGTGCCTGCACATTGCAGCGATGATCTGCGCAACACCTCCCGTCGTGTGCAACTGACTCATCTGCCCGGTCCCCATGCATTGTTGCAAAGCCAACCCGAAGCCTGCCTGTCGGCTATCCTTGCACACCTCGCCTGGTTAACCGGGCAATAAACCAATCGGTTTTGTTCATTACAGGCCATTGCAACAAATTTCCCCCTGAATTACCCGGCTATTCAACACTTGCCTGTCGACAACAGCGGTGTCACTATCTCGCCACTTCAACGTGTGATTCGGTATTTGTTTCGTTTCGATAGCAATGCTGTTGCCAGAAACACCACTACTTGCGACATTTATCAGGATTAAAACGTATGAACACGCCCGCATCCACCACTGAGCTTGCTGCACCCGAGCCGGTCAGCTTTTTCAGCGCCTTTCTGTATTGGCTTAAATTGGGTTTTATCAGCTTCGGCGGCCCCGCCGGTCAGATCAGCATGATGCATCAGGAGCTGGTGGAAAAGCGCCGCTGGATCTCCGAACACCGCTTCCTCCATGCCCTGAATTACACCATGGTGTTGCCCGGACCGGAGGCACAGCAACTGGCCACTTATATTGGCTGGCTGATGCACGGGGTGTGCGGCGGCATCATGGCGGGGGTGCTGTTTGTTTTACCCTCCCTGTTTATTCTGGCGGGATTAAGCTGGATCTATCTGGCCTGGGGTCATGTCCCCGTTGTTGAGGGTGTGCTGTATGGCATAAAGCCGGCCATTACCGCCGTCGTGGTGTTTGCCGCCTGGCGCATCGGCTCACGGGCCCTGGCCAATAATGTGCTACGCGCCATGGCGGTGCTGGCCTTTATCGGTATCTTTTTCCTGCATATCCCGTTTCCCTGGATCGTCCTGCTCGCCGGGTTGCTGGGATATCTTGGGTCACGAGTCGCTCCACACTATTTTCGCACCGGCGGCCACCATGCCGCATCGGGCAAGTCATATGGTCCCGCCCTGATCGATGATGACACCCCGCCGCCCCCCCATACCCGTTTTAAATGGGTGCGGGTACTGATGTACAGCTTCATCGGTCTGTTGATCTGGGTGCTGGTCATGCTGATGCTGGCGCAACAATTCGGCTGGCAAGGTACCTTGACCCAGATGGGCTGGTTCTTTACCAAGGCGGCACTGGTCACTTTCGGTGGCGCCTATGCAGTGCTGCCCTACGTCTATCAGGGCGGGGTGGAACAGTATGGCTGGCTGAGCGGGACGCAAATGATTGATGGTCTGGCGTTGGGTGAAACCACCCCGGGACCGCTGATCATGGTGGTGGCCTTTGTTGGTTTTGTCGGCGGCTGGGGTAAAGCGATCTTCGGCCCGGAACTGTTGCCGCTGGCCGGCGCGGCGGGTGCCGCAGTGGCCACCCTGTTTACCTTCCTGCCTTCGTTCCTGTTTATCCTGATCGGCGGCCCGGCGGTGGAGGCCACGCGACACGATATCAAGTTTACCGCTCCGCTCACCGGTATCACCGCGGCCGTGGTGGGCGTGGTTTTGAATCTGGCGGTGTTCTTTGCCTGGCATGTGCTTTGGCCGCACGGCTTCGATGGTCGGTTCGAATGGTTCTCGCTCGTGCTCGGCGTCGCGGCCTTTATCGCCCTGTTCCGTTATAAGCTCGGCATTGTCAGTGTGATCGGCGCCTGCGCGGCTGTCGGTCTGGGCTATCACCTGATCATGCTTTGAACAGTACGCACGGTGCGGGACCATGCGGTGGCATATTTCCACTACGCGTTGTAGGATATTGGTTTCCGTTGATGAAACTATCCCTGAACGTACTGTTCAGGGTGGACAATATGCATGCTGCTTCATTATAAAAGTGACTGGTTCAATGTCGTACGGGCATTGTCCGCCCCGCTGATCTTTCTGTTCCCCTGGTATTATGGTCTGCCTGTCGGCCATGAGATACCGATGATCATTCTCTTATGGTTATTGTTGAACGACATTAATCATGTCCTGCACTTGCATGTGCATCATCCGTTTACCCGCAGCCCGACCATCAATCTGTTTCTCGATCTGTGCATGGGTCTGGTGACCGGTATGACGGCCGGCAGCTGGCGTATTCATCATATATTCGGTCACCATCACTTTGATCCGGACAGACCGAACCCGTGGGAAATGGGTACTGAGCGTGAGATGCGCCGCTACACCATTCTCAGTGCACTCAGTTATTCACTGCGGGTTATCCCCTTGTTGTTTTTCAAACCGATGCTTGCCGCCTGGCGTAACGGCGTGCTGCATAACATCACCACACCACTCAACTATCGTGCCGCCTTTCTGGAACAAATCGCCTTGATCCTGTCTGTCGCACTATTGGTCTGGATTAAACCCGAACTCTTTTTCATGTATCTGCTGCCCTGGTATCTGTTGGTCTACTTTGTCACCTGTTATACCGATTACCTGAACCATTTTGCCTGTGAAAAAGAGCGCTTTAATTCGGCAAACAACAGCCTGAACCGCTGGTATAACAAGCTGGGATGTAACTTCGGCTATCACACGGCACATCACTATAAACCGGCGGCACACTGGTCTCAGTTGCCCGCGATCCATGACGAGATCAAGGATCAGATCAAACCGGATCATCTGAAGACCTACAGCTGGTCCGCTTTTTTATTGCCCCTGCATATTTATCTCTATCTGCGCGGCAGGCTTTAATGCGTTTTCATCTCCCCACTTCGTAAAATCGGTTACACTGGCCGCTCTTCCCAACAAACCGCATCGCCATGGTTACACTTGCACAAACACTGACGGCCTGGAATACCACTGAGTTCAACAACACACTCAAGGCCGAGCTGATGCAGTTAACAGCATCCGAGCTGCCACTCCAGGCCGGTCTGACACAGGGTGGTTATGCCAATGATCAACTCACTGATGTGACGATTCTTGATGTGCAGACAACATCGCATTTTATCAACATCAAGGCCGGTCTGTTCTATACCAGTATTATTGCCGGATGCAGTTGCGCAGATGATCCCACACCGGTGGATGTCTTAAATGAATATTGTGTGATTACCATCGAACTCGATCAGCGCAGTGGTGCAGCGCTCATCAAACTGACTGAAGACTAGTCTGGGGCAAACGGTGTCCGGCGAACTCCTGTTATCCCCGTATTTGATCATCCTGCTGTTTTTTTTCATCGCGTTGATCTATTCATCGGTGGGACTGGGGGGCGGTTCATCCTATACCGCCCTGATGGCCATCCTCGGTTTTGGCACAACCGCCATTCCGATGATCTCCCTGAGTCTGAATCTGGTGGTGACCTCAATCGGCAGTGTGCAATTTATTCGTCAGGGCCATGGCCGCCTGAAGCTGATCCTGCCCTTTTTGATTACGTCTGTTCCCATGTCTTATCTGGGCGGCGCATTGCAATTACCAAAAGCAGTCTTTTATTGGCTGCTGTTTGTCTCCCTGCTGTTTGTGGCGGCACGGATCTATCTCTGGCAGGAGACCGCATTCAAGTTGCAACTGAATCAACGGCAAATGTTTTTGGCTGCATTGCTGTCCGGTTCACTGCTCGGCCTGGTCTCCGGAATCGTGGGGATTGGCGGCGGTATCTATCTGGTTCCCCTTATTATTATTTTTGGTCTGGGCTCCGGTAAAGAGGCCGCTGCTGCCGGTGCGGTGTTTACCTTCATCAACTCCCTGGCCGGTCTCGTGTCGCGCCTTCAATACAACCGGGTGGAGATGACCGAATACCTGCCACTGTTGGCGGCGGTGATCGCGGGTGGTCTGATTGGGTCATATATCGGCGCCGTGCGATTTTCACCCAAAACGCTGGAAAAAGTGCTGGGGGTGATTATTCTGGCTGCCATCCTGGCCCTTGGACGCCGACTCATATCGAGCTGAATTCGCGCTTGTCTTTCGATAAAACCACGTATAATCCCCGCTCTTGCGCATAACGGACAGGCTCATGAAACAACAGTATTTTGCAGAGTTCATTGGCACCTTCATCATGGTGTTCGCCGGCACCGCCGCCATTGTGGTGAACGATATCAACAACGGTGTGATCACCCATTTGGGTATAGCCATTGCCTTTGGCCTGGTGGTAACCGGGATGATCTACGCCCTGGGTGATATCTCCGGCGCACATATCAATCCGGCGGTGAGCCTGGCCTTCTGGATGGCGCGACGCTTTCCTACCAATGAATTACTGCCCTATGTCAGCAGCCAGATCAGCGGTGCGATCTGTGCCAGTTTGTTGGTCTACCTGCTCTTTCCCGACCATAACGGACTGGGCGCGACCCAGCCCGCCGGCACCCTCGTTCAATCCCTGCTGATGGAGATCATCCTCAGCTTTATGCTCATGCTGACCATTATCAATGTCGCCACCGGCGCCAAAGAGAAAGGCATCATGGCCGGTGTTGCGATCGGTGGTGTGGTGGCGTTGTGTGCCCTGTTTGGTGGACCGGTTTCCGGTGCATCAATGAACCCGGCTCGCTCAATCGGGCCGGCACTGGTCAGTGGACAGCTGACCGCCCTGTGGATCTACATTATTGGTCCGGTGATCGGCATGGGGCTGGCAATCCTTTGTTGTCGCTGTGTCCGTGAAAAGGAATGTTGCCGGCCATCCTCCATCAGCCATTGATATAACACACCACACCTCTCGGATATCAACACGCATCCTGTACGGTAAATACGCCTCCTGCACTTTTCTTTACGGCGAATTCGTTATACTTTTAGACATATTGCCCTATAAAAAAAACATATCGCACTTACCGGAGGAGACAGCAGGATGTCGACATCAGACACAAAGCTCACTGAGCTGGAGCAGCATGAACTTCCCTTTGCCGCTCCTTGTAAAACACTCGCCACAGATGCACCACTCAGCTGGCTCAAACTGGGCTGGCAAGATCTCAGGCGTGCACCCAGACAAAGCCTGACCTACGGCACAGTGATGTTATTGCTGAGTTATGTGGTCAGCTTTATCGCCTGGCGCTTTGGCAACTTCTACAGCCTGCTGACCATGTTGTCCGGTTTTGTCTTTATGGGTCCGGCTCTGGCCATCGGCCTGTATTCCATCAGTTGCCAGTTGCAAAAAGGCCAGACACCTGTGCTGGGCTATTGTCTGCGTGAAGGCAAACGCCATTTCGGCAATGCCCTGTTGTTTGCCATGATCCTGATGGTGGTGTTTTTGATCTGGGCACGCGCCGCATCCATGGTGCATGTATTTTTCCCTGTCCGCACCGAGGCCGGTTGGCAAGACTACGCCCTGTTCCTGGGCATCGGCAGCGCCATTGGCAGTATTTTCTGCGCCATTATCTTCAGTGCAGCGGCTTTTTCTTTGCCCATGATTATGGATCGCAAGGTTGATATGGTCACGGCCGCTGTCACCAGTATCAATGCGGTTCTGCACAATAAGAAAGCGATGGCGGTCTGGGCCGGATTGATTCTCTTGTCACTGCTCATCAGTTTTGCCACCGCCCTGCTTGGATTGGTGATCCTGTTGCCCCTGATCGGCCATGCCACCTGGCACGGTTATCAGGAGACTATCGACGCCTCCGCCTGGCCGGAGCATGATTAATCTCGCGCGACTGACTACCCATTCCACACCTGCTTGATCGTTATCAAGGCAAATACAGACGGATGTGTATAGGCTTTATACAGTCACCAAACGGAGGGATAGTCATGACTGCACTCAACGTAATGGTTATTCTTGCCCTGCTTGCAACAATCGTTGCATTGGGCTGGGGCATCGGCTCTATGGCCCATGGCGGTGTCTATGATGTGAAGCACAGCCACCAGTTTATGGAAGCGCGCCTCGGCTTTCAGGCTCTCGCGATCATCCTCATCATGATCGCCCTGATCGTCAGCATGCTCTGAGCCATATCCGCAATTAAGCCTGTCCTGCAGCTGTACCGATTTTTCGCAGGACAGGATTGTTGTTGCCCTGAAAAATACCCTGATATTCCATCCCGTCGACCGGAGCACAGCATTCTGCTACAAAAAGTAATATCCTGCCAAAACTGACAGATATCCCGCATTAACTGTAGTGCTTTTAATTGAATTGTGATATTCTGTAAACTCTAAACTCGTTCAAAATAACACATACTCAATAAGACTGATGGAAAACAATTCTCGAGGCAGGAGCCCGGTAAGAACTGATTTGGTGAAACGTCTAATAAACGAGCTTTATCAGGGACATACCGACAACCGTGACCAAAACTGGCTGACCACCGGTGACCGACGTGGGGCGGACCGCCGTCAACGTACAGAACCTGTGCTCATCGACACCCGTTGCGATCGCGCCAGACGTGCTTCATCCGGTCGACGCTGGGTCGACGAAGACAACCAAAATCAACAGAAAATCGGTATCGATATTTTTGTTTAGTTTTGCACCACCTGCCTTGCTGAAAGCCATATCTAAACCTAATATTTTTCTCAGGTAATATTTTTTCTAACCTGCTTCCGGCTGATTAACCGGTATTTTCTCCCTGACGTATTAAATATCTTGTAACACGGCCGATATTTTCATCAGGCGCAGCCCCCGGACATTCAGACATGGCACGTGCAGAACCAACATCACCCTTTTCCAATGCACTGGTCATTGATGACTCCAAATCCTTTCTTGATTACTTCACCATTGTTTTAAATTCCGTCGGCATTACTGATGTGGTTACCGCAATCAGCGGCAGGAAAGCGCTTGATGCCCTCGACCTGCGCGGTGATTTTGAACTGATACTGTGCGACATCAACATGCCCGAAATGGACGGTGTGGAATTCCTGCGACATCTGTCCGATCGCAACTTTCGTGGTGAAGTGGTAGTCATCAGCGGTGAACATCGGCGCGTTATCGACTCAGTATTCACCCTGGCCAAGGCGCATCAGCTCAATATCCGAGGCACCCTGCGCAAACCCATTGCCCTTGAACAGCTACAGGCCATGTTAACCGAACCAACGCTGGATAACATTCAGACATCCAGTACTGTACAACATGAATTCAGCGTGGCGGAAATTCGCAGGGCACTCAAGCTGGAACAATTTCTTGCCTTCTACCAACCCAAGGTCAACGTCAAAAGTCGGCATATCAACGGTGCTGAGGCCTTGTGTCGCTGGCAACATCCCGAGTTTGGGCTGGTTGGCGCCGATGCCTTCATTCCGTTCATGGAAGCCCACGATCTGATGGATGACATCACTGACCTGATGATTGATCAGGCCATTCAGTTTGCCCATGAGATGTCCCGTCAGCAGACGAACTTTGCGGTTTCGGTAAATATATCGGTAGATTGTTTAAATCGACTCAATCTGCCCGATAACCTCCATGCCCGGGTGATAGAGGGCGGTATTCGGCCGGAAAACCTCATCATCGAGGTGACTGAAGGCCGCCTGGTGAGCAATTACAAACAGGCGTTGGAAATTTTGACGCGGATGCGCCTGAAGGGCTTTGGTTTGTCCATTGATGATTTCGGCACCGGTTATTCCTCACTGAAACAACTGCAAAAATTTCCCTTTCAGGAGTTGAAAATCGACAAGACCTTTATCACCGGCGCAGGCCAAAACCGCGCCGCACATGCAATAATCGAAACCAGTGTCAATCTGGCCAACAAGCTGGATATGCAGATCGTGGCCGAAGGGGCGGAAACCCGGGAAGACTGGAATTATGTCGCCGCCAACGGCATCGACATGGTGCAGGGGTTTGTAGTGTCGCGGGCCATGGCGCCTGCCGGCTTTACAGCCTGGTATGACTTGCATGGCGGCTGCATCAACCTGGACACCATCACCGCCCGCCAGAAGATCAACTATTGAGTCGCAGCGAACCGGTCAGCTGGGCAACATGACTCAAGCCATGCCGTTTTAAATAGTCCACGATACCGCGATTCAGTTTCGGGCAAATCAGCGGATCATAAAACAGCGCTGTGCCGACACCGACCGCACTGGCGCCGGCAATCAGGAATTCCAGCGCATCCTGCACACTGTTCACACCACCCTGGCCGATAATGGGAATACCGTGTTCACGACAGACCTGATAAACCTGATGAACCTTTAACAAGGCAATGGGTTTAATCGCCGGGCCGGAGAGGCCGCCCTGGTTATTGCCGATGATCGGAACCCGGTCTTCGATATCGATGGCCATGCCCATCAGGGTGTTGATCACGGCAAAGCCATCTGTCCCCGCCTCGATACAGCGGCGGGCATTTTCGGCGATGTTGGTCTGATTGGGTGACAGTTTGGTAATAATCGGTTTACTGGTTGCCTTGCGACAAGCGGCCACCACCCGCGCCGACATATCCGGATCATTGCCAAAGGCCACACCGCCTTCCTTTACATTGGGGCAGGAGATGTTGATCTCCATGGCGTCGATGGGTGAGTCGTCAAAAATGCGTGCCACCTCGGCATACTCTTCCACCGTGGAGCCGGACAGGTTGGCTATAAAGCGGGTTTCGCTGAAATCCAGTGTGGGCAGGATCTTGTCCACGACATAACGTGCACCGGGATTCTGCAAACCAATGGCATTCAACATGCCCATGGCGGTTTCATAGACCCGGTGCGGCCGATTACCCAAACGCGGTTCCAGGGTGGTGCCTTTCAGACAAACCGCACCGGCGTCCCGATTGGAATAACCCCGCACACGGGTATATTCTTCGCCGAAGCCAACGCAACCGGACAGTAGTACCAGGGGTGATGTCAGGGAAAGACCGCAAAAATCGACGGCCAGCATGGCCTGATCGGCCTCATTCATTGATTGTTCGCTCATCCTGCGATTATATCACCGGGTTTGGCGAAGACAGAACAGAATACTTGTCACCCGCGTCATCCTGCGTGCCCTCCATGACCACCGAAAACAGGTCCGCCACCGGCCTGTTTCACCCTATAATGGCCGAATCGGATTCAACCAACTGTGAAAACCAACGGACCATGCTGCATATCGTTCTGTATGAACCGGAAATCCCACCCAACACCGGCAATATCATTCGATTGTGTGCCAACACCGGCATGCAATTACACCTGATCCACCCGCTGGGCTTCGAGCTGGATGATGCCCGCCTGAAGCGAGCCGGACTGGATTACGATGAGTACGCTGATGTTCGGGAGTACGACTCACTGGACGCCTTTCTGGAACAGGTAAAACCGGCACGTTGTTTCGCGCTTTCCACCCACGGCACCCATTCTTTTTTTGAGATGACCTTTCAGGCGGGTGACGCCTTCCTGTTCGGTCCGGAGACCCGCGGTCTGCCGGCCTCAGTCCGTCAGTCAATGGGCGAATCCGGTGTCTTGCGTTTACCCATGATGCCCCAAAGTCGCAGTATGAATCTGTCCAATACCGTCGCCGTGGTTGTGTATGAGGCCTGGCGGCAATTGAAGTTTACACATGGCGTCTGACAGTACTGAATTGAACACCACATTGTTTGTATCACCATAAGCCAACCTGTTAAACAATGTAGCAGTTGTTTTATTTTTAATCAGTCATCATCCCGGCTGATGCAATGCTGCACATTTACACACCGGTAATACCTTCTCCGTACAAAATATGTACAGGTTTACTATTTAGTTTGCCAATCTATACTCAACAATGTATTAAACGCTGAACACCAACAAAACCTCTGCATCGCATAATTTATAAGTGGGGTGCGATGTTTGCCGCTGTTTTGATGGAGATAATAAACAATAAAGGAACCCGTCATGAGCCTGATAGACTGCATTAAGCAACTTGCACAAAATATCAAGAAATTTATCAAGGAAAAATTGCTGAACCCCGCCTTCCTTAAAGACCTTATCCTCTTCAGGATATTCGGCTTGCGGTGGTTGTTTACCAAAATCTGTGAGAAATCCTGTAAAACCTGCACCGGCAAATTTATCCTGGCTTTTATCGTTGTCATCGTCATCGGTGCATGGGTCGACAAAATCTATCAAAACTGGGATAACGATACGGACCGCGGCATTGTGCGTTTGTCAAAAGACGACTCCCACTTTGGTGACCATTTTACCAAGGTCTTCCCGGGAACAGATTTCGACAAAAAATACATGACCTGGCAAAACTGGGATGCAGCCGACAGTATGTGGTATTACACCACTACACAGGGTTCTGACCTGATCCCTTATGACTTTTTTATTGTGCTGGAACAGAAAAACTCCAAAGAACTGTTCCGCTCCAACAAAAACATGGACAAGTTTCGTTATATCCCGCAACGCAAAACTTTCCATAACCCGGATGGTTTACCGCTGGGACTGGCCAAGGATACCTATAAAGGCAAGGACTACATGGGCTTCACCTGTGCCGCCTGTCATACCAACCAGATCAATTATAATGGCGTGGCAATCCGCGTCGACGGCGCACAAACTCTGGCCGATATGGAAAACTTCGTCATTGAACTGAGCCAGTCACTGAACGCCACACTGAACGACAAGGAAAAGAAAGAACGCTTTATTGATGCCGTCATGGATCGCAACGGATTCTTCAAAATTTTTACCGGCAGTCGCAATTACTCGTCACGCAAAGCGGTGGAAGAAGATCTGATCATCTATGCCTCTCGCGTGCAGGACTACACCTATATCAATCAAAGCAAATATGTCGACAAGGATAACAAAAAGAAACACCTGCAATACGGTTACGGCCGACTTGATGCCTTTGGTCGTATCTTCAATCGCACCCGCCAGCACGTACTGAATACCGACAGCGTCAACGCCGGCCTCGATTCCATGGTGAAAAACGGTATCATCACACCTGCTCAGGCGAATAAACTGCGCGTACGGACAGAAGGAATTATCACTGACAAGGTCTTCGATAATATCTCCATGACCGCCAAGGAAATGGTGAAAAAGCGCGAGCTGAAGCCTGAGCAGATGCGCGCCCTGATAGATACCTTCTTCCAGTCACCCAATGCGCCGGTCAGTTATCCGTTTGTCTGGGATACCCCGCAACACGACTTCGTCCAGTGGAACGGCCTGCTTGATAACGCCGGGCCGGGCCCGCTCGGTCGCAACACCGGTGAGGTCATTGGTGTATTCGGCACCCTGGACTGGCGGGAAAAGAAAGGCAAACTGACAAATCCGTCGTATCTTATCGCCAAGGCGCTGGGTTCAACAAATGGCGAGTGGTTTGTTAACTTTGAATCTTCTGTTGACCAGACCAATCTGGTTCGACTGGAGCATCACATTGCCGATCTCTGGTCACCCTGGTGGCAAGATCTGGCTGATGCCGGTGTCTTCCCGAAAATTGATCAGGCTTCCGCCGCACGGGGTGACAAGCTGTTCGATAAACATTGCGTCAGCTGCCATCACGACATTAATCGCAGCGAAAAAGATCGCCGCGTCGTTGCCTTCATGACCAATCTGGAAGTCTCCGGTACCGATCGAGTGATGGCTGAAAATGCCCTCCAATATGCCGGCTATACCGGGATCACCCGCAACCAGTACATGAGCACCGATGTGGGCAACATCCTGATGCAGGAAAAAATGCCGGTGGCCGCCATGCTCTTTATCGCAACCTCCAACGTCGTCGCCACCCCCGACCCGGACAAATGGGTATTCCGGCGCTGGGCCGATCTGGTCTACAACTTTATCTCCACCATGGACGACAACCCGGTGGGCAGCTCCATCAAGGCCGGTAACTATTCGCCGGATACCACGGCCAGCCCCTTTGAATCGCTGAAGGCCTATAAAGCGCGACCGCTGAACGGCATTTGGGCCACCGCACCCTATCTGCATAACGGTTCAATTCCCAACCTCTACGAGTTGCTGTTGCCACCTGCCGAACGCAAGAAAACCTTCCATATCGGCAGTCGTGAATTTGATCCGGTCAACGTAGGCTTTGTCAGTGAACCGGGACGCGGGTTTGAGTTTGATACCACCAAACCCGGAAACAGCAATGCAGGACATGACTACAAAAATAAAAGCCTGAACAAACAGGACCGCATGGATTTGATAGAGTATATGAAAACGCTCTAAACAACGCTGGAACGCAACCCGGCCGGTTAACCCCGGCCGGTTTTATCACAGGAGGAAACAACAATGACAGACAAAGACTATTTGCAGATCTTCGATGCTGCTGAAGACAATGAAAAATTCCCGCTGGTCTATGGCTGGATGAAAACCGAACCACTGCCCTTTTTCAAGCAACTGCGTGCAGAATCCCCTGTGCTGGTCACCCCGGAAGTCACACTGGTGACACTGTTTGAAGATGTACGTGACCTGCTGCAAATGCCCAAAATTTTTACCGTCGAGCTATACAAGCCCAAAATGGGTGATTACCTGATGACCCATGATGAGGATGCCCTGCATGATCGGGAAAAAAGTATCATGTATTCCATGCTCAATCGTGATGATGTGCCGCTGGTGCGCAAGCTCATCACCCGTAACGCCAAGACCATTCTTGACCGGGCAGGCGGCAAGATTGAAATCGTGGAAAACTATTGCCGCGGTGTCCCCGCGAGCCTGGTACAGGATTATTTCGGGCTGGATGGTGTGGACCCGAAAAAGCTCATTGATTGGTCATTCTGGAATCAATACAACGCCTTCCATAATCACCATTTCAATCTGGAAAGTCGCGACAAGTTTGATCACATCGTAGCCGAAAATGAACGAGTCAAAAAAGAATTAACAGGCTATATTGCAAAACTGGTTTTTCGCAAATCCATCGCCGTCAAATTGCGCAAACTGATCCATTTCCTGGCCACCCCCTTGCGAATGCTGTTGGGCCTGATCTATCTCCTCTTCGGCAAGAAGGACACCCGTGATCGGCTCACCGACACCACTGTCACGCGGATGTTGGCCACCAGCTATCCCAAGGAAGTCGACTTCCCCATTGCACGTCTGGGACTGAACGCCGGCGGCCTGTTGATTGGCGCCATTGAAACCACCTCCCAGGCCGTTGCCCAATCCATTGAGATGATCCTCAAGGATCCGAACCTGCTGGCACAGGCAAAAGCAGCGGCGGAAAAGGAAGACACCACCGAGTTCGATAATATTGTCTGGGAGACACTGCGATACGTCCCCATCAGTCCGTTTGTCTTCCGGGTGGCGTCAGAGGCCTATGTCATCGCCAAGGGCCGCCCCCATGAAACCCTGGTCAAGGCAGGCACCACTGTTTTAGTGTGCACCCAGTCCGCCATGTTTGATGACTATGCCTACAGCAATCCGGACGAATTTGATCCCAACCGAACCTTCTACCACAACTTCAATTTCGGCTTTGGCTATCACGAGTGCATGGGTAAACACATCGGTATGGTGTTGATTCCGGAGATGGTTCGCCAGGTGATATTGCGGAAAAATATCAAGGCGGATGATGCGAAGATTGATTACGACGATAAACCGTTCCCGACCTTTTACAATCTCAGTTGGGACAACGCATAACGACACACAAATCGGCCTGCGGGCCGATTTTTTTCTAGCCCAGTTCCGGCTTGAGATCTCGGTTCAGCAGTGAGTGCACACTCTCGCCGGGCGGCAAACCTTCAAACAGCACGCGATAGACCTGTTCCACTATCGGCATGTCCACCCCCTTGTTACGGGCAATGGTGTAGATTTCCCGCGCCGTGAACAGGCCTTCCGTCACCTGACCAATCTCGGCCGCCGCCTCTTGCTGCGTCTTGCCTTGCCCCAACGCCAGACCCAACCGACGATTGCGCGACTGGTTGTCCGTTGCCGTCAGAATGAGATCGCCCAAGCCGGCCAACCCCATAAAGGTCTCACGCACGCCGCCCATAATGACACCGAAACGCATGACTTCCGCCAGCGCGCGGGTGATCAGTGCCGCACGCGTGTTGGCGCCATAGCCCAGGCCCTCGGCGATACCGGCGGCGATAGCCAGTACATTTTTCACCGCACCGCCAATCTGCACACCGACCAGATCGTTGCTGGTATAGGCGCGAAACACCTCATTGTGCAGCATACGCGCAACATGTTCCGCGTCGCTTTCTTCATCACAGGCAACCGTGACAGCTGAAGGCTGTCCCATGGCCACTTCGCGGGCAAAGGTCGGCCCGGAGATGACCACCGGCTTGATGTGATAGCCCAGTTCTTCCTGGCAGACCTCGTGTAACAGCTTGTTGGTTTCCGGCTCCAATCCCTTGCTGCCCCAGGCAATATGGCAGTCTTCCGCCAGCAACGGCCTGACCTCACGCAAGGTTTGGCGAAAGACGTGGCTGGGGACAACAATCAAAACCAGCTCGGCCCCGGCCACCGCATCAGCCATATCTGAGGTGGGCTGAAGATTCTCCGGCAGGGTAATACCGGGCAGATAACGGGTATTGCAACGATCCTTGCACAGGGCCTCGACATGTTCTGCGCGATGCGCCCAGAGCCGCACTGCGTAACCATTACCTGCCAGCAGAATGGCCAGTGCCGTCCCCCAGGAACCCGCACCCAAAACCGCTACCGTGCCTTTGTCTGAAGCGTTCATGCGCGCTGCCTAATGGGCTGTTTCCTGTTCACCCGCCGCTTTCTGTGCCTGCTGTTTCAGTGTCTCGGCATACAGGGCATCGAAGTTGACCGGGGCCAGCAACAACTGGGGAAAACCGCCGCGCACCGCCAAATCAGAGATGGCTTCGCGAGCATAGGGGAAAAGGATATTGGGCGAGAAACTGCCCAGCATTGTACCCAGATCCTGGGCATTGAAACCCTTGATGGTAAATACCCCGGCCTGCTGCAACTCAATCAAAAAGGCGTTTTCATTGCTATTTTTCGCATTGACTGTGATCGACAGAACCACTTCGTACAAATCCGCTTCAGCTTCCAGCGCCCTGGCCTGGGTGTTGAGCTGAATATTGATATCGGGCTCCCATTTGCGGGTAAACACATCCGGGGTATGGGGGACCTCCAGGGAAATATCTTTTACATAGATTTTCTGGATTTCAAAATGCTGTTCTGGCTGCTTGTTCTCTTCACTGCTCATGCTGCTGTCCTGGAAATGGTTATCTGATGCCGACCTGCCGGGCGACTGTATGTCGGTATCTTAACAAAACCCGCTGCAAATTGCCGTTAGAGCTGCTGTTTTACCCAGCCGATGAGCTGGTTAAGATCGAGTGCACCGGCCAGCCGGTTCACTTCCTTGCCATGCTTGAAGACGATCAGGGTCGGGATACTGCGAATTCCGAACTGCGCCGCCAGCATCTGCTCTTGCTCTGTTTCGACCTTGAGCAAACGAACTGCGGGTTCCAGCTGTTTGGCAGCCTCAGCAAATACCGGCGCCATTGCTTTACAGGGACCACACCAGGTCGCCCAAAAATCGACTAACAGCGGAATATCGCTGTGGTTCAGATGGCGGGAAAAGGCCTGGCTGTTGACGCTGGTCGGTTGACCGGTAAACAACGGCAGGCGACAGTTACCGCATTTTCCACCGGCAGCAACTTTTTCTGCCGGCACACGGTTAGTGGTATGACATTGGGGACAGACGATGTGGAGGCTTTCAGCCATTACACGGCATCTTTGGTGACGAACAAATATCCGTCCAGCTTGCCGGCTGCCTCCAGTGCATGCAGATCATCACAACCACCGACATGAAAATCATCGATGAAAATTTGCGGTACACTGGTGCGGCCGCTGCGCTGTTCCATTTCGCTGCGCAATGCCGGATCCTTGTCGACGCGTAACTCGGTAAACTCCACACCCTTGCTGTCGAGGAGCATTTTGGCGCGAATACAGTATGGGCAATAAGGTGTACAAAACATCACAACCTTGGGCATGAGTTCCTCCACGCTGGGTAAATATATTATTATGCTTTGGTTAAGGGCAAACTGGCGTTCGTCCAGGCAGCCATTCCACCTTTCAGATTATAAATGTTTTCAAAACCCTGCTTTTTCAGCATGGCACAGGCCGAGGCAGACCGATTGCCAAACTGACAACCAACGATAAGTTTCTTGCTTTTGTGTTTTTCCAGTTCGGAAACCTTGTTTTGCAGGGACTGCAACGGAATATGAATTGAGTTAACAATATGTCCGGCTGCATATTCCTTGGTTTCCCTGACATCAATCACAACAGCGTCTTCCCGATTGATTAACTGGGTGGCTTCAGCCGGCCCCACCACGCTGTACCCCTTCAGGGTGGCGCCGAAAATATCCAGCAACAGCATGAATAAAATGGCCATAAAGACCGAAACCAGAATTGTGTGATTTGTGAAAAATTCGAGGAATTGTTCCATTTTATATTTATTTACCTGTAGTCAAACGCAGACATAGCACTGCTGCCAATACAACACCGTCTCGGTGCGACACCGGTTCTTCAAACAGCAGAAAAGATCGCGTATTCAGTCGCTGGAGCAGAATACTTCCCGCATCATACATATCAGGCGCAGGGTACGTGCATCACCGACCCGGTAATAAACACGATTGGCATCTTTACGGGATGCCAAAATACCCTTGTCACGCAAAATAGCCAAATGCTGGGAGATATTACTCTGCGACGTACCGACATTATCAACAATGTCCTGAACGCTGACTTCCTCATCCCCGAGTGTGCAAAGAATTTTTAATCTCAGCGGGTGCGACATGGCCTTAAGCGAACGTGAAGCGCGGTCGATATCTTCATCACGCGACATTAGAACTGCAGCAGTCTCAAATTGGTTCATAGATTTCCACCCTAAATCCTCAACGGGAGTTTACTTGCGATCGTACCGGGTCTTTTTGTCATCTCCCCCGCAGGGATGCTGCCCTTTATGAGTAAAACATTATACAATAATCTACCGATTGAAAAGAGGCATGCACTGAAAAATTGCACTTTTCAGGCGGACAATTTAAACATACGCCGCGACTGAGTCCTGACATTAATTAATGGATTCCGAATGCGAGTTTCGTTAGACTTGGTCTAAACTATTGGTAATCAAGCGTTCTCAACACAACGAACTATGTCATTGAATCACAAACCAATTGCCCTGATTATTCTTGACGGTTGGGGCTATTCAGAAAACCCGCAAGACAACGCGATCTATGCAGCGAAAAAGCCTGTGTGGGACCGTTTGTGGGAAAAGCACCCGCATACCCTGATCCAGGGATCAGGTGCTGAAGTTGGTCTTCCCGCCGACCAAATGGGGAATTCCGAAGTTGGACATCTCAATCTGGGTGCCGGACGGGTGGTCTACCAGGAATATACCCGCGTCAGCCGCTCCATCAAAACAGGCTCTTTTTTCACTAACCAGACCCTGGTTGATGCGGTTGAGCTCGCCAAACAAACCAACAAGGCCTTGCATATTTTAGGGCTGCTCTCGCCCGGCGGTGTTCACAGCCATGAAGAACACATCCACGCTATGGTAGAACTGGCGGTGAAGGCCGGGGCGCCGCATGTCTATGTGCATGCCTTCCTCGATGGACGTGATACAGCGCCAAAGAGTGCGCGTGAATCCCTGCAAAACATGGAAGACAAGTTTGCCGAACTCGGTGGCGGCCGCATTGCCTCAGTGATCGGTCGCTACTTTGCCATGGATCGTGACCATCGCTGGCCGCGTATCAAGGAAGCCTATGACTTGATCACCCATGGCAATGGTAAATTCCAGGCGAACAATGCTTTGCATGCACTGGAGACCGCCTACGGTCGTGGCGAAACCGATGAATTTATCAGCGCGACAGCCATCGTTCCCGCAGGGAAAACACCGGTGCGGATCATGGATGGCGATATCGTGATCTTTATGAACTATCGTTCTGATCGGGCGCGCCAAATCACCCGCCCGTTCATTGAAGACGATTTTAACGAATTTGATCGCGGCCAGACCCCGAAGCTGGGCCAGTTTGTCAGTCTCACTGAATACAAGGCCGATTTTGATGTACCGGTAGCCTATCCCCCGGAACGCCTGCAAAACGTCTTCGGCGAGTATATTTCCAAACTGGGCATGCACCAGTTGCGTATCGCAGAAACCGAAAAATACGCACATGTCACTTTCTTCTTTAACGGCGGCCGCGAAGAACCCTTTGAGTTTGAAGACCGCCTGTTAATCGACTCACCCAACGTCGCCACTTATGACCTGCAGCCGGAGATGAATGCCCCGCTGCTCACTGACAAGATCATCATGGCCGTCGCCAGTCGCCAATACGACACTATTATATGTAACTTTGCCAACCCTGATATGGTGGGCCATTCCGGTAACTTTGATGCCACCGTCAAGGCGATTGAAGCGCTGGATGAATGCCTGGGTCGTGTCGTGCAGGCCGTCACCGAGGCAGGCGGTGAATTGCTGATTACCGCCGATCACGGTAATGCCGAGATGATGAAAAACCCGGAAACCGGCCAGCCGCATACCGCACATACCACCAATCCGGTCCCCCTTATCTATGTCGGCGATCGGGATTTGCACTTCGCATCCAAAGGCGGCGCCCTGTCTGATGTTGCCCCCACCATGCTGTACCTGCTGGGACTCGACCAGCCCCATGAAATGACCGGTCACTGTCTGTTGTCTGAAGTGCAGGATCTCGCGGCGCAGGAGGCATAACACAGGCGTGGCATGCGGGTACAACAACACGGGCGCCGGTGATTACCCAGGTAATACCTTGCGCCTGTTGTGCGCCCTCCTGCTGCTGGGTCTGTCCGTCAATATCTGTTCCGCCCGTTTTATGGACGAAGAGGAACAGGAAGAAAAGACCGAGCAGTTACAACGCCTGCAAAAACGTATCAGCCAGATGCGTGAAGTCCTCAACCAGACCCGTGATGACCATGACCGGGCGCGCAACCAGTTGCGGGATATTGAAGTCCGGATCAGCCACCACACCCGTGAATTGAAGTACATCAACGCCCGCCTGGGACAGCAGGATCGGCGTCTGCAAAAGCTGTTTCGGGATCGGGACAAATATCAAAAAGACCTGCACATTCATCGCCGCATCCTCAGCCGTCAATTACAGGTCAACTACATGATGGGCAGCCAGGCCTATCTCAAATTGCTGCTCAGTCAGGATAATGCAGCAGCGGCCGGCAGGACCATCTCGTATTATGACTATTTCAATCGCAGCCGTACTGAACGGATAGATGAAGCCGGCCGTGTCCTTGCCCGCGTCGAGCAGGTACAAAATGATATCGAGCATGAAAAGCAACGCCTGGTGAAACTGCGGTCGCATTCACAGACCCGTCGGTCCGAGTTACAGGCCGCCTCCCGGGAGCGCGGCGTGATTGTCGCCAAACTCAGTCATGAACTGGAAAACAAATCCCTTTCGCTGCAACGCATGCTGGAAGATGAGAAGCAATTACAAAAGCTGTTACAAACCATCAGTGAGCTCCTCCCGGACAGCAGCGACCCTGCGCAACGCAACCAGGCCTTCGCCGGGTTGCGCGGCCGCCTCTCCTGGCCGGTGCAGGGCCGGATCAAGCAGGTCTTCGGCAAGAACCGCGGCAGCAGTCGGGTGCAGTGGAATGGTGTGATTATTACCGCAAATCCCGGCCGTGAAGTGCGCGCCGTCTCCCACGGGCGTGTCGCCTATGCAGACTGGCTTAGGGGTTACGGCCTGTTGCTCATCATTGATCACGGCCAGGGTTATATGAGCCTGTACGGACATAATCAGGTGCTGTTCAAGGAAACCGGCGATTGGGTCGACAGTAATGACGTGATTGCGACGGTTGGCAACAGCGGCGGCCAGGATGAAAACGGTCTCTATTTTGAAATTCGCTTCAAGGGTAAACCGGCCAATCCGAACCTTTGGTGCAAAAAACGCGGAAGTTGAAAATAGCCCAGCATACCCTATCTTATTAATAGTATTATGGTATAACTATTGCCGAGCCGGACTTGCTCCTAAAATATCCATATTTGTAAGGCGACACTGTTCTCAAGGAATTACAGCATGAATGTAACATTACGCAAAACTCTGCCGGTCTTTTTCGGTATTCTGCTCGGCCTCTCGCTGAGCCTGGCAACCAGCGTATTTGCCAAAAAAAATAACTCGCTGCCCGTTGATGACGTCAGCAACTTGAGTGAAGTGTTCAGCAAAATCAAGGATAACTATGTCGAGGATGTCCCTGACAAGGTCCTGCTGGAAAATGCTATCCGCGGCATGCTGAGCGGGCTCGATCCTCACTCCAGCTATCTCGATGCCAATTCTTATAAGGAATTGCAAGTCAGCACCCGGGGTGAATTCGGCGGACTGGGTATTGTCGTGGGTATGGATGATGGTTTCGTCAAAGTCATTTCTCCCATTGATGACACCCCTGCGCACAAGGCCGGTATCAAGGCAGGCGACCTGATTATTCGCCTTGATGACACGCCGGTGAAAGGCATGAGCCTGGATGATGCGGTAAAGATCATGCGTGGCAAGCCCGGCACCAGTATCAAACTGCTGATCGTCCGTGAAGGTGAGGACAAACCCCTGGATTTTTCGGTCACCCGGGATCGTATCCAGGTCCAGAGTGTGCGCAGCAAAAGTCTGGAAGAAGGGTATGGCTATGTGCGCATCTCACAGTTCCAGGAGCGCACCAGTAAAGACATGAAAGATGCCATTACCAAACTCAAGAAAAAAGCCAAACTCAAGGGCCTGATTCTCGATTTGCGCAACAATCCGGGCGGCTTGCTGGATCAGGCCATTGAGGTCTCTGATACCTTCATCACCAAAGGAACCATTGTCAGTGTCAAGGGGCGCAATCAGGTCGAACACCTGAATCACAAGGCCACTTCCACTGATTATACCGGCGGTATCCCCATGATAGTACTGGTAAATGGCGGTTCGGCTTCGGCATCTGAAATTGTGGCCGGTGCATTGCAGGATCACAAACGCGCCATCATCATGGGCGAAAAGACCTTCGGCAAGGGTTCGGTTCAGACTGTTGTGCCGCTGCCAAACAGTAACAGTGCCATCAAACTCACTACCGCACGTTACTATACCCCTTCCGGTCGCTCCATCCAGGCCAAGGGTATTGAACCGGATATCGCGCTGGAAAACCTCAAGGTATCAGAGAACGGTGACAACCTTGGCCGGATCAAGGAAGCAGATTTGAACAAGCACCTGTCCAATGATACCGACAGCAAAAAAGGCAAGGCGAAAAGCAAAACCGCTCGCGAGGAACGTATCACGCTGGCGAAAGAGGATTATGTCCTGTATGAGGCACTGAATATGCTCAAGGGACTGCACCTGCTGGAATCCTACAAGAAGACAAAATAAGGGATGTTGCACTGCCACGGCCTGACGACACAGACCGTGGCAGTAAATCGCAAGCCGGTGCTTGCAACCGAATAATAACGACAACAACGGTATCCTGACATGCGACGATGGTCGGCGGTGTTACTGCTATTGATATTTACTCCTCTGCACGCAGACACGGCCCCACTCCCCCCCGCATCACCGCCCGCTCTCATCAGCATCATCATTGATGATCTCGGTCATGTCTACCGGAACAGTTTTCGTGCGGTACATTTGCCCTGGCCGGTTACCGTCTCCTTCCTGCCCCATGCACCCCATTCGGTCACACTGGCCAAACAGGCCTGGTTGCTGGACAAGGAGATCATGGTCCATCTGCCCATGGAGGCATTGGGCAACAAGGACATCGGCCCCGGCGGTTTAAAGCTGGACATGACGCAAGAACAGTTTGCACATATTTTACAGACCGGCCTTGCCTCCATTCCACATGCCGGCGGCATCAATAATCACATGGGCAGCCTGCTCACCCGTGATGCATCGGCCATGGATCGATTGATGTCACACCTCGCTCTGGAACGAAAATATTTTTTTGTTGACAGTCGCACCACACAGCAAAGTCAGGCCCTGCATACAGCACGCCAATACGGCCTGCACACCACCGGACGCGATATCTTTCTCGACCATGTCCCGGACAAGAAATCAGTGCAGCAACAATTCAACAAGCTGATCCAGCTGGCCCGGCAACACGGCAGCGCACTGGCTATCGCTCACCCGCGCCCCGAGACGCTCGAAGTCCTGCATGAATCACTGCCGAAACTGGCAGAGATGGGTGTAAAATTGGTCCCCGTCTCGACTCTTATTCAATACCGTACTCAGCGGAGGCTGGCATGGCAAACATCCTCGTTCCCCTTGCCCAGGGCTGTGAAGAGCTTGAAGCAGTAACCATCACTGATCTGTTAACCCGCGCCGGTTTTAACGTCGTTACCGCCGGTCTGGATGATCAGCCCGTGGCCGCCGGTCGCGGAATGGTGCTGGTCCCCAAAATGAACCTGGATCAGGCCATGCAAATGTCTTTCGACTTGATAGTGTTGCCCGGCGGGTTGCCCGGCGCGGATCATCTCAATGATGATCCACGCATCCATCACTTACTGCAACAGATGCAGGCGGACGGAAAATATATCGCCGCCATTTGTGCCGCCCCCAAGGTACTGGCCCGCGCCGGATTGCTGCAAGGCAAACAGGCCACCAGCTTCCCGGGCAGTATTCCCGCGGCAGACATGGTCGGCATTGATTATCGTGAACAGGCGGTGGTGGTGGATGATCGTATTGTCACTTCACGCGGTCCCGGCACAGCCATGGATTTTGCCCTGACCCTGATTGAATTACTGGCCGGCAAGGCCAAACGTGAGGAAGTGGAACGGCCGTTGCAAAGACCGGCTGCCTGACTTTCACGTTCTGCTTCCGCAGCCCACGCCGTTACGGCTCGATCAATTCCGGTCCGGGACGCCCGATGTGATACCCCTGCACCATATCCACACCGATCTCCCTGAGATATTGCAGCATCTCTTCGTTTTCCACGAACTCGGCCACGGTCAATTTGCCCAGTGAATGGGCGATATGATTGATCGAACGCACCATGGCCTGATCCACCGGATCAACCAAAATGTCTCGCACGAAAGTACCATCGATTTTTAAATAGTCGACAGGCAGGTGTTTGAGATAGGCAAATGAGCTGAAACCGGTACCGAAATCATCCAGCGCAAAACGCACGCCCAGTTTGCCCAGCTCCCGCATGAATTCAATGGCCTTGTCGATATGGCGCACGGCAGCGGTCTCGGTGACTTCGATCATGATCAAACCGGCAAGATTCGGTTCCTGTTGTAAGGCTTCGCGCATAAACTTCAATATTTCTGTATCGCCAAAGGACATACCGGACAGGTTAATCGTCAAGGGCAGCCGTTTACCCTGTTGCAGTTTTTCCTGTAACAGGTGAACTGCCGCTTTTACCACCCACAAATCGATCATCGGCATCAGGCCATAGCGCTCCGCCACCGGGATAAAACTACCCGGCGCGAGCAGCGATGTATCGCTGTTTCTTTGCAGTCGCAATAACACTTCATGCAATACGATGTTGCCTGTTGCCAACTCCACAATGGGCTGAAAAAACAGTTTGAAGTTGTTTTCGGTTAACGCTGACCGCAGCTCATTGACCACACTCAATTCACCCACGGTATCGAGTTGTGCCTCATCATCATGCGAATAGATGTGATGGCGGTTGCGACCGCTGCGCTTGGCGACATAACAGGCAATATCCGCCTCACGCAGGGTCTCAGCCGCCGAGGTGGTATTCGCATCAATGATCGCAACACCGACACTGGGCGTAATATCAAAATCAGCACCGTCCCAGCCAAAGCGAAAATCCTGCAGGCAATTTATATATGACTGGGCAATCGTCTCCAGATTTTCCGGCGCCACATTTTCGAGCAAGACACCAAACTCATCACCACCCAGCCGGGCCAGCGTATCACCCTGACGCAGACGTCCGGCAAAAAGGTGTGCGACCTCCTTCAACAATCCGTCACCGGCGGCATGACCGGCGGTGTCATTGATGATCTTGAATTGATCCAGGTCGATATAAAACAGGGCATAACGTTGTTTGCCGCGTTTGGCCAGTTGCACAACATGTTCAAGCTGTTGTTCAAAAGAGTGACGATTGTTCAGCCCCGTCAAGGTATCATGCTGTGCCAGATACTCCAGTCGCCGCTGTACCATTCGATCACTGGTTACATCCCTGAATACCAGCACCACCCCCAGAATCAGGCCGCGCCGATCCCGAATGGGGGCGGCCGAATCCTCTATGCTGTACTCTGTGCCTTCACGGGAAATCAAGACGGTATGATTGGCCAGACCGACGATACGACCCTCTTGCAAACAACGCTCTACTGGATTCATGGCCGGTTTCAGCGTTATTTCATCGACAATATTAAACACTTCCAGCAACGGCCTGCCTTTGGCTTCACCGCTCATCCATCCGGTCAACATTTCCGCGATGGGATTGAGAAAATCAACCACCATTTTGCTATCGGTGGTTATCACAGCATCACCAATACTGCGCAGTGTCACCAGTGCCAGTTCATGCTCGCGTTCCAGCTCTTCACGACTCTGCAATAACTTGCGTAAAACGGTTTGTTGTTTTTCCAGCTCACGATTCAGGGCAAGGAATTCACTGGCCGGTGTCATGCCCGGGATACAACGCAGGATCAGTTGCGCAAATTCATTCTGTGTTGCCGGTAGCAGCATAAATCCCTGGCAGCGCCAGCTGTGTGACTTTTCCGGCAGGTTTTTCCAGCGTAATGACGCAGGAACCGCACTGCGACTGCGACTCCAGTTGCGTAATGTCCGGCTGAGTTCATCCGCTGGTGTTGTGACAAAATCACCCAGCATTCTGCCTGGCAATGCGTTATGTTCAACACCGAGGAATTTGCCGGACGCCGCATTGGCGGCGATGATCTCGCCATTTGCACGCAACAGCATTAACGCTTCAGGCAGCGCATTGGCAAGTAGCAAAAAGTCGGCAGCGTGCATTTTGATCAGGACTTGAAGTACTCGCGTCCTTCATCCTGATTTGAAGTTTCGTTTAGTTGCAGATAAATGATTACCTGACACTGTTGATCACCCTGGGCGATAGTCTCGCGTAAACACACCTTGGCATAGCCGAGGTTCTCCGCCGTGACGGTACCAAACACATTTGAAGTCATCATGCACAGCGAGGGACGCTGCAAGACCTTTTCACCAAACGGACAACGGGTATTTACGAGGACGATTTTCTCTTTGTCGATCGACGTAATGGCAAAGCCACCCTGAATACGCCGCTTCAGATCAACCAGGACTTCTCCGACTTGCGGCAGGGATAACTCACCGGCGTTGAGTGCTTTGCGATATTGAACATCCATCCACTCACCGATGTGCCGGCCGACAATACTGACAAATCCGGCCGCCTCATCCAGACCGACCACCTCTTCCAGCGTCCCGGTGAGTTCGCGTAACAAATTTCTCAGGAAGATGTCCCGATCAATGGCAATATCGCAATCCGCCAAACTAACCCTGTTCTTCTCCATCATGGAAACTCCTTTATTGTCCCGAAGCAGTAGCCCTTAAAAGTGTAGCACTACCTGCGCGGCAGGCAATGAAACCGGATGCAGTCAGTTCAGCTTTTTTTACCGGTTTGTATCACCCCGGTGTCCTTATGCGGGCTTGTGACAGACGGCCTCAATGTTATTTCCGTCAGGATCAAACACAAATGCGCCATAATAATCAGGATGGTAGATCTCGCGTACACCCGGTGGACCGTTGTCTCTGCCGCCGGCCTGCAAAGCCGCATGGTAAAACTCATCCACCGCCTTGCGATCAGGACTGCTGAATGCGAAATGGTATGCTGTGCCGGGATTGGCAACCTGGTTAAACCAGAACTCCGCCTTGTCTGCACCAAAGCCCGCCCAACCTTCGATTTCCATCAATAATTTGTAGCCAATGGGCTCCAGCACGGCGCGGTAAAATTGTTTGCTCTTTTCGTAATCACTGACACCAATCACAATATGATCAATCATCCTTTACACCCTTATTTTTGAGTTAGCGAGAAAGATGATAAATAACAGTCAGGCATTCCGCAACCAATACAACGCCGCGTCACGATCCATGAAGACTTTCAGGTTGTAGCGGGTTTTGGGAATAAAACGGGCAAACATCATGCCCAGCCGTGAGTGTGTAAGAACTGCAACGGCGTGTGCAGCAGGGTAGTCGCTCAGCAGTTTTTGTGCCGCAAAGGAGATGGAATAACTGTTTTGTCGATTTACCAGAATCCGAAACCTGCCCTGTTGAATCGATTCCAGTTTGGCAAGCATTTCCCGCACCATGTCGATGTCGACATTGATCCCGCCATCAACAACTATCTCCATGATACCGTCATCATGTTCAATAACCAGGCCTATGCTGATCCGGTGCTCAATCACGAGGATAAATAACTAGTGTGGTTTACGCGGGCGGTTAACCAACAGGATAATTGTGCCTGCTATACCGCAAATCCACGCAGCGATGGGGATACCGGCATACGTGGCCGTTGTTTCGAGTGTGGTAAAGACAGCACTCGTCAATAACAAGCCGGTGCCAATGATGGCCGCATAGTTACGTCGGCTGTTGCGCCGGATTTCGTTTTTAATCTCGGTCAGCTGTGCTTCATCCAGTTGCATTTGCAGGCCGCCGTTTCTTGCCTGCTTCAGCACATCGAAGATCATGTTGGGGATCTGCGGCAGGCGTTCCGCCCACAGCGGTACATTTTCCCGCAAGTGACGATACATGGCGCGTGGTCCAATCTGTTCGGACATCCAGCGCTCCAAAAACGGTTTGGCGGTCTTCCACAGATCCAGATCCGGATTCAGCTGTCGGCCCAAACCTTCTATGTTGAGCAGGGTTTTATCCAGCAACAATAACTGCGGCTGTACCTGCATGTTAAAACGGCGACCGGTTTCGAACAAACGCAGCAATAACTGACCGAAGGAGATCTCTTTCAATGGTTTGTCGAAGATGGGTTCACACACGGTGCGAATCGCTGCCTCAAACTCATCCACACGCGTATCTTTTGCCACCCAGCCGGAATCGATATGCAGTTGTGCAACACGATGGTAATCACGGTTGAAGAAGGCCAGAAAGTTTTCCGCCAGATAGCGTTGGTCGGTCGGTGTCAGCGTACCCATGATGCCGAAGTCCACCGCGATATAAGAACCCTTGGCTGAAACAAAGATATTGCCGGGATGCATGTCCGCATGGAAAAAACTGTCACGAAAGACCTGGGTAAAAAAGATTTCGACGCCTTTATCTGACAAGGCCTTGAGATCCACACCGGCGGCACGCAGGCCGTCTATGTCACCGACAGGAATGCCTTTGATGCGCTCCATCACCAGCACATCACGGCGGGAATATTCCCAAAACACTTCCGGTACATACAGTTTGTCAGAGAGCAGGAAGTTGCGGCGTAACTGTGAGGCATTGGCCGCTTCGCGGGTCAGATCCAGTTCGTCCAGAATGGTCTTTTCGAATTCCACCACCAGATCAACAGCCCGCAACTGTTTGCCCACGGCGGTGTATTTATGCAAAGTGCCCGCAATCAGATAGAGCAGACTGACATCGCGCTGAATCACCGGACGGATCGCCGGCCGAACCACCTTGACCACCACCTCGGTGCCATCCTGCAATGTGGCGCCATGCACCTGGGCAATCGAGGCGGAGGCAAAGGGTTCCGCACTGAAGGTCTTGAAAATCGCCTCCGGCGCCTGACCAAAGGCGCGGGTGATGATCTGTTTGGCCTCGGCGGCGGCAAACGGGGGCACCTGATCCTGTAATTTCGCCAATTCTTCCGCAATATCATCCGGTAAAAGATCACGTCGCGTTGACAGGATCTGGCCAAATTTCACGAAAATCGGCCCCAAATCCTCCAAACTGCGGCGGATTTGTTGCGCCCGGCTCCGCTCTGAACGACCCCGGGTCAACAACCAACAAAATCCGATCAGACGCAGCAGCCGAAAGGGTAATAACAACAGGAACAGCCACAGTCGGGCCGAGAAGGGCAATTGGTTGGTCGGGATCAGCTTGTCGATCCGGTGGCAAATCAGCACCTGACTGACATAGATAAGCCGGAAGAAGTCCCCTAAACGCCGCATTTCACCAAAATCAATAAGTTAGACCAGTGCGGATTGTACGGGCAGAACGGCATGAAGACCAGTGGCAGAAGCCCTGACGCGGGCGGATTGCAATACTATCGACGCCCGGTCACACCACACGATACAGGCCGGAGAAAGTCATCGCCGCCGGCCGGCATCAACACTTCATCGTGTTTGCTCAATCATGCGCGTCAGGTGCATAGCGCTAAACCATTTTGCAAACCAGTACCCGCCATTTGTTTGATATCACTATACCACTATCTTACGGTGCAACGTTTTTAGCCAATTCTTTCCTAACTGTTTTTTTCTGTTGCACAGCAACAGTTATGCAACCACCACCTGTCAGATCAGGCAGTAAAACTTTTCCGAAATTTCCCGCACAATATGCCTCTTGTATGCGTCACACATCTTTACAGTGATTTAACATGTTGTTACAGAAAGAACCGGTATAGATACGATACTATAAATCACGACGACAAGGAGACCTGCTTATGTTTCATCCAATGCTCAACCGTTACGAAGAAACACTGGTGACAACCTTAAACACCATGTTGCATGACACGAAATGGTGTTTATATCTTTCCAGTAATCAAAACATTGACAAGTTCGGCGGCCTGTTACCCTCGCTTGTTATCCATAACATACCTGGCGAGCAAGTGTTGACACTGCCGCTTGGTCAGGATCACGTAGTCACTCTGGGTGATGATGAAGATGCCGCCTTTGCGCGTATCGATTTGATGAATGAAGCAATCGGTCATGATTACACTGATGTGGTGGTGATCTGTAACAGCGCCGGACTGGATGTCTATGTGCCGAATAATCTTTGGCAAGGTCAGGCGGTTTCCTATCGATAGACCGACCGCCTGCAATTCAGGCAGGGCGAATCCGAACCGGGCAGTGGCTGACCAACCACAAATTTTGAATGCGATCTTTACCAATAAGTACTATGCTTATGAGCAAAATCAATTCGGCAAGACGTCCTGTTATGAACGAATACTGCAGCAAGTTTTGGAAAATGGCATTACCTTCCGATTGGGTCGCTGAAGCGGATCCCGATTGTGAAACGCTTTTTCATCCCGAGGGTAACGGTGTCCTGCAATTCAGCACCCTGGTGCAGGCAGAGGATATCAGTCAGGATGATCTGCGGGCTTTTGCCATCGAACATATCGAGGCCGGGGCCAAGCCGGAAACACAGCAGGTTGGCGGTTTTTCCGGTCTCTATCTCAGCTATGATGATGCGGAATATTACTGGCGTGAATGGTATTTGCGCGCCGGCAAGTTGTTCCTGTTTGTCACTTATCACTGCCAACTTGAAGATGAAGGCAATGAAGACGACATTGTTGACCAGATCCTGGACAGTCTTGAGACCACCATACAATAGCTGAATATGTACCGGGCAGGCAGTGCGCCTGCCCGGCCGGCGAAAACTAGATTGTCTTCATATACTCGATAATGGCCATGGCGCCCTCCTTGTCATGCGTCCAGTCCAGCTTGAAAGTCTTGTCACCCAGCCTGATATCCTTGTCATGCCCGGCATGACCGATGGCGGGATCCGAGGCCGGCTTATAGAGATAGCCTTCATCCTTGTCGCCCCGTGACGCCACCTTTGGGTCCCAGGAAAAACCCAGCCATTGCTTGTCATAATCCAGCCGCCCCTTGATGAATGCCGCCGGCCGTTCGCCGGGAACCAGTAATTGGTAGATGGTCGGCACCGAGCCATTGTGTAAATAGGGAGCCTGCGCCCATATACCAATCAAGGGCAGTGCGTTATAACCATCGTGCCGGTCCGAGGAAGCCATGGTGAATTTCTTCTTGTCCAGCAAGCTGACACCTTTGTATTTGGCGCAGGGCTTGCTGTGCTGACCATCAATATCGACAGTCACCGTGTCCGGCCCGCAGGCGTCGGTGAAACTCCCCTGAGCGCCAAAGGTAATTAACCGATTGGCGATACGGGCCCGCCCCATGTGGGTACCGATATCCCGGTAGACCTTGCCGTTGTTCGGCTGATGGCAGGCGGCACAATGCTCGGCAAACAGTTTCTGTCCTTTGCGGGCCAGCGCCAAATCAACATCGAAGGGGTATACCGAGGCCGGCAGCTTGTCCAGTAACCGGTCAGAGTGATCCGATACGCGGATATCAATGTTGTCGAAACCCAGGGTCTGTTGGGCGGCAATGTTCTTGTAAATCAACAAGGGGATATGTCCGTTCCATTGGCCGCCGCCATTGATCAGATCATCCTGCTCCTGGTTCCAGACCGGATTGCGTTTATCCTGTTCCCAGACCGCCATGATATCGGTCATACCGGGCTCGGAGGGCAGGGGCAAACGGGCAAACAACCTCGTATACCATTTACTCTTCAGGTTGTTATAGGCATTGACGGCATTAAATGACAGGGCATCCTCCATTCCGCCGAAGCCGATCATCACGTCCTGCTTGATACCTGAATACAATTTGTCAGTGAGTACTTCCCAACCGCTGTACACCTGTTCGATCTTGTCGACAAAAACCGGTACGGCTGTGTTGATACGTTCACGGAACAGGGCAATCTGTTTTGCCTCATAGTCCGCATCGAATTTGCGATCCTTGTAGGCATAGTTTTTATAAAAATAGTGTTTATCTCTCTGCTGCACCTTGTCCAGCGCCTTGCGGACAGCCGTGATCACCAATTGCTTTTGCTGCTCTTTGTCCGTCTCACCGGCATAGATTTTATTCAGCGTCTGGATCACCTTGCGACGGAACAACACCGTATTGTGCTGGGTGTTGACGCCGCCATCGAGATAATCATAACTGCCGTCATCCAGCCTCACCCGACCGATATGGCAACCGCCGCAGGTAAACGAGGCGTAATCAATATCACCGTACAGATCCTTGCGCGTGAAGGCCGTGATACCAATACCACGCGCCAGCGGGTAGTTCGGGCGGCGATCATCAATATACAAACCGATCACCGACAGGAAGTTTGACTTGTCACCCCAGAATTCCGGGGCCAGTTCCGGTAACAGTTTTAAAAACAGATAGGGCACGCCATCCGTTTCACTCACCGCGAAATCGGAGAAGCGATCATAGGATTCACTGAATTCTTTTATGTGCTCGGCCTTGGCCTGACGTCTTGCCTTTTGTTCCGCCGCCCAGTCGGACGGCACATCCCTGACCCAGGCGGGAGGCGGGGGTGCATCCAGTGGTTTTTCACTACATGCGGACAAGATGAAAAGAAACAACCATAACGTTTTTCTTGGCATAATTTTCCCCTGCTCTGTTTTGTTATTCACGGGTAATTAAGCGGGAATTGGTTGTGTCATCCCGAATCATGACGATAGAGATTAACCTGTTATCCACTCAAGTCAACATGCTCCTCGAAATCACCACAGATAAACTTGGTTGGTGTAATGCCTATCCGCACCAAAATTGCCCGGTGCATCGGTAAAATGACTTACCAAACTTGTCACTGCTAACAACTGTTATACTTAACCGAGAATAAGCGGACTTTTCCGTACACTGATTGCTGACATGCCATGAGCCTGGATACCTTTATCACTTCTGCACTACTGGTGTTGATCGCCACCTCCATCGCCGTGACGATCTTTAAGTACCTCAATCTGGGTTCCGTGCTGGGCCTGCTGGTGGCCGGAATCATTATCGGCCCCTATTCACCCGGCCCCTGGGCCATCAAACATGTGGAAGACATTCGCCACTTTACCGAGCTGGGTGTGGTGCTGCTGTTGTTCCTGATCGGGATCGAGATGCGGCCCAGCCGCCTCTGGGCCATGCGCCGCGAGGTACTGGGGCTGGGCTCCCTGCAAATCATCCTCAGCGGACTGGTCATCGGCGCCTATTTCTTTTTCTTCCAGCCGAGTTGGCAGATCGCCCTCTTGATCGGCTTCACTTTCGCCCTCTCATCCACCGCTTTCGTGCTGCAACTATTACAGGAACGCGGCGAGATCGCCGGCCGGCATGGCAATACCGCCTTTTCGATCCTGCTCATGCAGGACATGGCGGTGGTGCCCCTGCTGGCCATGGTCCCCCTCATGTCCCACACCGGACCGCTGGCCACTCATCTGCCACGCTGGGAACAATCGTTGATCATCCTCGGCGCTGTGGGGCTGTTGAGTCTATTCGGCCGCTTCGGGATACCCTTTGCACTCAATTTGCTGGCCGGACAACGCAATCGTGAAGGTTTTTTGCTGGTCGTCATCCTGGCCGTGATCTTCGCCGCCTGGGCCATGCATCTGGCCGGTGCCTCCATGGCGCTGGGCGCCTTCATCATGGGCGTTTCGCTCTCCGGTTGCCGCTTCCGCCACCAGATACAGGCCTCCATTGAGCCCTTCAAAGGGGTGTTAATGGCGCTGTTTTTTGTCGCTGTGGGCATGTCCATCGACTTCGTCTCGCTGAGCAAGGAAATCGGCCTGTTTTTGCAACACACCGCCGTGATCGTGGTGATTAAAGTGATCGTGCTGTTTTTTCTGGTGCTGGCCTTCGGCCATGGTAAACCGGTGGCGGCCAAAGTCTCCATGTATCTGGCCCAGGGCGGGGAGTTTGGGTTTGTACTGTTTGGATCGGCCAAGGCCCTGCAGGTCATCGATGACCAGACCTTCGTCCATGCCATTGGCATCATCTCCATTACCATGTTGATCACCCCGCTCATGGTCCATCTCGGCAACTCCCTTGCCCGCCTGTTTGGATCGGACCAATCCCACAACGAGGCCTTCGATACAACAAGTCAACCGGCCAACAAGGTGATCATCGGCGGCTATGGCCGGGTCGGCCATGCCGTCGCCGTACTGTTGCACAGCAGCGGCGTCCCTTTCATCGCTTTTGATACTGATCCGAAACTGGTCAAACAAGGTCAGGAAGACGGCTTTCCGGTCTATTTCGGTGATATCGGCGATCTGGCCCTGCTGGGATCGGCCCAGGCCGAGCACGCCTCACTGGTGATCCTCACCATCGATCATGGCCCCACCGCTGAACGGGCGGTCTCCCATATACGTAACAGTTTTCCGACCGTGCCGGTCATCGCCCGCGCCCGAGACCTGGCGGCAGTAGGACGGCTCTATGAAGCCGGCGCCACCCACGCCTATCCGGAAGCGGTGGAAAGCAGCCTTCGTCTGGGCGGACTGGCATTGCAGATCCTCAACATCCCGCAGGACAATGTCGATCTGCTGTTACAGGGTGTGCGGCATGACAACTACAAACTGGTGGAACCACACCCTGACGCCGGCAAAGACGGCACCTGACCGGCAAAAAAAAAGCCATATCCAGCGAATATGGCTTTAATTCATCAACGACAGGCTGATTAGTCCCAGTAATAGTTCAGGCCCAGACGTACATTGGGTGCATCACCCCGGTCCTTGCTGCCATCCTGATCATAATCCAGGTAGATATACTCCGCCCCGGCGCGACCATCCAGACTGAAGGTTTTGGAGACAAAGTACTCCACACCGTAATACGCGCCAAGCACCGCACCATGACCTTTATATTCAGCCGCGGAACCGTCGTAATTCACATAGACATAGCGCATTTCACCTTCCAAAAAGTGGCGCAAACCACCCTTGACCAGGTAATAACGCCCGCTGCCAATGATTTCCATCGCATCGAATTCCTGACCGGTCTGCTCACTTTTGTGACGACGCAACGCCAAACCTGCACCCACAGCCACATCATCGGTCATCATCTTGCGATAGACCACCGCCGAGCTGTCGGTCTTGTCATACAGGTTAACGGAGATAGACGGATTTGGATTTTCAGCGGCCTGTGCAGAACAGCTCAGACCGAACAAAAAAAGACTGGTTAAACAATAAGTTAAAATATTATTTTGCATTCCTTTCCCCTTGCTACCCTTTATAAAAATAAGGAGAAAAGTATACTGCTATATCCTTAAATCAAGCAAGGAATATATAGATGAGTTCGCTACGTATGAACGGCGCTCCTGGGGGAACGGTCATTAATTCGGCAGCAGGCCCACCGAGTAGATGTTGGTGTGGTCTTTCATGTCACACACACTGGTCTGGTAGACGCGTACTTTTCTGTTTTCCTTGAGGGCGGTGAGCAACAGCTGAAACATGTAGTCAGAGCCTTTGCTGTGCAGATCGTGATAAAACGCGCTTTTGTTGCGACAGTCGGTCCCATTCTCCGGCACGTTCATGGTCAAGACCAGTCGCCCTTTTTCATTGACGAAGAGTTCGGTGATATAGCCATAACCCGTCCAGCCGGCATCGGCCCGGCTGCTGATCGGCATGATATATAGTGCCGCGATGATTACCGTCAACAATTTGCGCATCTGGCTCCTCCCGCTTATCGATTCACTCAGTTAATTCATCAGTCCTGTCGGATAGAGCCTGATGCACTGCCGCTTATTGCAGTGGATATGCCTCAGGGGTGTCCGGCGTTATCATATGTGAAAATAACCAGTGTCCGGATTGACTGATGGTTTGCTCCGGTTTGGCATACTTCGGACCATTGGCATGGGGCATCACCGGACCTGACCAGTACAGCTCCACCCGGTAGTCAGACTCACCAATTGTCACTTCGGCTTTTGCCGGCATACCGGCGTGTGGCTCAGGTTCTACAAAGTGAATATGGGTGAGTCTGTGTTGACACTGCTCAAATTCAAACACCGCTTTTTTATACGTGGGCTGCTTTTCACGCAAGAGCTGTTCTGACAGGGCAAGGCGATCCGAAGCGCTTGCGTCAATAATGCCGCTTTGCCCGGCCAGGGCAGGGTAGTTCCTGTTCTTTAACAGCGCCAACACCTGCGTGGCAAAGGTGCGGGCGGAGTCCTTTTGCCACACGACCACTCGCTGAAATTCTTCATCCAGCAGCCTGATCGCGCGCGCCTCTTCATAGGATTCAATGGTGATGTTGTGCGGCAGGATCTCGACGCCGTGTTTCTCCCACTCCTGTTTGAGCGCCGTCTCCTCGGCCAGCTTGTCCTGATAAAAAGAAGTCCAGTCGCCCTGATACTCCAGTTCGACAGGGTCAAGCTCAAACCCAAACCATAACTGTCGTGACTGTGCCTCGGCCTGCATGTTTTCTGTGTAGGTCTCGACAACCTCATCCCAGTCTTCCGGGATGATATTTTCCCAATCAGGTTCGGACGTTGACACATCGCTCTCCTTGGTTATTAACCGGTACAAATACTGTACCCGGTTTGTTTGTCAGGTCGTCAGTCGACGCGATCAATCAGGGACCTTAACCGGCAGTTTACGCACTTCACCAATGACAGTATAGCCCGACTGATCCTTACGGTTGTGCCGGTTATTTATTGCCTGGTCGTCAATGAAGCTGCAGCAACCCGACGCTCCCATCCCAGCCGTCTCCTCTGTTTCTCTCCCTATATATATGGTCGCGTGTAACCGTGCGTGCGTGGCTCAGCGACTTGACAACCGCAAGAATTGGGATATTATTCCCATATGGGAATATATTCCCAATACTGACAACCAAGGAGCAAAACCATGAAAACCTTACCCACACATTCATATTCAAGGATTTTCAATCAGTTAGTGCTGATTCTCAGCATCGGAGTGGCGCTGGTCGGTTGCACCGGCAACATCAAGATGGAAAGTATGAGTAAAATCGGTGAAGACGTTCGCAGCGGTCGCCTGGTTTCCGGCACTGCCGCCATGCCACAGGATCCGCTGAATGAGTACACCCATGACCTGACCACCCCCGCCGGGGCCGAGCTGGGTCTGCATATCATTCCCGAACAAGCCGGCTACCTGAATACCGGACAGGAGAGCCACCTGCTGGTGGGTATCTCCACACCCCGACCAACAGCCAGGGCCACCCGATTCCATGTCCTGCTGTTTGATGAGAGCCCATCTGATAAGGCCCGTTCGGCAAACCTGAAAACCATGCTGACCCAATTACAGACAGCGGTGGGTCAGCTGCCCAAGGGTTCCGGCTTGACCATCGACAGTGCCTTTGGTGCCAAAGGCCTGGGCCACCGCGCCAAACCCTTGTTGGCCCATGAGCAGACCGGCAATATGGAAAAATTCCTGCGTCGTTATGTGTTTGCCATTCCGGAAGGGGACAACCATCACTTCATTCTGCTACTGGGATCGCACAAGAGCCTGAACCACGCTGAAAAGCAGAATATCATTGATATCATCAACATTCTGAACAGTGTCGGTCTCACCACCTCGGTGATCTCCTATGCGGAAAATCCCGATTTTGCCTTCATGACCGCCTTGGCTGACAAAGGACAGGGTTCATTGCAGATGCATACGCCGGAGTTTGATGCCGGTAAATGGCTGGTCGCAGAAAATGAACGTATCAGTGCACCGGTGATCAAGGATCTTCGGTTAACGTTGAAGACACACAATGACATCCGGTTGACCGGCATCCTGGGCAATCGTCAGATCACACACCAACCGAAAAGCATCTCTGTGCATATCCCGACGCTGCGCCATGGGCAGGATATGGTGATGTTGCCCCGGTTTGCGTTACCGGCATTCGAGGATGAGCGCAAAATCAAGGCCTTCTCACTCACGGCGGTCTACTACTCCCCTGTGAGTAAAACATATCAAACCCGGCACTTCAGTTATCAGCTGGATATCACGACGAATATCAACAAGACCCTGCAACCGAAGGCTGTGCCCGTATTGCGTGCACTGGCCATACTCGATACGTTTAATTCGCTGGTCGATGCGGAACAGTTGGTGCATGGACGTCGCCCGTATGAGGCTGTTGCCGTATTAACCCGGCAGATGCGTTCGCTGCGGCAGTTTGCCGCCCGCAAAAATGATCCGGCCCTGACCCGGGACATCGGCGTGCTGGAACAATATGCCAAACGACTGCTTACCTTCAATGATGAGTGGTTCCAGTGGTCAACCATTAACCGTGATCTGGGCTGGGATCGCAAACGCTTCTCTGCCGTGTATCAATAAACTTCAAAACCTGCGGCGGGCAATACCGGTTTGGTGTTGCCCGCTGCCTGTGCATGTTTCATACAGGGCAATTCACGCTGTATCCGGCAGTTACTCAGAATATCGAATCCCATAAAATCGGCTTAACCCCACGCAAATTCCAGAGTAAAGTATCAATAGAATGAAAATCTATGCAACCCGAAGCGGCCTGCCAACCGATTCGTCTATTTTCCAAGAGAGAGCAGCATGAACACCAATGAATACATGAACTTTTTCCAGGCTCTTGCAAATATCGTCACCACTGTCGGCCTGCCGTTTGCCATTGCAACATTTATTTTTCAAAAAACAAAGGACCATAAAACCGAGGAAGATAACGCATTTCACCAACTGGATGAAAGTTATGTGTCATTTATGAAATTATGCCTGGCCAATCCGGACCTGGATGTTTTTGGAAAAGCCATTGAAAAAGACTACGAACCAACTGAAGAGCAGATAAGAAGGGAAGATGCCATATTTAGTATTTTGATTTCCCTGTTTGAACGAGCCCATGTCATGTTTCGTAATAAGTCTGAAGATTTCAGGCAAAGTCAATGGCTGGGCTGGATTGAATATATGAAGAGTTATTGCTGCCGGCCCAATTTTCTAAGGCAATGGAAAAATATCGGCAATCAGTTTGATCTTCAGTTTTATACTTTCATGGAAAAACTGATTGAAGAAGAAACATTGGCGGGTGATACACTGCAAATCACACCGGAGCCAATCACACGGGAAAACGATACAGCTGAACTTTAAGCCAGGAAATCTAATAACGGCGGCAATCAGTATCAGGAAAGAAGCGTTTAATTTCCTTCCAGTAAAAGCTCTATATCCTGCTGTGGCTGATACTTATTGAAATCAGTGATGTAACGCGCCGCTTCGGCATGTTTGCCTTCATTGCGCAGTTGTTTGATCTTCTTCACCCACTGTTGCACGCTCCAGCTGCGCAGTTCTTTGGCGGACGGGTAGGCGTAGTCGGCGGTATCATGCCGTGACGTATTCTGCAGCAGGTCCTTGATATGGTCCGGCACCGGTTCTTTTACCACGATCTTCTCTTGTGGTTTGGGTTGGATCGGTTTGTTATCCGCCACCTTTGGCGCCTGTTGTTGTGGCGCCGGTGTGCTTTCCTGCTCCTGTTTGGCCACCGGCGGGACCTTTTGCTCAACGGTCTGTCGACTCACCGTGAAATAGACGATCACCGCCAGCACCAGACTTGCGGCCAGGGCAGTAGGGATAAACCAGTTGCGATGCTTGCGAGGTTGTGCCGCTTCTTCGCGGGCCATGGCCTTGATGCGTGCAGAGAGATGCTCAGGCGCGGTGATCTTGTCCGCCGTTTGATAAACCGCAGAGAGATCCGAATCACCTTTCAGGTAATCGGTCAGTGCCTGTTCCGTTTCGTCAGGTCTGCTGTTCATTGATAGTGCCTCATGCCTCTGCGGAGTTTTTCCACGGCATACCGCAGGCGACTCTTGGCGGTATCCCGTGAGATATTCATGACTTCGGCGATTTCACTCAGCCCCAGGCCCGATTCCTCATGCATCAGGAAAATATCGCGCTGCACGGCGGGCAACTGCTCCAGCAGGCTGAACAGCCTTGCCAGTTTGCCCTGTTGATCCACCTGTGCTGCCGGGCAATCCTGTTCCTCACTCGCCGTCTCCAGCTGTTCGGCATGTTGCTCATAGGAGAGGGCGCTGTGACGATCAAACTGCCGGTAATAATCAATCAGTTTAGTATGGACGATCTGGAACAGATAGGTGCGAAACTTCGCCCGCACCGTGTAGCCTTGCCGGTTCTTGATCAAGGCTGCCCAGACATCCTGGAAAACCTCATCAGCCGCCGCCGGGTTACCGAGTTGGCGCACCAGATAACCGTACAGCATGTCCCGGTAGCGATCGAATAATTGATCGAAGGCGCGGACCTCGCCGTCGCGCCAGGCCTCCATCAATTGTTCATCCGTTCTTTCCGACACTTTGCCGCCCGTGTTAATTTTTAACCCAGTCTAACACGCCCCGGCTGTCACTGTGAGCCTTGGCAAACCGGACAAAACCGTCCGCAGGGCTAAACAGAATGGCAAATATTCCGTAGAATGGCCGTTCCACTGTCCTTACCCAGGGATAATGCACAACTGCCGGGACTTGTGACATGAATCGTTCTACACCGCCATCACGCTTTACCACCTTGCTCGGCAGCCTGCTGTTGCCCGTGTTCCTGTCTGTCGCCCATGCCGCCCCGGAAGAAAGCGACACCACGGAAACCGGTGTCTACAGCGCCCTGAGTCTGGGTACCGCCTGGGCGGTGACTCGCAAGCATGTGGTGACCAACTATCACGTGATCGCCAATACCACGAATCTGCGCCTGGTCACGCCCAACCAGATGGAGATCCCGGTCAAGGTCATCGCCGTCGATGAGGAAAATGATCTGGCCATCCTGGCCCTGCAGGGCCGGGCGCGACTCGGCTCCACCCTGCCGCTGAGCAATAAGTCATCAGGACTGGGCACACCGGTTTTTACCATCGGCTATCCCCATCCGGATTTGATGGGCACCAGCCCGAAACTGACTGCGGGCCATATCAACGCCCTGACCGGTATCGCCGATGACCCGCGCATCTATCAGGTGGATGTACCGGTGCAGTCCGGCAACAGCGGCGGCCCCTTGCTGAACATGCACGGAGAAGTGGTGGCCATCATTGCCTCCAAGCTGAATGCCAAGAAACTGTTTGATCGCACCGGCGATGTCCCACAAAACGTCAACTATGCGATCAAGATTGATCAACTCGATGCCCTGTTAAAAAAATCCCGGATCAGCGACCAGGTCAAAATGGCCGGTTATGAAACAAAACAGAGCCTGGAAAAGCTTGCCGACAAATCACTGGGGGCGGTACTGATCATCGCCGGTGACAATCCCGAGGCAAAGCGTAAAGCCATACAGCAGGCTTCGATCTCACCGCCGATGCCTGTCTTGCCCAAACCCGCGCAACAACCAACACCACCGGCCGTTTCGGCAACACCGGTAACACCACCACAAGCCGTGCGCAAGCCCCGGATTGAGGTACTGGCCTATATTGAACCCGATCACTATTTCAAGGATGATAACAAACCCGGTGCACGCACCATCACCGATTTCTCGCACAGTGTGGGGCAGGTGATGCAATCACACCTCGCTAAATTGTACGCCGGACAGGTTGAATTTCGGACGTTAACCGGCGCAACGGTGAAAAAAATTCACTACGCCTATGACGATAAATCCACACTGGAAGAAAAGTGCCGCGACGCCGGCAGCAATCTGGTTTTGTCTGCCTATTCTGAAGACAACTCCGGCCGGGGCCAGTACTTCCGCTACGTCTCGTACATGATCGTTGACTGCACAGCGGCACGCATCTTCCGCAAGCAATATACCATCCGCCGCGATGATCTGAATGACACCTTTGATTACGAACTGGCCATGCATGACTCATTCAAAGGGTTTTTGCTTGCCACACCACCCTATATTGCACTGCAACAGCTCTCACCGCCCATGATCGGTCTGGCGCTTAAACCGGGCCGGATTTCGATCTACAGTTATGCCCAACCCGGCGATTTTGATGTGAATACACACATCAGCGGTTCATTTACCGTGCCGATCTACTCAGAGAACACCGCCGGAGTCCTGCGTACACATGTGAACATGCTCTTTGGTAACAGTACTGATACCCTGGTACGCAGCGGCGAGAATTTCAAAGGCGTTTACCATGAACTGGAGAATGAACAATCACTCCGGCGTTACTGTATTAATGACAAGGCTGAATACATCATCAGCAGTTATTCGGAAAACGAGTCAGGCAAATCGGTACATGCACGTCATGTGACCTATGTCATCGCCGGCTGCCAAAACAAACGAGTTTATAAAAAACGTTATTACATTGAGCGCGATGAAATGAGTGACTCCTTCGGTTATGAAATGGCCTTGCACGGTACGTTCAAGGATTTTCTGCTCAAACTGCCGCCGTTTATCACTGCACAAAACTGAAAAAGGGACTTGCGTCCCTTTTTCAGCCCACCCCACACAGTCCTAGTTCACCACTGCACCGGTCAACAGCTGGATCTTCGCACTGCCGTCACTGAAAGTATCAATCCGTTTTACTTCACCGACACCCTGACAATACCAGGCCATGCGGTTAAAGTTGCTGAACGCAACGGAGTTACGCACTGTGTGGACCTTGAGACAGGCGGTATAACTGCCATAGGGCACACTGACATCTTCCAGACCCAGCGCCGCACTGGTTTCCACAATCGCGCCCTGTGGCAACTGCTGATCCAGCGTCGAACGGATCACTGCAGCGGCGGAACCGAATGTTTGTCCCTTGCGCATTCTGGCGGTTAAACGCACAACCGGTGATTCCGGGGTATCGATGGAGTTCAGGCGTGAACCGGACAGGTTCCAGTTTTCCTTGCTGACCATCACGCGCTTGCGTTCGGTATTCAGGTAGTTAAACACCCGGTTCTGACACACTGTACCCAGTGCATCATATCGAATCCGGCGCACGGCCTCCTGTGTCCCCTCGGCACCGACCACTGAGCTAAAATGACGTTCTTCGATCTGGCCGCAGGCGGGATCATCGGTACTGTAAACTTTCTGGATCATATTCGCCGGACGGGCATAGGTTTTGTAATCAAAAGCATAGTCGTCAGCCATGGCAACAGTGCTACAGGCCAACAGCGGGATCAGACTCATCATGGGCAGGATTTTTTTCATATAACCTCCAGGTTAATCACTAAAACAATCAGGAATTCTCAAACTCACATCAGGGAACAACCACAATTCCTTTGCAAATTGCCCCCTGATGTATGATTAAACGCAGCACCTGAGCAAACGGGTTTAATTTTTTTCGTTCGATCCCTGTAAAACGGCCTTGCGTAACAACAAGCCCGCCAAACCTGGACCGCTGCATGTGAACTAAACCCTGGTATGGTTTTACCGTGCAGGCTGTTCCGCTAAGCCCTTGCTAACCGGCCTGCTGCTGTACCGGCACACGGCCCAGCATTCGGACGGCGATCAACTCAAAATCGACACGGGGTATTTCAAGATGCCCGAAGCGAAACGCATAACCCCATTGACGCTTGTTTTTGATAAACGACAACGCATCCACCAGCGGCCGGATCGGTGCTTCATCAGCCGGGAGAAAATGGATATCACGTCGGTGGGGAATAAAGCCGGGCGCCATCGCATGAGGATAGACCTCATGACCTGTCACCTGACCGATGGCGGTAAAGGCCTGACAAGGTGCGACTTCACCAAAGATCAGTTTTGGCGAGTAATAGATAATCCAGTCATCTATCGCCATTCGCTTTAATGGCTGCGCCTTGCCATGACAAAGTTGGCAAAAACCACCGGCCACACCCAGCGCCACATGTTCCTTTGAAGCCACGCCAATCCAATACCGCATTCGTCTCTCCTTCATCCATTTCTCAGTCAATGAGGAGGTGACTATACAACAGTGCTCCTGACAACCTGTTGTCAGGAGTGTTGCAACGGTTGCGGAGATTTAGACTTCCAGATAATAACTGTTATAAAACTGTTTCGCGGTACGGCCGCTGCGCGCACCACCCTTGGATTGGCAAAAACGCAGGGCCTCGGCATGAAGTGTCGCCCGATCACCTTTAAAATCCGCAAAGTAGTGATCAATCATGGCCAGATATTGGGTTTGATTTACCGGATAAAAGGAGAGCCAAAGCCCAAAGCGATCCGACAGTGAGATCTTTTCTTCAATGGCATCCGCATAGTGCAGCTCGCCATTGATGATACTGCTGTTGACATTATCCGCCATGGACTCCGGCATAAGGTGACGGCGATTACTGGTGGCGTAGATCAATACATTGTCCGGCGGCAGTTCGATGGAGCCCTCCAGAACACTCTTTAGCGCCTTATAGCTGCTTTCACCTTCCTCAAACGAGAGATCATCACAATAGATGATAAACCGGTATTCGGCTTCGCGAATCTCATCGACGATCTCGGGCAGGTAGAGGAGGTCGTTTTTTTCAATTTCGATCAGGCGCAGACCCTGTTGCCGGAATTCATTGAACACCGCCTTGATCAGCGAGGACTTGCCGGTGCCCCGTGAGCCCCACAGCAGGGCGTTATTGGCCGGCTTGCCGTTGACGAATCGTTCGGTGTTGCGCAGCAGGCCGGCCTTTTGTTCATCAACACCCAACAGATCCTCGACGCGGATCGGATCAATGTTCTTCACCGGCCGCAGATACTCCCGTCGACTGCGCCACATGGCGGCATCCGCCACTTCCCAATCAATACTCATTCAGCCACCTGTTGTAAAACTGTCATATTGACTGACTATATTACCGTCAGAACTCATCCCGCTTCCATTCTCACATCAAGGCTTCCGGCAAGACAAGGTTTCGCTCTATTATTCTTTTCCACAGCTCACCGTATCGGGTGCTTCCAATGACACTGATCGATGCAGGGAGATGAACCGCCGGGTTGAACTTCAGATGAATAAATCGCAAACAGCGCAGACCGCGTGCTGTTGATTGGTGACTAATCCAGCCCGCCTTGCAGGGTGGTCTTGATCTTGTCGAACTCATCGTACAGGGAATTACCATCTTCAAAGGCCTCGGTTGTCCGACGTTTGGCGTAGGTGATAATCCCGCGCACGGTATCTTCCTGTTGCTCTGTCAAACCGAAACCCATCATGGCGTCTTCCATTTTACGGATGGTTTCATCCAGCGCCGCCATGTTAAGCTTCTGAATATCCCGATACGACTGATCAATGCGCTGCAAGGCCTCGGTCACGGTTTTAATCACATCTTCCTTGGCCTGCACCCTGGCATGCGTCAACAGTCCCTTGACCCGTACTTCCAGCGCATCACACAGATTGCCCAGCACATCTTTGAGCAAGCCGTATTTTTCCTTATTCTCCAGCGGCATGTTCTTGATCAGAACCGAGAAATCCTCGTAGTTGAAAATCGTGCGGGCGCCAAAATCAAAGATGCGTGACTTGTCCCGCGCCAGTTCCAGGACATTGGCCTCCAGCGGAGTCACTTCCCCTTCTTTCTTGTAATTCAGCGCCCCCTCCGGGGCGAGAAACTGCACAACCACTGCCAACCCCATGGATTCAGTCACGCCCAGAAACAACGCGGCCAGACTTTTGAACTCAAACACCTGCATGGCATCTTTCATGAATTGCAAAATCTGACCCAGATTGCTGGTATAACTCATGGCCTGCAACGCGGCATTGCGTGAGGCTTGCAGATCACCGGCCAGGGTTTCATGGCGGATCTTCTTTTCGATGATGTGGTTGATCTTGGCCACCACCTCTTCCCCTTGCAGGGGTTTGGTGATGTAGTCATCACCGCCGGTCTCATAGCCTTTCAGCCTCTCTTCCAGTGAGATTAAGGCGGAAACGAACACAAAGGGGATCTCGCGCAGATTCTCATCCGACCGCACTGCCTTGCACAGGGCATAACCGTTCATCTCCGGCATATCCACATCAGAGATGATCGCCGCCACCTTGCCGTCCCGCGCCAGCAGGCTGTTAAAACCCTCTTTACCGTTTTTGGCCTGAATCGGTGTATAACCGGCACCTTCAATATAGATGCTCAAAAATGACAGGATGTGTGGGTCATCATCCACGACCAGAATTGGGGCATTACTTTTCGACACAATTACTCCGTCTCAATGCACTGTTCATTAACGATCTTTTGCTGGGTTGTTAACGGACAAAAAAGACATTTTCTAAAGATGGTCAGATTTGGGTATTGAATGCGTAAAATGGTAAGGTTTATAAAATTTAGGCCTTGCACCAGCTGAATCGCGGAATAAATCCCCACTCTGCGTTGTTAAACCGGGAGAGGGGATAGAGAAAATCATGCCGAACCGAAAAGAACGCGAACGTTTTGAGCGCCTAATGCTCCGCCACCTGGATGCGGCCTATAATCTGGCCCTGTGGCTGATGCGTGAACCGGCCGAGGCCGAAGATGTGGTACAGACCGCCTATCTGCGGGCCTTTGAGCATTTTGCCTCGTTTACCGGGGGCAACGCCGCCGGCTGGATACTGACCATTGTGCGTAACACCGCCTATAACAGCCTGAATAAGCGCAAACGCAGCAGTAATCTGATCAGTTTTGATGAAGTGGTGCACAGCCTCCAGCCGGACCACGCACTTACCGCCGCCTGCCCCGGACCGGAAGCCATCCTGCAAGCCGCCGGTGATCGACAGCGGTTGATGGATACCCTGCAACGCCTGCCGGTGGAATTTCGTGAAGCCATCTACCTGCGGGAGATTGAGGGTTACTCCTATAAGGAGATAGCCGACATTACCCAGGTCCCCAAGGGGACCGTGATGTCCCGACTGGCCCGGGCCAGGGGACAATTGCAGACACTTTTGACCGAGCAACAACAAAGGACCCAATCCCGTGTCGTGTAAAGAGATTCTGGACAACATAGAAGCCTATCTGGATGGTGAGCTGACCCTCTCGGATCGTCGCGATGTGGAAGATCACTTGGCTGACTGCGCTGATTGTCAGGCCGAGCTCGAACGCCGGCGCGCCCTTGGCCAGGTGGTGCGCAAGACCGGCTATACCCCGGCACCTGCAGCACTGAAGCGCAACATCAAGGCGGGACTGAAGGATCTGACCGGTGAAGCCGAGGCCCGCTTCGGCTGGTCGCAGCTGATCGGCTTCAGCGGGGGCTCCGCCCTGGTCGCCTCAATCTCGGTCTGGGCCGTGATGAGTTTTTTGCCGGCCCTGTCGTTACAGACCCGCTTGCATGATGATCTGATCACCGCCCATGTCCATTCCATGCTGGTGGATCACGTCACCGATGTGGCCAGTTCGGACCGCCATACGGTCAAACCCTGGTTCAACGGCAAGCTGGACTTCTCTCCCCAGGTGCACGATTTCAGTCAGGCCGGATTCCCCCTCAAAGGCGGACGCCTGGACTACCTGCGTCAACGGCCGGTCGCCGCACTGGTCTATCAACGTCGCGCCCATCTCATCAATCTGTTTATTTCCCGGGCTGACGACCGGCAACCCCGCGCCCTGCACAGCGGCTCGCAACAGGGCTTCAACCTGCTCAGCTGGCACAAGCAAGGGCTGGCCTATCATCTGGTCTCGGATTTAAATAAAAAGGAATTGGCGGAATTTGCGCAGCTGTTGATACAAGCGGACCATTAGCCCTGCCGGATACGATTAACTCTCATTCGGCGCCACATATAAAGGATAGAGTTCCTTTTCCTCGCGCCGGATACGCCACTGCAAGACCTTGGTGATAACGCCCAGTTCCTGCTCCATGGCCTCCAGCTCTTCCAGGCCGATGTCGCAGTGCAGGTAGCTGCTGAAAAACAGGAACAACATGGATTGCACCCCATCCATCTCTCGCTTCAATTCCTGGATCAGACCGGTCGTCGCGGGACTGTGCTGATTGACGGCCTTGATATAGACGTAGAGGGAAACGTTCTCCTTGACGAAATGATTCAACAAGGCATGTTTCAGATCCACCAGGATAGCGCGACTGCCCTCGCTGTCCCGGCGTTTGATCTTGCCCTGCAACAGCCTGAACCCCGCCAGAATCAGTTTATTCTCCGACTCGAGCTCCTTGATCAACTGCGGGTTATAGGGTATTTCGGTGTGTGCAGAATAGATCGTCTGCTGTTGCTCAGGTATTTCAGCAACAGTGCCAAAACCACAATTTGACAAAATTTTTGCGAACATCATTTCCAACCGAGAATGTGAGACTACCCTTATATTCTTTATCGGCATCAAACATAAAATATGCTGTTTTTTTGTGACAAATAACACAATCCAAATCAATGAGATAGATATGCCATGCCCTGCTTACCCTGGGAAAGAAGGTGATATCGAGTGAAAATCGGCATCCTGGAAGCGGACCGGTTGGCCCCGGAGATCACAGCAACCTATGGCAGCTACGGCCAAATGAGCGCCCGGTTACTGTCCGGCGTTGAGTCCGATCTGACCTATATATATTGGCAAGCGAGGGCGGGCGAGTGTCCCACTGATCCGGCTGAGTGCGACGCATGGCTGCTCACCGGCAGCAAGGCCGACGCCTGGGCGAATGAACCCTGGATATTGCAATTGATGGACTTTATTCAGCGGGTGGATCAGGCCCGCGCCAAACTCATCGGCATCTGCTTCGGCCACCAACTCATCGCCCGCGCCCTGGGCGGCACCGTCGGCAAAAGCGACAAGGGCTGGGGTATCGGCGTCATGCCCACACAGATCATCACCCCGCAGGCCTGGATGCAACCACCGGTCAGTGCGTTCTCACTCCTCTACAGCCACCAGGACCAGGTCATGACCCTGCCGCCCCGCGCCGTCCCCATCGCCGGGCATGACTTCTGCCCCCACAGCAGCTTTCAGGTGGGTGAGCATATACTCACCTTGCAAGGACACCCGGAATTCAGCAAGGCCTACGCCCGACTGCTGATCAACAACCGGCGCGACATCATCGGCGCACAACGCTGCACCGAAGCGGAACAGAGTATGAGGCTGGAGACCGATCACGAAGTGATCGCGCAATGGCTGGTGGGGTTTTACCGGACGTGACTTTATCTGGTTCCCATGCGCGGCGTGTGAACGCACATACCATTTCTCATTGATGACAACATAACGCGAAGGCGCGAAGAACGCAAAGATGAAAGAAATACCCCCTCCTTACTGGAGGGGGCGGGGGGTGGTGATCAATATCAAAATACAAAACCTCAACACAGAGACCCAGAGTTCACAGAGAACACAGAGGAAATAAAAGTTAACACCGCACCCTCTCACTGGATCATGCCCGTTCGACGCCGCCGAGCACCGCCAAGGCAAACAGGAGCACAGCAAGCGATGTCTGAGCGCGATAAAGTGCGGAGCACCGCGCGAGTTCGCGCAGCGCCTGTTTGACTTAAGGCGCGCAGGGTACCGGTTCGCAGAACCGGCAAGTCGCCGGGCAAAGGCTTTTGGTGACTTTTGGCCGCAAAAGTCACTCGCCTCAGCCGCGCAGCGGCGGGCGAAAAAAATATCAACGCAAAGGCGCAAAGACAAAACCTCAACACAAAGGCTCAGCCCTCATCCACCTCTGTCAGTTCCAGCACCAGGGCCGTCAGTTGCAGGCCCATTTGTTGATTTTGTGATTGCAGACGTGTCAGTTGTTGCAGCAGACAGCGGATCAGGTCGATATCCTGCTCACCCGCCTCGCGGCAGAGTCGGGTCAATAACTGCAGCAATCGCTGTTCGGTCTGCAGCAGGTCATCCACCAGCCCCGCCAGCCGGGGGCAGAGTCCGGCGGCGGGCCGGCGCGGGTCAGTCGTGGTTTGGGTCGGCATGGGCAGCGCCTCCGGATAAAACCAAATGCTCCCGCGATTTGCCGCACCTGTAAACTAAGGATTCCTTAGGCCCTTGATTGGATTGAGTTATTCCCGGCAAGTAATTCGACCGAAGGCCGGCGGCAGGCCGCAGGCGCAGCGTGCGGACCGGGCCGCCCCGGGATCAGGGGGGTGAACCCTGCGCCCTGCGCCTGGCCTGTTCGGCAAACTCCACATCACCGGGTAACAGGGTCCCGGCGGCCTGCAGCTTGTTGTATTGATCCACCACCACCTGCCAGCTCACCCCGCTGTTCGGGAAACCGGCCAGACGCTCCAGACTCACCGCCAGATCCCGCTGCCACTGACTGTTGCCCGGGTCGACCCGGGCCAGCCGCTCTGCAATGGCCAGCGCTGCCTGATAACTTTGTAACGCCGCCGTAAGGCTCCCCTGCCCACGCTGCACATCACCGATCTTAATGTGCGAGACACTCAGGTCGCGCTGCCACTGACTGTTGCCCGGGTCGGCCCGGGCCAGCCGCTCTGCAATGGCCAGCGCTGCCTGATAACTTTGTAACGCCGCCGTAAGGCTCCCCTGCCCACGCTGCACATCACCGATCTTAATGTGCGAGACACTCAGGTCGCGCTGCCACTGACTGTTGCCCGGGTCGGCCCGGGCCAGCCGCTCTGCAATGGCCAGCGCTGCCTGATAACTTTGTAACGCCGCCG
>JAOUNS010000023.1 GCA_029880855.1 Gammaproteobacteria bacterium
CGCTGCACATCACCGATCTTAATGTGCGAGACACTCAGGTCGCGCTGCCACTGACTGTTGCCCGGGTCGGCCCGGGCCAGCCGCTCTGCAATGGCCAGCGCTGCCTGATAACTTTGTAACGCCGCCGCAAGGCTCCCCTGCGCACGCTGCACATCACCGATGTTATCGTGCGCGACACTCAGGTCGCGCTGCCACTCACTGTTGCCCGGGTCGACCCGGGCCAGCCGCTCTGCAATGGCCAGCGCTGCCTGATAACTTTGTAACGCCGCCGTAAGGCTCCCCTGCGTAACCTGCACATCACCGATCTTAATGTGCGAGACACTCAGGTCGCGCTGCCACTGACTGTTGCCCGGGTCGGCCCGGGCCAGCCGCTCACGTATGGCCAGCGCTGCCTGACAACTTTGTAACGCCGCCGCAAGGCTCCCCTGCGTAACCTGCACATCACCAATTTTATTGTGCGAGATACTGAGGTCGCGCTGCCACTGACTGTTGCCCGGGTCGGCCCGGGCCAGCCGCTCTGCAATGGCCAGCGCTGCCTGATAACTTTGTAACGCCGCCGCAAGGCTCCCCTGCGCACGCTGCACATCACCGATTCTGTCGTGCGCGACACTCAGGTCGCGCTGCCACTGACTGTTGCCCGGGTCGGCCCGGGCCAGCCGCTCACGTATGGCCAGCGCTGCCTGATAACTTTGTAACGCCGCCGTAAGACTCCCCTGCGTAACCTGCACATCACCGATCTTAATGTGCGAGACACTCAGGTCGCGCTGCCACTCACTGTTGCCCGGGTCGGCCCGGGCCAGCCGCTCACGTATGGCCAGCGCTGCCTGATAACTTTGTAACGCCGCCGCAAGGCTCCCCTGCCCACGCTGCACATCACCGATTCTGTCGTGCGAGACACTCAGGTCGCGCTGCCACTCACTGTTGCCCGGGTCGGCCCGGGCCAGCCGCTCACGTATGGCCAGCGCTGCCTGATAACTTTGTAACGCCGCCGCAAGGCTCCCCTGCGCACGCTGCACATCACCGATGTTATCGTGCGCGACACTCAGGTCGCGCTGCCACTGACTGTTGCCCGGGTCGGCCCGGGCCAGCCGCTCACGTATGGCCAGCGCTGCCTGATAACTTTGTAACGCCGCCGTAAGACTCCCCTGCGTAACCTGCACATCACCGATCTTAATGTGCGAGACACTCAGGTCGCGCTGCCACTCACTGTTGCCCGGGTCGGCCCGGGCCAGCCGCTCACGTATGGCCAGCGCTGCCTGATAACTTTGTAACGCCGCCGCAAGGCTCCCCTGCCCACGCTGCACATCACCGATTCTGTCGTGCGAGACACTCAGGTCGCGCTGCCACTCACTGTTGCCCGGATCGGCCCGGGCCAGCCGCTCACGTATGGCCAGCGCTGCCTGATAACTTTGTAACGCCGCCGCAAGGCTCCCCTGCGTAACCTGCACAGCACCGATTTCATCCAACAAAACAGAACGATCCCGCTCGGCCTGTTGCGGCAGGTGCTTCAGTTCCGTTTCAAACACTTGCCGCGCCCTGCCCAGATCACCTGCAATCACATAGAGCCGCCCCAGATAGATGGCATCCCAGGGATTGGTCTGATCCAGTTTCATCACCGCCTCGTAGGCCTGTATGGCGCGCTGTGTGTCAACGCCGAATGCCAATCGACCAATTCGGCGCCATTTTTCCACCGTGTGCTGTGAGGTATCCCGGGCGTCTCGGGTCAACAGATCCAGACCTTGTTGGGTTTGCCCTTCACCAATCAGGGCAATGGCACGGCGCTCCAGGGCTTCACCCTGTTTCAGGGTGGTCTCCAGTTCCTGTTTCAGGGCGGTGGCGGCCTGCTCGGCGGCTTGGGTTTTAGCCGATTTGATATCTTTTGCCAGAACCTTGAAGGCCTGGTCGATATAGTATTGTTCCAGGGCCGCCAGTTGCTGTTTTTGGGCTTTGCTCAGGGTGGCTTCGCGGGCTTTCAGGAATTCATACAGGGCCAGCTTGTCCTTATCGGGACCCGGTTTGTCGCAAGAGGTGATCAGCTTGTTGAGACCGACCAACGCCACCGTGTCGCAGACAAACATCCCGCCCTTGTTGCGCAGGGTGTCGTAGGTGCCCAGGAAGGCTGCCACAGCGGCGATGATGAGGGTGATCTTGCCCCAACGGCTTTTTTGCTTCAGCCATGCCAGGCGTTCCTTGAAGCGAATTTTTGGTAGTGTGAATTTCATAACCCTTCCCTATTATGAATTGCCAAACAGCGATGAGTGATGCTGCTCGCGTCGATGGCTTTCTGTTCTGTCCGGCTCAGGTTAAAACATCTACGCGTTGTATGACAAGGCCGCCAGTCCTGTGCGATTCAGCCGATGTATCTTTGTGCTGTTTCTGGTTTCTCAACACGCCACTTCACTACACATCAGCCTGTCATAAACAGCAGCTAATCCACCTCTTTTTGTCATTCATCCCGACACTTTAATCAGCACACTAAAAACACCAACTCTATCGCAGTTCCATCCAAACTGTCATTTTAAGCAGCTGTTCAAATCCGGTATTGTCGTTCAGATTCTTCAGTCTGTTTCAAACTGGAGAAAATCTATGAAGCTTCGATCACTACTATGCAGTATTGCCCTGATCTATAGTCTGGGTGCGGGCTCGGCCTTTGCGACGATTACCTTTACCGGTGGTTCATACTGGGCAAAAGGCTGGAGCCAACATACGCCATATCTGACGGCGGTGAGCTACTATGCCGCCAACAGTATTACGTCGGTCTATCCCACGACACCGATCAACACCGGCGATACCATTCAGCCGGGTGTGGATTCCAACGGGAATAATATTTATCAGGCTCTGCTTGGTATTTCCGGTGATGGCGACAAGTATCATGCCCAGATCCGCGAACAATCCATTCGTGAATATCGCTGGGCCTTGCGTGTGGTCTTTACCGCGCCGGATACCTCCGGTAACGGCAAGGCGCATTTCACCATGCCGGGTTTTCACCGCCACAGTATCAAGGTGGGTGATGATCAATTCAACAGTGGTTTCACTGTCAGTTACACCGTCGACAGTAACAACAAGGTCTCATATACCATGCCCTGGGGCGCCACTGTCACGGGTGTGTTTACCACTGACCATCAGACGCTGATTATGTCTGATACCGGAGACGGACTGGGTTTGACCACAGCGGTGAAGGTTGCCGCCGGCACCACCACACTGGCCAATGATCACTATCTGTTCAACGGTTATATGCTGGAGATTAATCGCAACGATACCACCTATACAGATGGTGAAAACGGCAATGAGCAATTGACCGCTTATTTCTCTGCCAGTCTGGGCTGGCTGGATCTGGCTTCTTCACCAGGCAACTTCACCATGTCCACCATTGATTCACGCCTGACCATTGATAATCCGGAAAGCACCAGCCCCACTGTCAGCACCACCAATGATGATGAGAAGATGACCGATCTCAAGAGTGTGGTGATTGGCGCCTTCATGGACGGCGCCGGTCCGGTTGGTCCGAAAATGACCGACTGGATGGCGGTTTCCGATTCCGGCGAGATAGCCATTATGTCGAGTGCGACTGACTATGACACGCGTTTTAGTGACAGCAGTGTGGGCGGTACTGATCCCGCCTTTGCCCATCATTATCGGCATAATCAAAGCACAGCCACGATCATCAAGATCGCCAACTCCGGCACCCATACCACCAGTTCGCTGGCGGGCACCTGGTATCTGACCGGATACTTTGATGACTTTAACTCCAGTTCAGCCAATGGTTTGTCCGGGATCAGCACCGGTTCTTTGGTGCTCAATGCCACCGGAACCGGTACCTTCAGTTTCACTGACACCAATAACATCAATGTATCTTCCAGCAATTCCGGTAACATCAACTGGACGGTGAAACAGATCTGTATCGGTGTTGATGCGAGTAACACCCGTCTGGCCTATACACCCACCACCAATTGCGTCTCCAATGGCGGACGTGTTGTGGATACGGTTGAGATCAGTGATCCGGGCAGCGGCACGGTCTTTGTGAATATGTTTATCTCATCCACCGGCAAGCTGATGACCTACATGGATATGAAGGGTCTGGACAGCACCTCGGCCTATAACCATTCACTGGGTAACGCCGTGAAATTGCCCTAGTGCAATTATTATTTGTTAATGCAGACGCGGCCCTTTTGGGCCGCGTTTTTGTTTATATCAAGCGAAATCAGTTACGGTGTGGAGGGTCTGCTCTCCAGCGCAAACATCCATGGTTTTCGGCAATTCACCCGGTTACAGCCATAGGTCTCGCCGCTGTAATCGCCGGAGGTAAAACTGAATAACATGGTATATCCGGTGATGATTGCCGTGTTGGCCATTTGAATAAAGCGACCGGTATTTTCCGTTTCCGACAGGGGCAGGGCAAAGAACATGATCTGATGACCGGTGTCTTTCGGATAACCGCCACGGGATTTGATCGGCGGCTCGGCACACAGGACATGGGCCCGATCCGCCATGATGCTGATATCCAGCACCACGCAACTGTAGTCGACCCTTGCCGCTACGGCACTGTTGGTAACGAAGGTCATCAATATGAGTATCATCAGGTATCGAAGACATAATGCTGTGAATTTATTGTCCATGGTTGTGACCTCTGCAAGGTTTTACATGGCAAACAGGTTGAGTACCGGCACGGCGCCGGCCCAGCCGTCTTCCTGACTTTTACCGTACAACACCTGTGCGCCGTCAATGTCGCCTGCGGACAAGCCATTCCGGTTGCGCGGCGCACAATAGTTCATCACCGAAACATCATCGTAATAGGGTGTCAGATAAATACCCGCCACGGTCACCGGACCGTCATTGCATTTGGGTGTACCGTTGGGAAATTTGGCGTCCTGGCGATCCATTTCATGGTGGAAGCCCAGTGCATGACCGAATTCATGGATGGTCACGGTACGCAGCAACCGTTCATCACCGTTCTCCGTCATCATCCAGATATTCACCCCACCGGCATGATAACCGCCCCTGGGGAGAGCGTCGCCGCAACCGCCGCAATCATTTTTGATCAGATCCACATACATAAACCCGGCCGGGTTAGCCGGACAATCGCCCCAATTCACAAACCGGAGCATGGTCCATTTTTGCCATGAGGTCTCCAGTGCATCGCGCACCATGGCGCGTTTTGCCATCCACTCACTCTGGGTGTACTTGGTGGTGGGAAAGGTGATATTGGGGTCAAACTTGTCCGGCTTGGTCCCGGGCGGGCGAAAACAGACCGGAACACGCACAACCTTTGGGTTGGCGTAGTTATCCCAGGGCCAGGGTTTACCCGGCACTTCCGGTCCGTTTTGAAACAGGCCCGTCACTGCAGCGGGCATTAACAGTGCACACAGGCAAAGGATCCATCCTGAAATATGCAGGCGTTTTTTCATGGCCACACCTCCAATCCGGTAAATTCGGTTTGTTCCGACGACAATTACTGAATTGCCGTCATCCAGGGGACACGGCAGTCCTTGGCCAGACAACCAAATGCCTGACCGCTGGTGTCACCATTGGTATAGGAGAACCGAATCTTGCGCCCGGCAATCAGTGCGGAACTGGTAACCGAGAGAAAGCGGTTGGCATGATGGGCATCCGATGTCGGCACCGCCCAAAACCAGATACTTGCCGTACCGTCTTTGGCGGCGGCATTGCAACGCACATGGAGGCGACCTTTGAACACAGCGACATGCACCGGTGTACAGATATAATCTGCCGCCGGAGCAGGGACAGGATGCATTGACAGGATAAGGAATGGCAGTACAAACCAACTTTTACGGAGCAGGAAACGCATGACGGTATCCTCCTTTTGACCAGACCGGCTTCCGACTTTCCGGGCATACCGTTTTCAATCGTTACCAACGGCCATGCCCGGTTTGTATCATGCAAACAACCACACGACAATGACGGATAGTGACACAACGAGTAGTACAACTCCTTTAGTCATTCAAAGAGCGAAGGGTATGTGGAGAAAATGAATGACGGGGGATTGGTATGTATAAAATCACAAGATCATGCTTCGTGCATTGATCATGCTCAACCAAACCGGCAATACCGCACGGCAGGCAACCCGCAATCTCCCTGTCGTGCGGTATACATTGATCTATCACTTAAAATCGGGCTGACATTTCCAACACGGTTGTTGTGCCATCCTCAACGCCGGTGTTACCGGCGAGGAATTGTGTATACTCCAGCGCCATTAAAATATCGTCACGCACAAAGTAACTCCCTCTCAGAGTCAGATTCAGACCTTCATCATCTTGTTCATCGCTGATCACATAATCCAGAGCGCCGCCCAGCCCCGTTTTACGATCAAGAAATCTGCTCCAGGAAAACTGAAAGTGTGTTGTGGATTCGTTCGGATTACTTGATGAGTCCTCGTATGTTTTGACCGTGCTGATAACACCGAACTCCCACAGGGTGGCTGTTTGATTGGCTGTCAGCTGTAACTGCCGCCAACTGATATCAGAACTGGTTGTCGTGTAATCACTCGCGATACCACCGGGTGAACTCAATTTGTTCTGCACCAGTGAAAATGACAGGTATGAAAACTTGTCGAAATAGAGGCCGAATTGCAAGGTGATGGTCTGGCTGTCTGCATCATATACCTTGATGCTGTTATTGGTGAGTGTGGTATCCCCTTGATCGATACCCAGACCAAAGGTTATGTCACCGCCGGCATTGACATGGGTATAGTTGATCTTGCGAATAACGCTCTCGGTCGAAAAGACAATGGCGGGCCCGAGCGTCACCGATGCATCACTGGAATTAAGCTCAACAGCAAAGTGACTGACGGGGTTAATAAATGCCGCCTCCAGATACGGGCCGGTGTCAGTCTTCACGTTGGACAAATACCCTGTGTAGCTGATCGAAAAAGACGCAATGGATGTCGGCCCGGCGGAATCATCCAGCAGCTGTATGGTCGCCTGATGGCCGTAATCTGCCGCTGCAGTCGGACTCACACACAACAGCCAAAGCCCGGTCAGGCCGATAAACTTGCCAACGGTGTTTGTCATTGTTTTTCCTGGTTCGTCCCACGTATCAGCAGAAATTAACATAAATCTGCACGGTGTAGAACCTGCTGACCAATACACCCGTCAGGTTGCTGTCAGCCTCTCGCTTGTGGCCGGGAAACCCGGTAACACAAGCGGCCTACCGCTGTCTCCGACCATTACAAAAAAAGTCCTGTTGAATTCGACTCTTTTCGCTCAAATCGCCTACAGCAGCCGATAAGCACAGCCGATACAGGGCAAGGTAAATGACAACAAACAGGTGAGGCCCATGATGAATAAAGCGGCAACAGTTTTTGTGGTTTTCGCCGGCCTGCTTACCATTGCCGGCTGTACCAATGCAGTCAACGGCAAGGTAACGGGTGGCGGGACAATCGTTTCAGCCAGTGGCTCGGGCAAGGCCAATTTCGGGTTTAATGGCGATTCCTGCAGCGGCAAAGTGCAGGGCAAATTCAATTTTCATGACATGAATTACGCTAAAGACAAGGGTGGGGTGAAAATGAACGGCACAGTCACTGCGACCGATCATTGCGTTGCCTCCGGCACCGGGGTTCGTTATGCCACCGACTGCACCAGTTGTGCGGGCGGTTACATCATCAAGCTCAATTATCGTTCAACCAACCCGGGGATGAAAGGCGATGGTGTGGCTACGGCCTGCGTTAAAGATAACGGCCAGGGCATGAAGGCCACCAGTTCGGATTCGATCTGGATACGCGCCAACACCGGACCCTATCAGGGCTACTACAGCGCAGGTAATGTGCAAGGCAATATCAAGGGGCACTCCTGTGATTCATAATCACATGATCTGAATTTCTTACAACCCTGAATTGAAAACGGGTTCAGTGCCATGCATTGAACCCGTTTTTTTATATTCCTGGATTAACCAGTCTAATCAGGATACCGGTTTGCCATCTGCCAACACCACCTTGGTGATGTAGGCCTGCTGGGCAATGGAGAGGATGTTGCTCACCACCCAGTACAGCACCAAACCGGCCGGGAAGAAGGCAAACAATACCGTCAGGCCAATCGGCATCATCATCATCATTTTCGCCATCATGGGATCAGGCGGGGCCGGGTTGAGTTTGTTCTGAATAAACATGGTGATGCCGTACAACACCGGCAGGACAAAGTAGGGATCAGCCCGTGACATGTCGATGATCCAGAGCGCCCAGGGGGCCTGACGCAGCTCGACACTTTCCAGCAGTACCCAGTATAGCGCGATGAAGACCGGGATCTGTACCAGAATCGGTAAACAGCCGCCCATGGGGTTGACCTTCTCCTTGCGGAACATCTCCTGCATGGCCATGGCGTATTTTTGCTTGTCATCACCACAACGTTCTTTGAGGGCCTGCATGCGCGGTGCAATGCGCTTCATGTTGGCGCTGGACTTGTAACCCTTCTCTGACAATTTGTAAAACGCACCTTTCACCATAATTGTCAGCACAATAATCGCCCAACCCCAGTTACCGAGCATTCTGTGTAGCCAGTCGAGTAACCAGAACAGGGGCTTGGAGAGAATGGTCAGCCAGCCGTAATCGACGGTCAGTTCCAGACCGGGCGCGACCTTCTCCAGGGTGTTTTGCAGTTTTGGCCCGACAAACAGACGGCTGCTGATCTCGCCGGTACCGCCGGGCGTAACACTCAGCTGTTGTGACTGATACCCCAGTGCAAACCGGGTATCGTTATTGATCGAGTAAGAATAATAACTTTGGGCCTGGCTCGCATCGGGAATGATGGCGGCCAGGAAGTAGTGTTGAATCATGGCCGCCCAGCCACCCTTGATGTCACGTTTCAGATTTTCATCTTTCATGTCATCAAAGCTGATCTTCTTGTATTTCTCTTCCGGGCTGTACACCACACCGCCCAGATAGGAGTATACAAACTGACTGGTGCCGTCTTTCGCATCCTTGTTGCGTTGCAGCTGGAAGTAGCTGTTACCGCGCCACTCTTTGCCGCTTTTGTTGGCAACCGCATGCTTGACCTGCACGACATAACTGCCACGCTCGAAGATAAAGTGTTTGGTAAACACCACACCTTCCGGGCTGGTCCAGCTCATGCTCACGTCCAGCCTGTCTTCGCCGTCCTTCATTGCATAGCTGGTTTGCGCGGCGCTGTAGATCGTATTGTGGTTCGGCGCTTTCACCAGATAATCAGTTGAAGATTTTTTATTGGCGAAACCGCTTTGGGCGATAAACAGGTTATTGTGATCTTCACTCATTAAACGAAAAGGCTGTTCGGGTTTATCAACCTCAACCGGGTATTTAAGCAGGTCGACAGTGCGCAGATCGCCACCCAGCGTATCAATTTCTATGCCGAACAAATCAGTCTTCACCGAAATGCGCTGTTGTTTTTGCAACGTCGACTTTTCACCCGGTACATCACTGGTGGAGGAGGCAGATGTCTGTCGGCCGGTAGATTCGTTCGCTGTGGGTACATCACCACTGTCGGCCGCCCCGGTGGTTTTACCTTGTTCGCCGGTCACCGTCGGTGTAACCGGTTTGGGACCATAATCTTTTTGCCACTCCTGCCACATAAGGAAGGTGACAAAGACCAGGGCGAGAAACAGCAGGGTACGATTTTCCATGACTTACTCTATATTGATTCTTATTGTTTAATGAGGATGTCGGCAGTGGTGGCTATGTTGGTGTTCGGGAACCAAATCCACACCACCTTCATGCCAGGGATGACAACGCGACAGACGCCGCACCGCCAGCCAACTGCCGCGCAACGCACCGAAGCGTTCCACAGCGGTCAGGGCATATTCCGAACATGAGGGATAAAAACGGCAGTGTTGTCCGACGAAGGGACTCAACAGCAAGCGATACAGGCGGATTAGACCGATAATGAGTCTTTGCATTTTTTTTCCAGCCCCTGCCAGAGTCTCTCCAACACCAAAAATAGTTCTTGTTTTGTTAATGCCGCCGCACTGGTTTTGGCCAACACCACAATATCCAGCCCCGCCAATGTTGTCTGGCGCTGCCGAAAGCTTTCCCGCACAATACGTTTGATGCGGTTGCGGGCGACGGCGGTCCTAATATACCGCTTTGCGATGGCCAGCCCAAGTCGGGCATAGTCTTTGTCATTGGTCCTGCAGAGCAGGGTCAGGTGTTGGTTCCCTGACTTGCATGGGTGGGCGAAGACCTGCTTGAAGTCAGAGGGTCTGGTCAGCCGCTGGTGCCGAGCAAAACGCCCGGGAGACACGAGGCAGGCGTACCCTTAGATTGCAATGCGCTTGCGGCCTTTGGCGCGACGTGCGCTCAATACCTTGCGACCACCACGGGTGCTCATCCGGGCGCGGAAACCATGGGTCCGTGCACGCTTTAAATTACTGGGTTGAAACGGTCTTTTCATCGCGAAACCATACAATAGTAGTTAATCGGGTTCAGGCGCCAATAACGCCCGTCCGGAACTTGCCGGAAAAGGGCGCAAAGAGTACTGTTTCCGGCCCATCAGGTCAAGTTCGCGACGATTATTTTCACGGTTATTTTTATCCACAAGGGTGTGGATAACCTCTTCCGATCCGTATAGACTCACCCGTCCACCCCCCCTATAAAAACAAGATACGAACATTACATTTGGAGGTTCGCGGTGTCTCAGTCCCTCTGGGATAAGTGCCTTGGTCGCCTGGAATCAGAGCTGACCCAGCAACAATTCAATACCTGGATTCGCCCGCTGCATGCCGTAGAAGAAGGGGATCAATTGCGTCTGCTGGCACCCAACCGCTTCGTTCGCGACCGCATCCACGAGAATTTTTTACAGCGCATTTCCGAGATTATGGGTGGTGATGGCGACACGATGGTGCGTATTTCTCTGGAGATTGGCAGTTCCAGTATTGAAGCCCCGGTTCCCCAGCAAAGCCCGGTCCGTTCACCGGCGCAGACATTCAACCACGGCGGCGGCGCACCGGCCCCGAGCCAAAATCGCGGCATTACCCTGAACCCCAATTACACCTTCGCCACCTTTGTGGAAGGTAAATCCAACCAGTTGGCCCGCGCCGCCTCCAGCCAGGTGGCGGAGAATCCCGGTGAGGCCTACAACCCCCTGTTCCTGTATGGCGGTGTGGGGCTGGGCAAGACTCACTTGATGCATGCCATCGGCAACCGCATCCGCGAAAAGAATCCCAACGCCAACGTGGTCTACCTCCACTCCGAGCGCTTTGTTGCTGACATGGTCAAGGCGCTACAGAGAAATGCGATTAACGAATTCAAGATGTACTACCGCTCGGTGGACGCCCTGCTCATCGACGATATTCAGTTCTTTGCCGGCAAGGAGCGTTCCCAGGAAGAGTTTTTCCACACCTTCAACGCCCTGCTGGAAGGCCAGCGCCAGGTGATCCTCACCTGTGATCGCTACCCGAAAGAGGTGGATGGTCTGGAAGAGCGCCTCAAGTCCCGCTTCGGTTGGGGCCTGCCGGTGGCCATCGAACCGCCCGAACTGGAAACCCGTGTCGCCATTTTGCAAAGCAAGGCCACGCTTTCCCACGTCGACCTGCCCCAGGAAGTGGCCTTCTTCATCGCCAAACGGCTGCGCTCCAACATCCGCGAACTGGAAGGGGCCCTGCGCCGGGTCATCGCCAATGCCCAGTTTACCGGCCGCCCCATCACCATGGAATTCGCCAAGGATGCACTGCGCGACCTGCTGGCCCTGCAGGACAAACTGGTCACCATCGACAATATTCAGAAGACCGTGGCCGAGTACTACAAGATCCGCGTCGCCGAACTCCACTCCAAACGCCGCAACCGCTCCATTGCCCGTCCTCGACAGGTGGCCATGGCCCTGTGCAAGGAACTCACCAACCACTCCCTGCCCGAAATCGGCGACGCCTTCGGCGGCCGCGACCACACCACCGTCCTCCACGCCGTGAAAAAAATCGCCGAGCTGAAAGAGACCGAGACAAAGATTGGTGAAGATTACGCCAATTTGATCCGGACCCTGAGTTCATAGCGCAATTTCCGGGGCGGTCTTTCACTGCCGCACTATTTCCCTTGTCGAAGACATAGCGCAAAGACACCGGGACGAAGAGAATAACGGGAGCAAATCACCCCATCCCCATCTACACTGATATTCAGGACCGGTTCAGTCCGCCTGTTCTATATCTGTCGACGAGGTCATCGATGCGAATTTTTCCTGCTGTTTTTTTGCTCTGCATTTTGACACTGCCGGTCCAGGCCCTGGAGGCGTATTGTCCCCGCTCTGATGAAATGAAAGCGCAGCGCATCAGCGAACAGGCCTATACCCGCCAGGCGCTGAATAAATCTTTTCGCTTTCTGTTGGGTTCCATTGATGAATCCTGGCAGGCGGCAGTAAAAAATGGTTCGTCCGCCCGGCCGGAGGATAAAAAGAATTTCCGGCAGAAATTGTCCCAAAAGATCGCTGCGGTAAACCAGCTGCTGGATAACCGACACAACTGGAAAGATGAGAAAAGCAGCAGAAAGACCCGTCAGTTGCTCAGCACAAAAGCCGATGAGTTACAGCTTTTGATTGCCAATGAGGGATTTTGGTCCACCCGGTCTTTTGTGGATGATCTCAATCGACGCATCAAGGGTGGGATCCTGCGCAGTATACTGGAGTCTGAATTGCGTTATCGGCCGGCTGCGCAAAGAAAGCTAATTCGTCAACAGATATCCAATGATCCCTTTTGCGCATTTATAAAATCCACTGTACTCGTCTCTCCATGAGGCAGACAACACATAACAAGAGAATATAACCATGCAACGCTCCACTTATCACATCATCGCCTTGTTGCTGTTCACCTTCCTTATTGCCGGCTGCTCCATGCTGTCGGGCGACAAGGTGTATAAAAGCCCCGTGGCCGATAACATGTTTGTCAAAACACAGATCGATGATGCCGCTGATACCCGCATCACTGTCAGTATCAAAAAAATGTCCAAATCTTGTAATGAGAGCAACCAGGGCGATCTCGCTTTGCCGAACGGCGATACCGCGTTTGGTCTCTGGCCGGGCCAACTCTACTCGTTGACCGTTACTGCTGACAGCAAACGTTTGGGGGGTTATCAACAACGCAGTACCTTGTTGCGCCCGAAGCCGAGCCAGGCCTATGCTGCACTGGTGCGTTATCAGAACAATAAATTTGATGTGAAATTTTACAAGCAAACGTCGGCTGGAAATCAGGAACTGGGGTTGTTACCGCTGTCGGCCTGTAAACATGTGCAATAGGCCGGATTCGCTCAAACCTGCTATTTTCCGGGATTCTATCCATATAAAAAATGTTGGCGCTATCGCAAAGATCAAGCCTGCCGCCGAATATTGCTAAAGACCGACTCCCGGTGACCGATGTCTCCTGTCATGAACGATACCAGGGAGACAACCATGAAACATTATTCCGTGATCCTGCTTGCCGCCGCCATGTTGCTGGGCGGCTGTGGTTTATTACCGCCCACACCGCAAAACTCCAATGAGTACCGTGCCCTGATGAAGGCAGGCACGCCCGGCGCGGTTATCGACACCTATGTGGTGGATAAATCCTACAACAAGGTGGCGAAAGTCATTCAAAAACAAGCCGCCAAATGTCTGGATACCGGTTTTGTCTCCAATCGCTGCACCACCAGCCAAAGTGGTCACACCAATTGTGACAAGGTCAACTTTATCTATACCCCCACCATACAAAATGACGGAAAGAAGATGGAGTTGTATGTGCAACTTCGCACCGAACCGAATCGTCTCCTGGTGGGCGGGACCATGCCGAAAAATGGCATCTATGTTTCAGTCATTGATTTTGAAGCGGTGGGTAAAAACAAAACCCGTATCACCGCCTATCATCCGGAAAAATCATTTACATTAACGTCGACTGCGGTGAAACACTGGGCAAAGGGCACCAATATGGGCTGTCCCAATATGACTGAAGACATGACGGGCTCTTCATGAGGTCGGTCCATATTCTGATTGCCGTTGCGGTGGTTCTGACCGGCTGTGCCGGCGGCCCGGCGGAAGTGGAGAATTATCCCAATGTCGGGCCGACGAATGTGATGGTCAGGTTTACCACCTCGAACGGCTATCGGGCCGTGTTCGGTGTCAACGATTTGGATGACACATGTGAATCCCATTTCAGAGGCAGTGTGGTGCTGCAACCCGGGATCAACAAGATCAGTTTGAAACCGGGACAGCCCACCTTCATCAAGGTGGCCATATTCAAAGTCAATTACCGCGGCAACTTTACCACTCACAGCGGCACTATCCTGATACCTGGCGCCAACACCCGCTATGAGGTGGATGTACAGTATCAGGACAGCATGTCTGATGTGCGTTTTTACCAGCTGACCAAACAGGACCGAAAAGAGCTGACCATCGTGCCGCGCTCCGCCTGTCGACCAAAATAATGTCGGGCCCCTTGCGGGCTCTTTTCTTTCCCGGTTGCCGATCATTCACGGTAATACAACACCAAAACCGGCTGATCAGCACAAGATAGCGGGATCTTGCTCGCTCAGAGCCATCTATCTGGTGTATATTCAATGCCTTGTAGCCCGGCAGAACAAGCTGTGCACAAGTCAGCGGATAAGCCTGTGGATAATTTATGTATAAAACCCATACCCCGACTTATCCACAAAGGTTCCACAGTTTACCGACGACTTGTACGGCCCTTGCCCAGAGCTTTTGACGTATAACAACCTGTTGATAGTCTTGCGGAAAAACGGCTTATCCACAGAAATGGCCTTGCTTAGTAATAACATTAATAAAGTAAATATATAAACTATGAATATTAAGCTATCTCGTGATCATATCCTGAAACCACTCCAAACCGTCAGCAGTGTTGTGGAACGACGCCAGTCTTCTCCCATACTTTCCAATCTGCTCATGACCCTGAAAGGTGAGCAAATGACCCTGACCGGGACCGACCTGGAAGTGGAGATGATTGCCCGTTTGGCAGTGACGGCAGATGAAGATGGAGAGATCACCTTGCCGGCGCGCAAGTTCCTGGATATTTGTAAAACCCTGCCGGACGGCGCCGAGATATCACTCTCCGTGAGCGGCGACAAGGTCACCCTGAAATCCGGTCGCAGTCGTTTTACCCTGAGTACCCTGCCGGCCACCGAGTTTCCCAATCTGGAGCCGGTGGAAGAGCCCTTTGAATTTTCAATCCCGCAGAAATCCCTGAAACGGTTGATTGAAAAGACCCAGTTTTCCATGGCCCAACAGGATGTCCGGTATTACCTGAATGGCCTGATGCTGGAATTGCAGGATGGCTTGCTCCTCGCCGTGGCCACTGACGGGCATCGTCTGGCCATGAGTCAGACAGCGGCAGAGATCAAGGTCCCGGAACGCAGACAGATCATTGTGCCGCGCAAAGGGGTTCAGGAGCTGGCACGTTTGATTGAGGATTCCGACTCACCGGTGCGTATTCAGATCGGCAAGAACCATATCCGGGTCGAACTGCCCGATATCTCTTTCACCTCAAAACTGATCGACGGCAAGTTCCCCGACTATCAGCAGGTCATTCCACCCAGCACGGAGAAGGTGATCGCCTGTGATCGGGCGACACTCCATCAGGCCTTCACCCGTACCTCGGTCCTCTCCAATGAGAAATATCGCGGTATGCGACTTTCCCTGGACACCAACATGGTGAAAGCGACAGTCCACAATCCGGAACAGGAAGAGGCGGAAGAGGAACTGGAAGTGAACTACAACGGCGACCAGTTCGAGATCGGCTTCAATGTCAGTTACCTGCTGGATGCCCTGTCGGCTATCGACAGCAATGATGTGCATGTTTATCTGACCGATGCCAACCACAGTTGCCTGATCCAGGGGGTGGGTCAGGATAACGATAAATATGTGGTTATGCCCATGCGCCTGTAATCGGGCCGGGCAACCATGCAACTGAGGATTGCCTGCACAATTGTTGTTGTCTTCCTCAGTGGTTGTTCCAGTCTTCCTCTCCATACGGTTCAGATCCAAAACGGGGTTCGTGATTGCTATTCGTTTGAACCTCGTGAGTTAGTCATTACTGACAAACAATTGATCCTGACCACCCAAACCCGTTTACATAAAAGCACCGGTTATTGCGGTTGCAAGTCGGCCTTGTTGAGTTACCGTGTCCGCAATAAAAATGGGGACGATAGCGGGAGTGGTCAAATTTTGTCCAGAGAGGAAAAACAGCAGGATTTCGTTATTGATCGCAAACCGGAAACAGGTAAGCCGATGAAAGGCTATACCCTGATGATCGGTTGTGCCCCGCCGCTTTAATTACTTCTGTGGCCAGGCCTGACGCAAGGTCTGCATCATCTGTTTGAGTGCCGGTTGATCCAATGCCCGGGTCAGTTGGGCATATGTTTTATCCAGTCCCGGATAAACAATGGTCTTGCCATGATGAATGTACTGACCCTTGCCACGATCAATATTGTGCAACTTCCGATAGGCCAGGTGATCCCGGTGTAACTTTTCAAAGCGATCATGAATATCGAGGAAGGTTTGCACAAAGGCCCGATTGGCGAGGATGTCCTGGTACATGCCCTGATGGTGACGCCGGCCATACTCCAGATAGGCCAGAATGTAATATTTGAAAAAGAGAAAATTCAGATAATCACCCGGCTCAAAGAAATCCAGAGTCTTTGATCGCAGCATGCGTTCCGACATTTGATGATCATGGTAATAGGCATGAAACTCATCCAGCAGGGCGTAGACACCAATCACATTACTGCCGTGCTGTCCGATGATGTATTGCTTGTAGGTAAACTCTTTCAGTTCCGCCGGGACATCCCCGTCCATCTCACGCGCCGGCCAGGTGGGGGTGTTGGGGACAAAGACAACGCCCTTGTCCGACAGGTAATAGGCCAACTCGCCATACGGGCTGTCCAGATAGACCCACTGCATATTGCCGGCAGGACGAATGGCTTTGGCCCTTGAGGCCGGCATCATGGAGGTAAAGTTGTGCGCCATTTCGTGTACCGAGGTGGTGAGGGAGATGTAGTAATTCAGATCCTTTTTTTCCGGCTTGATGAAGCTGACAAAGTGTTCCGACTCCACGCCACAAACCTTTCGGGTTTGCTCGCGGTGGGTATCAATCATGAAGCGACCTTCGGGGGAGTACTGTTTGATTACATCCCAGGTTGTCTGTTTGAGCTGCTTATCGAAGCGAACCGCATGCTGGTAACAATGCATCCCATAATGAAAGTTGCGGGCCTTGGTGCGATAGGTGGGGGCCGGGATACAACCCGACAGAACCAGACAGAGCAACGTACCGGCCCACAAGGCAGAACGTGAGGATATATTTAGCATGGACACTCCCGGAAGCACATTTATCTGTATCGTCCGGAAGGCGGGATAGTTGAAGCACGGAATGTTTCACGTGAAACAATGGAGATCGTGATGGCCGGATGTTCCACGTGGAACACAGGCTGAATCGCCCACATGGAAAAACCTGTGTTCACCCCAGGTGATGCAGTTATAATCCGCGCATCATCACAAGAACCGGACACCATGACCATCCAGCGCCTTCGGGTCCAGCATGTACGCAATCTCAGCGCGATCGATATCGAGCCCCATCCGCAGCTGAATATCCTGTATGGAGAGAATGCCAGTGGCAAGACCAGCCTGCTGGAGGCCATCCATCTCCTCTCTGCCACCAAATCCTTTCGCACTCACCGCATCGGGCGGGTGATACAGTATGAACAGGACAAGCTGGCGGTGTTTGGTCAGATTCAGAGCGGTCGATTCAGCCACAAAATCGGCATCGAGCGCAGCAAGAAAACCACCGAAATTCGCATAGACGGGGAATCGGTCAATCAGGCCTCCATTCCGGCCCGCCATCTGCCGTTGCAATTAATCACCCCCCAGGTAAACAGCCTGCTGGAGCAGGGACCCAAGATGCGCCGCCGTTTCCTGGACTGGGGTGTGTTCCACGTGAAACATGACTACCTCAATGACTGGCGCGCATTTCATCGTGTCCTGCAGCAGCGCAATGCCTCCTTACGCCAGAAACTACCAAAATCACAGGTGTGCGCCTGGGACAAGGCCTTGCTGGAGGCGGCCCACAAGATTACGCAGAGCAGGGAAGATTACATTACCGCCTTGTCCCCATTGTTGGCCGAATACAGTCTAACCCTGTTTGGCCAGACACCGGAACTGACTTACCAGCCCGGATGGTCTCAGGATCAAACCCTGGAGGCGTCACTACAGGCCGGATTCAGTCGGGACATGGAGCGGGGCTTTACGGCCTCCGGGCCACACCGGGCTGAGTTGATGCTCAAGTTTCATGGTGTACCGGCGCAGGATGTCCTGTCCCGTGGCCAATTGAAACTCTGTATTTCCGCCATGCAACTGGCCCAGGTGGCCCATTTGGGGCAGGAGAGAAGCCAGACCTGCATTATCCTGGTGGATGATCTGGCGGCGGAACTGGACCAATCCCGCCGTCAGGCGCTGGTCCAGCTGCTGATCCAAACCGGTGCTCAGGTCTTTATTACCGTTACCGAGGCGGGATTACTGGCGATTCCACCAGATCAGGGCCATAAAATGTTCCACGTGGAACAGGGCGCTATTGCCGAAAAACCACGCTAGTTACTCAAGCCTGTTAGATTTGACAGGTGATAATCTTGCCTGATTTCCCATACTCAAATCTCACAAATGAAAACCCTGGAGTAACTGAGATGAAAATGATAAAAATCCTGCTTGCCACAATGTCCATCCTTCTTCCCTTATCATCGGCAAATGCCGTTTCGGCATTTGCAACGGATGCAGAATTGGATGTCAGCACGACCGGAGTTACAATTATCTTGAGTGTAGCAAATGCAATTTCCGGATTGTCAGTTGGATCGTGCTCAAGTGGTACATCATACCAATACATTAAATTTCCAGCCGGTGCCACGGTAATGGAAGATCGCGTTATTCACCTTGTCACCAACGCCAGAAGCAGGGGAAAGCAACTGAAGGTTGATATCATTGATTGCGGTGCCACCTGGGCCATCGCTCAAGCAGTTTGGGTGTACTAACAGATATTGCGTTAAGCACCATTGACCCTCACAGAAACACTTGTGAGGGTCTCCATTAACAGAGGGTGTTTCACGTGAAACATCCTGTGTATTTCCAATAATCCGCAAAAAACCCGATCCCGGAGATCGCGCCAGATCCACGATCAGCCTGTGGTCCGACATCTTGCCTGCCTGGAAAAATCGGATCCCAGATCGGCTCTTATCAAGCCTCAGTTTTGTCAATACCCCAATCCCCGGTAAATAATCCTGGCTTGTCCCACTGAAAAATCCGATCCCTCAGATCGCGCCTGATCCACGATTTCACCTTCAGCCAATACAAAGCATGGGTCAGAAAAAGTGATCTGAAAACGGCCCTGATTCGCTCACGGATCTGTCAAGCATTTTTTTGAAAAATCAGTCACTGTAAAAAAGTGATCAAAAAATGGATCGCTCAGATCGTCCCAGATCAACGATGAGAGGAGAGGGAAGGGCAAAGTAAGGCTTGATTTTTCCGATCTGAGAAAGGCGCTGCGGCGATCTGAGAGGATTTTCACTTTTTATGCACCTTTATTGTGCGTAAAAGTGAAAATATTGGATTATTTTGAAAAAAACAATGCAGAAACAGAGTGGTGTACAGAACAAGGAAAAAAGCAGAAAAAACGGCAATGACAAAACCCGACGATCTGAAATTGAAAGCGAAATGAAAAAGAATCACAAACCAGGCAGAAAAATATTCGGTGTCATTGCACGATTATCAATTTGGCTAATACATAGCCATGCTTATCATACCCATCTTCCAGCCCGATATACCGGGCACCCCTTCTGATTATTGCGTCATCAAGAAAGATAACCGCCGGCAGCGTGGAGATTAGTTGAGGTTATTCCCCTAATCCATCGGGCTGCAGCACAGCAAGAGTTACCCCCGGGCTGGCGGCAAGCTGCCTGCCGGCGCGATTGGATGAGACCGGGGGCAATGAACAGCGTCACCATCATGTGCCAGACAACACCATCGGCAAGAACAGGAATAGCCATCCATGCCGAGTTTTCTTTCTATATATAAGCGTTGATCACGACTGATCTGTATTATACTTAGCGGCACACTACAGCTGAAAACAGCGGCGAATAACGATAAGTGTTGGGAAGGACGACTCCATGATAAGGCGGTTTTGCATAACGGTTTTCCTGTTTTGTCAGGCGGCGGTTTGCCAGGCTGGAACACCGAATGCCGACTATGTCTGGCACAGCGACTCAAAGATGCAAGCGGAGATGGAAATTCCGGAAACCACACTGAGCCTGATGTGCAATAAACAGATCTTTGTGATCCTGGAAAAGCAAACCGTCACCTACAGCGAAATCGACAAACAACGCTACGCAGATTTCAAGGTTCCGGCCGATGCCGTGACAGCCATCTCCGGCTGGTGGGCCGGCTACGGACAGACCATTTATGTAATCCGCAGCGGGCAAGAATTGAAAATCTACTATACCGAGTATGGTGAGGAGGAAAACCCATCTCCCCTCACATTTACACTCCTCAAAACACTGACACTGAAAAGTGAATAACTGACCAGGAGCAGATATCCTCATGGCCGATGAGAAAGATAAAGAGAAGAAAACCTACGACTCGAAGAACATCAAAGTCCTGAAAGGGCTGGATGCCGTGCGCAAACGACCGGGGATGTACATCGGTGACACCGACGACGGCACCGGCCTGCACCACATGGTCTTCGAGGTGGTGGATAACTCCATCGACGAGGCCCTGGCCGGTTACTGTAATGCCATCGAAGTGATCATTCACTCCGACGGCTCGGTCACCGTGCGGGACAACGGCCGCGGCATCCCCACCGATATGCATGAAGAGGAAGGCCGTTCCGCCGCCGAGGTGATTCTCACCGTCCTGCATGCCGGCGGTAAATTCGACGACAACTCCTACAAGGTATCCGGTGGTTTGCACGGCGTGGGTGTCTCTGTAGTGAATGCCCTGTCCGAAGATCTGCGCCTCTCTATTCGCCGTGACGGCAAACTGCATCAGCAAAAATACAAACTGGGTGAACCCCAGGGTCCGCTGGAAGTCGTGGGCGAAACCGAGAAGACCGGTACCGAAGTGCGCTTCAAACCCAGCATCGAGATCTTCTCCGATACCCTGTTCCACTATGACATCCTGGCCAAGCGTCTGCGCGAACTCTCTTTCCTCAACTCCGGTGTGAAGATCGTGGTGCTGGATGAGCGGGACGGCAAAACCGATACCTTTGAATATCAGGGCGGCATCAAGGCCTTCGTCGAACACCTGAATCGCAAAAAGACCCCGCTGCATGAAAACGTCATCTACGTGAATACAGAGAAAGACGATATTACGGTTGAAGTTGCACTACAATGGAACGATTCGTATCAGGAAAACATCTTTTGCTTTACCAACAACATTCCCCAGCGTGACGGCGGTACCCATTTGGCGGGCTTCCGTGCCGCGCTGACCCGAACCCTGAACAACTACATTGAAACCTCCGGCGCCGCAAAAAAGGCCAAGGTCACCGTCAGTGGTGATGATGCCCGCGAAGGACTCACTGCCGTGTTGTCAGTGAAAGTCCCCGATCCCAAATTCTCCTCCCAGACCAAGGACAAACTGGTGTCATCGGAAGTGAAAGGGGTGGTGGAATCGATCCTCAATGAAAAACTGAACGACTTCCTGATGGAAAACCCGGCCGACGGTAAAGGGATCACCTCCAAGATCGTCGAAGCGGCCCGCGCCCGGGAAGCGGCCCGCAAGGCCAGAGAAATGACCCGCCGCAAAGGGGCGCTGGATATTGCCGGCCTGCCCGGCAAACTGGCCGACTGTCAGGAAAAAGATCCCGGACTCTCCGAATTGTTCCTGGTGGAAGGTGACTCCGCCGGCGGTTCCGCCAAACAGGGCCGGGATCGCAAATACCAGGCCATCCTGCCCCTGAAGGGCAAGATCCTCAATGTAGAGAAAGCGCGCTTTGACAAGATGCTCTCTTCCGCTGAAGTGGGTACGTTGATCACGGCGCTGGGTTGCGGTATCGGCCGGGAAGAGTTCAACATCCAAAAACTGCGCTACCACCGCATCATCATCATGACCGACGCGGACGTGGACGGCTCCCATATTCGAACCCTGCTGCTCACCTTCTTCTACCGGCAGATGCCCGAGCTGATCGAAAACGGCTACATCTACATCGCCCAGCCACCTTTATATAAGGTGAAGAAAGGCAAACAGGAACGCTATGTCAAAGACGACAGCGAACTGAACAGCTACCTGATCAACGCCGCGCTGGAAGATGCCGCCCTGCATGTCAACGACACCGCCCCGCCCCTCAGCGGACAGGCCCTGGAAATCCTGGCCAAACAATACATGCAGGTGATGGACACCATCAAACGGATCTCCCGCCGACTGCCCCACGACGTGCTGGAAAAAATGATCACCATGCCTGCCCTGGCCGGCGCCGATCTGCACGACAGCAGCAAAGTCAGCGGCTGGTTCAGTGAACTCAGCCAACGCCTGCAGGCCGACCACACCCTCACCACCTACACCATCACCGTGGAACAATCCGGCGATGACTGGACCGCCAACATCACCGCCCTGCGCCATGGCATCACCAATGACTACAAACTGGATGATGAATTTTTCGAAAGCGGTGAATACCAGTCCATCAAAACCCTCGGCCAGGAACTGGACGGCCTGCTGGCCGACGGCGCCTACATCAAACGCGGTGACAAACAACAACCGGTCAACGCCTTCAAGGAAGCGGTCAACTGGTTACTGGATGAAGCCAAAAAAGGCCAACACATCCAGCGCTACAAAGGGCTGGGTGAAATGAACCCCGAACAACTGTGGGAAACCACCCTCGACGCCGCCCAGCGTACCCTGCTGCAAGTGCAGATCGAAGACGCCATCGCGGCCGATGAAATCTTCACCACACTCATGGGTGATCAGGTTGAACCGCGACGGGAGTTTATCGAGAGTAATGCGTTGAATGCGTCGAATTTGGATGTGTAACTATTAGTCCCCTCTCCCCCAGGGTGCCCTGACCCATCGGAGATGGGTAGGGTACTCATAATGAACCCCGCAGGGGTTCTTTGAGCAAGGTTAGGGTGAGGGGATCAGAAATCACGACGTTGGGAATATAACTCAACATTAATTCCGCCCGCCGCTGCGCGGCTGAGGCGGGTCACTTTCTCTTGCGCGGCCAAGAGAAAGTAACCAAAGAGAAGGCCGCCCCATGTCGGCACATCCTTGTTGTGATGTTTTGTTTTCAGACAGAGGTTTGGCAACAGGACGTCCATGTCCTGCTGCCAAACCGCAACGCATCCCTGCGTTGCCTGGATCTATGCTGAAAACCAAACACCACAACGCGCCGACAAGGGGTTGATCCACCAGCCGGCAGCTCAGGTAAATTAGAGTTTGCTTGTTGATTCATTGGGTGTGGGGAATATGATGAGTGGATGGTGTTTTTATCGCTCGAGTTCCCATAAAAATCGCTAACAGTTTGATTATGCTAAAGGTCGGGGTTTTATACACCCTAAATATAATTAGCTGGTTTATAAACCATGAGTGATAAAAGAAGCGATATAGCGAAATTGATTGAGAAGATTCATGTTAATCAAAAATTGATGGACCAATTGCGACCGCCAGTCTTTGAAAGTGTGGTGGCAGAGATTTTCTCTCAAAATCAAGCATTGATAGAAGTTCAAAGGAATATGGCTGAACGACTAGACTTTGTTGGAAAATTTCGCGATGAACTCAACCATATCAATTCTTTCGCGGTTGAGGTAAAGAAACTAGATACCCTTGTTGACACCTCAGCAATAAGACAATTTCAAAATAGTATTGCATCTTTAGGTATCGACAAAGGGTATTTTGTAACCACTTCAGCTTTTTCGGAAGCTGCTAAAGCCATCGCAGCTCAACATCAAGAAACACTAAAGTTAATAGACAGGACGACTCTAACATCGCTGATCAACCAGTACACAATTAATCGTGATATATTTGCCGAGAATCTATTCCAAAAAGCATGGAGTTTAGAACTTGATAATCTTGCAATAATTGCAAATCCTAGTCCAACGGATATAGAAGAGTTTGATATTGGTGCGCATAATCTTGGTGAAGAAGAGAAAAGTACTTTAATTTCCGTTGATAGTTTGCCGCTTAAGTTGATCGCAAAGATAATGAGGTCACCTAGTGAAGTAAAAAATCTAACTCCACGGCAGTTCGAGGAATTTGTAGCTGAGACCCTCTCTCAGCTAGGGTTTTCAGACGTCATACTTACACCACGATCCGGAGATGGAGGGAAGGATGTTATAGCCAGCCACCTGATTAATGGTATACCACTATCATTCTACTTCGAATGTAAGAAATATGCTGATGGTAACAAAATTCAACTAGAAACTCTTAGAGCCCTACTGGGAACGATGGCGCATGATGCGAGGCATGTTAACAAAGGAGTTCTTGTGACAACGTCTACTTTCACAAAAGGCTCAAAAGAATTTATCATTGCCGAATCCAGACTTGACGGAAAGGATTATGATGGGATTTTGGGTTGGATTGATGAGCTTAATAAAAAGATGTAAGCCCGTTGGAGTGAGTAAGCGAACCCCAACAGGATGTTTGGGGTCAGAGTAAAAACATTGATATTGTTGTTTGGAGTTTTTACTCTGACCCCAAATATTGCGGATTTCGGTCAAAAACCTGTTGACTGTTAAGACGGTATTTGACCACGTTAGTTTCGAGGAGGATAATAATATTGATTAGTCTTAAAAGCATAAAAAGTCGGTTCAGGACAAAAAACCGCACGGCTGAGTTTTGCGCTGGAAGGAATATGCGCACCGCGGCCCTATTCCTCTTTGCGGTAAATCTCGTCGGTTGTGCAACATCTTCTGTTTCACCATCGTTTCCCTCAGGAGTTCAAGTTAGCAAACTCACCGTATACGCCGGGACATTTTCTCTATCGTTCAAAGACATTACTGATCAATCTCAAATCTCTGAATTCCTTGCGCACATCGGGAAAATCAAAGGAGGGTGGCATTATGCATGGGACACTTATCCAGTTTCTAAGGCCAGGATCTTCTTTGTAAGCATTTCCGGGCAGGTGTTGTGTACCCTGGATATTGGGACCAATTGGGTAGGATCGGATTGTGGCATTGAGTCGAAATCAAAATGGCCTCCGTTAGTTTCGATTTCCAGAGAAGAATCGCTATTCTTGCGGGATTTTGTCTCAGGCACGTGGGAGGTAGGTCCGTAGGTTGATGTAATGGTCTCCTCCCACTACACAACGGCGTCACAATGCGCCATGATGGTATTTGCATATTCCATCAAACATTGAAAAAAATATTAGGCAGTAAGGATTCATATGAGTGATGATAATAAAACATATTCTGTAACATTGCGTTTGCAACGCATCACATACGAAGATGCTTTTGTGGCAGTGCCTGTTACTGACGCAATTACTGAAGAGAAAGAAGATGGGTCTATTGGTTTAAATGTTGAGGCATTATTCTCCGAGGCTGTACGGATCAGTAAAGACCAGAGAGTAGACTGGAAGGCAGAGTCAAGTGAGACTGAGCCACACCCGATACAGTCGCCTGTGCCGGAAGACAGGTTTATGTTTGATGCATTTTACAGTGATGAAAATAATGACTAACCCGTTGGTTTGAGTGAGCTTGCGAACCCCAAATATTCAAATATTGTAAACGTTAAGAGCATCACACATGGAGGCTATATGGAACAAGTAAGGGGGACTGTGAGCAACGTCCGAAATTCGGTTAGCATTAGTGGTGGAGGTGAAAATAGTCGGGTAAAAACCACGCATATCGTGGTTTTCAGAATTGCTGCTCGGCAGATTAAAATCAAGTCTGGAGAGCCGTTAATGATTAACGAGGGTGACGAGGTGTTTGCTGTTGGATACACCCGCAGCGGAATCCTGATATTTGGGGTCAGAGTAAAAACATTGATATTGTTGGTTGGTGTTTTTACTCTGACCCCAAACATTTAGGCATTTCACTATACTATCAGACCAAATTGGGATATGCCTGTGAAGAAGTTTTTGATGCTGCTTGACAAACTTGCGGTAAAACTGGTTAAGGAGGTCTAAATGTTTGATCTTGGGGATTTGGCTACACTGATCAGGCTGGTTGAAATTGATTTGTATCATTTGAAATTGGATACTGATTCGGAAGATGATGAAACAAGAGATAATGCCGGCGAATTAATTATCCAGGTTGATAATCTGGCTGGAAAACTTAAAATCGAGTATGAAGCACAGTGGACGGATGAAAATGGTTTTCCACGGTATGTTGAATATCTGGAAATCATCAAACGCCATCCTCCTTTCAATGAGAAGGTGTAATCCGATGGGGTTTGGGGAGCGTAGGTGTAGAATGAACCCCAACATAACTAAATTTAAGTATTAACAAAACCCCGTTGGGGTTCGCGGGCTCACTCCAACTTACTTTCGATGAAAGAAATGATAAAAGAAATCAGCCAAAGTGATTTGTCTGACTTGCAAGCCTGGATGACATTATTTGACGTTACCAGGGAAGTGCGGCTGCAGGATCAGGTTGTGGTGTTGAATGTTTTTGGTAAGGCTGATGATCGTTATCTGGTGGTGAATATTTACCAGAGTGATTGCGAAGCGGATCAGTATGTACTCCAGTCTGATACAACGGATGTATCGTTATCATTGATAATCGAATTTCTTGGTGGAATGGGGTTTAGTGTAACCAAATTGATTGCATATTTAACAGGAAATTTTTCTGATACGAATAAAATTGTCACAAAAAATGGTCTTTCAATTCTCTATGAGCATCAATGTGCCGAGTAGAATTCAATGATGTTCAGGAAAATATCTCCATTGATACTGGTGAGCCTGGTTATACTGTCGTCAGGCTGTAGTGAATCGTCTGATTCAAGTCGCGAGCTTGAAAAAACACTGGCCGGGCATTTTGAGTCGCTCTATTTGGCCGCGCATGGAAAGGATTATCCATATAGCGAAGCGTCACTGGCGAAGTGTCGACAAAATAACGACCAGCCTTGTCTTGATGTATATGACAGGGTGGACCGGGCAAGAAAAGCATTAATTGCCTTACCTAAAGGCGAGAGTCTGGCAGCGACATTGCGCATGATTCCGGTTGATTGCCAGTCTGAAAATGAGGCCAGAGCGAATTTTGTCTGCTATGGCGCGTTGATGTCCCTGTTATTCTATGCCGAACCTGAACAGGATGCAGCGATCCTGGCAGCGGTTAAGTCATATCCTGCTTCGGTGCAGGGTATGATATTTAACGCTCAATTTGCCTGGTACCATAATCGTCCTGTACCACAAAAATGGATGGAGTATGTTTCTCAATTAAAGATCGACTGGCAGCCGCCGGCAAAGCAGCAGCTTGTGGTCAAGCAATTTGGTATAAGCGTAGAAGAGATGGAATCAAAGCCGGGTATATTGATGGGAGTTAAGTCGTCGCAGCCCGTAGGGGGTGTAGAATGAACCCCAACACATTTATATTTTAAAGATAAACCGTTGGGGTTCTCAGGCTCACCCCAGATGTTTTGGGTCAGAGTAAAAACTCCAACCAACAAAATTCATGTTTTTACTCTGAACCCAAATATTTAAACATGATAATTCTCAGGCGAGGAATATCAGAATGTGGAAAAGCCGGAAAATACTAAAAGTCCTGGATGAGTGTGCTGAGTCGTTCACTTTTCCAATGCTGGATAACGGCTACGTGTATCTGGCGGCAACTCGTATGTCGCTGTTTCGATCAACCGATGACTGGGCTATAGTGATCGAGGTATTTGGGTATTCTCCACGCACAGGTATACCCGATATTCATATCTACACTTTTTCGAGCAAGCTTCACAATAGAGACCCTGAAGCGAGTTATGTTTCAAAAGACGCATACAATAACTATCTGGCATGTAATCCATATAACGAAAGCCGGTTTATATTTCCAATTGAGAATGAAGACTGGATGGACGAGGAAGACACGGAGAAAGTCAGGTCGGGTGTTTGTATATCGGTTAGAGGCAAGAAGATGGGTCCATTTGAGCTGGATCTATATAATAGCCAATCCATTGAATTGGTTGAGGAGTCGCCGATGGTATTTGAATTGGCGCGACTCCTGGCGGCGATTGACAGGGAAAGTGTTCTGGCCCTGGATGATGAAAGGAGGATTAGTGTTTCCCCGGAGCTGGATGAAATTCTGGTGCTTGATGAGTGGTTTCATCCGGACCTGGTAAATGAAGATCTTCCGTCCGGTAATGAAACATTTCAGCAGTTGGCTCGAGTGCTTGAAACCTGTGATGTTTCGTTATACAACCCAACCAAAGCACCAAACACAGCGTGGGTGAATTGGCCGGATGGGGGGCTGTTGTGACAAAAGGGGATCAAAGTTCGAAGGGTTCGGAGTCATCACGGACCCATTTTTCTACAACCAGTCCGGATATTGGGGACAGAGTAACAATACGATTTTTTTTGGTAAGAGTTTTTACTCTGACCCTAAATATTTCTCCGTAAAATCTTTAAATGAAAGGAGAAACTTGACCTAATATGGGGTGGAGATTGGAAAACTTTTAAAGATAAAGCCCATGTACAAATGCATAAAAATTCAAAACTGGCATCTGTCAAAAAAGAAAGTGGACATTAAAATGAACAGGAACAAGCTTTTTCTTTCCGCGCTGGTCATCCTTCTGGCTGCTGGTGTTTTGAAAATTAACGCAGAAGGGTCAGGTAGCATGCCTGCCAAGGTTGATTTGGTTATTATTTCAACAAAAATGACTGCAAAGGAAATACTTGCCGAAAAAAAATTGCTTAAGAATCAGTTTTCTGATGCCAGAATTATCAGCAGCAACGACTGTACAAATCTGAAACCGTCATTAATCTTTCTTGTCGCCGGGATATATAACACCTCTGAAGCGGCGGAGAAAGGTCTCAGCACTGTCAGACAATCTATAAAGGACGCATACCATAGACCTTGCAACATAAAATATGAAGGGCTGTTATATTTCGATATTCCGATCATCCACCCTTCAATAGAAAAGGTCCCTGATGATGCGGTTAATTGGGACGATAGTGACATGATGACTGAATTATTCAGCTTTTCTGGTCTGGGTCATTTTATTTCTGAAAGAAATTATGTTTCAAACGATACGGAAATGACAGAAGGGCGCAGGCAAACGATTTACTTTTTTGACCGCAGTAACAATAAAAAAACGCAACTACAAGAACATTGTTGGAATTTTTCAGACGTTAAACACAACAGTCGATTTTTCACCTTTCATTGCGCCACCGAGATGGCGGCAAACAATTTCATACACAGCAGTTTCGTCTATGACAGAGAAAAACTTTCACTAGTCCACACCAGCGAATACTGCCGTGAACCCGCATTGAACAATTCAGATAAACTTGTTTGCAAAGAAGAAGAAGTTAATGCCGATGGCGACCTGATTTTAAAACCAAAGGAAATATCATTCAAAATGCAATAATTAAATGGATGAAAAAATGGAGTCAGGACCAGATTGGTTATTGATAGCTTTGGAAGTTCAGAAGGCCGAATAAGATGTTTGGGGTCAGAGTAAAAACATTGATATTGTTGGTTGGTGTTTTTACTCTGACCCCAAACATTCATGTCTACCCAGTTATTTTTATACCTAAATTATTGTTTTTGATCACTATTTTGTGGGGATACCTCAGTCTCTGACCCCATTTATTGGACAACAAGTGCATTCTATTTAAATCACTCATGAATAAATTTCTAATTAGTTTATTATTTCTTTTACCCCTGTACACATGGGCTGACGGGGCGTCAATCCAGCAACATCCTTTTTTATCAAAAGAGTACTTCAAAAATATCAATCCGGGTTCGGTTAAATTTGATGCGGACAGTCTTGCCAAGTGTGCGGCAATGCTGAATGTCGTTTCACAAAACAAACACATTCAATATGTTGACGCGGACGCAAAATTTTTCAACAGTGCTACCGCAGAGTTATACTTGTTTCTGGCAATGCAAAGAGACAAAAAACAGGCCTTGCAAAAATTTAACGAGTATCGAGCCGGTATTTTGCAACAAAAGTCGACCAGGAATGACTTTTACCCGACCAGGGAGGAAACTGATTTTTGCATAAAGGTTTTTTACCTGCTGCGTGAAGAGGTAACGACAGGTATTGATCACTCCATACGAAATACAAAACCGGAGAATGTCCATGGAATATGGATTGAACAAGATATCACCTGGGATAAACGGTTATCATCGAGACATATTGCCTTTGAAACGACATTGGTTCGTTTTGAGCCGGACGGTAATGTAACCTTTCTAAAGGGGCATTTGGAAAAAACACCGCAGGTACTATATGTCAATTTTACTGGCCTGTATTTATTAGCAAAAGGTAAATGGTCAATCAAGGATGATGGAATTGTTGTCTCGTACACCGTTATATCCAATACACGTAAAGGTGCAAAACCGGCTATTGGTGATAAATTTGAACAGGGTTATTTTCTGTTGGGGGAAAAGATGTTCGGCAGTTCAGCGGTGTTGGTAAACCTGAATTCAACCAATCTCAAATTCGGTGATAAATTAAATTTGCTTGGTTTGGCGACAGCGCAGGAATTGCAGAACATCGACTGGATCAGGAAGGTTATCAAGAAAGAAAGTTCAATCATGAAAAAGAAATTGCGTGGTGAAAAATTGACTGATGAAGAAAAAGCCATCGCTGATATTGACCAGGATAAACTGTTTTTTGACTATACTGACAGTGAAATCAAAGAAAGAGATGAGTTGTATCGTAAAAAATATGGCGCGCCTGAGTAAGTTTACGATAGCAAGAGAAAACAGGGTAAGATAATAATTGTTTAATTCATGAACGCCACCGGGTATAGCGGGAACCAGATCCAGGCTATAGATCAATCAGCCCATATTTATGCGAGGTAACAATTTGAAATATTTGGTATTTATAACTTTATTAATGCTTGGTTCGGGTGTGAATGCAAACGAGAACATGAGCCTGGAAGAATACTGCAAATTCAACCCATGCCGAAAAAATTTGAAAATGACTTTAAAGCAAAAAGATGGGAGCCTTTTCGAAAGAACATTTACAATACTCCCGCCGGTAGTTCAGCCTACATTGATATCAATATTTGCAGGTGAAACCTTATATATTGAAGCAACAGAAGGGGAAGAGGGGCCTACAGATTTTGTACAAGTAAAAACAATACGCAACCCGGAGAGAACATTGGTGTTCAAATTTGAACAACAGAAGGATGTTGGTGATGGAAAATCGATGTTGTTAACAGTAAAAAATCCCTTCTCAAAAACGCTGCGTTATAAACTGGGCATGATGCCTCTGGATATGGAAAAGCTGGTTAAAACCTCAAGCTGTCCTGTCGCGGGTGGACAAAGCGTATTTGAAAGCTGGCCTTATCCGATATTTCAGATTGTTATCGGAAAGATACACTTCCAAAAAAAAGATGACGATGGTTCTTGTAAATAATAAAACGCATAGCAAACATACCGGGTACAGTCCATTTACGATGGCATATGGATCGCATAACGGGGTAAGAGAATAATTGTTTCTAATATAAACCAACTCGAATATTAGCAAGAGTTGTTCTCTGACCACGATTGTTCGGAATACGCATTAATGTCTGGTGCAAATGGTTGATGCAGGGTTTATACTGAAATGTATGTTTATTGGGAGGATCGTCATGGTGAGATGGAATTTTTTCCCGGCCTTTGTATTTCTCTGTCTTTCGGTTGAAACCATAGAAGCATCACCAGTCGAGACAGAAATCAGTCCGGATATGAAAGAAATGGTTAACGCCCTGTACAGCTCCAATAAACAACGTCTGTCCCGGGCTAAATCTGAGCTGGCCAAATGGCCGACAACAAAACTCTTTACACTCCTTGAGTCACCGAATATTTGTGATGACGTTATGGTGTACCAAAAGCGTTGCGTATATCAGAACCAGGTATTTAGTATCATGATAGACATCCTTGAACAGAGGGCCATGCAGGAAATGACACCGGGTTCAAAGGAATACCACTTATGCCAAAGTACACAGAAATGCGCCTCTCGTGCGCTGACCAGTTTTCTTGACGTCGGTCCCGGAGGAGGCAACCTGAGCTACTTTGAATTTTTAGAAGCCCATGACGAAAGTCAGAGACGTGTTGGCCCCACCATGGCGAAATTGCGAATGCGAGTAAGACTATTATTGAGAAAAATTCTCACCGACGCCAATCCTGCAAAATCTTTCCTGCAGGGAATGGATGCGGTTTCGTCCCTGGATCAGCAGGTCTTTTATCGACCCATGTGTAACAATTTTGCATATAACTTCACAATTTGCGTAGGCAATGTGTATTATTTTGAAAAGGATGGCAAGAAGTTGTTGGCTTCAACCACTATTCCCCCGCAGGATTCTGTTGGCAAAAGTGAATACGAGTACGAGGATTTTTTTGGATCTACTGTGGCAAAACTATTTTGGCATGATCGTGAAAATAATATGTTTGGCATGCTCTTTGGCATACAGGAAGGGGAACCTGCCGAACTGGTCAGGGCAGTAAAAATAATGCAAAGAAAGGGCAAACGGTTGGTCGAGACCTGTGAAAAAATAATGGAGTTTCCCCATGAAAGGATACTGGTTACGGATTTTTTAAAGTCACCACAGTCCTTCATGTCACCACACTGTGGCGCAGGAAAACGCGGCAGCCCGTAGGATGGGGTGAGTATGCGAACCCCAACAATGACCACTGAATTAAAGGGGATGGAGGTATTGAATTTTGTACAATCTGCGGCAATGCTTTATACATAATGCCTCCCTCCCCTTTATTTGCCAAATAAGTTCTTATGATATCTCCTGCCGTTTGAGACCGTGAAAAAATGCGTTTTATTGCAGATTGTAGAACATGGTTAGAAGTTTCAACAGAGGCTCTTGGCGGAATGTTGACTTATCTGTCAGATGAATATAAAAAAATTACCTTCAGCATAGCAGTCTTTCTGGTTATACAAACTTTCATAATATTCTATTTGGATGAATATCATGCCTTGGCAGTTATTGTTGTTTTAGCTGTGATTTTATCGTTGATTGCCGGGTATTTAGTATGGTTCCTGATTAATTACGGAAGATCAATCAGCGGTTTTAGTTTTGTAGCGGCGGCGGTTGTCGCAGTTGTAATATTTTCGATAACAACGGCACTGTTGATTTATCTAAGCTATGGCCCATATCTGGGGGTTGACTATATAAAAACAGGGTATCTCAAAACAGATGGGTTTTATTTGTGGTGTTTTTTTGTTGCCGGCATCCCCGTGACGGGGATTGTTATGAAAATAGTTAAGATTTATACAAAATTATTAAAAGACTCAAAGGCTGTGGAATGCAGGTTGTCTATTTCTCACAGGATGGATATGCCGATATATATTGATCAATTAGTGTTCGAAAATTCGGTTAATAAAATGAAAAGCGATTTTGATATCCCGAATCGCATGATTGAGGATGAGAAGTGGGGCGTAGAAATAAAAAAGTACTACAACAAGAGTATAATTTTTATTGATGTTTCAGGTTATTTTATACCAAAAAGTTCAGACCGGATAAATATGTCATGGTACGCGTTTGTTGAGGATAAATATTATTGTGATGTTTTCCCGTTCAACTATGCTAAATTCATAAAAGATGATCAAAATGACAGCAGAAAAAAACACTTCTTGCAAAAGATATTCCCACATCTGAGGCGGCAGCTTTCGCACAACATTCATTTGCACTATAAAATAAATGGCGATGTGGATCTTTATGTGGAAAAAGGCAGAAGCAGGTTGCAAGTAGGTAGTTATGTTAAAACGGAAATCAAGGATATCGACGAAGGAAAAAAAAGATATTTTATTGATAAGTATACGGATGATGTTGAGTCAGCTGAAACCAGAGAGAGATTGGTATCGAATATTGGCAATAGAGGTATAGTCGAGGAGATTTCCAGTTTAAGAACATTTACTAAAAATGTTCAACCATGGAATTTGAATATCTCAGGAATTGGTTTTGATAAATATATTAAATTGGAAGACAGCGTTTTAAATAAATATACAACAACCTATGAAGCGCTTGCCAGGGACGAAAAACGTCCGCTGCCGGAAAAACTACGGCTGGTTGAAAATACTGACGGTAACGAATCATATATAGATATGACTATAAGTTCGAAAGACCTGTATGAAGAGTTCTTAAAACTTAATCAGTCTGAGTCAATTGCGATAAGCCTGGTTTTCGGGAAAAATAGAGATAATTGCTCATTTATTATAAAGCAAGGCACTAATAATATTGATTTTGATAAATATTATCTTGATGTACAAAAAACATAAAGGATATAAGGGAACGGAGGAATAAATTTTTCACACTCGGTAAAGTGGTTAACAATAATCCACCGCCTCCTTTTGCATTGCATTGCAAGGCAGGAAGGAACCATATCAAGTGCAATATTTTACAATAGCCTGTTTAGCGATGACGATGGTTGCATGCCGTAGTATTGCTGTGAATCACAAGGTGAATAATATGTCTTCCATTGAGAAAGATGGTGTTAGTTTAACCCTGACTGGACCGGACGCGCTTCCGCTTGCAGTGGCGAATCGTATGGGTTCTGAATACAACATGGAACGATGCCTTTTTCAACTTGCAGTGAAAAATGTATCCGATACAGTCAAGAATATGCCATATGATGAACTCAAAGGAGGAACGATTCAGGTTTATCGCCGCATACAGGATAAGAAGGAAATAATAGACAATCGGACCAAGCCACCGAAAAAAAAGGGAATTGTTGACAGGTTTTTACCGGGTGAAGAAAAATCACACAGCGTACTGTTTGAATATCAACCGGCAATTGCGAAATATGAGCACAATATTGCAAAAATACAGTTTTGTGTGAAATGGGATGCCGGTTGGCTAAGGGCTTCAAGCTATGATTCGGGCGCTGTAGACTGGAATGAATCGTTTGAGCTTTGTCGCGAAATTCGGATTATTGATGAATAAATCAATAAATAGATATGGAAAGGAAACCGGGTCGGATCACAATATCTGATTGATTTGTTTAATTTAATACCAAATAATTGACCTGGCTTTTGTCTTGCAACCGTCATTTCAGCCCAAAAACAGCGACTATTCAGGCCAGAGTAAATATCAAAGGGGTCGTAGTCATCTCCAGCCCCTTTTGCTTCAATGTGCGGAATATTTGGCATCACGTATTGTGTCCTTCCTTCGACGATATAAGCTAAACTCAGTGCAAATAATAAAGTCACAGCTGCCGTTGAGACACAGCAAGTCGACTTAAAATAACTCAGGAGGGAGCCACCATGATGAATATCAACATTTTCGTACCCTGGCAACATCACCAGCCACGTCAGTTTACCCCCGATTCCGTACTGCCCTATATCGCCCACACCAAGGGTGAAGCGACAGTCACCATACAGAGTCTGGATATCCAGGTACAGATCACCGGGCTTTATGCCCAGACCACCCAGACATTGATAATCCACAACCCCAATAATCGAGCTATGGAAGGCAATGTCTGTTTCCCCTTGCCTGACGGTGCCGTGGTCTGTGACTACGCGCTGGATATCGGTGGCAAGCTGGTTGACGGCGTGGTGGTCCCAAAGCAGAAAGCGCGGCAGATCCTCGAGGCCGAAGAACGCAAAGGCGCCGATCCGGGACTGGTGGAACAGGTGCAGGGCAATGTCTACCGTACCCGTGTCTATCCCGTTGCCCCCAACAGCAGCCGAACCGTTCGAGTTACCTATATAGATAGTCTGACGGTGGATGGCAACAATGCCGCCTACCACCTGCCCCTGGTTCATGCCGAACACATCGGCGAAGTTTCCCTGCGGGTAGAGGTGGCGCAGTCACCGGTACAACCGATCCTGAGTGGTGGCATCGGCAATATGTCCCTCAAACAGGCAAAACAATGCTGGGTGGCAGAGGCGACCCTGCGCGAAGGCACCCCCACGGACGACTTGCTGATTCGCCTGCCCGATCTGCCTGACCGCTTCACCATGCTGGAGCAAACCACAGGCGGTGAAACCTTTTTCTGTATTAGCGCCAGGCTCAACGAGACCGGTGCGCAAACCGAGACCTGGACCCCGCTACGGATCGGCATTGCCTGGGATGCGTCCGGCAGTCGATACAACAATATCGAGCGGGATCTCGAATTACTCACGACGTTGCTGGCGCACTGGCCCGATACCGTGATCGACCTGCTGGTGTTTCGCAACGAGGTGGAAGAAGAATTGAAGAGCTTTAAAGGTTCTGATGGCGATGAACTGATCCAGTACCTGCGCCGGCTACCCTATGACGGCGGGACCTGCCTCTCCGATCTGGCCCTCGAGTCGCAAACCAAACCCGAGACAGAGGCCTGGCTGTTGTTCAGTGACGGTATGGCCACCCTCAATACCGCCCTGCCGGAAATGGGAAAAACAAAACTCTTTACCATAAGCAGCACCACCCACTGCAATTCGGCCCTGCTGGGCTACCTGTCCGAGACCGGCGGCGGTCTGCATATCAATCTGTTGCAAACCACGAGCGAGGCCGCAGCCCGACAGATCTGCCAGACAGCGCCACCACCGGTTATCGACAGTGAGGCCGGTTGTGAGGCGAACCACCTTATTAACCAGCCTGGTCGCTGTACGGTCGTTGGCCGATTGAGTGAAGCAACCGGCCATGTCAATCTCTCAGTCAATGATGACGTGCACCAGATCACACTGGATGGCAGCAGTGCCACCACTGGTCGCCTGCTGGCCAGAGCCTGGGCCGGGTTGGAGGCGCGTAAACTCAGTCTTATCGAGGATGAAGGTGCCGACAGCCTGGTCCAGCTCGGTCGCAGTTATGGTCTGGTTACCCCGGGTACTTCCCTGCTGGTACTGGAGAGCCTCTCCCAATATCTGGAATACCGGGTGGAACCACCGTCTTCCTTACCCGGAATGCAGGCTGACTACCACCGTAACCTCAACGACCGCGAGAAAGAAAAAGCGGATACAGAGAAGCACCACCTGCAGAGAGTGATCCAGCTGTGGGAGGAACGCATTCGCTGGTGGGAGACCAAATTCGAGACCAATCCGGTGGTCAAAGAAAATAAAAAGATCCTGGAAGATCCCTTTGCTGCCGGTGCCGTATTCACCAGTGAAGAGTCCATTGACCCGTTAATGAACATGAGCATGAGCAGCGATATGAGCATGGATATGATGGATGATCAGGTTATGCGCTCTGCCCCGCGACGCCGCGCCATGGCAGCCGCTGCGGGTAGTGCCGAAGCACAGCCAAAAATTAGCGCAGATGATGAAGAAACCCGGGCCAGTATCACCATCAAACCCTGGTCTCCCGATACCCCCTACCTCAATGCCATTAAAATGGTCGACCGGGAACAGGCCTACCACACCTATCTGGCACAACGTCGAGACTACACCGACAGTCCCTCCTTCTATCTCGACTGCGGGGATTACTTCCTTGGCAAGGGCGAACTTAAGCTGGGTAAACGTATCCTCTCCAATCTTCTGGAACAGGGCCTCGACGACCCGGCCCTGATGCGTATCTATGGCCGGCGTCTGCAGCAGGCGGATCAGCTGGATGAGGCGGTGGCTGTCTTCAGCCGGATCCTGGCGCAACGTGATGATGAGCCCCAGTCTCACCGCGACCTGGCCCTGGCCCTTGATCGGCGCTGGCAACTGGCGGGCCGGCGGGAAGATGTGGAGCGGGCCATGTCACTATTATATTCCGTCATTAAAAAAGACTGGCCCAACTTTCCCGAGATTGAAATCATCGCCTTGATGGAGTTAAACCGACTGCTGGAACAAGCAAGAAAGCAGGATATCCCCGCACCGGAAGAGATGGACCCGCGTCTGCAGAAAAACCTCCACCTGGACCTGCGCATCAGCATGTCCTGGGATGCCGATCTCACTGACGTGGACCTGCATGTTTTCGAGCCCAGTGGGGAGCATGCATACTATGGCTACAACCAGACCCGCATCGGCGGCCTGGTCTCTCGCGACTTCACTCAGGGTTATGGCCCGGAAGAGTATGTTTTGCACCACGCCATGCCGGGTAAATACATCATCAAGGCACACTATTACGGCTCACACCAGCAAACCCTGACCGGCCCCTGCACCGTCACTGCGACAGTGTTTACCAATTATGCGCGTGACTCGGAACAGCAACAGACCCTGACCCTGCGCCTCGACTCACCCAGTAATGATGTGGTGGTGGGTGAAGTTACCATCGACGGCAAGAGAAGCAACAATGAACAAATCTCAAATGAACAAATCCCGGAAGACCGGTTTCGCAACCTGAAAAAGGGAATGAGTATTGATGAGGTGGTGGAACAAATTGGACAGCCGGAAAATATTACCGGCTCAGAGGAGATGATGATGATCTACCGGCCCGCAGCAGGAATTGAGGTACAGGTGGTCATGGGGCCAAAATTAACAGCGGTGCGACATATCACCGATGATGTTGTGATCGATCTGATCTAGGTCCGCTGGTTCAGTGTAAAACGGTGGAAGAGAACAATTGTTTCTAATATAAACTGCCGCGAATATTAGCGGAAATTGTTCTCCCCATTTATTTAAGCAACGGTCTACGGTGGAGATATGGGTATAAATAACAAAATGATTTTGTCATATCAGTTTCTGGCTGAAATGTATCAGGATGATTACTTTCCGAATAGTTTGGTAGACAAAGGTAAATCGATCCTTCTTGAATTGTGCACAGAAATAGAAAGAACAACGCCGGAAACCGCCAACGATGTTTATAAACTTACTCATATTGCTACCGAGAAATTTAATCAATTGGCCAATGAGTTCGAAGATCAAGGCAGTGAAATAGAAACAGCAGCACGAGACAATATAGGTACAGATATAGAATTCATACTTAAATCTTATGGTTACAACCTGGATATAGAAGAAGCAATTGCGCCAAGAGAGTGGTAGTCAATATTACCGGAATTGTTGTTTTGACCAGTTTGTCATATGTACCGGCCGATGTATTTAAATTCCGGTAAGGGAGTATTTGTGAAAATATATCGCAGCGTGATTTTTGCTGTTTTGTTTTGCATTCCTGCTTTGGTTGTTGCCGGTACACCTGCATCAACCACTTCATTTCTCAAGAACCTGCGTGATCAGGGCATAACATTGAGTATGCCGGATGGCTTCAGTGAAACACCGGTGATTTCAAATATGAATGTCAGATACGATTTTGCGTTGAAAAATGTTAAAACCGGCGTAGAAATCCGCTATGCACTCAGACCTCATAAAGGTAACGTGATGCTGGGTAATCGTGCGGTTGCATTGCCGTTTTTTGAAACAGCGTTAATGAATATAACTCACAGCGAAAAAATGGTACTTATACGCTGTTTGAATTGACCGAGAGCGCGTTACCCGCTCTCGGCGCTGATTGGGCGGTCTATTCAGAAATCGCCCTGCAAGACAGGAATGCTTCAGAATTTGCAACAGGTTACAGCGTGATAGAGGTTATTTGCGTTGCACGAAATGAGTATGGTCAAGTGTATACCTTCTATTTGGCAAATGACCTGACGGCGATTCAGGATCTGGTTATCAAGGATCCAAACAATCTGTTTACTGGCGCTTTGAAATTTACGGCGAAAAAACCGTAGATAAAAACAAACAACGTGATCAGGGCACGCTGCGCCGGTTTTATCCGCCTCGCTTGATGCGGTGTGTGCGCCTGGTCTCATAAAATCAGAAGGCTGTATATGAAAGAAACAATAACATTATCTATAAGAACGGCCGGCCTCGTCCTCATCATATACACGCTTGCAAAAACGCCGGTTCATACAATGGCATATTCGATCCGACCTGAGTATGGGATATTGTCTTACTTACTGCCTTTTAGTATCCCAATAATAGCGGGAATACTGCTGTTTTTATTTCCTAATACAATAGGTAATAATTTATCCAAGGCATCACCGGAAATATTATCTGTAGAAAATCCAAAGCGACTTGTTCAAATTGGTTGCATAGTTCTCGGTTTGGTTTTTTTGTTTTTCAGCATCTCTGATGCAGTTGTTCATGTAACGATTGCCTTGATGCTTTGGCTGTCTGATAAACATGAATTAGGCATGTTGACTTTTGATATACCAGGTGCTGTAGCCACTGTTATAGAAATTATTTTTTCCCTGTTTCTAATTTTCAAGTCAAAAATACTGGCAGCAAAGATAAATTTTGAATAAAGCAGGTGCAGGAAAAGCTGTTTATGATATTGGCCTTGCCGGATATTTGCGGTACACGAATTGGCGTGTAGACATCAGTAACATAAAATTATGTCATTGGTATCTCAAATGAAAAAGAAATCAGAATTAATTGAAGATTTTTGCGAGATGGGTGACAGGGTTGCATTATATCTTTTGGACGGTACTTATTACGAAGGATATATTCTCGATATTGAAGAAGATTATTTCAGCTTTGGCCTGGGTGGGCCCATGGCGCCGGATGAACCAATACAGATTAAATACGACGATTTGGATTTTGGCAAAACAGGGATATTTGATCCTGACGCATAATGGCAACAACGTGCTCAGGAAGAATGCTTGTGGATATTCGACGCGGAAATTCAGGAATACTTTTTCTCGACTCATGTTTTGCAGAAATATTGTTAACAGTACGTTAAAGGGATAAGGATATGGCGTTTGACGAAGGATTGGCGGAAAGGATACGCGAATATTTTCTGCATCGGTCTGACGTGATTGAAAAGAAAATGTTCGGTGGTTTGTGTTTTATGGTCTCCGATCACATGTGTTGCGGGATTGTGAAAGAGACGCTGATGGCGCGCGTAGGGCCGGATAATTATGCGCAGTGTCTGGCAAAGCGATATGCGAGTGAAATGGATTTTACGGGAAAAGCCATGAAAGGCATGATTTATGTCGCGCCGGAGGGATTGGAGTCAGATTCTGATCTTGCAGAGTGGTTGAGTACCTGCCTGACATTTGTTGAGTCGTTACCTGCAAAGAAACGATAAACATATAATGATTTTTTGGCTTCACCAATTTACGGCGGTGAAAATCAAACCCATAAGTACCGGGTAATTGACTAGAAGCGGTCTCAAAATGTCGCGAGTGCAGGTGATGCAAGGCTAATTGAACGAAAAAGCGGAGTTTACACGGAGTAAATGAGCATTTTGAGTTCAATTTAACGCCGCAGGATCAAGCGCAGTAATTTTGAGACCGCTTCTATATAATTTTGACTTAAGGATATCAGGATAATGACTATCCAAAATGATGATCCCTTTGCCGAGGTCGAAAGACTAAATGCTGACATTGGTGAGGATCTGACTGTCGACGATGATTTTACCGGGTTGTTGATTGCCGGTGTTGAGGCGACCTCGTCGGCAAAAAACCAGCGCATGTATATCAAGGGAGTCTGTCGAAAATATGTCCGCTGCGGATCGCAGTATGCAGCCTGGGTCAATTTTCCACAAGAGGTGATTTTCTATCTTCAAGAGTTAAACGGTAGTCGTGAGTTTGTCACGATGGATTTATCCAGAAGTTTTTCACCTTCACCAGAAATGGTGGAAAGATACGCCGGCTTACCCTGTAATCAACTGGTGACACAGCATTTTGCAGTGAATGTCTATCAGCTGATCAGGGAGTTTCCGACAGAGTCCGGGGTCTATTCGATTCATGCCGAGTTACGAGGGATGAAGTCCAACAAGATCATCTTTTCTCTGGCAGAATGATTGCCGGTCATACACATCAACACAGTGCGATGGCGGTAGATTGCAAGGTCGTTTATTTTTCCTTATGGCGGTAGGGTGAGCCGTGGCTGGGTGTGGTGATGCCATTCGGTGGTGTGACCGAAACGGTAATGATTGGCGTTCTGTTCAGCCTGTTCTTGTTTGCTCTGGTGCAGGGGATCCTGGCTATACGACAAGGCCGGGTTGCAGACCATCGACGCTGGATGTTGCGCATGATGACCATCGCACTGGTGCCCGTCACCATGCGCCCCATGTTCAGTTTGTTGGTTGTATTCGGCGTCAGCGGACCAACGGGGTTTCTCTCTGCCATGATGCTGAGTATATTGGTGAATATCCTGGTTAGTGAATATTCACTAACACAAAAGCCGGTGCCGGGTAAGAAATTGACCCAACATGCTGTGTTTGTGAATCAGTGACCTGTTTGGCCTGTTAACCATCTGCGTGTCAATCACTACCCGTGAGCAGCTTTTTATGTCAGTTTTGCGGGTAAAGTTTGGATCGCAGACACAGCCACAGAGGGGGCGGGACAATGGGTATTCTCAGCAAATCAGTATTCATCATCGGCCTGGGGGTGTTGGGCCTGACATTTGAGGCAGGTGCAGTGGGCAAAAAGACCGATTGTGCAAAACTGCGTGAAGAAATCAGCCAACTAATGGCGAAAAATGCCGAGTTGCAGGCGGAAATCGATCAACGCTATCTTGACTACAAACGGGAGCGGGAAAGAATGGAGCGCCTGCAGCGTGAATCCAGAGATCAAATCAGGGATATGGAAAAACTGCTGGAAAATTTCAAACGAGAATTTAACAGATTTGAGCGTGAAGTCAGAAATATGCAGCGATAGCCCTTCCCGTGGATTCCGGTTAAAATATGTCCAGGGGTCGATAAAGAACAGCCGGCTGATTCTTATACTGACAGGTTGATCCACGGTCGAAATGGTGTATTAATGGCGTCATATTCCTGATTGATGCGGCCCGGCGTTTAAATTCATGTGTGGACAGCAGGGCTGGTTGACAGGTTGCGTGGACTGTCGTGGAAGGTGTTTGCATGCTGTTTGTAATTCTCTCTATTGTTCTTCAGGTTGCGCTGGTGGTGCATGTAGTCAAGACCGGCCGGCCGACCATGTGGATCTGGATCATCATCATGTTGCCGTTGGCCGGTATGATCGCCTATTTCCTGATCGAATTATTACCGGATTTGTTGGGTACGCGGACCGGTCGGCAGGCGACTCACAATCTGAAAAAAATTATCAATCCCAATCGTAATCTAAATGATGCCGCGTTAAATTATTCCATCAGCGATACGGTGGAAAATTCATTGCAACTGGCCAGAGAGTGTCTGGACAAGCAGATGTATGATGAGGCAAAACGGCTGTATGAAAAATGCCTGACTGGTTTACACAAGGATGACCCGGATATCATGTTCGGACTGGCCAGAGCCGAACACGGCTTGCAACATCATGCTGCAGTAAAAGCGCTTCTGGATGAGTTGATTGCAACAAATCCGAACTACAAAAACCACGATGCCCACTTGCTCTATGCCGTTACCCTGGAGATGCTCGGTGAGATAGATAAGGCGCTGGAAGAATATGTGGTATTGGACCGCTACTATCCCGGACCTGAACCCACGTATCGATATGCCGCATTATTAAAGCAACAGGGGCGCGTGGCCGAGGCGAAACAATTACTGGAAAAAATTCTCACAGCGGCAAAGACGTCAGGCAGGCACTACAATTCTCTACACAAAGAGTGGATCAACAAGGCCAAAGCCATACTTCGGGAATGCTGATGCAGAACTCATTGTTGTTACAGCCGGGAAATCGAAAATGAAAATAAAATCCATGGTAGTCACGTTGTGCCTGTTGGCGATATCCATACCGTTTAATGTCTATGCAGAGGACGATGATCTTGTTTTCCTGCGCGCTCTGATATATGTGAAAGACAAGGCAAGCGCCAACAAGCTTGCACAGACAAAAGCAAAGGAAAAAAATACCCGCCGGGTAAAAGAAATCAAACGCCCGGTAACCGGTATTGTCTATCAATATCAAGTCACCACGGATTTAAAAAATACCTACCCGTTGCCTGATACACAGAGCATGCAGTATTTCAGCCGGGGCTTTGACCAAAAATCAGAAAAAAAAGTCCGCAAATACAAGGCGGCATTGATAATTGACTTTGCCTATCCATTGAAACAGTGGCGAGAGGGGTTGCAAATATTTTATCGGCGGGTTGCCGAGCTGGCAAAATCAGAACAGGGCTTTATCTATGATTCAGAAACCAGGGAGTTATATACAGAAGCCGCCTGGCAGAAGTATCGACTGGAAAGCTGGCACAAGGATATCCCCATTGCCAAATTACATATCATCATCCATGCCTATCAAACAAATATCAACGTCAGGGCAATAACCCTGGGGATGGCCAAATTCGGTTTGCCGGATATCGTGGTGGAGGAGTATGCAAGATCGATTAACCAGGGTATTGGCAATCTGATAAATGTCGTTGCGCAATCCATGGTCGAAGGCCATTTTCCTGAGGGCGATGTCTTCAGGATCGACCTTAACCAACTGGCGGACACGCCGTACAAAAAAGAACTGCTGAAATCCCTGAAGAAAAATGCCACCGGCAAGCTGGCAATCACTGTCGGTGATGCCCGACGAGACGAGGGGGACCCGGATAATTATCTGCTGGGATTGATTTTTGTGAAGGATAAAAGCAAACCCCTGCATGAAACCCAGGAGGCCATGCTGACAGAATTGTTTGGCTCGGAAGACAGTATTACCTATATAAAGCATAATGATCAGATTCTGCAGGCCAGTGCCAGGGCAAAAGCGAAGCTGCCCGCACTCCGGCAGGACTTCAATAACAAGTTGCAGCCGGGCGAGTACATTATGCTGAAAGCGCCATTCGCCACTCATGACGGGAGTAATGAGTGGATGTGGGTGGAAGTATTTGAATGGCAAGGTGAAACAATCAAGGGAATTTTGAAAAATGAGCCGTTTAATGTTCCCGGGCTGAAAGCCGGTGCAGAAGTGACAATTAATCAGGGGGACGTGTTTGATTATATCCGCTATTACCCTGACGGCCGTGCGGAAGGGAACGAAACCGGTGAGCTGATTCGCAAGCTGAGCGATAGTCACTAAGGCGGTCGGCATGTTGTATTCCGACAGGCCGAAATGTAATGAAATATAACCGCGGTGCGGTGACAGTGTAATGCAGGATGAAAAACGATATTCAATCACAAATAAAAACCTGCAAACGGTAGCGGCCGGGTATCGCAGAAAAGTTATTCTGCTGGCTGTGTTGGGTTATGCCTATATATTTTTGTTACTGGCGTTTATCGCTGTGTTGTTTTTACTGGTGGGTAAATGGTATTACGCGACCGGAACCAGGCTGCTTATTTTACTGGAAATGTTTTTCATCATTGTTTTTCTCATTATATTCAGTTCATTCTGGGTAAGCATAAAGGAACCGGACGGGCGTGTACTGCGGCGCAAGGCATACCCTGCGTTATTTGCACTGCTGGATTCATACCGTAAGGACATCTTTGCACCGAAGATTCACCGGGTCCTTCTCTCTGATCAATTTGCGGTTAACTTGACCCAGCATCCAAGGCTGGGCATCTTCGGTTGGCATAAAAACATCCTCTCCATCGGATTGCCTGTACTGCAGGCATTGAGCCCGGAGCAATTTAAAGCGCTGGTTGCCCATGAATATGGTCATCTCTATGGTGCACACGGAAAACTTGATGCCTGGGCCTGTCGACTGGAAAAAATCTGGTCCGGCATGGAGAAAAAGTTTTCCACGCATAACTATGGGTTCCTCTACTCCATGTTTTTAGGCTGGTATGTACCGTATTTATCCGGACACACAGCAAAACTTCGACGGGCTAATACGTTCGCCGCTGATGCCTATGCGGCATCGCAAACCGACAGCAGGATTACGGCCGAGGCATTGATTGCATTTGAGACGCGACGTGAATTATTTGCTTACGATCTTGCAGAAGAAGTCTATGCAGCGATGAATGATCGTCCGGAGCCCGGCTCGGGAATGTTTAAACAACTGCCGGGTTTGTTAAATGAAAGATATCATCAGAGCGCACAAATGCGGCTTGATATGATGATCAATTACGGGATGATGTCAGAGACGGACTGTCCGTCGTTATCAGAGCGGTTGGATGCACTGCATGAGCGGCCGGTCATACCCCATGACAGAATGAAAAGTGCGGCTGAGTTCTATTTGGCAGAGAACTACCAGAAACTGGTCGAGGAGTTTGAGTCAGCCTGGCGGGAAGCGGTCCGTGATGAATGGCGGGAAGTGTATGAAGCAGCCGTGCAACGGCGTGAAACAATACGTTTGCTGCGGGCAAAAGCCGAATATGGCCGGTTAACGGAACAGGAAATGGCAAGTTTGGCGGAGTGTGTGGAAATAGAAGAAGGTATTGAGTCGGCAATTTCCATTTACCGGGAACTCATCGATTGCTGTCCTGACAGCGTGGCTGGTCTGGTCAAAGTCGGCAGCTATCAGCTTGAAAAGGATGATCAGTCAGGAGTCTCTCATCTTGAAAAGGCGATGAAGCTGGATGACACGCAAACCATACTCTGCTGCGAGATACTGCATGACTATTTTGATGAATGTGATATGGATGACAAGGCAAGCGAGTATTATAACCGAATGTGTGATCGAATCGAGCTGGAAAGTCAGGCGTCCGTGGAAAGAAACGGCATTGAGGTGTTAGACGAGTATATGCCCCATGGTCAAACGGAAGCGTGGCTGGAATTGCTGCGAGATCAACTCCGCAAACACTGGCAGGTGGAAGATGCGCTGCTGGTACAAAAAAAGGTGAAACTGCTGCCACATATTCCGGCGCTGGTATTGGCCGTATCCCGGCAGCCCGGTGATTCTGAGCTGGATAATAATGCATTTATGGCTGATTTGATCGGTAATCTCGATCTGCAGGACAATGTCAGGGTATTTTTACTCACGGCAGATGACAACATGTTACGCAAAAAGCTGGAAAAAGTTTCCGGCTGCTGGTTTTATAACAGACAAAAACATCATCTGCCGGGTGAACGGAATAATAAACAGGCAGATTGATGACCCAACAGGCGGCACAGAGATTTCAAATGGTGCTGGAAGCCGGGGAAAAACTGCTCTGGGCCGATCAGCCGGTTCAAGGGTTGCGTTGCACACGATTTGATATTCCGCTGTTGTTGTTCGGCATTATCTGGTTGGGTTTTAGTCTGTTCTGGGAATACATGGCCTATAGCATGGCTGCACCACTGTTTTTTTTATTCTTTGGGTTGCCGTTTGTTTTCCTGGGTGTGTATCTGGTCATCGGCCGATTTATCCTGAATGCATTGTTGCGCGCCAAAACCTTTTATGGATTGACCGATCGCCGTGTGCTGATCTATTCCGGTTTCAGGGAACCGAAACTCACCTGGTATAATCTGGAAGAGCTGGAAGATGTGATTGTGAAAGAGGTATTGCATGATATAGGCAGCATAGAGTTTGACCAGGAAATTCACAGCAATGGTCCACGGCAAAGTCGGATCAATCCGGGTATTGATGGTGCATTCAAATTTGACTTTGTTGACATCAAGGACCCGCATGCGGTGTACCTACAAATTAAACAACGCAGTCATTTAAACCGTCAGTAAACCAAAATAATTTATACATATATACTAACCGTGCATCTCGTTGATAAACCCTCATGAAATCATGTTCAAGAAGTGTGTCTTGTTGGCTATGTCTGTTCCTGATCGCCCGTCAGTGAATGCAATAAAAAACATAGTTAGTAACAACATGTCACAAGTGAAAAACCAGGAGTGTAACCGGGCTTTATAAACCACACTATTTTTCCATTATATCTACAGTTTTTGACAGCTACAAAGTTGTTTTATCCGTCTATGATATTTGCATACCCTGAGAGAAATTTATCCCAGGGTAATCAAAAGGGCGAACCACAGGAATTTTACCAGTAATAATAGTGGTTCTTGATGTGCTAAATACATGGAGCAGCGTAATGAAACTCAAACCTTCTATTTTCACTATAGTGCTTTTATCAACCTTACCCGCCATTTCTCATGCGGCCAATCCCACGCCGGTGTTTGATAAAAATGCCGCACTCAAAATTCAAAACCAGCGAGACTTGCAAATATCTGCGGATGCCTTAAAGAAATTTGATCTGAACCGGGCGCGTATTATCAAAGGCTTTGGATTCAAGGATGGAAAAATTTGTGCGGTGCCACCACCGATTGCGGAAACAGATATTGATATGCATCGTTCACTGATGGTGCATGATGCGGCAACACTGTCCGCCGGTAATTTCTCCTTTAGACGTACCTTGCAAAAAATCGCTGATGATGTTTTGTTGAAAGCGCCCGGTACAACACCGGAAACCATCTTTCGCCAATTTTGGGACACACAAAATGATACCGCCCACCAGGTGACAGCAGGTAATCCCCATTGCGACGATAATAACGGTAAGGTGAATGGCTTTCCGTTGAACATTTGCCCCCGACCGGAAGGTATTGAGGCGACGGGTGGGAATGCGGATATCACCAACCGGATCAATAATGATTACAAACCCCTGGCGCTGGTTAACCGTTTGGATCTGGCCTCTCAGGGCTGGCGCAACTGCGGTGAACACCGCATTATCTATGGCAAACAGGGTGATGTAAAAAACCTGATTATCTTTGAAGCCGTCTTGCCCAATCCCAAGCCGGGTTGCCGTTCCGGTTGTCGTGATGTGATCGAGTTCTGGGTAGACTTGTCCAGTGACGTGAATCCGGTAACAAGGGCGGCCAAACTGGAAAATTTCTTTTATAACGGTTTGCCCGGCTTCAGACCGGTGGTCAATTCCAGTCACTATGATGCGAGCGGTGTTTCATCGGTGTATGGCGGGTCGGGCAGCGGCCAGATCCGTACCAACCAGTTTTTAAGAAACCCGCCGGTGACAGGCGGTACTCTGATCTGGACCCTGAAGGAGTTCAAGACCCTGTTATCCTGTTCCGGTGGCGCCTGTGACTATGACATCTTTCCCATCAGTGTGAAGGCCAATCCCTACGGTCCTTTGTGGAACAAGGATGTCGCCGGTGGCGGCGCACCGACACCGCCGTCAAACAATCCGTTTGCCACACCGGTGCCCGGACTTGCGGCACTGGCGGTGAATTTCCAGGCGGACGTGTTGACGCAGGTGACCCCTGATAAACTGGCGGCACCGAATATTGATTTGCTCACCTATGAAGTGGATCCGGATAAAAATGCCGCAGAAAGTCAGTCGCAAAATCCGAACCCGGTTGACCAATACAGAACACAGATGAATTCGGCGAGTGATGCCTCCTTCCGTAACAACCTGAATGTGTTGGCCGCCGCCCATGGTCTGAATGCCGACCAGATTGTGAATCGTGCCACCGCACTGAGTTGTGCCGGTTGTCACCGTCCGCCGGAATTCGGCCTGACCAGTCCCAATTCCATCGGTGCAGGCATGAGCTGGCCCAACGCCCTGACCTTTGTGCATGTGGATACCTTGCCCATGGTGTCATTAGCGGGAATGCCGGACTTCAATGCAGCCAATTTTGGCGGAAACAGCCAGGGCTTTAATATCTCACCGGCCTTGCAGAATAATTTTCTGCCGGCACGGCGTACCAATCTGGTGAATTTGGCCAATGACAAGGTATGTAATTGCGTGCGCAAGCCGGGATTACGGCCTTTTCCGCGTCCGATTGGTCTGAAATTTAACCGGATCATTGCCGAATCGGATCAGAAGTTGACGAAAGAGCTGGCACTGGTTGAAAAGAATTTCAGCAAGCTGAAGCCACGGCCGACAGCGGCCGATCAGAAGGCCTTGCTCAAGCAAAAAAGGGCGGTTATTGCCCGGGAAGAAAAGCGTCAGACCGCCGCTATGCAAAAGGCGGGTGTGAAGTTTGCCACACCTTCGCTCAAACCGTCAGGTGTGGTGGTGGCGGGTAAAAAGCTGTCCGGCAAGCAACTCAAGGCGGCCAAGGAGAATAAACTGAAGGCCATCCTGAAAGCGGAACCGCCGCGCAAGACCATCAACGGTACGTTCCGCACTCACTAAACCACGTCACACTGCGGGCAGGCCTGAGATATGGCCTGCCTTTTTTTATGTGCGCAAACCCGCTGAGCTGTTAATTTACGGTGGTTTGCGTATTATCTATTGGATAGATTGAAACAAAACGGGTCCGATCAGTGATTCGGTGGCAGTCGACCGATCGGGCATGATCATGTTTGCCGGCGATCAGCGGATTGTTGGAACTTGATGTCCATGGACAAGCATTAACCTTGACGTAAAGGAGTTGTGAATGAAATACAGGCTTATTCTTTTTTTGAATTTTCTGGTGTTCGTGTCGAACGTGTGTGCAGAACCTAACATGCAGGGTACGCCCTCTGAACTTGATGCCTATTTGAACAAAGTGCCAAAGACAGTCTATATCACGGCAAATGCCCGGGAAAAAATCAATGCCGGGGCAGCGGTGGTGAAGTTGATGGTGCTGACAGAAAACAAACATCTGGCGACGGCCATGGCAGACAACAGCAAGGTTCGGCAGGAGATCAGGAAACAATGTACAGTTGCCGGGATAAAAGACAAGGATATCAGTGATGCGAAATTCTCGTCCACGCCGGAATATGGCTGGTTTGGGGATAAACCGTCATCCTATAAAGTGGAAAATATGATGTCTGTCAGGATTACAAACGAAGCGCAACTCATCAAAATTGCCGCTATTGCCGATACAAACCCCAAGGTGCATTTTATCTCCAATCTGCCCGAGGTCGAAGACGAAGATAAAATCCGGCGCAGTTTATTGGCAAAGGCCTTAAAAACAGCCCAGACAAAAGCTAAAGTCTATGCCGACGAACTGGGGCTGAAGCTCTTGCCCGTTTCATTCTCCGAAGAGGGGGTGATCGCACAGTCACCAATGCCGGTGCAGCGCAGAATGAAGTACAGAATGTCTTCCAGTGAGGCTGATATGGCACCGGAGTCCGCACCGGCCCAGTTTGGCCAGTCGGAATATCACATGAGTGTGACAGTGGTTTATCAGGTGAAGTCAAAGTAGTCAGGTTGCAAAAAGACAGTAAAGCAGTAAACGGGTAAGTCGGGCAGTGGAAATTCGCAAATTAAACACATTACGGGGACTGGCGGCCTTGATGGTGTTGTTCAGCCATTACAGCAATAACACCGGTTTTCTGAACGGTGTGTTGGGTCACGACGGTGGTCAGTTCGGTGTCATGCTGTTTTTTATGCTGAGCGGATTTCTGATGTCGCTGTTGTATTTTAACCAGCCCTTTAATCCACAACAGATCCGGCGCTATGCGGTTGCCCGCTTTGCCCGTGTGGTGCCGCTGTTTGTTGTAGTTGTCCTGTTGTCATGGCTTTTGCCAAAGCTGGGTGTCAGCGGTATTTTCTATGATATCAAGGATGGCTGGTCGTTATTGGCACACTTCCTTTTGCTGAACGGCAATTCGGTGCTCTGGACCATCCCGCCGGAGATCCAATTCTATGGTCTTTTTGTGTTGTTGTGGTGGTTGTATGCCGGACAGCGCAGCTTGTTCTATCTGTGTGTGGCGGCCATTATTGTTGTGTTGTGGTTGCTGGGATTACCGGCGCCGGAAAGACACCTTGGTCCGCTGTTGATCAAGTTTAAAATACTGATGGCCCTGCACTATTTCCTGGCCGGTGTCCTGTTTGGTTTGTTATACCGCTATCGACAGGTACCGACACAATATCGAAAGCAGGGGTTTGTGTTTGTATTGCTACTGATTCCGCTGTTATATCCCGATATCTTTTATCAGTTGACCGGTTACAAACATGCTGTCTGGCGTGAGCCGTTTGTGTATGCGGCGATGTGCGTGGTTTTTTATGTGATTGTATTTCTGGTGCCGGATGATCATCCCTGGCTGGCCAATCGGCTTGGCGACCATCTGGGCAAGGTGTCCTACTCATTGTATTTGCTGCATCTGCCGGTGTTGTTTATCTGCCTGGATATTATCAAATTGTCACCCAATTTTTTCCTGATCCCTTATCTCTTGCTGGCAGTCTTGTCGGCCACGTTATCCTATCGCCTGCTGGAAGATCCGATGCGCCGGTTATTGCGACAGCGATGGACGGACAAGACGTGAGTGTTGTCTGATTTGATGGAGACGGTCTGAATGTACAGACCGTCCATAAGAGCTTATTTGTCGCCGGTGATCAGTTTGGAGAAAAACATCCCCGGACAGATACCGCTGACGGCGGCAAAGGTAAAAAAGGCAGCGGGTATAAAGAGCAGCCAGTGAGCGGTTTTCAGGCCGGTCAGGAAAATGCCCAGCCACAGCAAAATTGCCACGATCAGCAGAAATAACCGCATGGCATTGCCTATTTTCATTTTTTCCAACATATCACGCCCCTTGTGTTGTTATGGAAGAGAAAAAAATCGTTGCATCAAGTATATGTGACTTTTGCTATTGTGCTGTGATATGGCTGACAAAATCCGCTGCTTGCCGGTGAATAGCCGGTACGGGTATGCTGGTGAAATGCATTGTCTCGGTGTGAGATAATATAACTGATTATTATTCGTGCAACCGGAGTTATCAGCTGATGTCACTAAACTTGTCCACCTGGCTCTCAATACTGATACTGATCGTGGTGCTGGCGGGGACCTTTATTGCCAAACCGGCTGACAAGGAGAGTTATCGCAAGGCCGCGCTGTCGATCTTCGGAATAGCCGTGTTTTTTTGCTGGTATTATCTCGAATATTACGCCGGGATTGCACGCTGGAGCGGTTTGGTCACCTATCTGGGCCTGGTGGTGCTGATCGTGGCGGCGGGTGTGTTATGTGTTACTCCCATGCTGAAACGGATTACGACAGTGCCGGCGTTGCTTCTGCTGGGTTTGTTTCTGGTCAGCATGTTTTTCCGGGTCGGGATGGATTTGCCGATCAAAAACCGGATTGCTGAAGTGAGTGGTTACTTTCATACCACCAACCCGTTTTTCCTGCACGGCAAGCCGGTGACCGGTTTGCGACATGAGATCAAGGATCGCGGGCTGGTCTTTAATCTGCCTGCCGGCTGGGTTGAGAAGCAACACACGTCAGGAATGGTTTATTTTGAAAAACGTTCGGCTGATAAACTGATCGCCGAGTTAAGACCGGGTTGTTTCACAAAAACCGATCAACCGGTGGCCGGTGCTGATTTCGGTATGTCCGTGTTGGCGGACAGCAAAACCATGGATTGGTACAAATACTGTTTCATCGGCCATGATCAGTATCAGTGTTTAATCAGAGGGATTGCATTGCGCGCGGAGCAGCCCTATCGAATCCGTTGGTCATGGTCCAAAACACGGCGCAAAACAGCGGAGCAGGTGACGCTGGATTTTGTCTTTTATGAAAAAGATGAGCGGACCCTGCAAGAGGCGGAGTATATCAGCCAGTCACTGGCGCCGCTGACAGGCAGTACACCGGTGCAGAATTGCATCATTCCGGCAGCGTGGTTGCTGTAGATCCTAAACCTGCTTGCCGGTATCCAGGTCGTCAATGATCGGACAGCCCTCTTCCGAGGCCTGACACAGATTTAACAGCAGGGCCAGCTCATTACGCAAACGGGTGAGTTCCTCAAGGTGGGCCTCGATATCCTGTAACTTGCTGCTGGTGATCTGGCGGACTTCGGTACAGGCCTGTTGGGGATCTTCACGCATGGCCAACAAGTCACGGATCTCATCCAGTGAGAAGTTCATCCGCTGGGCGCGTTTGATAAATTTCAGACGTGAGACATCCCGATCACTGTAGAGTCGCAGGCCGGAGTCAGTGCGTTTGATATTGCTCAACAGGCCGATCTTTTCGTAATAACGCAAGGTATCGGTACTGACACCGGTCAGTTCGGCAATATCACCGATTTTATAGTCTGTTTGTATATTCATTGTTTTGGAAAATCTTTCAGGCAACAACGACCGGCCGGATTGCGGATTTCACAATCGCAGGTACTGCTGCGTGTTTGGTCAATAACAAAGGTTTTGGTTTCGTCGGGCTGACTTTGGTAATCCGCTGCTGTTACATCAAAACAATAACAGAGTGTCCGTTCCGCTGCAGTGGATTTTTGGCCCGGGTCAGTGCGCAAATCCTGTCGCAGGAAGGTCTGTGCATTGACATTGAAATAGACCACATCGCAGTCCGGACTGTCACAAAAATACCAGTCCTGTTCTGTAACATTGACTTGCCAGGGTTTTTTCAAATGGTGCAACAGGGTTTTACGACTGACTCGGGGATAACTCTTGCCATTGACGGGACAGACCGCCTTGCGTGGCGCGGTGTTGCAACTATCGGATTCACAACAGGTGCTCATGACAGACTCCATGAAAGATCCAGCAGGAAAAAATATTCATTCAACAAATACAAGCCAACCAGGATCAATGTTATCCCGGCCGGGGTTTCAAACAGTTTTTGGTAGCGTGTCATCACGGACAATGATTCCAGCCAGCCCATGCTTAACGCACCAATGAGTATGGGAATACTGCGGCCCAGCGCGAAAGCCAGCAGCAGGGCAAAACCATAGGTGATCGAACCGATGGCGGCGCTGGCCGTGAGCGTTACCAGCAAGGCCGGCGTGCAAAATGGGCAAACCGCCACCGAAAAGGGAATGGCCAGCAGGAAAGCACCCCAGATACCGGTGACTTTACGGGCGCGCATCCCAAACCAGGGCAGCCGGATGGTGATCCAGCCCGGCCACATCAAGCCCAGCAGAATCAGGATCGGTCCCAGTAACAGGGCCCATTCACGACCCAGTACAGTCTTGATCCCGTCGCCGCCGGCAGCGGCAGCCACACCCAGTGCGACATGGGTGAGGATCATGCCAAGCACAAAAGCACCGCCCATTATTACCGCGCGACGTTCAGCATTTGCCCGTGTGACATAGGCCAGCATAACCGGGATGGAAGCAAAGGAAACCGGATTAAAGCTGAATACGAAACCGGCCAGGAAAGAGATGCCCAGACCTGACCAGCTGCTGTCGGCGAGTGCTGCTGCCAGCGCCTTGCCGCTCAGATCAAATTGCGGAACCAAAATCGTTAAGGCGGCACCACCCAGCAGTATGGCCGTCAGCCAGGGACTGCCTTGTGCGGCATGTTGTAACAGTCGTTGAGTTTCCGGTTGGATTCCCTTGCGTGCCGCGATGATCACCGGCAGGGTGAAACCACCGGCAAAAAGTACACCGGCCGACAAGGCAGTGAGGATATCCTGTTGCATGATCACCAGCCCGATGATCACAACAAACAATGGCAGAGTACAGGCCGGCAGGGTTAAACCCAGTTGGGTGGCTTGTCGCAACTGATTGCCGCCGGGCAACAGTTTATAAAACATCAGGTGCGGTACAGGCAGGTAGACATACCGTGATAGTAAATAGAGTGCGGCCATCCCGATCAATACATACCCGAAGGTGGCAGGTTGCCATTGTGGAACAGGTAACAGCAGTACGGCAGCGACCAGCAACAAACAGCTTAACAGTGTCCGGCTCAACCACAATGCAAATAATTGTTGATAACGTATATGCACAGTCTCATGGTGAGTTCGTGCGGTGAACAAGGTATGGGTGGCAATGGTACAGGGCTCAAAGAAGGCCAGACTGCCAAGCAACAAGGCACTCAGCAACAGTAGACTGATGGTCATGATGCCATTCTCTGCAACAGTTGTTGGCGCAGGTTTGCAGCGGACGGCAAACTGGTAAAGCAGAGTTCGCCATTGATGGCGATTGCCGGTGTGGAGAGCACACCCAGTTCCACCGCATAATCCAGTTCCTCCAGGATATTCACTTCACGCCACTCAATTTGATCGGCGCCGATCTCAGAGGCGATGTGCCGCAGGGTTGCCTTGGCATGACTGCACTTGCTGCAACCGGGGGAGGAAAAGATTTCCACCTTGAGCACGGGATCAGCCTTCCAGCCAGAGTTGTAAAGGCAGTGCCAGATAGGCGGCAAAGAAACCGATACACCAGGCGGTTGCAGCAAGGATCAACAGACGTTTGTTCCAGATCTGGATACGACTGCAGTGTTGTGCCAGCTGCGGATCGCTGGGACAGGCGCGACCGGGACGAAACGTAAACCAGAGTGAAGCACTGATCAGTATGCCGGCAAGGGTAAAGGTGACGGCCTTGTATTTACCCAGCGTGATCAACAGGGGAATGGTATCTGTGATGGCGGCATAGGTGGCGCCCAGACCCAGACTCACCAGGATGATCGGCAGGGCGCAGCAGACCAGCGTACTCAGCGAGGTGAACAGGGCCAGCAGGGTGACGTGGCGTTCGTTTTTCATGTTGTCGATAGACATGGATTTTCTCGGTTATTGGGGTTGGGATTGCATGCCGCGATAGTTATAACCGGCGTCGGCAATCAGGGCTTTGAGTTGTTCATCGGTGAGCTTGGTGCCGGGTTTGACGTTGAGCGTGGCCAGCCCCTTGTCCTGATCCACCTCGACCTGTTCCACGCCGTCGATGGTCTTCAGGCGTTTTTTCACGTTGTGAGCACAAAATTGGCAAGTCATACCATCGATTTTGATGACATAGCTGTCTGCCGCCAGGACCGGCAGGCTGAACAACAGGCCGAGACAGAGGGCCAAAAATCGTACTTTCATATACATTCTCCAATAAAAAGAATAAGTTAGCCATGCCTGGCGGTGACTGACCGGATACTTCCCTGCTGTATCAGTGTATCGGCTCATATCATACATTCTGGAGTTAACTCCAGGTCAAGACTAAATTGTCAGATCTGGGGCTGATCAGTTGGACCGTCGGCCTGTTCCTGTAAGATAGGTGTGGCTCAGGAGGGCCTGACATGGGAACAGGTATGAAAATGGTATATTTGCTGATGTTGCTGCCGGCAATGTTGATGGGGTGTTCGGACAAGGAACTCGCGTATATTGATGTGCCAAAGACAGAGCTGAAAAACTACGGTGTGGATCCGCTCTATCACACGCAATATCTTGGATCAGATCGGGACTTTCACTACTTTGTCTGGATGCGCGGCAAGGCACGGGGTGGCTGGAAGGTAAAAAAATCCACCTTGCCATTTCAGCGTGAATTTCCTTTTGGTACAGGGCGACGATTTGTGAAAACGGATAAACAGGGCAATATCGTCCCGATGGACGAATGAGCCGGATACGCTCAGTCTGGTCGATTACCTCTCGTCAGTCGACGAATACCTATACTATTATATATGTTCAATCAGCAGATTACGGCAGCCGGGAATGACCATAGAAACCGAACAGGATTTACAGGCCTTGAAAGTAATTGGCCGCATCGTTGCACGGATATTACAAGAGATGATGCAGCGTACCGAGCCGGGCATGACTACGCTGGAGCTGGACATGATCGGCAAGTCGCTCTTTGAAAAATACGACGCCCGTTCCGCACCCATGCTGAGTTACGGCTTCCCCGGTTATACCTGTATCAGTATCAATGAAGAAGCGGCGCACGGTATCCCCGGTGGGCGCGTTATTCAGCCCGGAGATGTGGTGAATATCGATGTCTCGGCGGAAAAAGACGGATACTTTGCCGATACCGGTGGCACCTTTGTTGTTCCGCCAAGCAGTGCATTGAAAAATCGATTGTGTCACGCGACCCGCCAGGCACTGGACCATGCTGTCAATGTGGCGCGGGCCGGTCAACCGTTAAACAGGATCGGCAAGGCCATTCAACAAGTGGCAAAACAAAAAGGTTTTCGCATTATCAAGAATCTGTGCAGTCATGGTGTGGGCCGCAGCCTGCATGAAGAACCAAAAGAGATCCCCGGTTTTTTTAATCCGGCAGATAAACGGGTTCTGACGGAAGGCATGGTGATTACCATCGAACCTTTTCTCTCCACCAAAAACCGTATTGTTGACCAACTGGATGATGGCTGGACACTGGCAGGGGAAAAAGATAATCTCTCTGCACAATATGAACACACCATGGTGATCACAAAGGGCAAACCTATCCTGTTGACGATCGCCTGAAAATTCACACACCGGTCAGGGATAGATAGATGTTAAAACTCCACGGTATGTCGGCCTCGGGTAACTGCCATAAAGTGCGCATGTTACTCAGTCATTTACAGATCCCCTATATCTGGCAGGAAGTGGATGTCGTCAATGGCGAAACCCGCACGGAACCGTTTCTCGCCATGAACCCGGTGGGCCAGGTGCCGACACTGGAGATCGAACCGGGAAAATATCTGGCTGAATCCAATGCCATTCTGATCTATCTGGCGGAAGGATCGCCGTTTATTCCTGTCGATAATTATTTGCGTGCGCAAATGCTGGGCTGGATGTTTTATGAGCAGTACAGCCATGAACCCTATGTTGCTGTCGCACGATTTATCTGTAAATTTCTGCCTGTAGACCATCTACGCCGTAACGAACTACCCCGCTTGCACGAACGGGGCAACAGCGCCCTTGCTGTTATGCAACAGCATCTTGCCTCACGGACGTTTTTTGTCGGCGAGCAGTATAGTCTGGCCGACATTGCACTCTACGCCTACACCCACTGTGCAGAAGAAGGCGGGTTTACACTTCAGAACTACCCGGCCGTCACCACCTGGTTGCAACGGATTGAAGAACAACCTGGCTTTGTACCCATGACAGTGTAAGACTTGGTCCAAGTTCGGTCCGATCCAGCTGCCTCCATTAAGTCTGTTTAGCATCGCAGCTTTTGTCAGTGTCGTTGTTGAAAAGGATAATTGGTCAAAAACTAATCACATTTTAATTGTGTTTTTCCCCCGACAGTATCTGCTGTATATTTGACCACCTTAGTGGTGCGCCAAAACGAATCACCGGCACAGTGTTGGTTTTGGGACAGGGATGTGAGATGGAACAGCACAACAACTCTTCATACCTGTCACTATGGCTGCAAAAATAAGCTTCACGTTTGTTTGCTGCAGCACAGCATATGTCTCATTTATTTTGCACTAACTGTCACTGACAACATTGTCCCGGAACAATTACCGGTCAGATGGCGTTTCGAAAAGTGCAGTAAAAAATTGCATAAACAATAAACATCAACTTTGGGAAGGCGGGGTGTGGATATGAGCAATCAATCCAGGACGGATAAAACGTCACTGAGGATGATTATCCGATCAATTATCGGCGGCATGATTATTACCGGCGTGGCAGGTGTGTCAGAACTCCATGCCGCTCCTGTCGGCGGTGAAGTAGTCGGCGGCACCGGCAGCATCAACCAGAGCGGCAGCAACACCACCATCAACCAGACCAGTCAGAACATGGCCATCAACTGGTCCGGCTATAACCTCAACAGCG